>JASFYX010000009.1:0-154872 GCA_045046885.1 Flavobacteriaceae bacterium
AAAGGCGCGCATCATAACTAAAAGTACTTTCAGACAGGCCTGCAAAATAGCCACCATCTGTTAAATCAGTAATTGCTGATATGTCTGTAACTCTAAATAAAAATGAGGCATAGACTGTGCCACTAGAAACAGGTGTAAATTCTAATAGAGGATCCATCCCGCTTCCATCAAAACTTGCAGAGCCTCCAGAAGAAGTCGCTAATCCTGTATAAGAAAGATTTGTTGATGATGTAAGAACTTCATCTCCACTATTTTGAATCTGCCAAATATTTTCTGTGGATAAGTTTCCTGCTGGATAATTAAAAGCATCATAAAATGGTAATGTTTGAAGAATATCATTAACTGTAAAAGTTACCGTATCACTTACGGCTGGAGAAAGTGAAGCGCCCGCATTATCTACTAACTCATATACCAAAGTATGTGAACCACTAGCTAAACCTGTAAGAACAGTAACGCCTGTATCAAATTTATCAATGCTAGAACCCCCATCAATAGTGTATTTTATAAAACCATCGGCCGAACCATCACTACCTCCTGCGGGAGCCTCTCCTGAAGATGTAAAATTTTGAACATCTAAAGAAACTGTTATTCCGGCTGAACCTGCATTAACTGTTGCACCAGCCGTTGGAGAAGTAATACTCATACTTGGAGATGTATTGGCACCAGATTGTAGCACCACGTTATCAAGACCTCCATAATCAGAACCTCCATTTTGCTTAACCAAAATAGTAAATCTAAAGTTTGTTGTGCCGTCTGGTACTACTTTAGAAACCAATGTCCAAGCATCAGTATTTTTATTAAGAGCTACTTCTCCTTGACTTACATCGTCAAAAAAGTATTCTACTCTAAACGTATCTGAAGAATCAAAGCCATCTGTGTAATAATAAAAAGTTAGTAAAAGGCTTGTTTTGCCAGAAACATCAATATTAGGAAAAGCTAAAGTGTTGTCGCCCGCAGTACCTCCATTGGGATTTTCTAAATCTTGCATCCCCCAAAAATTTGAGGCGTTTTGTGGAGCAGAAATTGTCCCAACATTTGTTACTGTTGACCAAATATCAGATCCTACACTATATGTTGCAGGCGTTATCGTTGGAGACCATGTGTCACTAGCTGCACTTTCAAAATCTTGTGCCGCTAAGGTTGTTTGCGCTTGAACTGTGGCTACAGTTATAATCGCAAAAAGTAATAAGTAAAGTTTTTTCATGATAAAATATTTTAAGGTTTTTTGGAAAGCTAAAGTTACTAATTATTTTTAATTTTAAATGTTAAATTTTTGGATATTGTTATTTAAACTATTAATATTTAAAAAGTTGATTTTATAATACGCTAATGTTACTAAATTGTAAAATTTACACAGCTTAAACATTAAGTGTATTATTATGTTTATTTTTGAACAGCTTAAAACTATAAGCACAATGAAAAAAACTTCTATAAAAATCCTTTTAGTAGACGACGAACCCGATATTTTAGAAATTGTGGGGTACAATCTTAAAAACGAAGGGTATCAAATATTTAAGGCTACCAACGGTGTAGAGGCTGTTAAAGTGGCTAAAAAAATCTTACCACATCTTATTTTACTCGATGTAATGATGCCCGAAATGGACGGTATTGAGGCTTGCGAAAAAATACGCGACATAAAAGGGCTTGAAGATGTTATTATTGCTTTTTTCACCGCCCGCGGTGAAGATTATTCGCAAATGGCCGGATTTGAAGCGGGCGCAGACGATTATATTACCAAGCCTGTTAAGCCAAAAGTATTGATAAGTAAGGTAAAAGCCCTGTTAAGACGTCTTAAAAAAAGTGATGAAAATGCCGTTTTAAAAATAGGTGCTATCAGTATTTTTAAAGATGAATATTACATCCTTAAAGAAAAAGAACACATTAACTTACCAAGAAAAGAGTTCGAACTATTAGTGTTATTAACATCTAAGCCCAATAAGGTTTTTAAACGAGATGTTATTTTAAACACCGTTTGGGGAAGCGATGTGATTGTGGGCGACAGAACTATTGACGTACATATTAGAAAATTACGCGAAAAAATTGGCGATGCTTATTTTAAAACTGTAAAAGGTGTGGGCTATAAATTTATTACAGACTAATGGCTTTTAAAAAGACTTATAAGTTTGCTTTTTTATCGGCTTTACTGTTAAGTATATTGGCCTGTCTTACTTTATTTGGTTTAGATACTTATTACGATGTAAGTCTTTCACTTGGTTATTTCTTAACGTTTTTTATTGTTTTTTTATCGGTCTCACTTTTAATCATTCAAAATAGAGTGCAGAATTTTATTTATAAAAAAGTTCAAAAAATTTACGACGATGTCTCTCTGTTAGATATTTCTGATGTTGACAAAAAAGCCATAACTTCTGATATGGATACGCTTTCTAAAAAAGTAAATGAATTTGCCGAAGGAAAGCGTTTAGAAATTGAAACCCTTCACTTAAGAGAAGCTTACCGACGTGAGTTTTTAGGCAATATTTCGCACGAACTCAAAACCCCTCTTTTTACCATTCAGGGTTATATATTGACACTTTTAGATGGGGCTGTTAAAGATAAAGAACTGCGTGACAAGTATTTAAAACGTGCCGACAAAGGTGTTGAACGATTAATTTATATTATAAAAGATTTAGATATGATTGCCAAGTTAGAATCGGGCGATTTAAATCTAAAATCTGAAACTATAGATATTGTAAATCTTTTTAAAAACACTTTTGACCTCTTAGAAATTAAAGCCAAAAAAAATAATATCACTCTTTCTTTTGACAAAAATTACGACACACCAATTCTTGTAAAAGGCGATAAAGAGCGTATAGAACAGGTGCTTATTAATCTTATAATTAACTCTATAAAATACGGTATTTCGGGCGGCTTAACAACCGTATCTATTGCCAGTTATTCGTCAAATCAAATTGTTATAAACATCCAAGATAATGGTGAAGGAATTACCCAATCGCAAATTCCAAGACTTTTTGAACGTTTTTACCGCGTTGACAGGAGTCGGTCTAGAGAACAAGGGGGCTCGGGTTTAGGACTGGCTATTGTAAAACATATAGTCGAATCGCATAAGCAACAGGTTTTTGTTAAAAGTACTTTAGGCGAAGGTTCTACTTTTTCTTTTACGCTTGAAAAGGTTATTTAAATATTTCTAAAGATTCTTCTAAATCTTTTTTTGATACAGGGTGTTTTTTAAAACCTAAATATTTTTCTAGTATTTCTAAATCAGTTAATTTAAACTGATGTTGAAAAGCAAAAGGTGCCACTTTTTGACGCTCTAAATTTTTAGCTAAATACAATTGTTCTGTCTGCCCCGGCGTGGGAATAAAGAAAGCTTTTCTACCCATAACTGCTAAATCCATTACCGTAGAATAGCCCGACCGTGCAATGACAACTTTACTTTCTGCTATTGTTTGCTGAAGCTGATTTTGTGTCATATAATTAAAAATGTCAATATCGTTTTGACACCTTATTTTTTGATTCGTTTCTACTTTACCCTGAACTAACAATACTTTTTTTGACGTGTTTTTAAAAGTATTAATCATAAGATTTTCTAACCGACTGCGTTCGGGTTCTGGTCCCGAAATAAGTATTAAATAATCGTATTTTAAAGTTGCCTCTTGATATTTAAACCGACTTAAAACACCTAAATAATTGATTTTAATTTTGTGTAAGCTAACTTTAGATAGCTCTCCGGAATAAGTGTGATTTTCGTCATCGGGCACCCAACAGGTATCAAAATTTTTAATTATTTTTTGATGGATTTTAGACGTCAAAAAAGTAAACAATCCCGCCAAAACCTTTAATTGATGTGTTATATAAACCGATTTTATATCGGGATGGTAACACCCAAAACGATTGTCGGAGACAATACCCACAATATTTTCGGCTTTAACAATGTCTTTTACAAGTCTATTTTCTGTTTTAAATATTTTGCGAAAATGCAGTATCTTTAATAAAAAGTGTATTAAAAAGAATTTTGAATTACGAGGATACGTGATATTATAACTAGGCAACTTGAAGAATTTTAGTTTTGGAAATTCTTTTTGTAACAGTGTCAAGGCTTCGCCATCTGAAGCAATAATAGGTATAAAATTACTTTTTATCAGCGCATTAATAATCGGAATACAGCGCGTGGCGTGACCTAAACCCCAGTTTAAAGGCGTGATAAGAACTTTCTTTTTATAGGGTTTTTCCATCAAAACCAAAGGTACAACTTAGGTTTCGACTGTGCTCAACCTGACAAATAATTTTGTACAGTTAACTATTTTTGTAAGTCTGAGCGGAGTCGAAGACTTTACAAATCAAATCCAATGTCTTTGCGATAATTCATCTTTTCGAAATGAATTTTTTCGATGTTTTTATAAGACTTTTTTAAGGCTTCTTTAAAATCGTTTCCAAATGATGTTATAGCCAAAACACGTCCGCCATTTGTGCTGATTTTATTGTTATCTAATTTTGTCCCTGCATGAAACACTATAGAATCTTTTATATTTTCAAGTCCTGTAATGGTTTTACCTTTTTCGTAAGCTTCGGGATAACCGCCTGAAACCAACATAACCGTAGTAGCCGATCGCTCGTCAATTTCTAACTTAAAACTGTCTAATTTTTCATCGGCTACAGCCTTAAAAAGTGCCACCACATCCGATTTAATTCGCGGAAAAACTACTTCGGTTTCAGGATCACCCATACGTACGTTGTACTCTATCACAAAAGGATTATTGTCAATTTTTATCAATCCTATAAAAACAAAACCAACATAGGGTAAATCATCTTTAGCCAACCCGTTTATAGTGGGTTTAATGATACGGTCTTCAACTTTTTTTAAGAATGTTTCATCAGCAAAAGGAACGGGTGAAATAGCGCCCATACCGCCTGTATTTAAGCCGATATTTCCTTCTCCAATCGGTTTGTAATCTTTGGCATTTGGTAAATTGACATAATTTTTACCATCAGTAAGCACAAAACAGCTCATTTCTATACCGTCTAAAAATTCTTCTATCACAACTTTTGTACTGGCTTCGCCGAATTTTTTATCGGCTAGCATCGCTTTAAGTTCTGTTTTAGCTTTGTTTAAATCGTTTAATATAACCACTCCTTTACCGGCGGCTAAACCATCTGCTTTTAAAACATAGGGCGGTTTTAAGCTTTCTAAAAAGCTGTAGCCTTTTGTTAAGGTTTTTTCTGTAAAGCTTTGGTATTTAGCTGTCGGAATATTATGACGTATCATAAATTGTTTGGCAAATTCTTTACTACCTTCAAGTTGGGCTGCTATTTTTTGTGGACCAATGACGCTTACCTTTTTAAGTTCACTATCTGATAAGAAAAAATCGTGTATCCCATTAACCAAAGGGTCTTCGGGGCCGACAATTACCATATTGATATCGTATTTTAACACGGCTTTCTTTACCGCTTTAAAATCTGTAGGGTTTATGTCTAAATTTGTTCCTAAAGATTGTGTGGCAGCATTACCCGGTGCTATAAAGAGCTTATTTAACAGTACACTTTGGCTTATTTTGTAAGCCAAAGTATGCTCGCGACCGCCAGAACCTAAAATGAGGATGTTCATAAATTAAAAAGCATTTTCTTCGCCTTTAAAAGAGTTTAAAACTGTTAGTACAATAATTTTAATATCGAGCAATAACGACCAGTTTTCAATATAAAATATGTCGTATTTTACACGATTTTGGATGTCAGATGTTTTTGTTATTTCTCCTCTAAATCCTTTAACTTGTGCCAAACCAGTAACTCCTGGTTTTACAAAATGACGTACAGCGTATTTATCGACTATTTTTTTAAACTTATCACCTTGTGATATCATATGAGGTCTTGGTCCTACAACACTCATTGAACCTAAAAAAACATTTATAAACTGCGGGAGTTCGTCAATACTTGTCTTGCGAATAAAAGAACCCATTTTTGTTATGCGCTCATCATTCCTTGAGGTTTGAACAACATTTTCTAACTTATTTCTTTTCATAGATCTAAACTTAAAACAATTAAAGCGTTTGCCGTTTAAGCCTTCGCGTACCTGTTTAAAAAACAAGGGACCTTTAGATTCTATTTTAATAAGAATAAATAAAATAGGTGTTAACCATGACAATATTAGCACAATAACAAAAAGTGAAAAAAAAATGTCAAATAACCTTTTTACAGTACTTTCAAGGAGTTTAGATAAGGGGTTTTTTCTTAAATTAACAATGGGAATATAATCGTAGTATTCTACATTGAGTTCGCTTGTAAGTAGGTTTTCTTCTTTCGGAATAAATTTTAAGGTTTTGTAATTGTCTTCAGAAAATTTTATGAATTTTTTTATTTGCTCTTTTGTTAGCACGCCTAAAGAACAATAAATCTCGTCAATCCCGTTTTGTGTAACAAAATCAAATGCATTATTTATATTGCCTAGATAGTATTTGTTTTTCGTTTTTTCTTTGCTAAAAAACCCAAAAAATTTATAGCCAAATTCTGTTCTGTTTATAAAAAAATCTTGAAGTTCTTTTTCTTTTACACTATTGCCTATTATTATAACCCGCCTGTAATTACCGCCTTGTTTCCTATAAGCTCTTAAAGAAAAAAAGAAAAAAAGTCTAACAGTTAAAAGGCTTGGAAATAATGTTATAAAAATCTTGGCCTGAATAAAGATATTAAAATTTACGCGCGATAACGCATAAAAGGAAAAATAAGAAAGCGTGAATAATATAAATTGAAGAATTAATCGCGCTATTAATTTTGTGAGATCTATATAGCGGTAAGTGCTGTAAAAATTAGAGAGGTATGCTATAATCAACCAACTCATATTAATAAACAAAATGTGGGAGAGGTTTGTTCCTATAGATTTGTCGAAATACCAAAACGTTAAATTTAGTATAACAAGGTGTACACTAATATTTATTAGTTTGAGGTATTTAGAATATCCAATTGTAATTTTATCCATTATCTTCTTTAAAATGGGTTTTAAAAACATTTCAAATTTAAACTAAAATTTTTAAGATTACCATTGTATTTAATAAACAATTTTAAGTGAATAAAATCTGAATTTTCTTTAAATCTTAAGAGTAAAGTATATTTGAAAATATCTTTTTGTGTTTATGATTAAAGGTTATTTTATTACACAAATAAAAAAATAATTATATACACATGGCAAGCATTAAATAAACTAAAAGTAAAATAATCTATTTTATTGATATTTAAATTTACTAAATTCGCGTATATAAAAGCTACTAACGATTATACATGAAAGCCTATAAAATAATTGAATTTTTATTATCTAAAGTAAAAAACGAAAAACACATCCTATCTTACCCGTTTTCTTTTAAAGAACTTCTCACCATTTTAGGTGATAAGGCATGGGCAGCTATTAGAGGATTTTTATTTATCAAACCCTTTTTAAAAAAGTCTAAAGGAATTGTATTTGCAGAAAAAGGAGCAAAAATCCAATTTGGACACAAGATAAAAGTTGGTAGTGGGCTAAATTTAATGAAACATTCAACTATAAATGCCTTGAGTTATAATGGTGTAGAAATTGGCAATAATTTTACTTTAGGTAAATATTCCATAATAGAGTGTACTGGAGTTTTAAGAAATGTTGGTTCCTCACTTAAAATTGGTGATAACGTTGGCATTAACCATTATTGTTTTATAGGTGTTCGGGGTGATATTGAAATTGGAGATAACGTGATATTTGGACCTAGAGTAAATATTTTTTCTGAGAATCATAATTTTAACAAGATAGACATCCCTATAAAAAATCAAGGGGTTACAAAAGGCAAAACAACCATTGGAAGTGATGTCTGGATAGGGGCAAATGTCTCCATTATGTCTGGTGTTGATATTGGAAACAGTTGTGTTATAGCTGCTGGATCTGTGGTGACAAAAAATATTCCACCGTATTCAATTGTTGGAGGAGTGCCCGCCAAAATAATTAAAAATAGAAAAAACTAATGTTTTTATGAAGAAAGTCAAAATGCCTTCAGATATTTCAATTATAACTACCTATAGGTGCAATATGGCTTGTAAAATGTGTAATATTTGGAAGAATCCTACAGATAAAAAACGAGAAATCACTCCAAAAGATTTAGAAAATTTACCCCATTTTAAATTTGTTAATATCACAGGAGGAGAGCCTTTTATGCGTAAAGATTTAGAAGATATTATTGAGGTAATGTATAAGAAAAGTGATAGAATTGTAATCTCTACTGCCGGTTGGCACACTGAAAAAATATTAAAATTGGCTAAGCGTTTCCCTAAAATTGGCGTGCGCGTAAGTTTAGAAGGTTTACAAGAAATAAATAACGACTTGAGAGGTAGAGACACTGGCTTCCAAAGAGGGCTAAAAACCTTAAAAGGACTAAAGGAAATGGGGATTAAAGATATTGGATTTGGTATGACCGTTTCTAATAAAAATTCTCATGATTTACTCAATCTTTACGATTTAAGTAAAAAACTAAATATGGAGTTTGCAACAGCTACTTTTCATAACTCATTTTACTTTCATAAAGATGATAATTTTGTAACCGAAAAGGATATTGTAATTCAAAATTTTGAAAAATTAATTGACCAATTACTAAAGGACAATAATCCTAAAAGTTGGTATCGTGCCTTTTTTAATTTAGGACTCATAAATTATATAAAAGGAGAGAAAAGAATGCTCCCCTGCGAAGCTGGAAACGTAAATTTTTTCATTGAACCTTACGGTGATGTTTATCCTTGCAACGGACTAGAGGATAGATACTGGAAAGAAAGTATGGGGAATATTCGTGATTTTGAAACTTTTGAAGAATTATGGTATAGCAAACAAGCCGACAAGGTAAGGGGCTTAGTTAAGACGTGTCCAAAAAATTGTTGGATGGTTGGTACCGCTGCACCTGTTATGAAAAAATATATACAACACCCTACTAAATGGGTCGTTAAAAATAAAGTAAAAAGTTTATTGGGAATGCCTATTTGTAAGGATAAAATTCCACACTATAACGTAGGTCAAAATCCACTTCAAGGAGATCTAAGGGAAACTAAATAACAAGAAATGAAAATATTTGTGTTAGGCACACGTGGTATCCCTAATATTTTGGGAGGTGTAGAAACACATTGTGAAGAATTGTACCCGAGGATTTCTAAATTGGGTCACGATGTTACTGTAATAACACGAACTCCATATGTAATTGATAAAAATTTAATTCTCTACAAAGGTGTTAAATTAAAACACATTTATGCACCAAAGCAAAAAAGTATTGAAGCAATAATACATACTTTTTTGGGTGTTCTTTATGCCGGAGTTAAACGTCCTGACGTTTTGCATATCCACGCCGTTGGACCCATGATTATGACGCCCTTAGCTAGAGTTTTAGGGCTTAAAGTTATTGTTACAAACCATGGCCCAGACTACGAAAGACAAAAGTGGGGAAAATCTGCTAAAAGTATTTTAAAAATAGGTGAATTTTTAGGAACAAAATTTGCAAATGAAGTAATTGTTATTTCCAAAGTAATTAACTCTATCTTACTAAAAAAGTATAATAGGAAAGATTGTCATTTAATTTATAATGGTGTTAATTTTCCTGTAATAGCTAAAAAAGATGATTATATAAAAAATTTAAATCTAGAAAAAGACAACTACTTTATTGCTGTTGGTAGATTTGTAGAAGAAAAAGGGTTTACTGACTTAATAAAAGCATTTTCAAAAATCAAGACTAATTTTAAGTTAGTTTTAGTTGGTGATGCAGACCATGAAACAGATTATAGCCGAAATTTAAAAGAGGCGGCAGTTAAAGCGGGGGTTGTTTTAACAGGCTTTATAAAAGGTGAAAAACTAAATCAGATATTTTCACATGCACGATTATTTGTTATGACATCATACCACGAAGGTCTTCCAATATCTTTACTTGAAGCTATGAGTTATAATCTTGAAGTGTTGGTTAGTAACATTCCTGCTAACTTAGAAATTGAACTTGAAAAAGAAGCTTATTTTGAAGTTGGAAACACAAAGAAACTCTCTTTAAAATTATCAAGACTTCTGAAATCATCAAAACAAAAAAAAGACTTTTCAAAAAAAATAGACAAAGACTACAATTGGGACAAAATAGCGTTAGAACTCTTAAAAGTGTATAACTAAAGTACTTTGCCCTTCCTTATTTTTAGATAAACTATTTATGGCTTAATCCAAATTGTTGTATTTGTAATACCATTTGTTGTGTTTACTTTAAGCCAAGAATCTAGTGCTTTGTGTAATGGATTGTACCTTGGTCTTTCTGAATTATCTAAAACAAATATTCCTCCTGTTTTTAATTTTACCATAGCATTTAAGCCACAACGAACACGAACTCTACCGTCAATCATAACAAAATCAAAGAAATTATCAGGGTATTCATTTACTTTATTGTAATAATTTAAATACTTCTTTTTCGATTCATATTCATCATATTCATTCATATAAATATCAATATCTTCTTCGTTATTTGGAAAGTCTTCCCTAGGGACTAACAAATAATCTACATTGTTTATTTTGTTTTGAACTAATTGGTTACTTACTTTTTGAAACCATTCTGTATTGTGTTCTACACTTACCAATTTTTTAAGTTTTTTTGCAAAGTAAAGCGTACTACGACCACTTCCATATTCTAACCCCACCATATTTTTAGTCAATACTTTATCAAAAAATAAAATAGACCCTGGACTTGTCCATGGCCTCTTAGTGTATAAGTAGTTAAAAAATTTATAATGTGCTTTGAGGAAAGGCAATAACACTTTATACCTGTAGTATTTAAAACTATTTGATTTTGAAGTGGGGTAATAATTGCTTATTAAATAAAATTTAGACGCCATAACCTTGGCTTGGTCTATGTAATTGATAGCCATAATAATAGTTTAAATACTTTTAATGTTGAAAAATGCAACGCTTGAATATTAAATAAATTATAATTCTATAAAAAAATGTCATTTTCTATAGTTGACCTACAATGGAAATAACTCTTTCTATTAAGTCTTCAAAAATATCATTATATTCTATATTTACAAACCTGTCTTGATCTTTTTTGAGATTTGACAGAATTTCTAGCGCTCTGTTTTTTAATATTTTACGAAATATTTTATCTTTATTGATAGACACCTCAAAGTCACTCTCTAAATTTTCAACCAATTCAATTATTAATTTAATATTGTTATTCATTGTTTTCTAATATTATAAATGCTTATTAGTAATTTTAAAACAAATTTATTCTTTTATTCATTTCTATAGTTAAAAAAACTAAAGAACTTATCAAACTTAAAACTTTATCTTGAAGATGATGATATAAAACTATCTGACTTATTGTATTTAGCTAGTAGTAGAGGTATAAAAAAAGAGTATAACTGAACGCCAAACTGTCTATTTAAGATATTTTCTGTAAAAGTAAATGATGCTATTATTAAAAAAATTATAACTGACATTTTAGAACGCCTGTAAATTATATAAAATATTGTACCCATTGAAACAATAAATAATAGCCCTATTACCCCATTAGTTAGTATAAATTCTAAATACTGGTTATGCGGATTGTATCCCATAGTCCCTTTTTCTTTTTCTCTAAAAAAATAAGGGTCTTTAGTATTTGTATAATAGTCTCCAATTCCTACACCAAATAGAGGGTGTTTAGAATTTTTTAAAACTTTATAAGCGTTATTCCAAAGCCAAAGTCGAGGTGAATTCTTATATTCTACAGTGCGTAAAACTTTATTTTTGAGGCTATTATTTGTAATAATTAAAGTAGAAAAAACACTTAAAACGATAATGATAAGAGGTATTGAAATCTGCTTAGTTAATTTTATAATAATATAATAAACTGCTAGCAATATTGCTAAAAGATAGACTAGTCTTGAAGTAGAAAGTATAATACCAATGATTAAAAAAGGGATTGCAAAAAAAATGTTTTTATTGTTTTTATATAAGACTACTTCTATAAGTAAAACTAAAGATATAAGTTGAAATATTCCAAAATAAGGATGCTGAATAACTGTAACTAAATCGGCATAGTTTGGGTTTAATATAGCGCCTTTGTCATTAAATAAAATATAAGCATTACTAATACTGATAACTGACGCTATAACAGATAACAGAATAAAGAATTTACTGCCAATAAGTAAAATTTCTTTTTTAATTTTTATAGATAATACAATAAATGGAATGATTAGTATTGGTATTCTGAGCCATATAAATCTAATTCCTCTTTCTACATTGTCTGACAATAAAGTTGAAATTATTGTCAATACAAACGGTGTAATAATTAATAAATATCTTATAATAAAATGTCTGTTTAAATCTATTTTTATCTTTTTTCTAATTATTGACATTAAATAAAGAAAAATTATGATTACAAGTAATGTATTAGAAATAGCCTTAGAAAAATATACTATCCCCAAATAAAGAAACAATAATCCTACAATTATATCGTCACTACTTTTTCGGTTTTTTATTGCTTTGTATATCATTTATTTTCTAATACTTTATTATAGATAGAAAGTATTTTATCCATATGAGTCTTTTCAGATAAATGTGTAATGTAATACTTGCGCACATTATTTTTCAATGAAAGTACGTCATATTTTTCAATCTTACGTAGCTTTTTAATCACTTCTGATTTATTGCTAAAATCTAATAAAAAGCCTGTTTCTCTTTCATTAATCAAATCTTTAAATCCACTATGATTAGAGGTAATTACAGGCACTCCAAAAGAAAAAGACTCTACCACTGTCATAGGGCAATTTTCAAACCACTTTGAGGGCTGTACAACATATTTGGCTTTTTTAACAATATTAAAGAGCTCTTTACCGTATTTAGCACCAATAAAATTAATATTTGAAATTTTTTCTGTTTTACGTTTTACTGTTTTCTCTAAATCTCCTTTCCCAATTATTAACAAACTAAGTTTAATTTCTTCAAAAATGTCAATTAATTCAAGTATCCCTTTTTCATCAGAAATCCTTCCATAATATAAATAATAGTCTTTATTAGTAGCCTCTATAGAATCATTAGCTTCTATTTTTGTAAAATTCGGGATTATTTCTATCTTATTATTAATTCTATTCTCAATTAATTTTGCTAAAAAGTTACTAGGAGATATAAATGTATCAATATATTTATCATAATATCCTTGAGAGTGATAAAAAATACTTTCAAGTGCGCCTATAGTACTTTTAAAAATAGAGCCGTCAAAACATTTGTCTTTTATACAATTAACAAAAGATTCTGTAACACATTTTGTGCAAATCTTGTTTTGTTGAAAGTTATAAAGCCTATGATATGGACAAACCATTTGACTATCGTGAATTGTCTGAACAATTTTAATCCCTCTTTTTTTTATTTCTGATAATATACTTGGCGTTAATTGAAAGTTGTAGTTATGAATATGAACAATGTCTGGACTATAAATATCTAATACTTTAGATATTTTAACTTTATTTTTTGAAGAATAAATAGTGTCAAACGCTGAACTAAATTTAGTTATTAAATGTTGATTCTTAAAATCAATATTTGCAGCTTCTAAATTAGGGAAGTCACAAACAATATTTTCTTCATCTTCCATCCCCCAATACTTTACTTCAATACCTAAATTTTGAAGTGATTTAGATAATTGAAACATATACGTTTCTGCTCCTCCAACAATTTTAAGAAACTTGTTTATTTGTAGTATTTTCATACAATATTTTAATTATAAAAAGTGTTAAAAGCAAACCTTCTGATGTAAGATATATATAACTGTACGTTTGTAAATCTGTTGGTTTTAATATAAAATATATTACAGTTTTAATCAAAAATACAACAAGTAACAGTAGAAAATTAATTTTCACTTTATTCTCATAATTGTTTTTAGTAATATAATAATAATTAACAATCGCCGGTAATATTGCAATAATCAAAATATTTAAAACAAATTGACCTTTAATATACGGTTCCGGAAATAAATACTTAAAGATATATGATGAGGAAATGTTTGTCAATAATACAGTTAAAACAAGTAACGGAACTAAAAATTTTAAATAAAGGTATTTGTTTTTGTACAATTTTAAAAATTGTGAAGTAATTATAGATATAAAAAATAATTGTGCAACTTGATACATGTTTAGTGCCGAAGAAAAAACAGCCAACTCATGTTTCCCTGAATACTCATCTAAAAACAATATATCAATACGTCCTAAGCCAACAATCATTACATAGTATAAAAGATAATATTTAGATTGTTTAAGAGAAGCTGCGATGTTTTTACTAATAGTTTTAATACTTGCAAATCTTAATTTTAATGAAAAATAAATACTTAAATAATGTTTATTTATTAAAAAGGCAACACCACCTGCAATTAGATAAATAAATAAAACTTGTGACAGAGTATAATCAAAATATTTGCTAGTAGTGTAGATAATAGATAGTAAAATAAATCTAATAAAAGGCTCGCTGAGAATACTAATAATATCTGCTTTTACAAATCCAAGCCCTCTAGATAACATTTTAACCAATGCCGAAGTAGAAGAAAAGTAAGTGATTAAAGAAAAAAGAATTCCTGCAATAGCGAGTTCTTTTCTTTTGGTAATAAACAAGAAAGACACAAACAGTATAACAATTATAGATAAAAATAAACGGCTTGTGAATAATGTGTCAATGCCAGACGTTTCTTTTTTTAAACTTTTATTGTAAATTAAGTTATTAATACCGCCATCCATTAATACAGAAGACCACATTACAATCGCAACTATATAAGAGTAATCTGCATAATCTTGAACTGAAAGAATTCTTACAAAAAGTAATATGTTGACAAAAGAAATTACTTTTGATAAAACTTCGGCAAAAGGAACTAATAAAGATTTATTTTTCATTATTATCCTTTGTTGTATTAACAATTAAAGCGAAGTACATAAACATTACAACAGCTCTTTGTTGCGTAAAAATTGCATCTGATGTACTATCTATTAACAACAATAACAAACCTAATAATGCACTTAGCAAATAATAATAGTGTACATTGTTCATGTTGTTTTTAATTTGTTTTATAAATAAATTAAAATAATTATATATAATTAACAGCATACTTATTAGACCAAAATAGCCGAATTGACCCAGTACCATTGGCCAATATTGGTCTGCTAAAAAACCCCAATAATGTCGTGACATTCCCCATATATTATTTAATCCATATAAATCATATACCCACGAATAGTGTAATCCTGAATAATATGACGCGTAAGTACCAAAGCCCGTACCTAATGGGAAAAAATCATTTCCTATAGTAAAACTATAATATAAAATCACAGCCCTTGACCATCCTGTTTTAATTGAATTGAAAGAAAAATACATCTGTATTTGGTCTCTAAACACTCCCATTATAATCAATCCTATACAACCAATAATTGCAAATAAATAAATCTTAGGTATCTTGTAAAGTTTTTTACCGTAAAACAAAAATAAAACACCCATAAATACAAATCCAAAATACTTAATTCGCATCGATAACATTCCTAATATGAGTATTAGAAAAAGAAAACTTTTATTGTTTTTATAATATTTTGGTAATAGTGATAAAAAGATAAATGCAAAAGCAAAACCGTAACGTGACGGGTGTTGAAAAAATAATTCGAACGAAGGGATTCCATATCTCAACTGATGTGGAAAAAATTTAAATATAAAATCAAAAACAACAAATAGAGCTAGTATGTAAAACACTAATTCTGAATATTTTGTTATTTTACTTAAGACCTTCTTTGCATCAAAGTTATCAGATAATAATCTAACAGCTAAATATGTAATAAAAGCTTTATTAAAATTTATTAAATCTCCAACAATAGCAATTCCATCTGTTTTGTGTCCGTTATGGTATGCCCAAAAATTGGATAATAAACCTATTGTTATAATTATCCCTAAAAATAAAATTATATAATGTTCGTTTCTAAATAATTTTACTTTACCCTTTACGCTAACGTAATATAAAAAAACTACAGTGGACAAAAGAGCTGTAA
Source organism: Flavobacteriaceae bacterium (assembly GCA_045046885.1). Lineage (GTDB taxonomy): Bacteria > Bacteroidota > Bacteroidia > Flavobacteriales > Flavobacteriaceae > CG1-02-35-72. The sequence continues at coordinate 15,967 of JASFYX010000009.1, forward strand.
ATTCATCTAAAAAGCCAATATATTTAACAAAAGCATCGTACAAAAAAACAAGAGCAAGAATTAAAAATAATATACCTTGCTCTAAAATTTTGCTAGATTTAGTAGTTAATTGCATTATAATTTCATTATTAGACTTTTTAGTGTTTCTGTCCAATAAAAATGTTTTATATCAGGCAAATTACAAATAATTTTTTTTCTGTCTATATTGGTTAGTCTTTTTAACGAATCTTCTATCATAGTGACTGACTCTACTAAAAATGATTTATCTTTAATATAATCTAATTCTGTACCATCGGCTCCTTTTATACTCAAGACAGGTAAACCAAATAGTAGCGATTGAAGAATAGCTAACCCACCATCTCCAGGCAATACAAACAAATCGCTTTTAAAGTAATATGGCTTTAGCTCGTTCTTCTCATATATTGGTCCTAATAAACAAACTTGTTTGTTTTTATTGATATATTTATTTATCTCGTTTAATTGATTTCCGCCCCCTATAATAGTTAGAGAAAATCTCTTTTTAGATGTGCTTTTATTTAATCTAGATACAATATCTATAAGTTCTTTAATTTTTTTTCTTTCTTCAATTACGCCAACGTAGAGTAATTTAATATTATTCTTATCAAACTTATAACTATTAATACTTTCTTCTATCTCTCTAGAAATAACATCAAAATAAGAAGTGTTAATTGTATTTAAATTAAGGAAGGCATTTTTAGCTCCCATATAATTAGTGAGATACTTTAAAGCGAGTGTTGAATATGCCATTTGCGCATCTGTACACATTACAAAAGGCTTTATTACTCTATCAATAATTTTTCTTTTAAATGTCCTATTAGGTAAAGAGTATCCCGCATCCCACCAAAGGGTTTTTTTACGCAACAGTTTTGAATAGGGTACTAAATATAAATTATTTAGTAAGTTAGTAGTTCCTTCAAAGACAATGATATCATATTCTTTTATAATTCTAATTGACTTTGGGTATATAAAAAAGTTGGTTGCTCTACTCTCTCCTTTATAATTTATTCGTAACGATGACAGTTTATATATTTTAATATTACTAAACTCCATTTCTACATCGTTATATTTTGCTAGTTTTAAAGTGCCTGATTTATTTCCTTTCGATGTGATGATACCCACTTGTTTAAAATCATTACAAAGAGTCTTTAATAAATCTAGTCTATATCTTGTAATAACACGTTGTACAAATAATATTTTTAGAGATTTTGTTTTCACTTCGAATAACTATTCATTATTCCGCAAAAATCTAATATTATAGTGTTTTTTGGTATTTTTAAATTTTTAAATTCGTTATGGGCTACTAAAAAAACAATAATATCAGCCTTTTCTACAGCGACTTTATAATTAGTTAATTTAAATACAGAATGGGTTTTAATATTAGGCTCAACTATAAAATATACTTCATTAGTTGCCTTTCCCATTACTTTTTGAGCAATGTATTTTGCAGGAGATTCCCGTAAATCATCAATATTGGGTTTAAACGCTAATCCCATTATAGCAATGCTTGGCTTACGCTTGTATTTTATTTGAAATTCTAATTTAGTTGATTGCACTTTTTCTGCACACCAAAATGATTTATAATTATTTACTTCTCTTGCTTTACCTATTAATTGTGATTCCATTGGGTAATCTGCCACAATAAAATATGGATCTACAGCAATACAGTGTCCTCCAACTCCACAACCCGGATTTAGTATGTTTACACGTGGGTGTTTGTTTGCTAATTTGATTAATTCCCACACGTCAATTGCTGCCTTATCACATATTAATGACAATTCATTTGCAAATGCAATTTGAACATCTCTTGAAGAATTTTCAACTAACTTACACATTTCTGCTGTTCGTGCATTAGTACGGTGCAGTTCTCCTTTTATGTATTTACTGTAAAACAAAATTGCTTTTTCGGTAGATTTTTCGTCAATCCCTCCAATTACTCTATCGTTGTAAACTAATTCGTACATCACATTTCCGGGAAGTACTCGCTCTGGACAGTAAGCTATGTTTAATTTATTCTTTAATTCCGGTCTTTTGCTATAAATTAATTGCATCATCTTTTCTGTGGTTCCAACAGGAGATGTTGATTCAATAATATAGAGATCGTCCTCTTTAAATAAAGGTATAATACTTTTTGTTGCAGCTTCTACAATAGAAATATCTGGCTCATTCTTAGCTTTAAAAGGTGTTGGTACAACTATAAGATAGGTGTTTGACCTTTCGGCTGTGACACTCGCTTTTAAATACCCTTTTTTAACAGCATTTAAGACTACTTTATCTAATTCTGGTTCAACAATATGAATTTTACCTGCATTTACCGTGTCAACTATGGTTGAATTAATATCAACTCCTAAAACTTTTGATTGGTTATTGGCTAGCAAAGCTGCCGTGGGTAACCCAATATACCCTAATCCTATTACTACAACACTTGGTTTATCTTTCATTTTCTAAGAATTCCTTTTTCTTCAATATATTTTACTATTTTTTTTGAGGCTAAACCATCTCCATAAGGATTATGTAATAAGCTCATTTTTTTATAAGTATTGGTATTGTCTATCAATTTATTTACCTCTAAAACAATTTTATTTTCATTAGTTCCTACGAGAATTACCGTACCTGCTTTAACGGCTTCGGGTCTTTCAGTATTAGATCGCATTACCAAAACGGGTTTCCCTAAACTAGGTGCTTCTTCTTGAACACCTCCGCTATCAGTTAAAATTATATATGACTTACTCATTAACCAAACAAATGCGGGATAGGTTAAAGGTTTTATCAATTGAATATTATCTATATTTTGTAACAGCTCGTAAACAGGTTTTTGTACATTTGGATTTAAGTGAACGGGATATATTATCTGAATATTTGAATTTTTTATTGCAATGCGTTTCAATGCGTTACAAATATTTATAAATCCTTGGCCGTGGTTTTCTCTTCTATGACCTGTAACTAAAATAATTTTTCTAGTTTCATTAGTAATTGTTTTTAAAAAATCTATTTCTTGATTACTATAAGATTCCTTATTTACTTTTTTTTCACTAAAATATAATGCGTCAATTACTGTATTCCCAGTGACTAGAATATCATTTTTAGAGATATTTTCATTTAATAAATTTTGTTTTGAAATAACTGTAGGTGCAAAATGATAATCAGCTATACGCCCTGTTACTTGCCTATTTATTTCCTCTGGAAAAGGTGATAGTTTATTATTTGTTCTTAAACCTGCCTCTATATGACAAATTTTGGCTCCCGAATAAAAAGCAGCAATACTTGTTGCCATTGTAGTTGTGGTATCGCCATGCACAAAGACATAATTTGGATTGAGCTTTTCTAAAATGGGTTTTAATCCCGTTATAATATTAGCCGTTAGATTATATAAGTTTTGATTGGGTTTCATTAGGTTCAAATCATAATCTGGTATAATTTCAAAGAAATTTAATACTTGGTCTAACATTTCTCTATGTTGTGCAGTGATACACACTTTTGTTTCAAAAGAATTGTTTTTCATAAATTCTTTAACTAAAGGTGCCATCTTTATAGCTTCTGGTCGTGTGCCGAATACAATTAAATTTTTTATTTTCAATATTTCAGTAAATTAAATTTAAAAACAAATATTTTCCATACCCATAGAGGTTAGTAAATTAAAATCTAATTCTATGATGTCAATTTTAATATTTTTACAATAAATATTTAAAATTCTACTCTTCTTATTGGTAATTCTTCAAATATTTATTCAATTCAAAAAGGAGGATAATTATTAATGTCAGCCCCACCAAATACAAGGTATATAATCCAGGCGCGCGACTAATAATAGACACTTTTGTCCCCACACTGCTAAAGCCCGATACTTTATTTATAATCTCACCTTCTTCTACTTTAACTGTGTTTATTTCTTCAAGTCTCGTATTAATTTCTTTCTGAATTTTAAACAATTCTAATTCGTTGGCTTTTTTGTTCGACTTTGACGACAGGTCAATTTGTGTAGCGGGTGTTTTCTTTTCGGCTTCTTTAAGTAAAACTTGTTTATAAAGGTTTCTTAAAGAATCTATTTGGGCTAATTGTGTTGTTAATTCGCGTTTTTCAAACGCTATATTATTGTCAAATGTTTTCTTCTGACTTTTAAAATAGTTGTTTTTAGAAAGGTTGTCTATAATGGTAGATTCTAACTTCTTAAAAATATCATTTTTAGTCGCTTTAACAATGATTTTATGGTTTTTGAAATTAAATTTTGTGAGTGAGTTTAAATATACGTTAGCATCAATTAATTTTACAGACGTTGTATCTGCTGTTTTTATAAACTCATCTAAAAGCGATAGTTTTTCATTTTCTGTAATAACAGGCGCTATTTCAAAAGATTTTAAATTTGCTGCTTCTTGATTACTAATATTAAACAACTTAGACAATCCTACAGTATCTTTTTGCATAACCAAATTGTTATAATTCGTTATATTATTATACAATTGATAAATACTGTTAAAGTTGGCAGAAACAACCATATTAGAAGTATAGGCTCTTTCTGTTCCTTCACTAAAATAGCCACCAAAAAAACCAATAATAGCAGCAATAGCAAATTTTATAAAGTGCTTTCTTAAGAAGAGTAAAACAAATATTAAAGCGTTAAACAAAAATTTTAATAAATCGCCAATAGCTTTAAAAAGTTTGGTAAACCCATTTCCTATTAACTGAAAAAGTTTTCCAATTTCTATTTCGTCTTCTTGATTTTCTTTTGTATTCATAACTATTTTATTAGTCTGTTAATATTTTGTCTAGTATTTTTTGTGTGATGATATAAGTTGGTTCTACACCTGTTGTCCCTAGGCCTCCCGAAGCCAGTGTGCTCCCTGTTTCTAATGGGTTATCTGAAGCGTAATAAGCATAGCTTACTTTTACATCTTTACTTATATTGCCACGTATTTGCGAGGCACTCTGAATAGCTTTTTGATAATGTGCGCCTTCCATTTCTAGACCAATGACATTCCAAGTAGAATTGTGGAAAAATTCTAAAATGTCTTTATTCTGTAAGGACGTTCCTAAAACTGTTATCATAGCACCGTCAAATACATTACCACTAAAGCCTTTTAAATCTTCTTTTGACAGTTGGTTTACAAATGGATAATTATCGGCTGTTCCTTCAAAAATATGTGATGTCGGAATCATAATATCGCCTTTACCGCCCTCTAAAATACCTGCTTTACCCATTATAGAAACCGACTTTACATCTAAATGATGTTTTTTGCCTTTGTTACATTCATAAGGTTTTAAAAGTTCATCCATCGTTTCGAATGCTTGCTCGCCAAAAGCGTAATCCATAACAACTAAAACAGCATTGTCTTTGGTTTTAAATCTGCTTTTTGAAGTATCAATTATTTGCACATTAATATTGGTTCCTGATGTGTCTTTTATGTATATCAGGCCATTTTTGGCTGCGTAATTTTTAACCTTTTTTTGAAGTATTTCGTCAGTACTTAACATTTCAAAAAAGGCAATTCCTTTATTGTCTTTGTTTTCCTTTTTTAAGGCGAGTGGCGCATACATAGAATTCATTACGCTGTGCATATTAGCACTGATAATATGAATTGGTCGCTCCAATAAATCGTTTTTAAACAGGATTTCTTTAATGTTATTAGCCCAAATATCTCCATAAACGTGATGTCCTATACTTTCGCGGAGTTCTGAACTAAATGTAATAACACGTTTTTCGTTATTAAGTGCTTCGTCTAAAGCTAGCTTGCCCAGCCAATAAAATATTTCGAATAATCTATTAGGGTTGCTTTTGCTTGAAAATAGTTTGTCTGTTTCTTGGACTTCTATAAAATTTCGGCCAAGAATACCAGCAAGATGTGCCAATAATACTTCTTTTTCCTCAGTTTTTAATTTTTTATTATAGATAACTACGTCTTCTAAATGACGCCATTCGCGGGTTGTTTCGCCATTTTCGTTTATCAAGACATTGTCTTTTATTTTATGACTTTCTATAAACAAAAAAGTTAAGTGTGTCAAAATATCATAAATTTCTGAACGTCCTCTTGTCACCTCAATATTCATCTGATTCTTATCTATTCTGTAACAATTTCTGCGGCGTTTGGCAGGAATAATAGTTTTAAAATGTGAATTCCTAAACCCTTCATCGGCAGTTAAATTTATATATTGACATTCTTCTATACCTTCTGGTAATCTGTCTATTACATAGCTCAATCCGTTAAGTTCTACCTTTGAGCTATCAGCAATTGAACCATAAATCTCTGGACGTAGTGCTAGTAAAGCACTGCGTAAAGTTTCACCAGAAATACCCATAGGCTTGTAAAAACCACGGTTAAATAAATGACGCATGGTTATATAAAGACGCTCTATGGCTTTTGAAGATTCTTGGGCTCTGGTTCTGGGTTTGCTTGTGTTTTGTAGCATATAATTTTTTGCAAAGATATTTATATTTAAATAAACCTACTTTTATATTTAATTATTTGTTTTAATGTAACAATTTCTGATAGATCGTGGTGTCGTTTAAAACGCTGAGGGCTTTTTGTAAAATTTTATCATTCTGTAATGCGTATGTGTATTTCCCTTCAGAAAAATAATAGCGTCTTACAATTTCTAAAGCCAATTTTTCCTCAATTATAGTTTTGTCTTGCTGTAGCTGACTAAACTGTTTTGATACTATTTCGGCATTTAATTTACTTAAAGTCTTTTCTATGTTAATGTTTGCTTTTGTAGCTAAATCACTACTCTTTTTAAAGCTTTTTTGAACTGGAGATACAAATATATCTTCTGATTTTAAAAAGCTTGTAAAATTTTTGAAATCGGTTTGAGATAATTTAAAATTCTCTGCCGAGTTAATCGTTTTGTGTTTATAAAAGTATTGTGTTGCAAATTTAAATACAGCCTGAGATTTTAAGAGTTTTTTAGTGGTTTCGCTTTGTTTGTTTAAAGTCACTTTAACATCTGGCGCTATACCGCCACCTCCTAAAATTTTACGCCCGTTTTTAGTTTTATATTCTGGTCTTTTAAGGTCTGAAAACTTTGGAATGCTATCGCCTTTCCTGTTAGTGTAATCTAACTCCTGAATATTACGCCCACTTGGTGTATAGTATTTAGAAATGGTTAATTTGAATTGTGTGCCATAAGACAATTTTCTATAGCGTTGTACCAAACCTTTCCCATAAGAGCGTTGACCGACAATAACGGCTCTGTCTAAATCTTGTAAAGCGCCTGATACAATTTCTGAAGCGGAAGCGGAGCGCCCATTTACCAAAACAACTAAAGGCATACTAATATCTAAAGGTTCTTTTTGAGTGCGATATGTATTGCTCCATTTTTTAACTTTTGCTTTAGTAGAGACCACTAATTGTCCTTTTGGTACAAAAAGACTCACAATGTCAATCGCCTGATTCAACAAACCGCCAGGATTTGCCCTTAAGTCTAAAACAAGTTGTGTCATACCTTGTTCCTTAAGTTTTAAGAAAGCTGATTCTACTTCATCAAAAGCTTTTTCGTTAAACCGCGATAAAACAATATATCCTGTGTTTTTAGCTAACATTGTAGAAAAAGACACTGGATTTTGAATTATAGAACTCAGTTTGAGTTTCTTTTCAATTACTTTATCCTGTCGTTTTAACTTTAATGTGATTTCTGTATCGGGCAAACCGCGTAATTGAGAAAGTGTAGATTCTTTTTGCTTAGCATTTATCTTTATGTTGTTAATAGCTAGAATTTCATCACCAATAAAAACAGACGCCTTAGAGGCGGGTGTATTTTGATAAATATCTGTCACAATAAGCTTATTACCTCTAAACTTAGAAATAGCGCCGGTGCCTCCAAACTGACCATTAGCATTTATTCTTACAGTTTCGATACCTTGTTCGTCATAAAAACGCGTGTAAGGATCTAAACTGTGTAACATGCTATTTATGCCAACTTGATTTATCTTAGCTGGATTAATCTCGTCTATATAATACATATTTAACTCTTTAAATAGTGTTGTATAAATTTCAATTTGTTTGGCTATCTCAAAAAAGTCAGATTTATAAGCAACCGACACGGCAACGCTTATTACCAAAAAGGCTATGACACTTATTTTTTTTATTTTACTCATAAAAATATCCTTATTAGGATTTCATTATCCAAATATAATCAAGAAAAGCTACAAAATAGGCGACTTAGATAAAAATTTAGGAGATACTTTTAATAAATTTATCAAAAATATTAATCATTTTGGTATTGAGGATAGAGCTATCGTACTTTTTATCGTCCATAAAAACAACCATCATAATATATTTTTTGTCTATTGATTGATAAAATTCCTTTTTATTTAAACGATAAACTTCTCTAAGTTGGCGCTTAATTCTATTACGATCTACAGCTTTTTTTATCAATCTTTTAGGAACAGAAAAGCCCACTTGAAGCAGTTTATTACCGTCGTGGTCGTTTTCTAAAAATACTATCCGTAAAGGAAATATACTAATTGATTTCCCTTCAGAAAAAAGTATTTCTATAAGTTTTTTATGTTTTAATTTTTCTTGTTTACGAAAAGTAAAATCCATCAAGGCAAAAGTAGTAAATTAATAAAGAGTTCTATACTAAGGTTTTTAATAAATTTAATGTCTTAATTTAACATATTATAAAATATATAATCTTATTTCTAATTTACTAATTTAACAACACTTTCATTTATAATTATTTAAAATAAATTGTGTTGTTTAACAAATGATTTTCTATGATATATATCATTTTATTAATTTGGGGTTCTTCCTTACCTTTGTAAGGTTAAAAAATAACATTCTATACTATTTAAATTAAAAAAAATGAAAACACGTAAATTATTATTTGTAACATCAATTTTATTTTTAGGCCTTCTTTTCCAAAACTGTAAACATGATGTTCCGCCAGCTCCTATTACTCCAGAAGATACGGCACAACAAGCTTTTGATAATGCTGATGCTTTAAATGGTGCAAGACTTTATGATAAATTCTATCAAACGGGTACAGCTAGTATTGCTGGAACAGACTTTACTGCTCCCTCAGACGCTACTGTAAATTTAAGTGAAATTACAGATTATGGTAATTTTTACCGCTGTAAACAATGTCACGGGTGGGATCAATTAGCCAATACAGCTGCTTATATCAATAGAGCTCCTAAAACAAACAGACCAGATGTGTCTCCTCAAACATTAGAAGATGCCATAAATGTTGATGATATTTTAACCCTTTTCGACGATATTAAACACACAGGTGGTGCTCCAGTTTCTGCTTCTAGAACTGCAGATGGTACAAATCCTACTCTTGGTGGTAACGAAATGCCCGATTATGGTAAAATCTTATCCGATAAACAAATTTGGGATTTAGTGAAGTTCTTAAAAACACGTGCCATTGACACTAACTTATTGTACGATATAACTACAACTGGTGCTTACCCTACAGGCTCACGTGTCTTTTCTAATATAGGTAAAGATGGCGATGCTGCTGCGGGTGATACTTTTATTACAAATAATTGTGCAACATGTCACGGTGCTGATGGTGCAGAATTAAATTTAGAAGGATTTGGTTTAGGAGAATATGCTAGATTAAAACCTTACGAAATACAATTCCAAGCTTTAAATGGTCATTTAGGTTCTATTATGTTAGGTGCTAATTCTGCTACTGTAGCAGATATTAAAAACATGCTTAAGGCATTACAAGACGAAGTAAAATATCCTAGATTACCTTTAACTCAAGAACAATTAGATCAACTAGCTTATGATGCTGCAGACGGTTTAAATGGTGCCAGATTATACGATAAGTTTTATGTAACAGGTGGTACTGGTGTTGCTGGTACAAACTTTAATAATACTGTAGATACTTCAATTACTTTAACCGACATAACCGATTTTGGTAATTTTTATCGTTGTAAACAATGTCACGGATGGGATCAATTAGGTACTACTGGAGGTTATATTGACAGGGCACCTAAAATCGACAGGCCAGATGTTGCAGATTTAACATTTACTGATATAATTAATGTAGATCCTATTAGAACTGTATTTGATCATATTAAAAATACTGGTGGTAGATTGGTCGATGCTACCAAAACAGCTGATGGTACTAATGCGTCACTAGGTGGTAACGAAATGCCTGATTTCGGCAAGATATTAACTGACTCTCAAATTTGGGACATCGTAAAATTCTTGAAAGAGCGTGCTATTGACACTTCCTTACTTTATGATATTAACTTAACAGGAACATATCCTACAGGCTCAAGAACATTTGACAATGTAGGTTTGGATGGTGATGCTGTAGCTGGTGATACTTTCTTAACAGACAATTGCTTAAGCTGTCATGGTACTGATGGTAACACTTTAAATCTTGAAGATTTTGGATTGGGTCAATACGGTAGATTAAAACCATACGAACTACAACATCAAGCTGTTTCTGGTCACCTAGGCTCTTCTATGATGGGTGCCAACAGCGCAACAGTTGATGACATTAAAAATATGCTTAAAGCGCTTCAAGACGATACTAAATACCCAGACTTTACGGCAGCTGCTACTGTGTCTTTTGCTACAGATATTCAGCCTATTTTTGATGCTAATTGTATAGCTTGCCATGCTGGTGGTATAAATCCTAATTTAACTACCGGTAATAGTTATGCTGCTATTACAAATGGTACTTATGTTGTTGCGGGTAATTTAACTACAAGTTTACTTTACCAAAGAATGATGGGTAATGGTAACATAATGCCACCTACTGGCGCCTTAAGTAGTGCAGATGTAGATTTAGTTATGAATTGGATTTTACAGGGTGCTCAAGACAACTAATCGTTATAAGCACATTAAATAATTTATTAAAAAAGCTACCTCACGGTAGCTTTTTTATTTGCTTAAACTTCGCTAATACTTATTCATGTTTACTATTGTTATACACCTCACTAAAAGAACAATAAACAATTACAACGTGAGTTTGGTATAATAATTTATCTTAATAAATGATAATCAACAATTTAAATATATGATTAAAAATTAGAATGTCTCCTTGAGCGCAGTTTAAAGGTTCTAAATAGTTCTCGACTGCACCCGCTTACCGCTACAGACTCGAACAGACAAAGTGAAAATAATCAACACAATTTGTTTTATTATTTATATTTCTTAAGTCGAGATTAGGTTAATAACAAGGATTTTCCTTTGAGCAATTCAATTTTTAAATATTCTATCCTTAAAGTACTAATTAGATTGTAAGCTGAGTTGTAAAGTTGTTGTGTTTTTTGTTGCAGTTATAAAAACTAACATATTCTATTTTGTAAAACTTAACGCTAGTACAGCAAAGTGTTTTGCATAAAAAAAACCGAGCCTTATGGCTCGGTTTTAAATTTAAAGAGTTGGTTAACTACTCCTTTAAAGTTCTCATATAGTTAACAATTAACCAGCGATCTTCATCATCAGGTAATTTCTTTTTAAATTTAGGCATATCATCTCTGCCTGTTGTTATTTTGTAAAAAAGAGCCCCGTCTGTTTGGTTTTGAGTGTCATCAGAAGAAAAATCTCCTAAATCACCTTCTTGTTCTTCTGCTTTAGGGCCATCTCCATAACCTTCTTTACCATGACAAGATTTACAGTGTTTAGAATATAAAGATTTACCAATAGACATGTTTTCTTTATCAGTTGCATCTGTTGGGTTTTCCATTGTTTTGTATTCTGCAGGTACTTTCCATTCCTTTTCTTGATTAGGAGACGATTTGAATGACGTTAATGCAAAAGTAACCATCAAGACTATTAATAAAATTGATTTAATGTGTTTCATAATTATACGTTTTTTTGTTTTGAGATTTTATATAAATTAAAAATTAAGTAAAATAATGTCAGCCAAATACCAAATATAAGCAAATTCGGAATTATAAGATCTGCCCAAGGAGCTTTTTGTGGTGGCGACCACATAGTACGTTGGTCAAAAGTAGAGAGGTCTTTTATAACTGAGCCTATATTTGTGTTAACCACAGTTTTTATAGTGCCATAATCGTCACTGTCATCTAAAACTACCTCATAGTTTAATTTACCATCAATACCTGGCATTTTAACAGTAATAGGTACATTAATTGTGCCGTCTTTATCTGTAAAATAAGGCCCTTCTCCAATGGTTAATGGCGAAAATAAGCGTTGTAAATTAACTTTTAATTCAACACCTTCTAAAGGCTTGTTTTGAGCGTCGGTAAAAGTGGCTGAAATTACCGGATTTTTACTGTCTCCTTTTAACTCTGCTGTTAAATTAGCTACTTTAACACTTATGCTTTTAGAGGCTTTCTTAAACTTCTTAGAGCCTTTATGACTCACTTTAAAGTTATCACTTTCTAATATATTTTTAAAAGCTTTATTTACATTGATTTTTGCTTTTCCCGCTTTGTTTAAGGTTACTTTTCCTAATAAATCAATACTGTCGTTTTCAAACGTTTGATAGACATTTAATTCGAGTCCCTTTGCAGCTTTATATTTTCTATGTTCCTTATATTTTCCTGAAATATTTAAGGTATTAACATCCCCTACTTTTATAAAACTAACTTTTACTCTTGCTTTTAGCTTTTTTTGAGCATTAGTTGTAACGCTAAAAAAGCTCATAAATATAGTACAAACAATTACTATAATTAATTTACTGTTTGTTATATTATTCTTCATCTTGAGTTGTATTTTTAGGTTCTTCAATACCAAGTTCTTCGGCAGTTTCGTGAATTGGAATAATTGGCACATATCGTACTAAAAGCGTAACAATAAGCATTGCTCCTGCTAAAGTACCCCATGTTATTAGCCATTCCAAATGAGTTGGTGAATAATGATGCCATGATTCTGGCACTCCTTGTTTTGGCAAAAATGGATGCAACAAAGTAGGAATAACTATTATATAACGTTTCCACCATGCGCCTACTACAACAGCAATTCCTATGAAAAATAAGGGTAATGGTTTCCTCATTTTTTTAAATAATAATAGAATTGCAGGTATTACGAGACCTCCTAAAATTGCCGACCAAAACAGTAATGCCTCATCACCAATAAACAGCGATTTTAAATGTATGGCTTCACTCTCTCTCATTTTTAAGGCAGGTACTAAAAATTCATTTACATTAAAATAAATATAAATTAATATTAGTAAAACTAATAGTTTGCCCATAATGTCAAAATGAAAATCGGTAATATATTCTTGTAAATTATGTGTTCTTCTTAAAATATACATTACAGATATAACGGCTCCTGCTCCAGCCACAAATGCCCCTGCAATAAAATAGGGACCAAAGTTAGAACTATCCCATCCCGGTCTATAAGTGGCGGCAAATAACCAAGCTGTTACGGTATGAATACCAAAAGCAACAGGGATAATTAATACTGATAAAGTTTTAATAGACCAGTTGTAAATACTTTTTTGTTCTTTAGTACCACTCCAGTTTAAAGAAAATCTAGCGTAAATTTTTGATAGTTTTTTATTGCTTTTAAATTTTCTACGGAGAATTTGTAAATCCGGTAATAACGGAAAATAAAGCAATAAAACACTTATAGTTAAATATGTGGTAACTACAATAACATCCCAAACAATGGGCGATTGTAATCTGCCGTGTAAAAATAAGTTGAGAATCCTATCAGGACGCCCCATATCTATAATAATAGTTAAGCCACCCATAATAATAGCGGCTACCGCTATAATTTCTGATATTCTTGTTAAAGGTGTTGCCCAAGTAACTCCAGATAATCTCAACACGGCTGTTACCAATGAACCTACCAAACTAATGGCTACAAAAAACACAAAGTTAGATATGTAAATACCCCATAAAGAATAATCGCGCATACCTGTTATTATCAGTCCTTCTGTAAATTGCAAATAATAAGCATAAATAGCTCCAATTATAATTACCAATAAAAATCCTATCCAGATTTTGCCATAAAGACCAAACTTTTTTGGAGCTAAATCATCTGTTAATTGTTCGAAAGTTTTCATGATTTTTTAGCTTTTGGTACAGATTCAAATTCTGTATAGTTTTCTAATCCTTTTTCAAAATCCTCTTGTCTGTCTTTAGGAGGCAGGTAATAAACACTAGGCATAGTGCCTAAATCTTCCATAAGCCTGTAACCGGCATTATCTTTTAGCAACTTTCTAAATTGGAAAGTTTCATCGCCATTGGTTACGGTGTCTTCATACATATCACCAAAGAAATAAACGCCATTTGGACAAGCAGAAACACAATGTGGTAATTTTTCTTGTGCAATCATGTGCGGACAAAAATCACATTTATCAACCGTACCTCTAACACTGGGTGCGCCAGCATGATCAGGTGTATATTTCATATTAGCAACTACTTCACCCTGTTCTGGTTCAGACCAGTTAAATACCCTTACAGAATAGGGGCAAGCAGCCATACAAAAACGGCAGCCTATACAGCGTTCGTTATCTATTAAAACAATACCATCTCTACGTTTAAAAGTGGCATCTACCGGGCAAACTTTTACGCAAGCAGGTTGATCGCAATGTTGGCATAAAGAAGGCATCCAGTAAGGTGATGATTCTGGATTGTCTTGCATTTTATAAACTTTTAGCCAAGCGTTGTCGCCAGTTACAAAATGGTTTTTGTTACAAGCACTAACACATTGTTTAGCATTTTTACATCTGGCCAAATCTATAACCATTACAAACTTCCTGTTAGGGAATCCTTCTCTAACGTTGTAATCATCGCCTTTAAGCGCTGAGTGTTCTTCTACTTTAGATACGGGAACTTTTATTAAATTTCCATCTGTATCCATTAATTCTACCATTTCTTCTTCTCTTAGAGATTTAGCAACAGCAGTTCCTCCAATGGCGGTTAATAAACCCAATTTTAAACCTTGGGATATAAAATTCCGTCTTGTTTTTTCATCTTTTTCTTTCATAGACTATTTGTCAGATTTGAGATTTAGCCAACCTAATAAAGATTTATTAGACAAGTCTTTTTTAACAATGCGTGCTTCTTTTAAAACAGCTTCATCTACTTGAACAGAAGTTCCGTCGGCTCTTAAAAGTGTTTTTACTTTGTTACTTTTTTTAATGTCGTTTTTTTGACTAAATCCTAAAAAGGGTAATAAAGCTGTTCCTCCTAGAATAGGAAGGAACTTTCTTCTGGAAATTGTTTTCTTTTTATCCATTATAAAATTAATTGATTAGAAATTCCACAATCTAGTAATATTGAATCCTATTAAGATATCGCTATTACCCACTTGATTTTGGTTATACATATAATTCTTTTGAGGGATGATTCCTTTATAGTTTCCTGCAAATACTTGAAAAGCATGAGAGCCTGTAGAAAATTCAAAACCTAAACCAAAACCAGCATAAGGTTGGTTGTATTTATGTTGTGTAATAGGTTGGCTGTATTCTGCTATAATGGATGTTTGTGGACTTATTTTAGCACGACCACCAAATGATATAGAGAGTTGATCATTTTTCATGTTTTCATCAACTATATTATAGTGAGAAAAACTAGGTGCTATTTGCAATGAATAGATTCTATTAAAACGTCTCGAAATAATTATTTGAGAGTAAAAAGAATAACGCTCTCTATTGTTTGTAAAGTTTTCTGCTAATCTGGTATCAATGGCTACATTGCCATAATAAGTAACATTGACAGGAATTTTATCTGATCGCATTTGTCTTAATAGAGCATATCTAGCATTAAAATCTACTAATCTGTTGTCTTTAGTAGTACCAACACCAAGGGTAAGGCGGTTTGTAAATCCATAGTACAAGGCAAGTCTGATATTTGCAGGAGCCCAAAAACCGAGCATGTCATTTGTACCATTTAAAGTTCCAAATCTATGTTGCATATCAAATTGCAAAGTCCCTTTATTATAAACAATACTAGTAGGGTTATCTATAAGCCAAGTATTTTCGAAAGCGGCACGTTGTGGCTTATCTTTTTTTACCGTTTTTTTCTTAGAGTCTTGTGCTAATGCTATCATTGGCAACACTAACAATATGGCTAAAATTAATTTTAAATTTTTCATAGTTTTCTTTTTAATTGTTTTTAGCGCCTTGGTCTATCCAGTTAGAAAATAAAGCTATTTTTACCTTAGATAATGGAGATCCTGGAGGCATAGGATTATCAGCTGCAGGGTCGTGGTTTAACATATCCATTAGTTCGCTACCAGCCGAATCTCCTGGCACAATGGCTCCTGCTGGAAGACTCATTAATGCATTATAAGAATTGCCTTCTCGTAAATCAGGATTTAAACTGCCGTTATGACAAACAATGCAATTAGAGTCAAAAATTGGCTGGATATCTGTTGCAAAAAACACCTCATCAGCACTTGAAGGGTCAACTACCGGATACTTATCGTAATAACAAGATTCCAGTATTAAACCGATACCGATAATTATTAATAATGTGAAAATCTTTTTCATAGTTAGAAATTATTTAAATTAATGCACAAAGGTCATTATTCTATAAGCTGTTTTATATGATTTTTATCAGATTTTGATAAAAAGTTAAAACTTTGCTTTTATCTCTTATTAATCTTAGTGCAAGCTTTATCTTTATAAAAGGAAACCTATAAGTTAATCTTTGTATTTTTTTAATGTAACTTTTGTAACTCAAAGCTAGTTGTTTGTTAGTCTTTATAAATTTAACAAACTACATTGACTTATTTTGCTTAAATAATAACAAATATACTAATAACCTGAGTTTAAAATTGAGCTTAAAATAATTAATAAACTCTTAAAAGTGGTCTTGTTAAACAAGTTGAGCCGCCACCTCCTTTTACACTAATGTCATTCCCTTTATAAACTTTTACTTTACAACTAGCTTCTATTAAAAGCCTTTTGGTTTTAGGATTTTCATCAACTACAACACAATGTCTAGGTGCAATAGCTAAAATATTACAACCCATAGAATCAAATTCTTCTTCTGGAACTTCAATGAGTTCAAATCCTCTTTTAAGTAATTCGTTTCTAAATTTAATAGGCATTAATGGCGAATAAACTACAGCTAAATCCTTATCAACTGGACTAAAAATAGACATCAAATGGAAAACATCTTCTTTGCCTTTATAATGGGGTAATTCAACCACAATAACTTCAATTCCTTTAGGTTCTAATAGAACTTTAAGCTGAGAAATACCGCCTTCATTAGTTCTGTAAGTATGACCAACGGCAATGGTTTTATTGTCTATCCAAGCCACATCGCCTCCTTCTATGGTTCCTGGAGATTGTATTGTCCCTAAAACATTACTATTTTGATTTTTATATTCTTGGAGATGGGATTTTGGTTCGTTAACTCTTCCTTCCTTTCCCATATTACAAAGTATCATGCCAAAATCTGTAGCAATGGAAGCGTCTCTACAATAAATTGAATCTATTTTTACTTTTTTATCGTAGGGAAAGTAACACAATTCAATACCTTCTTCACTTAAACACTTTTTAAAAACTTTATATTCTTCTTCAGCTTTTTCAAAATTGGGTTGCGATAAATAATTTAATTCCTCCCATTGTTCATTTAAAAGACTCTGAGATACAAATGCGTTTTTTACAGATTTAATATAAACCATTTTTAATTTTAAATACTCTGAATGACACGTTGTTTTCATTTAAATTTTGCGTTTATGCCATTGCATTAAGACGTAAAATGGTATTCCGGCCATTAAAAGTAAAAACCCATAAAAAACGGTATCAGATCCTGAACCAAAAATAGCCCATAAAGAATATAGAAACCCTAAAGTGCCTAAAACAAATGTCTTATAAGCATTATTAAAATGTAGTTTTTTGTCAATGATAACTATAATGTAAGCAGCTGCCACAAATAAATAAGGAATAAGGGTGGTGAAAACTACTAAATTCGCAAGGAAAGTGAATTGATCTACCAATCCTTTAGTGTAATTCATCAACATCACTATTGAGGTTAAAATACTTCCAATTATCAACCCTAAATAAGGAGCGCCATTTTTATTTTCTTTTTTAAATATTCTGGGAAACATATTATCTTGTGCGGTAGCCATCGGTAATTGACCAGCCATTAAAATCCAACCATTTAAACAACCTATGGCAGCAATGGCTGCGCCAGCAGCAACAAAATAACCAGCATATACTCCGCCTATTATTTTACCTGCTTCAGCAAATGGAGCGGGTGAATTTTTTAAAACATCGACAGGTAAAATACCAAATAAAACAATTGTTCCTAAAATATAAACCAAAGTGACAATTATAGTCCCAAAAACAGTTGCTCTCGGAATTGTTTTTTCAGGATTTTCAACATTTGCCGCTGGTATTGAAGCACTCTCTAGTCCTAAAAATGCAAAAAGCGTAAAAGAAGCAGCAGCAGATACTGCCACCCAATCTGAATCTCCTGTTAAATTAAAAGCTGGGAAATTATCAAAATCAAAAAAGAATAAGCCTACTAAAATAACAAAAGCTAATGGGGCAAGTTTTAAAATTGTTGTTACTACCTGAAATTTACCAGAAGAAGCAACCCCTCTGCTATTAATCCAAGTGATCACCCAAATTATTGCTAATCCAATAGATACCGCTAAAATTGAATTGGTTTTTAGTGTAGGGAAAAATACACTTAAGGCGCTTATAACAGCAGTAATTAAGACGGCGTTACTTACCCAAATAGCAATCCAATAACCCCAAGCTACCAAAAACCCGAGAAAATCTCCAAACCCAGCCTTGGAATAGGCATAAGGCCCTCCACCTATACCAGGAAATAGCTTACTCATATTGCTAAATATTTTAGCTAATATTAAGGCTCCTGCCGCTGTAAAAAGCCATCCTAATAAACTAATACTTCCATAGCTTGCTAAAGTCGCTGGTAATAAAAATATTCCCGCACCAATCATATTGCCAACAACTAAAGATGTTGTTGTTATTAAGCCTATTTTTTTAGGTTTATTGCTCATAAGTATTTTATTAGTTAGTTTATAATTCCCTATTTTAGGGGCGTTTAAATATACAATTTAAAGTTTATGAAATACATTATTGATTCTGATATCAAAAAAGCCGAGACGCTTCCTGCTTCCTTTTATAAGGATCAAACTGTTTTTGAAGCCTTAAAAAAACACATTTTTTTAAATTCTTGGCAATGGGTAGGCGATGAAAATTTAGTAAAACTACCCCAAACAGCTCATCCGTTTGTGTTATTAGAAGGCTATTTAACCGAGCCTATGCTCCTCGTAAGAGATAAAGAGGGCGAGATTAATTGTTTGTCTAATGTTTGTACGCACCGTGGCAATATTGTGGTCTTGAATTCTGGTAAAACTAAAAAACTGACTTGTGCTTATCACGGCAGACGGTTTAATTTGAAAGGAGGTTTTGAATATATGCCCGAATTTAAAGAAGTAGAAGGTTTTCCGAGGCCTTGCGATAACTTACACCCATTTCCATTACGTAAATGGGGTTCTCTTTTATTTGCTGGTTTAAATCCTTCTTTCGATTTTCAACAAGTTATCGCTAAAATGAATGAACGTATTGGCTTTTTACCCTTGAGTGATTTTTCGCTTGACGCCACACTTTCTAAAGATTTTTTGGTTCATGCGCATTGGGCTTTGTATTGCGATAATTATTTAGAAGGCTTTCATGTACCTTTTGTTCACGAAGATTTAAATAAAGTATTAGATTTTAAAAGTTACAAAACAGAAGTTTATAAATATTGCAACCTTCAAATTGGTTATACTAATGACACCACAGAAGTCTTTGATTTACCAAAAAATCATATAGATTACGGTAAGAATGTAGCAGCTTATTATTATTGGGTTTTCCCAAATATGATGTTTAATTTTTATCCTTGGGGGCTCTCTATAAACATTGTAAAACCACTAGATATCAATAGCACCAAAGTATCATTCATATCATACGTTTATGACCCTTCAAAATTAGATAAAGGTGCGGGAAGTGCTTTAGATAAAGTACAAAGAGAAGATGAATTTGTAGTAGAGAATGTTCAAAAAGGGGTTCGATCGTCTTTTTACAAAGCAGGACGTTTTTCGCCCACAAGAGAACAAGGTGTTCATCATTTTCATAGTTTGCTTGCTAAATTTTTGAATAGATAAATTTCTTTTATAAAACCCCATTAGATTGACTTGCTTTAATTAATTTTGAAGTCTTAATTAAATTAAAAATTATGTCACAAGATTTATATACCGCTCCAGATTATTATCAATTAGATGAGCTCCTTACAGAAGAACACAAACTTGTTAGAGACGCTGCCCGCGAATGGGTAAGACGCGCTGTTTCTCCAATAATTGAAGAAGCTGCCCAAAAAGCCGAATTTCCGACTTCAATAATTAGTGGATTAGCAGAAATTGGTGCTTTTGGCCCTTACATTCCTGAGGAATATGGTGGTGCTGGTTTAGATCAAATGTCATATGGTTTGATTATGCAAGAAATAGAACGTGGCGATTCTGGTGTCCGCTCCACGGCCTCTGTTCAATCTTCTTTAGTTATGTATCCTATTTGGAAATTTGGCAATGAAGCACAACGCTTAAAATATCTTCCAAAATTAGCCAGTGGCGCATTTATGGGTTGTTTCGGCTTGACCGAACCAAATCACGGTTCAAATCCAAGTGGTATGGAGACCAAATTCAAAGATATGGGCGACCATTATTTATTAAATGGTGCTAAAATGTGGATTTCTAATGCGCCTTTTGCTGATATAGCAGTTGTTTGGGCTAAAAATGAAGAAGGTCGTATTCATGGATTAATTGTAGAGCGCGGTATGGAAGGTTTTTCTACACCCGAAACACATAATAAATGGTCTTTACGTGCTTCGGCTACCGGCGAATTAATTTTTGATAATGTGAAAGTACCTAAAGAAAATCTTTTACCTAATAAGAGTGGTTTAGGAGCACCATTACAATGTTTAGATTCTGCGCGTTACGGAATCGCTTGGGGGGCTATTGGTGCCGCTATGGATTGTTATGATACGGCTTTGCGTTATGCAAAAGAACGCATCCAATTTGGCAAACCCATCGCCGGATTTCAATTACAACAAAAAAAGTTAGCCGAGATGATTACCGAAATCACCAAAGCACAATTATTAACTTGGCGTTTGGGTAGTTTACGCAATGATAATAGAGCAACTTCGGCTCAAATATCAATGGCAAAACGCAATAATGTAGCTATGGCTTTAGATATCGCGCGCGAGGCAAGACAAATTTTAGGCGCTATGGGTATAACTGGTGACTATTCTATAATGCGTCATATGATGAACCTTGAAAGTGTTGTAACCTACGAAGGAACCCACGATATTCATTTATTGATAACTGGTTTAGATATTACAGGAATTCCTGCCTTTAAATAATCCTTTTTATAAAGTACCTATTAAAGAAAAGGTGAAATTACGACCTGGCGCACTAATAGAAGAAGCAAATTCTTTATAGTGTTGGTCTAGAATATTAGTTACAGCAAAATCTAAATCTATATTTTTAGTCACTTTAGTTTTAAAATAAAAATTAAAAGTAATCCAACTAGGTGTACCAAAATATTCTCCTGTACTTGTTATAAAAGGAGTTTGCTCAATATTATCAATACCTTCAGACGGATTGTAATCTTTTAATTTTTTTCTACCGTTAAATCGGGTATAAAAACGGGTTTCGTATTTGGGTTTAGAATAGTTAAAAGAGATACTCCCAAAAAGTGGCGGAATTGACGATAGGGGTTCTCCTGTATCGTAAGCATGGCCTTTAGTATAAGTAAAAGTTGTTTTAAATGTAAGATTGGCGTTTAGTGGCGCTTTGGCTTCGAATGTTGTCCCTAGAATATACGCATTGTTTTTATTAACATTGGCTACAATATCGCCAATATCGCCATCGAATAAAATAGTCTGACTGCCATTTAAAGTAAAGGCTTCTCTTGTTATGTAATTATCTAATAAGGTATAGTATGCTGTTAAACCAATATGTGCCTTTTTATTATTAAAATACTTAAGTAATCCTAGTTCTGCATTGTATGCAAATTCAGGATTTAAAGAGGCGTTAGGTACAGTAACTTTACCGCTTTTTTCGCGTACTTTTCCAACATCATCTATGTTTGGTGATCTAAATCCTGATGATAAAACGCCGTTAATTTGCGTATTTTTTGTGGGTTTGTAAACATATCCTGCGGTTAGCGTAAGAGCCGAATTGTTTAAATGGATATCATCATTTGGTAATTGAATAAGTGTGTGATCTAGCCAGGTTGCATTTAAAGTTGTATTTGTCAGTCTTACGCCTGTATTTAAAGTTGCTTTTTTACTGATGGTTTGTCTGTAATCTAAATAAGCTGCTGTGCTAAAATAACTACTACCACCATCGGCATAGCGCGATTGCACAAAAAAAGTATCGGTAAAACCTACTACATTATTATTAACAATGTCTAATGTTTCGCCTCTCGAAACAGAATTAACATCATTATATGACGCCTCTAGGCCGTATGATAATATGCGGTCTTCTTTATTTGTAAGCGGCACAAAAAAATCGGCATTAAAACTGTAAACATTTACTTTTTCTTTACGGATTTTTCTTTTTAAACTGCCAAATTTTCTATTTATTCTAGACTCTCTTATGTCTTGGTAAGCTACTGTTATAGTGCCATTATCTAACCATTTTTTATTTGGATTTATCTCTAATTGCGAAGATATTAACAGCCTATTTTGAGGACCATAATGCCATTCTGCATATTTTAATGCACCATTTTTATATTCGGTAAGCTTGTCAAATCGGGGAATATTAGAAGATGTGCTATACTGTAAATTTACTTTCAGATTTGTTTTTTCTGAAAGCGGTTTTACAAACTTTTGCATCATATCCACTTGATGGTAACCTACATTGTGTTGTATATTTGGATTGCTATTTACAACCGGATTAGCATTAAAAAAATGTGTCGTATTATTAGAGTATTCAGTTTGCTTGCCCCAATCATTAAATCCGTGACTGCGTTTTGTGCCCATTTTTAAATCACCAAAAGAACTGTACGCAATACTTGTATACGAAGCCCAATTTTTGTGACTACTTTCTATCCCAACCTGCGATACAGATCCGTTATTAACAGTACTGAATTGTGATAAATAACTCGTTTTAGTTTTAGGAATGTTACTTAGTTTTGGTGTTTTAGTGTAATAATGAATCACACCTCCTAAAGCATCAGAACCATAGACAACAGACGAAGGTCCAAATATAACCTCTGTTCTTTCTAATTGTGTAGGAGAAATGGTAATTGAGTTCTGCAAGTGTCCCTTCCTATAAATGGCATTGTTCATACGTACACCATCTATAACCAACAAAACACGATTGGCTTCCATCCCTCTAATGACGGGACTGCCACCACCAAATTGCGATTTCTGAACCTTTATACCTGGTATATCGGCTAAAACATCTGCGGCTGTTTGTGGATTTAATTTCTGAATATCTTTTTGCGATATCCCTTCTATTTGTTCTGCAATTCTGCTTCGTCTTTCCTTTCCCTTAGAGGCAACTAAAAAAACTTCTTGTAAACTTTCGGCTTTGTTTCTTAAATACACAATATTGTGCATCATTTTTAACTGCTTTTTTAAAGTCTCAAATTCAACATAAGCCACATGTGTAAAAGTTATTATGGTTAGCTCTGAAAAAGGAGTGAGGTCAACTTGACCTTTTTTATCAGAAATAACATGTTTTGTTTTGTCTTCGTTAAAAACCGCTACATGAACTATAGGCTGATGAGAATCTGAATCTAATATAGTGATTGTTTGCGCTTTACTGCTGAATATAACAAATAAAAAAGCTAAAATGTAAAGTTGCTTCATATTAATTGAAAACGGTTTGTAATACAGATATTGAATTTAACTTTCTAAAACCCGACAAATGTAATTCAAAATAACTGATTAAAATATCTAGCAAATCTTGACGCTCTTCTTTGTTGAGTTTTAGCTTTTGCATAGTATCAAAATCTGTGCCTAAAAGACTTTTAAATAAGTTTAATTTTGAACCTGTAATTGTAGTTGAAGAAGGTTTGTCTTGAAAAACACCTTCTTGTAAATTAAAGAATAAGCTGTTAAGATTTAATTTGTATGGATAAAACCCCAAATATTTAGATAAGTTTATCAAAAAAAACAAATGAAAATTGCCCACATTTTTTTGCGTATCTAAATGTTGGAATGAATTGAATAAAAAATTAAATAATGGCTGATTTTGTTCCTCTTCTTGCAGTGCAAAATTCAAAACTTCTGATAAAAATAAGACCAAAGACTGTTTAACAATATCGTTAGAAATAGTTGTGTAAGCATAGCTTAAATGTACTTCTCTTATAGTGTTTAAAGAACCTTTATTATTGTGATTACCTATAATTTCTAATAAGTTTAAAGGTTGAAAATAGGCTGTTCTTATTTTCCCTTTTTTAGCAGCTAAAACACCTTTTAAAATGTATGATTTTATACCTTGTTGTGTATAACATTTAATTATAAGACTTGTGTCTTTAAATTTTATTGTCTTTAAAACTATGGCTTTTGTGTTTACAATCATTTTAATTAATGATGGCTATTTTTGTTGTAGCAACTTCTGTTTTGTCATTTGCTGTTAAAAGCACAATATAAATACCTGATGCTACTTTTCTGCCAGCCAAATTAGTTTTGTTCCAAACCACTTTGCCGCCACTTAGCTCTTGTCCTTCAATAACATTTGTTTCATAAACTAAATAGCCCGCAGCGTCTAAGATTTTAACATTAGTCCCTTTTGGTAAATGTGTGCCGTTTCTCCCATCAATTGTTATAAATTCATTTGATTTTGTAGAGGGGTTTGGATAAGCATAAGCCGATTTTAAAGCTTCTCCAAATGGCGCAACTTTACTTTTAAAAACAACAATGCCTTTTTCTGTAGCTATATAAACTTTACCATCAGTATCATCAACTTTAATTTTAAGAATTCTATTTGAGGGGAGTGGTGAATTGTCTTTATTAAAATTATACAGTGTTTTACTACCGCTAGGATTTGTACCCAAAACACCTCCTGTGTCAGAACCAAACCATTTATTGTCTGCCCCATCAATGGCAATTGTGTTAACTATCTGATCCCCTAACAATTTTTTAGCAATACCTTCGTCTAAAATAATAATGGGCTCTGCATTTTTCGAGCCACTAAAAACACCTGTTGCGTTAGAAAAAACCACCAACCCTTTCAAAGTGCCTAACCAAATTCTATTACTGTTATCAATAGCAATTGTTCTTACATTTAAATCTGGCAATGAGCCGCCATTAACTTCGGTTGTTAAAGCTGTTATTTGATTTGTGCTTTCATTGTAAACTAGCGCACCATTTCTTCTTGTGCCTATCCAAATAGAATTAGATTTGTCTATTACCAGCTCATTTAACCCCGACTTTTCTGAAGATAAAACTGTGCTAAAATCAACACTACTCCAATCGCCATTTGGCGTCATTTTTTTTAATTTATTAGCCACCCAAGCATTAGCTACCCATAAATTGCCACTTCTATCAAAAGCACTTCCGTTAATTCTAATGCTGATAAAGTTTGGTGCTCCTGCCAAAAAAAGCTTTTCTAATCCGCTGTTAGAATTATTTAACACGGTTGTAACAACGTCGTTTTCTACCACCAATATACCATCGTTCCATGAACTTATATAGGCTTTGTTTTCGGTGTTTGGATCTATTGTAACATGTACAAAATCACGTGCAGGAAAAGCACTTGGGTAAGGTGTATTTATCCAATTTTCACCGTTAAAATGACTGAATCCAAAACGTTTTCCTAACGGCGTATAAGCATCATCATAACCACCATATACAACCCATAGGTTATTATTTTTAACACTAATTGAAAACACTTTATTTGAACTTGGTCCTTCTGGATGTATTTCTTCTAAGTTGCTGACATCATTAATGGGTGACTTTAAAATGCCAAGTTCATTTGTAGCCAAATAGATACTTTCTGCATCAGAAAAAGAGGTGTGTAAGGTAAAACTACCCGTATTATTAACATCTGCTATTTCTTGTAAATCGGAATTTAAAACAATTGCCTGTGATGAAGTATTAACAGATAAATGGATTTCAGAGGATTTTATTCCGCGTATAGCTGATGGTAGCGTTTTTTCAATTTCTAAACTATTAGTTATGGGGTTAATACTGTAGAGGATATTACTTTTTGTCGTAAATATTTTATTGTTAAAAATACTTAGGTGCGAAAAATTGCCGACAAGACTGCCTTGGGGTTGCGTCCAGTTATTAAAATCTATAAGATTAGGATTGTTTAAATCAGCTGTATAAATTCCTTTTACTGTAGCCGCATAAATAACGTCATTCAGAACAACTGTTTCGTTGACAAAAACAGGATTTGAGCCTGCGTCAATAAAATAAGTATCCCCAAACTGTAAACTAGCGGTATTGTAAATAACAATGCCAAAAGGTGTGGCTAACAATAGTTTGTCGTTGATTTTAAAAATATTATTTATTTGTTTGTCTCCTGTAATATTTAAGCGTTCAATATCTGCTGAAATATGTATAATACCTTGTTTGTCAATTATTTCTATTAATCCTGATTCATAACCAATAAATATATTCTCTGTACTTTCATCGTAAAAAACAGTTGTTACAGTTTTACCAGACAGACCATTTACTGAAGAATATTTAAGCGTCGTATTAGTTGTTTCGTCATAAATAAAAATGCCATTATCTACCGCCACATATATTTTAGAGCCTACTTTTATAAAATCTTTAGCATTATTGTAAGAAAAAAAATCTTCCCAGTTTTTGCTGAAATCTGATTGGCTAAAAACCAAAGAAAAACTAAGGATAAAAAGGACGTTTAATAAGTGTTTCATAAAGTATTTTATAAATCCAAAGATATTTAATATAAACGAAACATTAAAAAGTATTATTTTAGAGTTTTAAAATATTTTTTACTGATGGCTCTTGAAATTGAACGTAAATTTTTAGTGAATTCTGAAGATTATAAAAAAGATTCTTATAAAAATTACGAGATTATTCAAGGATTTATAAGTACTTCTAAAAATGCTGTTGTACGCATTAGAATTGCAGACGCAAAAGCTTTTATTACTATTAAAGGACGCTCTAATAACTCAGGGATAAGCCGTTACGAATGGGAAAAAGAAATTGAACTAAAAGAAGGCCAAGATTTATTAGCTTTAAGTAATACCTCATTAATAAAGAAAACACGGTATCTTGTTAAAATTAAAAACCATATTTTTGAAGTAGATGAGTTTAAAGATGATAATAAAGGTTTGGTTATTGCAGAAATTGAATTGAATTCAGAAAACGAAAATTTTACTAAACCTGATTGGCTAGGCGAAGAAGTTACAGGAAAAGAAAAATATTATAATGTATTGTTAGCGCAAAATCCATACAAAAACTGGAAAACTAAATAATTTAGATTATGGAATATTTATATAAAGTAGGTATGGCTCATGCAGCCGAATTGTTAATTTTATTTTTTTTGGCTATTACATTTTTGCAATCTGGCTATGATAAAATAAGCGATTGGAAAGGTAATTTAAGTTTCTTGACAGACCATTTTAAAGAAACCTTTTTTAAAAATACTGTTCCTTTTTTACTTTCAATAATTCTCGTTTTTGAAATCATCGTTGGGATCTTATCAATAATTGGCATTGTAATGATCTATGTCAATCAAAATACTTTTATGGCTTATTTGGCATGTGTATTAGCTGCAAAAGTTTTGTTGATTTTACTCTTTGGTCAAAGGATTGCTAAAGATTATGCCGGAGCTATGACAATTGCTGTTTATTTTATTGTCGCCATTATTGGTGTCATTTTATTGAAATAATTTTTTTTAACTTTTATAAAAATTCTCAATTTTTAAACAATAAATATTTCTTATCGTGTTTAATATATAAATAATTAATCTTTATTTT
Source organism: Flavobacteriaceae bacterium (assembly GCA_045046885.1). Lineage (GTDB taxonomy): Bacteria > Bacteroidota > Bacteroidia > Flavobacteriales > Flavobacteriaceae > CG1-02-35-72. The sequence continues at coordinate 43,789 of JASFYX010000009.1, forward strand.
AATGATTGATTTTAAAAGCGTTTAAATAAACTTTTATATGAGCAGCTTGGTGGTTTTACAGCATTCTACTTAAAATGCCTTTAATTGGCTTTAAATGCCTTTTTAACGCGTTTTAAGATATAAATGCGCGAAGAATACTCTTTTGTAAATAAGGCTTCGAAATTTGAAAATACGCCCACGCAAAAAGCGCGTAAATTTTTAAAAGAATTCCGATTATTTTTTTCGCTCAAAATTGAGACATAAAAAGCGTCAAAAATCATAGGATGTGTTTTAACAATTTTTAAATCTACCTTTTTAAAAAGTGTTGCAATAGCCGTTTTTGAAAAATGCCACAAATGTCTCGGCACGTCATAGGCCGCCCAAAATTCTTTGTAATGATGTGCATCATAACTTTTAAAATTTGGAACAGCGATTACCAACACACCATTCGGATTTAATAATTTTTTAAGTGTTTTTACATACTCTAATAAATTGGGCACATGTTCTAAAACATGCCAAAGTGTGATGACGTCAAATTTACAATTAGTCACTTTTTTTAAAGAGTCAAAAGAATCAAAAACTGAATTTTTATTTATTTTTTGAAGGCCTAATTCGCGTGCTTGTTTGTTAGGCTCAATACCAAAAACTTCGTAATCGTTTTTTAAACATGATTCTAAAAAATCTCCTGTACCGCAACCAACATCTAAAATACTTGTCGCGCTTGGATGCACTTTTTTTAATTTTTCAATTTTAGATTTGATGGTGATTTTTCTTACAAACTGATAGGTTTTATCAAACAAATTATCATCTGCATCTGTATGCGAAATATAATCTTCACTCTCGTAGTAATGCATTAAGTCATCGTCTAACGGACGGGGAGAGGTGACTAAAAAATCTAATTGAGTGTCTTTTAAAATTGTAAATTTTTCTTGGCTAACGGTAAAATCTGTGCAACTCAAAAAAGGCTCAAGCGGCGCATTTGTAATTGGTGATTTTGAAATAGATTCTTGTTGTTTCACGTGAAACTGTGGTTTTAACGCCCCATATAAACAAGTAAAACCGAAACATCTGATGGCGATACACCTGAAATGCGACTTGCTTGTGCTATGGTTGTGGGTTTAATTTTGGTGAGTTTTTGACGTGCTTCAATAGAAACAGAATTCAGTTTGCTATAATCAAAACTCACTGGTATTTTTATATTTTCTAAGCGGCTCAACTTTGCAACATTGTTTTTTTCTTTCTCTATATAACCCGAATATTTTATAAATATTTCTACCTGGGTCAACGCTTCTATATCGGTGTTATTTTCTGAAACAAATTGAGCCACTTCTGATATGCTCAAAATCGTTTCAAAGGGCAACTGTGGTCTTGCGGCTATTTTAAACAACTTCATAGATTGTTTAATTGGCGTCGATTTATACTTTTCTAAAATAGGGTTGATAACCTCTGGTTTAACACTTAAATCTTTTATAAAATTGATTAATTTTTCTGATTGTGCTTGTTTAATATTTACTAAATCTAAACGCTCTTTACTTGCTAAACCAATTTTAAAAGATTTTTCTGTCAGCCTAATATCCGCATTATCTTGTCTTAACAAGGTGCGGTATTCTGCTCTTGATGTAAACATGCGATAAGGTTCTTCTGTCCCTTTGGTTATCAAATCATCAATTAAAACACCTATGTAAGCTTCGCTTCTAGAAAGGGTAAATTCTGATTTGCCCTGTACTTTTAAGGCCGCATTAATACCCGCCATTAAACCTTGTGCTGCGGCTTCTTCATAACCCGTTGTGCCATTAATTTGCCCTGCAAAGAAAAGATTAGATATCTGTTTGGTTTCTAAATTATGCTTTAATTGTGTCGGCGGAAAATAATCGTATTCTATAGCATAGCCATATCTAAAAAATTTAACTTTTTCAAATCCGGCGACTTTTCTAAGAGCGCTATCTTGAATGTCTTCTGGTAACGAAGTAGAAAATCCATTGACGTAAACTTCAACAGTATCCCAACCTTCGGGTTCTATAAATAATTGATGTCGGTCTTTTGTAGCAAACCTATCTATCTTATCTTCGATTGAAGGACAATATCTTGGTCCAATACTTTTAATACGCCCATTAAACATGGGCGATCTATCAAAACCCGAACGCAACACATCATGCACTTCTTGACTTGTATATGTCATAAAACAAGAGCGTTGTTTTGTCAATGCTTTTGTTGTAGTTGAATAAGAAAATTTTTCTGGATGTTCATCACCAGGCTGTTCTATCATTTTAGAATAGTCTAAAGAACGGCCATCAACTCTAGGAGGTGTACCTGTTTTCATACGTCCAGATTCGAATCCTTTTTCCAATAAAGTCTCGGTTATACCAGTTGACGCACTTTCTCCAGCGCGACCACCACCAAATTGTTTATCACCAATATGAATGAGTCCATTTAAAAAAGTCCCCGCGGTTAAAATAACAGTCTTAGCTTTTATTGATAAACCCAATACTGTTTTGACGCCTACAATTGTATCTCCATCGAATAATAAACCATTTACAGAATCTTGATAAAAATCTAAATTATATGTTTGCTCTAACATTAAGCGCCAAGTTTCGGAAAAACGCATACGGTCACTTTGTGCGCGCGGACTCCACATAGCGGGTCCTTTTGATTTATTGAGCATTTTAAACTGAATAGCCGTCTTGTCTGTAACGATACCGCTATAACCACCCAAAGCGTCAATTTCTCTTACAATTTGCCCTTTAGCAATACCACCCATAGCTGGATTACAACTCATCTGTGCGATGTTTTGTAAACTCATTGTTATAAGTAAAGTGTGGGCGCCAAGGTTAGCACTAGCAGCTGATGCTTCACTACCGGCGTGGCCACCACCAACTACTATAACATCGTATGTTGTATTAAAAAAACTCATCAGTTATTTTGTTTCACGTGAAACTAATCGTTCTCAATTTAAAAATTGCGCAAAGATAAGTAATAATCTTCTTTAGCACGCATTTGGGCTTTCTCGTTGTCTGTCTTGTCATTATAACCGCAGTAATGTAATATACCGTGAATCATAACACGGTGTAATTCATCTGTAAAATTAGTTTTAAATGTTTTGGCATTTTCTATGACGCGTTCTACCGATATAAATATATCTCCCGAAATAATCTTTCCCATGGTATAATCAAAACTAATTACATCTGTTAATGTGTTGTGTTTTAGATATTTAATGTTTTTTTCTAAGAGATAAGTATCATCGCAAAATATATAATTTATGTCGCCTGGTTTTAGCGCTTCTTTTATTATTGCATTTTCTATCCAATCATTAATTGATTGATTTATAGATATATTTATTGGAACAAGTTCATTAAAAGCAATCATATACTGTCTTTAAAATAGTGTTGTACTTTCTTTTGATAAGGCAATTTTAAAAGGAGTGGTTTTCTGTTTAACATTTCATTTTTTTGAGTGCTGTCTTTTGTAAATTTTAAAGCCTTTATCAACCTATCACTAAATTGTTTTGTGTTTGTTGTGGCCTCTCTTTTAGTATCAGTTCCTTTTTTGAGTTTCGCTTTTTCAAGCTTTAAAAGCTCGTGTTGCAATTCTGTCATTTTTTGCAAAACAGTATTAGAAAAACCTTTATCTAAAAGTTGCTTTTCTAAATCGTCCATTAGTTTTTGCGCTTTACTGCCTTTTTCACCAGATTTTCCTGCGCTTTTAAGTAAATCGTCTAAAGCTTGTTTAAGCGCTTCTTGTTGTTTGTAAATTTCATATTGTTGTTCGCTCATTTCCTCATTTTTACCTTTTCCCGATTTACCTTTCTTTATACCTTTTTTAAGGTCTTGTATAATCTTAGATTGCTTTTTAATGATATCAGGTAAACTAAAAGATTGCGCATTTTTACCCTTTTTTCCTTTTCCCATAGAGGGATTTGGATTCTGTAACCGATCTAGCATATTACTTAAAAGAAGCGCTAGGTTATTAGAAGCCGTCATAGCATACTGTTGATTGCTATTACCGCGACTTATTTTGTTCTCTGCCAAATTTTTCAGCGCCATGTCTATATTGTAATGTGTGTCTAAAATTTCATCTTGTATTTTAGCAGACAAACGCGGCATCCTTAGAGAGAGTGTATATAAACTATCATCAACGTGCTCAAAGTAGTCTTTTAAAACTTGCTGTTGACGTAACCTTTTAGAGAAATCGGGATGTTTGTCATCTATTTGTTTAAATTCATTCATAAGTGTTTCTTGATCGAGAGAATAAATAAGCAGATTGTCTAAAATTACTTGTAAAGTTTCAATATTTTCTTCGTGCCGTTGCGCCCCGCCTCCCATCATAGATTGTTGCATTTTCTTACCCATCTGCGCCATTTTCTTGGCAGCCGATTTTTGATTTGAAATGGCTTCTTTTTGATGCTTATTTTTAAGATTCTGTGCCGTTTTTTTTAAATCTTCATTAATTTGAAATTCTTCTCTATTTGTTTTAGGAATCGCCATAGGTTTGTTAAGTGTTTTGTTATCCTTTTTAACTTCCTCAATGGCTTTTCTGATATTTTTAAATTGCTTATTTATAGCTTCTTGTTTAATAGGGTTGTTGTCTTTAGACTTCGCTAAAGAGTCTTGTTTTGAACTTAAATTCACTATGTCTTTACTGATATTTGTGAGCTTTTTATCTATATAAAAACGTTTGGTAAGTTCTAAAATACGTTCTAAAGTGCGTTTGTTTTGTTTGCTTTGCTGATTAAACTTTTCAAGCTTTTTTAATAGACCATCCTTGTCTAATTTTTTGGCTAATTTTTTTAATTCTTCTAAGGTTTTCTCTTTTTTAAGAAGCTCTTTTGCTTCTTCTAACCTTTTATTCAAATTTTCTTTTTGGTCTTTAAGATCTCCTTTTTTTAGATTGTTTTTATTGAGGTTTTTCTGCAAATCATTTAAATGATTGTTTATAAGATTTTGTTCTTTCTGTCTGCGTTTTAAAAGCTCTTTTATTTGCTTGGCATCATTCCATTTAAAATTGGCCTGATTTTTAAGTTTATCAGTAACAGATTTTAAGTTCTTTTCAATTTCTTTAATAAAATTTTTATCTCTCTGAAGCGCATTAATACTCTTTTTCTGTGCATTTAAACTTGCTTTAGTAAGTTCTAAATCTGTTTTATTATAATATTTAAATACAGGGCTTTTTGCTGATTTTGATCCATTTACAGCATCGTTATCATAAACTTCAAAATAAAAACTGTACTCCTGACCCTGAATGAGATTTAAAGCATTGTTATTAGGGTTTAAGGCATAATAAAACGTATCGAAAATGGTGCTCTTTATGTCAATAGCTTTGTACTGTTTTTCTTTAGGAATTCCTGTTTTATAATAAACTAATTCAAGTTTTTTAAGACCATAATCATCACTAATTTGTCCGCCAAATTGTGCTTCGCCATAATTAACAGAATCGATATCTGAAGTGACCGAAATTTTTGGAAACTCATCTTTTACAACCAAAACAGTATAAGAGAGTTTTTCAAAGTTTTTTAAGTCGTTGTTTGAAGTGCTTATTTTATAGTTCAGCGTTTTTAATAAACGTTCAGAGTGGCTATAATTATCAACATCATTACTTTTAAATAATGTCCTTTTTTTATTAATTATAAAACTGATTTTATTAGTTTGCTTTGTCTGTAATTGCCATTTGACAATTGTACCTTCAGGTACGGTTGCATTACCCGTATTGTTAACATCAATATCTTTTCTGCGCGTATATTTGGGATAATCTAAATGCATTTTAAATAGAGAAATGATGGGTTTTCTTAAAACTTTTACTTTATAAGGACGTGATTTTACATTGTTTGAATGCAAAGTAAAAGCAAAATCTTCAGTCACATTTTCAAATAAAAAACTAAAGAACCCAAGGGCGTCTTGTTTTAAAAAATAATGCTGATTTCCTACAATTATTTCAGCTTGGTTAGGTGTTAAAGAACCTTTAGTCGAGATATTTATTCTTAAATCTTGACCCTCTATAACTTTTAGTTCTCTATTTAAAATAGTAAAAGTAAAAGGAGATGGTGGCGTATAAACCTTTTGGTAATGCACAATGCGACCAAGGCTTTCTTTAAAAGGATTTGATTTTCCAGAAACTAAAACCACTATTATAATTAAAAAAGGCAGCAAAAGATATTTAGAAAGATAAAGGTTCTTTTTAAAATCTACAGCTTTCACAAAACTGATATTTTGCAATTTATTGGCTTTTTGCTCTATACTGGCCAATAATAAATCTGACTGCTGCAAGTTTTCCTCTAGCTGAATCAGGTTGAGTAGTTTATCGTCAACTTCCTTAAAATGAGCGCCAATAATTTTAGAGGCTTGAGAAGTATTGATGCCTTTTTTAAGACCTAATAATTTTAAAATAGGTAGTATTATATAAAACACCAACAAGCTTATTTCAACTACAACAAACAACCAAAATAAAAGTGTTCTATAAAACGGACTCAGCCAAAAAACGTATTCTAAAAATAGTGTGAATAAAAAATATGACAATCCTAAAACCACAAATACAATACTTCCTTTTATTAAAATATTAGAGTAATATTTTCTTATAAAGGCAGAAAGTTTTTTATGTATTAATGTAACGTTGTTCATAAAGCTTTAAGCTATTTTAAAAAATTTAGTAAAAAAACAGCTTAACAGCAAAGTTATAGTATTCTTTTTATATCTCTACTAATTTTTCTTTTATGGCATAAAGCACCATCCCTACACGACTAGCCACATTAAATTTATCGAATAAAACTTCTCTGTAGCCATCAATGGTTTTAGGGCTTAAAGACATTTGGTGCGCTATCTGTTTATAGGTCAAATCTGAACAGGCTAGTGCTAAAAAATCGAGTTCTCTTTGTCTTAATTCTATGGGTTTATTTTTACGTGCTTTAATAAGTGTTTCTGTAATATCGTCAGTGTAAAAGGCGCCTTTTTCTTTTATCTGTTTTAAAGCTTCTAGTAATACTTTAGGATGAATATCTTTTAACAAATAACCACAAGCACCCGCTAATAACATTTTAATAATTATGGACTCTTCGTCATTCATTGTGAGTGCTAAAACTTTAACATCTGGATAATTTTCTTTAAGCCATTCAGTCGCTTCAATACCGTTTAAAATTGGCATATTTATATCCATTAAAACAATTTCTGGTAGCCGATTTCCTGCTTTAAAATAGTTTATAAGCTTTTGTCCATTTCCTAATTGATCTAAGACTTCATATTTTTTGAATTTTTTAATCAATCCCGCTAAGGCTTGAGAAAACAGTAAGTGATCATCTACTATTAGTATGGGTGTTTTATCCATTTTTAAATGCGTTTATAATTAATAAAAATACAGGTTCCTTTATTTATTTTAGACTCTAATTTAAATGATGCACCTATAAGTTTGGCCCGACTCTTCATAGTTTCTAAGCCTAGGCCGTTTTGTTTTTCTTTACTTTGCATATCAAATCCAATGCCATTATCTTCTGCTTTTATCTCTAAGAACTCAGGCTTATAATTGAGCTTTACATTTAATTCAGAGCTTTTGGCGTGCTTAAGCGAGTTATTGAAAAATTCTTGTACAATTCTAAAGAGAATAATGCTGTTTTTATTTTTGAGCTTATACGGTTCTCCTATTACTTCTAAATTGGCCTCTATAAAATTCATCCTGTTATAGCGACTTAATTCCATTTTAACAGCTTTTAAAAAACCAAGCGTCCTAAAATTTGCTGGATTTAAAGATTTGGCTAAATTTCTTAATTCCTGCAAACTTTTACCTATTAAATCGCTTGTTTCTTTAAGTTCTTTTTGCTGTTCTTTGGCTAAATTTAGTTGAAAAACATTGAGTTGCATTTTAGCGACAGATAGAAGTTGCCCAACATTGTCATGAATTTCCCAACTGATATTTTCAAGCGTTTTTTTCCTTATTTCAATTTTAGACAATGTGATTTCTTCTTCAAACCTCTTCCTTTGCTCTGCTTGTTGCTGTAGGTATTTTGCCTTTTTAGCTTGAAAATAGAGGAAGAAAACGATAAGTGCCCCTCCTAAAATAACCAGCACTAATGATATACCGAATATTAAAATTTTTATTTCTTCTTTGTCCATATAAAACCTAAGCTATAGCAAATTGACGTTATTAAGTTTAAAAGTAATAAAATATAGCCATAGGTTAACCCATTGCTGTAATTAATATACCTAGTTGTTATAAAAACAGGGATAAAGCCTAGTTGAAACAGAAATACACCCATTGCGACCCAAAATATTTGATAGTGTTTAAGTTTTAATATAAAATCACTATTAAGTACTTCTGTAAAAAAAAGTACTATTGTAATAATTAAAGTTGTACTTCCAAAAAACCATATATATGACTGGTAATGGTCAAATATATTTTCATAAAAAATATTGCTTACAAGTGCTACCAATATAAACCCAAACATAAACAATTTAACAAGTAGTTTGTTTCTTGTTTTTCTAAGGTACTTGTTAAATAACCAATAAAAAAACAAATAATACACAATGGCGTAAATATTAAAGATTATATAATTTGGCATTTCAAAATTAAAGCCCACTAACAAACCCATCATTTCTGTTAAAAAACCATATACCAAAAACCATAAAAAATACTTTAACAATGTGTGTTTATACCTTTTATAAAAAAATACACCTATTATAATAGTTATAAGCTCTAAAGAATTTATAGAATAGGGCAGTAAATAAATCATATTTTCTATAGTAAAATAATATTCTTTAAAAATTGGCGCAAACCCATTTAATAATCCACTCCTTTGTTTGACCAAATAAACCCTAAACTAAAACATACTGAAGTTATAAGGTTTAAAAGTAATAAAATATAACCATAAGTTAAACCATGTGAATAATTAATATATTTATTTGCAATAAATACAGGTGTAAATCCCAGTTCGAAAAGTAAAACTCCCGCAGCCACCCAAAAAATTAATACATTTTTAATTTTTAAAATAGCCTCACTATTTAAAATTTCTATAAAAAATATAAGAATGGTAACAATTAATAAAATTCCCCCAAAGAAATAGAAATACGATTGAGAGTCTTTAAAAATGTTCTGAACAAAAAGAGTATTTATTATAAAAAATAATACGGTGAGGTATATAAAATATTTTACTATTTGTTTACTTTTTGTCTTTTTTAAATATTTTGAAAATAGCCAAAGTAAAAACATCGCACGTATAAATACGTAAATATTATAAACAATATAATTAGGATACTTAAAAACAATTGACACAACAATCCCCATCGCTTCTGTAAAAATTCCATACCACAATAGAAATAAAAAATACTTTAATGGTGTGTTCTTGTATTTTTTGTAATGAAAACTTCCTATAATAGCCGTAATTATTATTATCGCATCGAGAGTAAATGGCAATATATAAACCATGTATTTCATTTAATCAATTTAAGATGAAATTCAACTTTTGTCTAGCGGATTATTTATGATCTAATTGTTTGGATAACTTGCGTGAGGAGGCCAGCCGGTTTGTCCCATATTAAGAGGGTCTATTTCTGTAATATCAGGACTAGATGACTCTTGCGAAACAGTCATGGCTTTTCTTTGATTAGCTTTTGTGCCGGTAGGTGCCAAAAATATTGTTGTAGAATTACTTTTGCCTGAAGCGTGATCATTTTCAGGATAAGAACCTACATAAAAACGAATACCTTCCACGTTATAGCCCTTTTCGCGGCCTTGTGCTTCAATATAAGCAATGTATTCTTTTAACTCTTCTAAAGAATACCAGGTTGAACGGTTGTCTTGTGCGTTAATTGCCCTGCTAATAGCGGCATGTTTTGTGTCATGAGCTTTACACAACTCTATAGCGCGCTCTTTGGTAATTAGATTGTTTGGTTTTTTCATAATTAATTAGTTTTTAAAATTATCGAATTCCAAATATAGTTATTTTCATTTGTAACTATTGTTTTTAAAATTAAAAAGGGGGATTTTCCCCTCTTTTGGCTAGGGAATACACTTACAAACTAGATAGTTATAGTTCTTATATTTGAATTCTTATTATTAGAATTAATATGTCGTATATCAAAAATTATAAAGCTAAAAAACGCCTCTTAATCATAATGAGCATTGTTTTTGTAATAGCTTTATTCTTGAATTTTTACCTCATTTTTAAGGTGTTTATTTATAAAGGCGCTTAAAAAAATATCTTTTTTGGTTAATTAAATTTTAAGTTCTCTACTATAATTTATCTTTGCGTTTTAAAAATGTTTAGATGAATCATCAAGTAAGGGTGCGTTTTGCCCCAAGTCCTACCGGACCTCTTCATATTGGAGGTGTTAGAACAGCGTTGTTTAATTATTTATTTGCTAAAAAAAATAAAGGTACTTTTATTTTAAGAATAGAAGATACCGATCAAAACCGCTATGTAGAAGGTGCTGAAGATTACATTGTTAACGCTTTAAATTGGTGTGGTATTCCGTTTGATGAAGGTCCCAATAAAAACGAAAAGCATGGTCCCTACCGTCAAAGCGAACGTAAAAATTTGTATAAAAAATATGCCGATAAGCTTATTAAAAAAGGACACGCTTATTATGCTTTTGATACAGCTGAGTCTTTAAATAACCAGCGAAAAGATCACGAAGCTAAAGGCAAAACCTTTATTTACAACCATCATAATCGGTTAAAATTAGATAATTCGTTAGCGCTTAACGCGGATGAGGTTTCTGATAAGTTAAACAATAGTGTGCCGTACGTTATTCGTTTTAAAACACCCACCAACGAACAATTAGAATTGACCGATATTATTCGTGGTAATATGACTATTGACACCAATGTTTTGGATGATAAAATTCTCTTTAAAAGCGATGGTATGCCAACATACCATTTAGCCAATATTGTCGATGATCATTTAATGGAAATTAGCCACGTTATTCGTGGTGAAGAGTGGTTGCCTTCAATGGCTTTACACGTCCTTTTATACCGTGCTTTTGAATGGAATACACCAGAATTTGCACACTTGCCACTTATTTTAAAACCGGTAGGTAAAGGCAAGCTCAGCAAACGCGATGGCGATAAAATGGGCTTTCCTGTTTTTCCACTTGAATGGATAGATCCTAAAACAAATGACGTTTCTGCTGGCTATAAAGAAATGGGTTATTTTAACGATGCCTTGGTTAATATGTTAGCCCTTTTGGGATGGAACGCCGGAACCGAACAAGAAATATATTCTTTAAATGAGCTTATAGCGCAGTTTGATTTAAATCGTGTGAGTAAAAGTGGCGCCAAATTCGACGCCGAAAAAACAAAATGGTTCCAACATCAATATATGCAAAAACAATCTGATGGTGATTTAGCTGATTTGTTTTTACCTATTTTAAAAGCCCACGTCATTGCGAGCGAAGCGAAGCAATCTCTTGAATTTAAGAGATTACCACGTCGTTTTACTCCTCGTAATGATAAAGATTATATAACCAAAGTCATTTCTTTAACAAAAGAACGTGCTACGTTTATCTCAGATTTTTGGAATTTAACTTCCTATTTCTTTGTGGCGCCAAGCGAGTTTGATGCCAAAGTTGTAAAAAAACAGTGGAAAGAAACAACACCTGCATTGGTTAGAGAATTAATAATTGTTGTTAAGAGTGTGTCTGATTTTACTTCAGAAAATTTAGAAGATTCCGTTAAAGATTGGATAACAAAAAAAGAACTCGGTTTTGGGCGTGTGATGCAACCTTTTAGGCTGAGTTTAGTAGGCGCTTTAAAAGGACCTCATTTATTTGATATTGCTGCGCTTATCGGTAAAAAAGAAACGCTAGAACGTTTGCAGTTTGCAATAGATTCTATTAAAAAATAATGACTTCCTACAAACAAAAACCTGTTTACAAATACCTAATAATAGCCTATGTGTTAGCGGCTGTAGGTTTTCAAGGTTGGCGAACATTGTTTAATAATTTTGCAGTAGAAAATGTCTCCGCAACGGGATTTCAAATAGGTACCATCCAGTCTATTAGAGAAATTCCGGGGTTTTTGTCTTTTTTGGTTATCTACCTTATCATCTTTATAAAAGAACAAAAACTATCGGCTTTAAGTCTTTTAACACTTGGCATTGGTGTTATTTTTACCGGATTCCTACCTTCATTTGAAGGTTTAATGCTTACCACATTTATTATGTCTTTAGGTTTCCATTATTTTCAAACAACCACCTCGTCATTAGTACTTCAGAATTTTAACACTAAAAATGCCAGTATTATGTTTGGCAAATTGCGCAGTGTGGGCGCGCTGACAAACATAGTGGTTGGAGCAGTTATTGTAGGTTTGTCTTATTTTATACCAATTGCTAGTAACTTTTTAATTATTGGGATTATCACTATTTTAGGAAGTGTTTATTTGCTTGTAAAACAGCCTAAAGTTGACGAAAGTCATGAGCAACACAAAAAATTCTTTTTGCGTAAAAAATATTGGCTGTATTATGTGCTCAATTTTTTAGCAGGTAGTCGCCGTCAAATATTCGTCGTTTTTGCTGTTTTTTTACTAGTTGATAAATTTCATTTTAGTTTGTCTGAAATAGCCTTATTATTTGTTTTAAATAACATTATAGGATTTGTAATTAATCCGCTTATAGCGAAAGCTATTAATCATTTTGGCGAACGAAAGGTGCTGAGTCTAGAATACTTTATGTTATTTTTTATCTTTTTCGCCTATACACAATGGGATTATAAATGGGGTGTAGCACTTCTGTATATTTTAGACCATGTTTTCTTTAATTTCAGTTTCGGATTAAAAACCTATCTCCAAAAAATAGCCGACCCAAAAGATATTGCTCCCTCTAATGCTGTTGGTTTTGCTATAAATCATGTGGCAGCTGTGGTTATTCCTGTTATTGGTGGACTCCTTTGGATGACCAATTGGCAACTCCCTTTTTATGTAGGGATGGGTATTAGTGTCTTTTCGCTTATTTTTGTTCAAAAAATAAATACAAAACCATCAAATGATGTCTAAAATTCTCATGCCAATTCCCGATAAGGATTTCGATTTAACCGAAGTTGCTGTACCGTGGAAACGCTTTACAGAAAAGGATTACCAGGTGGTTTTTGCCACAGAAAAAGGGGCTGTTGGCGTAACCGATCAGCGTTTAATTGACGGGGTTATTTTTGGACAACTAGGTGCTAAACCTTACGCTATTGCTATTTATAATGAAATGACTGCCTCATCTGAATTCAAACATCCCATTTACCTATAACGCTATTAATACTGATGATTATATTCTATTGCATTTGCCAGGAGGTCACGCAAAAGGTGTTAAACAATATTTAGAAAGTACTGTTTTACAAGAAAAAGTTGCGCAGTTTTTTTATCAAAATAAATTAGTGGGTTCCATTTGTCACGGCGCTATAGTTTTGGCAAATACAAAAGACAAAAAAACTGGAAAAAGCATCGTTTACAATTATAAATTAACCGCGCTGACTAAAACTTTAGAAAAATTGGCTTACTATATTACCGCTTGGAAACTGAAAGATTATTACAAAACTTATCCTACTTATACACAAGATGCCATTCAAAATAATTTAGCAGATAGTAACCAATTTAAAACAGGATTCAACCAATTTAAGCCTTTTGTGTGTCAAGACAGAAACCTCGTTACAGCACGTTGGCCAAAAGATATTGAATTGTATTGCGAAACTTTGTTAAAAGCTTTAGAATCATATAAAAAATAAGTATCTTTAGAGTTAATTTCATTCTAAATTTTAAAATTATGATTGTATTTTTTCCTATTTTAATTCTTTTTGGTCTTATTCTTTTGTTTGGATCAGTCTTTACTGTAAAACAGCAAACCACAGCTATTGTTGAGCGTTTTGGAAAATTTATGCGTATTAATCAAGCAGGGTTACAATTTAAAATACCTCTTATTGAACGTATTTCTGGACGTGTAAATCTTAAAATACAGCAATTAGATGTTATTGTTGAAACCAAAACAAAAGACGATGTTTTTGTACAACTAAAAATATCTGTTCAGTTTCAAATCCTTAAAGAAAAGGTATATGATGCTTTTTATAAATTGCAAAATCCACACGAACAAATCACGGCTTTTATTTTTGATACCGTGCGTGCCGAAGTGCCAAAAATGAAACTCGATGACGTTTTCGAAAAGAAAGACGATATCGCTTTAGCAATACAACGTGAACTTAAAGAAGCGATGCTTAATTATGGATATGATATAGTAAAAGCATTGGTTACTGATTTAGATCCAGATGCGCAAGTAAAATCTGCTATGAATCGTATAAATGCAGCCGAACGCGAAAAAGTAGCGGCGCAATACGAAGGAGATGCACAACGTATTATTATTGTAGAAAAAGCCAAGGCTGAAGCCGAAAGTAAACGCTTACAAGGTATGGGTATTGCCAATCAGCGCCGTGAAATTGCGCGTGGTTTAGAAGAAAGTATGGATGTTTTAAACCGTGCGGGCATCAATTCTCAAGAAGCTTCTGCGCTAATTATCATCACCCAACATTACGACACTTTACAAGCGGTAGGCGAGCGCACAAATAGTAATTTAATTATGTTGCCAAATACGCCAAATGCTGCTAGCAATATGTTAAACGATATGACAGCTTCTTTGGTTGCCGCTAATGAAATTAACGAAGCTAAAAAAGGCAAAAAGAAATAATTAGGTCTCGGCCTAACCTATCGTTGTATATTACAACAAACAAAAAATCCCGCTTAAAGCGGGATTTTTAAATATCTAGAATAGAAATTTACTTTTCTATTTTTTCATCCTTTTTTGGTTCTTCTTCTTCTTTAGAGGCTTTTTTAAACTCTTTGATACCACCACCAATACCTTTCATTAATTCGGGTATTTTACGACCGCCAAAAAGTAATAAAACAAGTACTGCTACAACAATCAATTCGGGTCCGGCAAAAAATAGGGCTATATTCATATTGATTAATTTTAAAAGGACAAAGTTAGTAAAAATAATGGCTACTCTTTATACTTTATTACACCTCCTAGAAATTTTCTAGACTTTTTAACATCTGGGTTGCCTTTATAATGTACATTTCCGCCTAAACGCACAGAAGCGTCTAAAACATCTGTAACGGCTATTTCTGCATTACCTCCCGTTGCTACAATAATTTTTGTTTGTTCTGTTTTAAGCGTATAAGCATCGTAAACACCACCTTGACCCACGCGAATATCTTGACTTTTAGCTTTTCCTGAAAGCTTAATATTAGATCCTGTTACAATTTTTGCAGTTAAATATTTTACATCTAGTGGTAATTGAATAAAAGCGCCTTCTTGTGCTTTAAGTGTTATTTTTAGCTGACTAAAAGTATCGTCTGAAAAGACACCAGCGCCTTCGTTTACATCAATCACATCAATATTTCTATTGGTATATAATTTTATGTCAAAATCGTATTTACGGAAGCTTTCAGTTAATTTTAAATAGATTTTTAAGTTGCCATTTTTATTTTTAATAATAATGTTGCGTTGATTTTTTACCTTGAATTTCTATTTTTTGTTCAGAAGATTGGATTAATTGAATCTTTAATCCGGTGAAAACCTTGATGGAATGGAATTCACCTAGTTCTAAAGTACGTTTGTCTTGCGCAAAAGTTATTGTTGTTAGTAAAATTAATAATAGGGTTATTTTTTTCATTTTTTTAAATTTTAATTTTTGTCGGTTTAATTACAATAATCATACCTAAATAATGTAAAAAAGTTGTTTTTATTGTGATACAGCTTCAATTAAATTAAAGTCGAGATGTTTGCGTTCTAAGTCCGTTTTTTTAACATTTACTTTTACCTTATCGCCTAATTGATAAAGGTGTTTTGTGACTTGACCAACTAAAGCATATTGTTTTTCATCAAAGAGATAATAATCGTCTTTTATATCGCGAACACGCACCATACCTTCACATTTATTTTCGATTATTTCAACATACAAACCCCACTCAGTAACACCAGAAATAACACCTATAAATTCCTTATCACCAAATTGTTGCATATATTTTACTTGCATATATTTTATAGAATCGCGTTCGGCTTTTGTGGCAAAATACTCTTGTTCTGAACTGTGTTTGCATTTAGTTTCATAAAAAACTGCTGACGGCGACTTTTTTCCATCAATATAATGTTGTAAAAGTCGGTGTGTCATCATATCTGGATAACGTCTTATAGGTGATGTAAAATGGCTGTAATAGTCGAATGCTAATCCGTAATGTCCTATATTTTGAGTTGTATAAATAGCTTTACTCATAGTACGAATAGTAAGTGTTTCTATCATATTTTCTTCGGCTTTACCATGAACCTCAGCTAATAATGTGTTTAAACTACTAGAAATATCTTTACGTGTTTGAATATTTATTTTATAACCAAATTTTGAAATTATTCTAGCTAAATCTGCTAACTTTTCTGGATTAGGATCGTCGTGAATACGGTAAATAAATGTCTTTTTAGAAGGTGTACCATCGCTATTTTTACCTATAAATTCAGCTACTTTTTTATTAGCCAGTAACATAAATTCTTCAATTAATTTATTAGCTTCTTTGGCTTGTTTTGTATAAACACTAATAGGATTTGCATCTTTATCCAAATTAAATTTAACTTCTACTTTATCAAAAGAAATAGCGCCGTGTTGCATGCGTTTTTTACGCATTTGTTGTGCTAAATTATTGAGGATTAAAATAGCTTTACTTATATAATTTTTTGTTTCACTATTATTTTCTTCTATAATTTGCTGTGCTTCTTCGTAAGCATAACGCTTATCTGAATGGATAACCGTTCTACCAAACCATTGCTTTTTTAAAGTCGCATTTTTATCGAGCTCAAAAACAGCAGAAAAGGTTAATTTATCTTCGTTAGGACGTAAAGAGCATACATTATTCGATAAAATTTCGGGTAACATAGGTACAACCCTATCCACTAAATAAACAGAAGTGGCGCGGTTATAAGCTTCGTCTTCTAAAATAGAATTTTCTGTTACATAATGCGTTACATCGGCAATATGAATACCTACTTCATAATTGCCATTTTTTAATATTTGAAAAGATAAAGCATCATCAAAATCTTTAGCATCTTTTGGATCTATTGTAAAGGTTGTAATATTTCTAAAATCGCGCCGCTCATCAATATCTTTATCTGTAATTTTTTTAGGTAAATTTTCGGCGGCTTGTTCAACTTCTTTTTCAAATTTATATGGTAAACCATAATCTATCAATATTGAATGTATTTCTGTATTATGATCACCTGGTTTACCTAAAACAGTTTCTATTTTACCAAACGGATTTTTAGAATTTTCTGGCCAACCTTTAAGTTTTACAAGTACTTTATCACCATCTTGAGCGTCATTTATATCTTTTTTAGAAATAAAAAAATCTGTGTACATTTTTTTGTAATCGGGAATTACAAAACCAAAATTTTTATTTAAAGAAAATACACCAACAAAATCGGTTTTAGCACGAGTGAGTATTTCTACAACTTCACCTTCTTGTTTGCCGTTTTTCTTTCGTTTAAAAATATAAATCTTAACAGTATCTTTATCTAAGCCTCTATTAATATTTGAAGCGTGTATAAACACATCTTTTTCTAAATCTTCTGATATAAAATAAGCATTACCGTTAGAAGACATATCTAAAGTACCTTCAAAATAATCAGCTGATTTTTCCTTTAATGACACATATTTTCCTCTAAAAGTCTCCTTAATTTTATTTTCTTTTTCTAAAAAATCTAACAGTTCTAAAACCAGTTTCTTTTCATTTTTAGTTTGTAAATCTAATTTAGAAGCTATTTGTTTATAGTTTAAATCTTTTGAAGATACTTGTAAAATATTTAAAATAGCTTGTGCTAATTTACTTTTAAAGGTATTTTTTTTATTTAATCTTTTACTTTTTTTCAATTTTTAAAATTTTATATCAAAGATATAGCAATTAAAATTTTAAAAAAGAATTAAACTCAAATTAATTGTAACATTTGTATTATAAAATAAGTCTTATACATATAGAAGTTATTAAATGACTGAATTTAAAAATATAATTAGCATTTTTTTATTAATCCTAGCGATAGGTTTTATACTTATTTTTACCAGTATTAATAAAACATTTAATAAAAGTAATAATATTCATACATCAACATATTCTACTGCTTCAACTATTTTAATAGATAAAGTTTCTGAAGTTTAAACTTTATTAACATTATATATATTATATACTTTTTAAATTTTAAAATTAAATAAAAAATGATGCTTATTATAGACTGTTAACTTCTCTATTAAAATTATTAAATTAAATTTTTTTATTAAAATTACTAACAGCTATTAACAAATACTATTTATATAATTAAATGATTTAAAAGTATTTAAATATAGTAATTAACAGCTATTAATAACTTTTATTACAAAGAAAGTTTATAAATATAACTTTTAAATTTATTAATAACTACCTCTATTTTTGTTCATAAATAGGTGTTAAGTTCTTAAATCAATATTTGATTAATCAATATAAATTATCTATTACACTTTTATTTTTAATGATACTAAAAAGCTTATCATTTTTAACGGGTATTTTATTAACAATGAAGATATTTTTATATATTTATAAATGAATTAAGTATGAAAATAAATTAACAAGTCTATAAAAATATGTTTATAACCCATATTTCTCTTAATTTTGTAAACTAACTTATATAATATGACAATAGCTATTGGAAATGATCACGCCGGAACAGATTATAAATTTGAAATTATAAAAAAATTAGAATATAAAGGATATAAAGTTTTAAACTTTGGTACAGATACAAAAGACAGTATGGATTATCCTGATACTATTCATAAAGTAGCAGAAGCTGTTGAAAATAAAAAAGCCACTTTAGGTATTATTTTATGTGGTAGTGGTAATGGTGCTGCTATGACAGCAAATCATCACAAAAAAATTCGTGCGGCTTTGTGTTGGAACAATGAACTTGTTGCTTTAGCACGCCAACATAACGATGCTAATATATTAAGTATTCCAGCACGATTTGTATCTTTAAAAGAAGCTTTATTATTTGTAGATACTTTTTTAAATACAGCATTTGAGGGAGGACGGCATTTAAGACGTGTAAATAAAATACCAGTTTAAATAAAGTTAAGATGAGTCATAATCACAACCATAATCATCAAATAAGTGGTAATAGCTTATTATTTTCTATTTTTTTAAATATACTAATTACCGCAGCGCAAATTGTCGGTGGTTTAATTTCAGGAAGTTTAGCACTTTTATCTGATGCTATTCATAATTTATCTGATGTTATTTCATTAATAATTAGTTATTTAGCTAATTTATTATCAAATAGAAAGAAGCAAACTTTAGAACAAACATTTGGTTATAAACGCGCCGAAATAATAGCTGCTTTTATCAATAGTGGCACCTTAATAATAATTGCAATTTTTTTAGCTATAGAAGCGATTAAAAACCTTTTTGAAACGCACGAAATTAAAAGTGATATCGTTATTTGGCTGGCTTTGTTAGGTATCTTAGCAAATGGTTTAAGCGTTGTGTTAATAAAGAAAGATGCTTCGCATAATCTAAATATGAAATCGGCTTATTTACATCTCTTAACAGATATGTTGACTTCTGTAGCTGTTTTTGTTGGTGGTTTGTTGATGAAATTTTATCAAATTTATTGGATTGATGCTGTTCTTACATTAGTAATTTCAATTTATTTAATGATAATTAGTTGGAAAATATTAGTGGACTCTCTTCAAATATTAATGCTTTTTGCACCAAAAGGACTTGTTATTAAAGATATAGAAAAAGAAATTATCAACTTAAAAGAGGTTAAAAATATCCACCATGTTCATGTATGGCAACTAAACGAATACGATTGTCATTTTGAAGCACATATTGAATTTAAAAAAGATGTAAATCTTTCGGAATTTGATAAAGTTTGTGAAGAAATAGAAAAAATACTAAAAGAAAAATTCAATATAAATCACTCTAATTTACAACCAGAATTTTTTAGAAATGACGAAAAAAAGTTTATCATTCAAGATTAAAATAAAATGTGGTATTTAAAATCATTTGACACGCTTACAAACGCACAACTATATCAAATTTTAAGATTACGATCAGAAATTTTTGTGGTAGAGCAAGATTGTGTTTATCAAGATATGGACGATAAAGATAAAACAGCTTTGCATTTTTTTAAAGAAGAGGTACAACAAATAGTGGCTTATACACGTCTTTTTAAACCAGGCGATTATTATAAAGAAGCGTCTATTGGGCGTGTAGTAGTGAAAGAATCAAGAAGAAGTACAGGTTTAGGACATTTATTGATTGATAGGTCTATAGAGCAAATAGAAAAAACAATGGGTAAAATACCCATTAAAATAGGAGCCCAAGTCTATTTAAAAAGATTTTATGAAAAGCATCACTTCAAAAAAATAAGTGAGGAATACCTTGAAGATGGCATCCCTCACATACACATGTTGCGCAAGCTTTAATTATTTATTAGGTATAATTTTATTTAAGTAAGTACTGTATTTATTGATAACATCAGCAATAACAAAAATTTGTTCCTGTGCTTCTTTCCAATTTTTTTGTTCAATAGCTTCTCTTACCGCAGGTAATGTTTTTACGCCATAACCGGTATAAAATCCGGGTGCATAAATCTGATTTTTAAACCAAGGACGCCTAGGCAATCCTTTTTTATTAATTAAATAACGCTCAGATTGATATAATAAAGTATTTAATTTATCTAAATTAGAACCAGTTAACGTATTAGTTTTTATGTACTTCTGTACTTTTTTAGCGTTTTCATTTAATTCAGAAACAGCATTTTCTAAGGGTGCAAAATTTAAAAAGGGAACCTCTTTTTTAAGTTGAGGTGCTACGAATTTTTTTGTAGGGTCTGAAGCCAATTCATAAACCCTGTTTTTAACATTTTTATTATGTGTTGCTGTTTTTTTACGGATAGAATTCAGTAATTTTTTTAACTCTGAAGTATATCCAGATATTTTACGAGATAATTGCGTAAAATCAAAAGGTAATACGTCTGAATTTACTAAGCGTAAAACACTATGACCAGTAGTTTTAGATAAAGCGACTCCATACGCAAAAGTTGGATCTTTAAAGCGTGTATAATGGTCAAATGAATCGTAAATAGAGTGATATTCACCTCCAGAACTCTCACCTCCAAAACCAATATTCATGGCTGCAATTCCTAAATGATCTAAGAAAACAGTATAATCTGAACCCGAACCAAGAGGAGAAAGTTCAAATTGATTTGATACTTTTGGGTTGTCATTAGCCACATCAAAAGCATGACGTCTATTACCAACAGTAACCCCTTTTTCTGGATCTATAACAGATTGGGTAACCTCATTAAAGAAAGTTTGTAAAGAATGAGACCCACCTGCAAATAAAAAGCCACGGCCACTTCCATCAGTATTAATATAAGCAACTGCTTTTTGTTGTAACTCTGCAATATGATCTTCTGCCCATTCTGTAGAACCAAGTAAACCAGGCTCTTCGGCATCCCAAGCAAAATATACAATAGTTCTTTTAGGTTGCCATCCCGATTTTTTTAACAGGCTCATAGCGCGCGCCTCTTCCATTAAAGAAACCATACCGCTAATAGGATCGTTTGCGCCATTTACCCAGGCATCGTGGTGGTTGCCGCGCATAACCCATTTATCGGGAAATTCACTGCCATACATTTTAGCAACAACATTATATACAGGTTTAATATCCCAATTAAAAGCGACTTTTAAATGGACTTTAGTTGCACCTGGACCAATATGGTAAGTTATAGGCAATGCCCCTTGCCAACTTTGCGGTGCCACAGGACCACTTAGTGCTTTTAATAGAGGTTTTGCATCGTGATACGAAATAGGTAAAACAGGAATTTTTGTTATAGTAGGTGTGTTTTTTATAGCTAAGCGTTTGGCGTTTTTTGTTGCAGCATAACCAGGTGTTAGAGGGTCTCCCGGATATAAAGGCATATCCATTACAGAGCCACGTTGTGCGCCATACTCATTTTTAAAAGCACCCTTAGGATAAACATCTCCTTGACGGTAGCCGTCATCTTTAGGGTCTGAATATATAATACAACCTATAGCACCCTTTTCTGCGGCTAATTTTGGTTTGATACCACGCCAAGAACCAAAATATTTAGCAATAACAATTTTTCCTTTAACCGATATACCTAGTCGCTCTAATTCTTCGTAATCTTTAGGAACACCATAATTTACATAAACTAAATCTCCTGTTACATCACCATCAGTTGAATAAGCATTATAAATAGGAAGTTGTTCTTTTTGTTGATTTGATGTAGCATCTTCTTTTAAAGCAGGCTCTTTTAATAAAGCCTTGTATTTTATGGGTGAGATCATTTTTAAAACCCTAATTTTAGGTGTTGGAAACAACACATAATAGGTTTTAATTGACGTATCATAACCCCAAGATTTAAATTTAGAAGCTATAAATTTTGCGTTTTTTTTATCGTAAGCAGAACCTACATGATGTGGTCTAGCCGATAAGCGCTTCATTAAAGTTCTTAAATTGTCTGCTTTTAAATAAGAATCAAATTGCGCTTCAAGTTTGAGTTGATTAGCAACATTTTTAGGTGTAAACCCTATAATAGAATTTGTTTGCGCCGAAAGATTAACAGTTATAAAAAGCGTTAAAATAAAGGGAATTTTTAAGTTCATGATAAGTTAGTTTTTTATGAAAGTATAGCCAAATATACTAACTTAATATTAAATATAATATAAAAAAGAGGCGCTTATCAAGAAATGAAAAGCGCCTCTTTCAAATTAACTTTAGCTAAAACCATTAGTGGTTTAGAGATTTTTTATTAATGACAGTTAATGTAACACGCCTATTATTTTCACGCCCTTCGGGTGTTCTATTAGTGTCAATAGGTTTTTCTTCGCCATAACCTTGAGCCGTTAAGCGTTTAGAGCTAATACCGTGGGCAATAAAATATTTACGTACTGCGTTGGCGCGATTATCAGACAATTTTAAATTACTTAGACTAGATCCGGCACTATCAGTATGACCTTCAATGTGGAATTCGGCCGCCTTGTATTGATTCATTATAAACACAATCTCATCAAGTTGCTCTGTAACTCCTTCTTTAAAAGTATATTCGTTTGTATTAAACAAAATAGTTTTTGCAAATTCGTTTAATTTTCTTTCTGCGTCCTCTGTTATAACTTTATCAGGGCAACCACCATTAACAGCAGGGCCTGGCGCATCAACACATTTATCATCTTTATCTAAGACGCCATCACCATCTGTATCTGTATAAGGACATCCTTCATTGTCTTCTGGACCAGGTTCTGTTGGGCATAAATCGTTTTCATCACAAACGCCATCACCATCTGTATCTATACAACGACAAGCACCTTCAGATAAAAGTGTAGGTAAACCCATTAAACTTCCAAGAGAGGCATTTTTAGAAACAGGAATACTGTTAAATTTAAAAGAGGCTATTTCAGAATCAGGATTTTGTATAACACCTATTTTAGGTTGTGCATTACCGCCGGTTCTGTTAGCTACATATATATTTTCATCAGGACCCAATTGTAAGGCGCCTAAAGCGTAATCGTATGGCGTTTGGTATAAATTTTTAACCTCTTCGTAACCATATCTAGGATATTTAACATTATACCTTAGTGTTTTAGGAAAAGCACTGGCGCTACTTGTCATTTTTCTTATACTAATACGTCTTAAAAATTTAGCACCACCGTAAAGATGTGTAAAATACACAAAGCTTCCGTTTGGTGAAAATTCAACACCATAAACACGAGCTGTTTTTCTGTCGAATTGGTATTTTTTAGGATTACTTATAATGCCATCGGCAAAATCAAAAATTTCGATAAAATTATCTTTAAGAACGGCTAAAGCTACTTTTGTACCATCTGGCGAAATTTTTAATTGCCCTTGGGCATTTTGATACTGATTGTATTTGTTTACAAAACGTCTGTGGTAACTACCTACAGTAGAAATAATAGGATCTTTTAAATCAGTATCATTAGATTTTATATGAAAAGAAATAAATTTATTTCCTTTCTGTTTGTTGGGATATAAATCGGTATCAAAGTCATGAGCCAACATCCAATAGCCGCCGTTATTGTCTGAAACCGCCGTTAATTTTTCAGCTACATTAGGGTATAAAAGTTTATTTTTTATAACAACTTCTCCACCATTCGAAATATCAACAACGTTATATCGCAAACCATTTTTAAGACCATGTTCTGCAGAATCTACAGTAAAAATGAAATATTTTTGACATTTTGTATTAGGTATAGGTATAATTAATGCAGACTGTGTTGCAGACGAATTACCTAATAAACCGCGACCATTAATAAGTGGCCGATGTCTGCTATTCCAGACGGTTTTACCATCTGTATAAAAAATTATATTACCATTTTCGTCATTTACAATAGAGCACCCTTCGCTTGTGTTAATTGGCGAGCCTTCAGCAACATCTAATTGATTTCCAGAGAAATTTAAACCAGCACCACTTCCAAAGTACCATGTTTGCGCCTGAGTAGTAGATACGCTTAACAATAGCGCTAAGGCGCCAATAATTAGACTAAATTTTTTCATTTTTTAGATATATTAAAACTAAAATAACGCTTTTTAACCCCCGTTATAATTTGCGTTTATTTACAAAAAATAATTAAGTGCTAATATCTTATATAAAAATAACATATCAAAATTAAAGTTCTTTTTAGTGGATTTAAATATTAAAATTATAAAAGCTCATTTGCTAAATTAGCTAATTCAGACCGCTCACCTTTTTCTAGTTTAATATGCGCAAATAAGCGAT
Organism: Flavobacteriaceae bacterium; assembly: GCA_045046885.1. GTDB lineage: Bacteria > Bacteroidota > Bacteroidia > Flavobacteriales > Flavobacteriaceae > CG1-02-35-72. The sequence continues at coordinate 68,543 of JASFYX010000009.1, forward strand.
TCCCTTTTAATTTGTCTATTAAATATGACAAGCCATTACTTTGCTCATCCATATAAGGCGTATCTATTTGATGAATATCACCCGTAAATATAACTTTAGTATTTTGCCCTGCTCTTGTAATAATAGTCTTAATTTCATGCGGTGTTAGATTTTGAGCTTCGTCAATTATAAAAATAACATCACTCAAACTGCGCCCTCTTATAAATGCTAAAGCTATTATAGATAAAATACCGCTGCGCTCCATTTCCTCAATGGCTTTACTTTTCTTTTCGTTTATCTTAAATTGATTTTTAATAAAGTTTAAATTATCCCACAAAGGTTGCATATAGGGCGATATTTTATCATCTGCACTTCCTGGTAAAAACCCTATTTCACGGTTACTTAACGGGATTATAGGTCGTGCTAAAATAATTTGTTGGTATTTGTTTTTTTGTTCAAGAGCAGAAGCCAAGGCTAATAATGTTTTACCAGTTCCAGCAACACCTTGCAGGGCAACTAATTTAATGTCTTCGTTTAAAAGCGCGTTAAGTGCAAAAGTTTGTTCTGCATTTCTAGGTTTGATACCATAAGCATATTTTTTTTCAACGCGCTCTATTTCATCGGTTTCAGAGTTGTATCTTGTTAAAATAGAATTTTTTCCATTGTTTAAAATATAGTAGCCATTTGCTAATTTTAAATCGCCTAACAAACCATTTTCTGCAATGCGATTTTCTTGATATAAATCTTTTATAATCTCACCATCAAAATCATTTATTACAGGAAAACCCTTAGAAATTTTTGTCACATCTTGTATTTTTCCTGTTTTATAATCTTCTGCCAATAACCCAATAGCCTTGGCTTTTAAGCGTAAATTAATATCTTTTGTTACTAAGATAACGACACATTTTTTATTGTTTTGCTTTAGAGAGAGCGCCGCGTTAAGTATCTTATGATCATTTTTTTCTTTTCCAAAAATTATCTCGGCATCTTGCTCTAAATGATTGGTGTGCATGACGATTTTTAACGCCCCGCGTCCCTGCCCTAGTTTAATCCATTTATTGAGTTCATTATTGCCAGAGATTTTATCTAGAAAGCGAATTATTTCGCGCGCTTCAAAGTTCTTAGTCTCGTTTCCTATTTTAAAATTATCTAACTCTTCTAAAACGGTTATAGGAATGGCCACGTCGTTATCTTGAAAATTATTTATAGCATTATGGTCAAATAATAAAACAGAGGTGTCTAAGACAAATAATTTTTTTTGGGATGGTGATTTCATATTTATTTTGATTGATTTAAAAACTAGAGAAAGGTACTTTATCTTTTATAAATTTAAAAGTAATTTTTTATAAATATTAATTGAATTTGATTTTGTTAAAAACTCAAAAACAAATTCAAATTATAACACATTATTTTTTATATTTTAGCTTCTTAGATTAAATATAAAACTATGGCAACAGATAAAGAAAAAGAGGCAAAATTAAAAGCACTACAATTAACATTAGATAAATTAGATAAAACCTACGGAAAAGGATCTGTTATGCGTCTTGGAGATGCTGTTATAGAAGAAGTTGATGCTATTTCATCTGGCTCATTAGGATTAGATTTAGCATTGGGTGTTGGTGGGTATCCTAGAGGACGCGTTATTGAAATTTACGGACCAGAATCTTCTGGTAAAACAACCCTTACACTTCATGCTATTGCCGAAGCACAAAAAGCGGGAGGCATTGCGGCTTTTATTGACGCAGAACATGCTTTCGATAAATTTTACGCCAGTAATTTAGGTATAGACACAGAAAATTTAATCATCTCGCAACCTGATAATGGCGAGCAAGCTTTAGAAATTACCGAAAATTTAATCCGCTCTGGCGCAATAGATATTGTGGTTATTGACTCGGTAGCAGCTTTAACGCCTAAGAGTGAAATTGAAGGTGAAATGGGCGATTCTAAAATGGGTCTTCACGCCCGATTGATGTCTCAAGCACTTAGAAAATTAACAGGAACAATTAGTAAAACGAAATGTACTGTTATATTTATCAATCAGTTAAGAGAAAAAATAGGTGTTATGTTTGGCAACCCCGAAACAACAACAGGAGGTAATGCCCTTAAATTTTACGCTTCAATAAGATTAGATATTCGCAGAAGAACGCAACTAAAAGACGGCGATAAAGTTATAGGTAATATGACAAAAGTTAAAGTTGTTAAAAACAAAGTAGCACCGCCTTTTAAAATAGCAGAATTTGATATTATGTACGGTAAAGGCATTTCTAAAACTGGAGAAATTCTTGATTTAGGAGTTGATTATGGTATTATAAAAAAGAGTGGCTCGTGGTTTAGTTATAACGACACTAAATTAGGTCAAGGACGCGATTCTGTAAAGGGGATTATTTCTGATAACCCAGAACTCGCAGAAGAATTAGAAACCAAAATAAAAGAAGCTATTGCTTCAAGATAATAAAAAGTTTAAAGTATAAAAAAAGCACCTTAAAGGTGCTTTTTTTATTGAGAGAAGTTGTAATTTATCGTTTGTTAACTTCCAAAACATATTTTTCTAAAGCCATAGTCATAGAGGGTGTTTCTTTTGTAGGCGCTTCAATATCTATACGTAAACCGGCTTCCGATGCTGCTTTTACAGTTGTATTACCAAAAACAGCTATACGTGTATCATTTTGTTTAAAGTCGGGAAAATTCTTGAAGAGAGATTTTATTCCAGAAGGGCTAAAAAACACCAAAATATCGTAATAGACATTTTTTAAGTCAGATAAGTCACTAATAACGGTTTTAAATAATATGGCACGATTCCATTTAATATCTGCTTCGTCTAAAGATTTAGGAATACTGGGCTTTAATTTATCTGATGACGGTAATAAGAAAGACTCTTCTCGGTATTTTTTAATTATTTTAAGCAAATCTTCAAAAGTACGCTCAGCAACATAAATCTTACGCTTTCTATAGACTACATATTTTTGTAAATAAAAAGCGACAGCTTCAGATTGACAAAAGTACTTCATAGAATCAGGTACCTTAAAACGCATATCTTCGGCTAATCTAAAATAATTATCAATAGCTTTTCTGCTTGTAAATACAACGGCAGAATAGCTAGAAAAATCTATTTTTTGAGACCTCACTTCTCTGGAGGTAACACCTTCAACATGAATAAACGATCTGAAATCTACTTTTACTTTTATTTTATTTGACAGCTCTCGGTAAGGGGAGTTCTCAACGTTGGGAGCCGGTTGAGAAACTAAAATAGTTTTCACTTTCATAAATTTCTACATTTTAAACTTCAGAAATACACTTTATAAAGTAAAATTATAGGTGCTATTTCTAGCGTGCAAAGATATAAAATAAAATAGAAAAAATGTTTTGAAACAAGCTTAAGATTATTTTTAATAATTAAGGCATAAAAATAGAGCGCTAATAATAAAGATATTATACTTGCAATTTTAAATACCAACCTACTTTCAAATGGGCTAAAAAGCACAAAAGACACCCAAGATAAAATAAAGATACTCAGAAAATTTAAATAAGAAGTTTTAATATATACAACCTTTAACATCAATGATTTTAAGTTGAAAACTAATGAAAATAGATAATAAAACAGATGTTTTAAAGTAAAAAAGAAACCAAAATAAAGACTATACTTTAAAAAGAAGTAAAAGCTATTAGCTACAATTAAAGTTGTAAAATATTTTATATAAATCAACGTAACAAATGACAATAAAAAACAGAGTATAATTAGATAACCTAAATTGTATAAATTATAAGTTGCGGTATAATTATTTTTTAAATTAGAAATCCAAAGAGTATTATTTAACAGCTTTAATTGATTATTAAATCGAGATTTAAACATTTTTTTTAATATAACCAACAGCAACAAAATAAAAAGGAATGTTAAAACAATCCAATTATTATCTTGTGTAAAAGGTTGGTAAATAACATCCATATTAAAAATGTATTTTAACAGTATTACCTTCAAAGCCAGGTGGTAAATTATAAAAACCTAAACCCACTCTCAATGTTGTTGTATTTAGATTAATCTCTTTAGGAATTTTTAAAGTAGTTTTCACTTTATAAGTTTTTTGTGGCAATAGATTTTTAAGAGTATTGGAGCTATCAATTTCCTTAACATTTAGTTTTACGACGCTTGTTATTTTATGTTTTTTGGTTTGAAACACACCATAAAAAGTTATGTGTTTTAAATCTATAATTTTGTCATAAGTATTTATCAAATTAAATTCTAAATCGAATTTTTTTATATTTTTAAAATCGAATTTAGGTTTATTTATAATACATTTTAAATGTTTATAAGTTACAAAAGTGTCTATTTTTGTACCATAAAATATTTTATTTCGCTTTGTAAAAAGGGCATCTCCCAATTCAAGAGCACTATCTTTAGAATTAGGTAAGTCTCTATTTTCTTGACGTGACAAAGCCCATTTTTTATTGTTGCCAACGGTATAAACGGCTTGTCTTTGTAATTTTTTTTCATAGCCAGGTAAATCATATTGATTTTGTCTATAATAAAGAGAATTATAAGAAAAGGTTTCAATTCCTGTATAAAATTTATATTTCGAAGCATTTTGAAAAGAGTCTTCAAAAACAATAGGCAAAGAGCGGGTGTTTTTTTGAAGCTCTGAAATCCACTGTTTATTGCCATGTGTTTCCCACCTATAAAAAGCTAAATTTTCGTTTGCAAGGCTAATCCTAATGTATATCAATACTAAAAGATTTAAACAACCCAAAATAATAAAAACCTTTTTAGCTTTTTTGTGTTTTATAAAATAAGGGAATGTAACGACTATTATTGGAATCAAAATTACAGCCGTCCATTGGGGTTGTGTACTTGTTTTAAAAGTAGATAAAAAGAAAAATCCAATAAATCCGACAAGGATAAACAACATGGCTTTGTTTAATTTTTCCGTAAAACGAGATTTAAAAAAAGCATAGTACAATACCGGAAAAGCCAATCCTACAATTAAAATCTGATTAAATAAATGTAATAGCGTAAATTTAAACTTGTACAATTTTTTACTGCGGTTTAGATGGTAAATTAGAGACGGGTAGCCATTATCATATTGCCAATACAAATGTGGTAAAAACAGGATAAACCCAAATAAACTCGCTATCCAAAAATAGCGACTCTTTAATAACTTTAAATTAGAAAGTACTACAAAAAAGATGACTAAAATACCGTGGTATTTACTGTATAACATACCCGCCATAGCAAACCCTAAAAGTAAGGACCATTTTAAGTTTTCTTTCTCTAAAAAATGTTTGTATACAAATAAAAATAAAGCTGTAAAAAAGAATAAAGGCGTGTCTGGAACAGTTATAAAACCATAAACATTAAATAAAACGACGGCAGTTAGTAATAAAAAAAAGAGGTGTATGTGGTTTTGTTTTTCTTTATCTGAAATAAGTTTCCAGATAAAAAAGACAGTACCACTAAACATAAACGCACTAAAAAAGCGCACTCCTAATTCGCCAGAAAAGAATAAACTACTAATTTTAATCCACAAAGCCACCATCGGTGGATGATCAAAATATCCCCAAGCCAATTTTTGAGACCATAACCAATAATATGCCTCATCATCAATAAGTTCTGTATAAGTACTTTGCAAAATGTTGAATAGAAAAATCAGCAAAAGATAAAAAATAAAAAGATTTTTAGAAGATTTTAATATTTTCATAGAGCGCTGTAAACTTCTGGCAAAATTAGTAATAAAATGTTTTACCTTTACCCTCTTAAATTAATACAATGCGCAAATCTCTAGTAATTGTACCCACTTATAACGAAAAAGAAAATATAGAAAATATAATTAAGGCTGTTTTTAACTTGCCTTTATCTTTTGATGTATTGATTGTTGATGATAATTCTCCTGACGGAACAGGACAGATTGTAGAAAAACTTCAAAAAGAATTTAGAGAACATCTTTTTTTAGAAAAGCGTGCAGATAAAAAGGGCTTAGGAACAGCTTATATCCACGGATTTAAATGGGCGTTGGCAAGAGATTATGAATTTATTATTGAAATGGATGCCGATTTTTCTCACAACCCAAAAGATTTAGTACGTCTATACGACGCGTGTGCAAATCAAGGTGCAGACCTTTCTATAGGATCGCGCTATTCACAAGGCGTCAATGTGGTAAATTGGCCAATGAAGCGTGTTCTTTTGTCTTATTTTGCCTCAAAATACGTGCGATTTATAACAGGGATGCCTTTGCACGATACAACAGCAGGTTTTGTTTGTTACAGTAGAAAAGTTTTAGAAACGATTAATTTAGCAAAGATTAAATTTGTAGGTTATGCTTTTCAAATTGAAATGAAATTTAAAGCATGGAAACACGGTTTTAATATTAAAGAAGTCTCTGTAATTTTTACCGATAGAACTTTAGGCACGTCAAAAATGAGCGGAAGCATCGTTACAGAAGCCATATTTGGTGTTATAAAATTACGATTAAAAGGTTTGCCAAAATCATAGATAAATGAAGCAAACACTCATAAAAAATGCCCGAATAGTTAACGAAGGAAAAATATTTGAAGGAGATCTTCTAATAAAAGGCAATTATATAGCCGAAATAAACACGTCAATTAGTGTAAAATCTAATGATGTTATTGTTATTGATGCCGAAAATAAATTGCTTATCCCTGGTTTAATAGATGATCAAGTTCATTTTAGAGAACCCGGCTTGACCCATAAAGCGACGATTGCTTCAGAAAGCCGCGCAGCCGTGGCGGGCGGTATTACATCTTTTATAGAGATGCCAAATACAATTCCGCAAGCTACGACTCAAGAATTAGTAGAAGACAAATTTAAAATAGCTTCAAAATCGTCATATGCCAACTATTCTTTTATGATAGGAGGTAGCAATACAAACTTAGAGGAACTCCTTAAAACAGATCCTAAAAAAGTGGCCGCAATAAAATTATTTTTAGGTTCATCAACTGGTAATATGTTGGTAGATGACGTAAAAGTTTTAGAAAAAATATTTAAAGAATGCAATATGTTAATTGTGACACATTGTGAAGACGAAGTAACTATTCAAAAAAACTTAGCAGTATTTAAAGAAAAGTACGGAGATGATATTCCCATTAAATATCATCCTATTATTAGAAGTGAAGAAGCATGTTACTTATCCTCTTCAAAAGCAATTGCTTTAGCTAAAAAAACAGGTGCTAGATTACATGTTTATCATGTTTCTACAGCAAAAGAAGCACAGCATTTATTTAGGAACAGAAAACCTTTGCGGAATAAAAAAATAACATCAGAAGTCTGTGTACATCACTTATGGTTTGATGATTCTGATTATGAAAAAAAAGGAACCCTTATAAAATGGAATCCAGCTATAAAAACAAAAGCCGATAAAGAAGGCCTTTTAAAAGCTTTGTTAAACGATAAAATTGACATTTTAGCAACCGACCATGCCCCACATACTTTAGAAGAAAAACAACAGGTTTATACCAAAGCGCCAAGTGGTGGGCCATTGGTACAACATGCTTTACAGGCTATGTTAGAAATGCATAAAAAAGGTCTGATTAGTATCGAAAAGATTATAGAAAAAATGTGTCATAATCCGGCCATTTTATTTCAAATAGAAAAGCGTGGTTTTATAAAAGAAGGCTATTTTGCCGATTTAGTTTTAGTAGACACCTCTAGTTTACATACTGTTACAAAGGAAACCATTTTATACAAATGCAAATGGTCTCCCTTTGAAGGAACAACTTTTACAAATAACATAACGCATACTTTTGTAAACGGTAATTTAATTTACAACCAAGGCGTATTTAATGACATTAATAAAGGGCGGAGACTAACATTTAATAGATGAAAAAAATTGTAGTTTTATTAATAATAGGCAACCTATTCTCAGCATGTACAAGTCGTACTATTTTTAAAAAACCTGACGACTTGATTCCAAAAGAACAAATGGTAAATTTACTTACAGACATTTTTATAGCCAATTCTGCCATAGTAAGCCCAGATAAAATAGGAAAACACAATAAAGACTATTTACAACTGGTGTATAAAAAATATCATATAGATACAGCTAGGTTCAAAAGAAGCAATTACTATTATACCACAAACATAAAAGAGTATAGAGCTATTTACCAAGAAGTTGTTAATAATATTGATGTTCTCGAAAAAAAATATAAAAAACGCCAAAAAACACGCGATTCAATTTTTAAATTAAAAAGAGATTCCGTCAATTTAAAAGTTAAAAAAAAGAAAAAAAAACCTTTAAAAAAATACGGAAAAAAGAAGGGTAAAAATTAAGAAGACTCTTTTTTTAAAAATTTAGCCATATCGGTTATGACATTAGAAATAGGTTTAAATTTTAAATTTAATGCCTCTTCTATTTTTTTAGAACAGTAAAATGTTTTCTCAACTAAAGACCTTGAAGAGTCCTTTGTAAACAAAGGGGGCTTACCTGTTAAAAAACTCTTTAACCAATCTAAGCGCCACGCAAGACTACCTAAAAATTTTGTAACTCTAATACGGGGTTTTTTAACCTGTAGAACAGTAGCAATAGTGTCAAAAACACACTTAAAGGATAGGTTTTCACTTACCAATATATAACGCTGAGAATGAAGTTTACTTTCTGTTAAAGCTATCATTACTTTAGCAACGTCGTTTACGCCCACAAATCCGGTAATACCTAATGCGTAAAATTTTAATCCTTTGTAAATATTTGTAACTAACAAACCTGTACCCGATTGCCAAAATCCAGGTCCAAGTATTACTCCCGGATTGACAATTACAACATTTAAACCTTCTTGTGACGCCCGCCAAACTTCTTGTTCGGCACCGTATTTTGTAATGGCATAACCGCTTTTATGGGTACTACTCCATTCGTTTTCTTCAGTAATTTTTTTACTGTTTATAGCTTCCCCTAAGGTTGCAATTGAACTGACATAGCAGAATTTCTTTACACCAAAATCAATACTTAAATTGACCATATTTGCCGTTCCTTTGATATTGGTACGACGCATTTTTACATAATCTTTTGGGTTAAAAGATACCAAAGCGGCACAGTGATAAACCACGGTTATATCTTTAAAGGCAAGTGTTAAGGAAGGAACATCTTCTACACAAGCTTCTACCCATTCTATTTTTTTAAAAAGAGGTTTAATGGCGTCAGTATAATAAGAAAACACATTTTCAACTTTGGCTATTTGAGCTTTGTTTCTGTAAATAGCACGAATCTTTTGTTTTGATAAACAAAGATGGTAAAGTAAGTGGGATCCTACTAATCCGGTACCGCCGGTAACTAATATCATAAAGCGAAAATAAAGAAATATAACAATTATACGGGCTATTTATGTCGCGATTTTTATCTTTGCGCAAACAATAATTTGAAATGAAAAGTAACTTTATAGAGAACTTACGCTGGCGCGGATTGATACACGATATGATTCCCGGCACCGAAGAGCAATTAGCAAAAGAATCTACGGCAGCTTATATTGGCTTTGATCCCACAGGGGAATCGTTACATATTGGTAGTTTAGTTCAAATTATTTTGTTGATGCATTTTCAGCAAGACGGCCATACCCCTATTGCTTTGGTGGGAGGTGCAACTGGAATGATAGGCGATCCCAGCGGCAAATCGGCTGAGCGTAATTTACTTGACGAAGCAACGCTACAAAAAAATCTTAAGGGTATTAAAGCCCAACTAGAACGTTTCTTAGATTTTAACGCTAAAGACAATGCGGCTAAAATGGTAAACAATTACGATTGGATGAAAGATATTTCATTAATCGATTTTGTGCGCGACATTGGCAAGCACCTTACCGTTAATTATATGATGGCTAAAGACTCTGTAAAAAAACGCTTAGGCGATGAGAGTAAAGAAGGCATGTCTTTTACAGAGTTTACCTATCAACTTTTCCAAGGATTTGATTTTTTACACCTCTATCAGGTCGAGAATTGCAAATTACAAATGGGCGGTTCAGATCAATGGGGAAATATTACAACAGGAACAGAATTGATTCGTCGCAAGTTGGGCGGAAAAGCTTTTGCCTTAACCTGTCCGCTAATTACAAAAGCAGATGGTACTAAATTTGGTAAAACCGAAGGAGGTAATGTTTGGCTAGACCCCAAGCGAACATCTCCTTATAAATTTTACCAATATTGGTTGAATGCATCAGATGCAGATGCTGAAAATTATATTAAAATATTTACTTTTTTAGATAAAGAAATAGTAGAAAAACTAATAGATGAACACAAAGAACAACCTCATTTAAGACTCCTTCAAAAAACAGTAGGTAAAGAAGTAACAACTTTAGTACACTCTGAATCTGATTATGAAAATGCAATAAAAGCTTCACAAATATTGTTCGGAAAATCTACTTCAGATGATTTAAAAACACTTGATGAACAAACTTTTTTAGATGTGTTTGAGGGCGTCCCACAAGCGGAAATTAATCTTTCTCAGATAGAAAAAGGCCTTGATGTTGTTTCGGCTTTTGCCGAAACGGGGTTTTTAGCTTCGAATAGTGAAGTGAGACGCGCTTTAAAAGAAAACTCATTATCGGTTAACAAAGAAAAAATTAAAGAGGATTTTATTGTCAATAATTCAGATTTAATAAACAATAAGTTTGTGTTATTACAACGCGGTAAAAAGAATTATTTTGTGTTGAGGGTGATTTAAACAACCATTAAATTACAGCCGCGGATATCGCTATTGTCAAAGCGACCCAAAATTTCAAAAGAATCATCAGGATGGGTTTTACCTAAATCTTGTGTGGCAATAAAAGAACAGGAATTTATATTAGCCAAATCAATAATATTTAAGCCGCCCGTTTCACCATAAGGTAAAATTGATAAGGCGTCTTCGGTATCGCGAATGAGAATTTTCATCCAAGGAGGGGTTTTAAAAAAGCCATCACCTTTGGAATATGCCTGGCTTAGCAATTCCGTCATACCGTATTCCGAATGAATATTTTTAACCCCAAATCCCTTGCAAAACTTTTGATGTAACTCGTTACGAATCATCTCTTTGCGACGTCCTTTCATCCCGCCCGTTTCCATAACAATGGTGTTTTTTAATTTAAATTGGTGTTTTTCTATTAAATCTAACAAAGCAAATGAAACACCTATCAACAAAATCTTTTCGCCTTTTTTATCAAGTAAGGTTAGCAATTTAGCTAAGGCATCATAATTATCGAGATAAAACCCACTATTAGGTTTGCCTGATTTTTTAATCAAATCGGATACCATATAAATTAAAGAGGAGCCATTCCTTTCTAAATAAGAAGGTAATAAGGCCAATATAGTATAGTTATTTAGGTTGCCATAAAAATGAGAAAATCCTTTTAAATAAGATTTTTCGTATAAAGATAAATCGGTTACAAAATGTTTACTTTGTTGCAAACCGATTGTGCCACTACTTAAAAAAGTTTCTTTAACAGGACTTTTGTCTGACAAAACCTCGTGTGTTTTAAAAAATTGAATGGGTAAAAAAGGAATGTCTTTTAGCTCTTTCACTTTTTCAGGATTACAATTCAGAAAACTTAAAAAATCTTTATAGACAAGATTATTTTTAGCTTGATAATTGAAAACGTTTAAAGCTTTTGCTTTAAAATCGACATCAGAAGTACAATTAAAAATAGATGAGTCAGACATTAGAATTCTAAATAAAGACAAAAGTAATTTAATTTTTATGAAAGTATTTGTAATTTTAAAACAGAAAACAATATTAGGAGTCTCTAAATAAAAAGGTATAATTTTTGATAGTAATACATAAAAATCAAGTTTATTAGTAACAGTATAAAAAACATAAAAATGAAAAATATTTTACTACTATCTATTCTTTTTTTAAGTTTTAGCTCTTGTAATAAAAATAACGATTTACTACCCTTAAAACTTAAGTCTGCACCTGTGACAGAACTTGAAGTTCCCGAGAGTTTTCAATTTGGCGAAACATACAATTTGAATATTACTTATAATCTACCCAGCAGTTGTTATAGATTTTTTAATATAGATTATGTATATAATGGGAGAGAAAGAGACATTAATATATTGATTTACGAAGACACAAAAGCTATATGCCCTCAGGTTACTGTACTCGGTCATAAAATTATTCCCATTAAAGTTTTACAACACGAAGATTATACGTTTAATATTTGGAAAGGTAAAGACGATTCGGGTAAGGATATTATCGAATCTATTGTAGTACCTGTAATAGACTAAATTTACTTTTTTAGGCTTATTATTTGTTGTAATTTTGAAAACTCAAAACATACAAACAGATGACAAATTCTATATCAAATAACGACATTCATAAGGTACTTAAAGCGCTTGGTTTAAATCAAGAAAATAAAGGGACTTCTACAGGACAAGATAATTTTGGTTCTGGCGTATTAATTCCTTCATATTCTCCGGTTGATGGGACTTTAATTGCTAAAGTAAGCACAACTACAAAAGAAGATTTTGAAAAAGTAGCCCTAAAAGCTTCCGAAGCTTTTAAGAGTTTTAGACTTATTCCCGCACCAAAACGCGGCGAAATGGTGAGACAATTTGGTTTAAAATTACGTGAACTTAAAGAACCTTTAGGGAAACTTGTTTCTTACGAAATGGGTAAATCCCTTCAAGAAGGTTTAGGTGAAGTTCAAGAAATGATAGATATCTGTGATTTTGCTGTAGGTCTTTCACGTCAACTACACGGTTTTACAATGCATTCTGAACGTCCTGGGCATCGTATGTACGACCAATATCATCCGTTAGGGATAGTAGGCATTATATCTGCTTTTAACTTCCCGGTAGCTGTTTGGGCTTGGAATACAGCTTTGGCTTGGGTTTGTGGCGATGTGTGTATTTGGAAACCTTCAGAAAAAGCCCCTTTATGCGGCGTGGCTTGTCAAAATATTATTACCGAGATATTACAAGATAACAATATGCCCGAAGGTGTTTCTAATCTTATAAATGGCGATTATAAAGTGGGAGAAATGATGACAACTGATAATAGAGTGGCACTTATTTCTGCTACTGGATCCATCAGAATGGGTAAAATTGTGGCGCAAGCTGTAGCACAAAGATTGGGAAGAAGTCTTTTAGAGTTAGGAGGCAATAATGCTATTATTATTACCCCAAGTGCCGATTTAGAGATTTCTATTGTTGGCGCATTATTTGGCGCTGTAGGAACCGCTGGACAGCGTTGTACTTCTACTAGACGTTTAATTATCCACGAAAGTGTGTATAACGAAGTCAAAAATAAATTGGTGAGTGCTTACGGTCAATTACGCATTGGTAATCCATTAGATGAAAGCAACCATGTTGGACCACTTATCGATAAAGATTCTGTGAATACGTATTTAGCAGCTATAGAAAAAGTTAAAGCGCAAGGCGGAAAAATGATCGTTGAAGGAAAAGTGCTTAGTGGTAAAGGATTTGAAAGTGGTTGCTATGTATCACCTTCTATTGCTGAGGTAGAAAACGATTATGAAATTGTACAAAATGAAACTTTCGCCCCTCTTTTATATTTAATAAAATACAGCGGAGATGTAAATGACGCTATTGCTTTACAAAACGGTGTTGTACAAGGTTTATCATCTGCAATTATGACAACCAATATGCGTGATGCCGAAAAATTCTTGTCGCAAGTAGGTTCAGATTGTGGTATTGCTAACGTAAATATTGGTACTTCTGGCGCCGAAATTGGGGGTGCTTTTGGTGGCGAAAAAGAAACAGGCGGTGGTCGTGAATCTGGTTCAGATGCGTGGAAGGCTTATATGAGACGTCAAACAAATACTATAAATTACACAACGGAATTGCCCTTAGCACAAGGGATAAAATTTGATTTTTAACTTTAAAAAGCAATAGTTTTTTTGCAAATAGAAATTTTTTGTTAGATTTGAGAAGTATAAAAACCCTCAACCTAATGAAAACAACTATTTTATTATTTCTTTTTTGTTGTGTTTTAGGAGCTAATGCCCAAAAATCTGTATGGGTAGCGCCTGCCGAAACAAAATTATTAAAAAACCCTGTTGAAGAGCAAGACTTTGATTTTTCTATTGAAGAAGCTTTTTATGTTTTCTCTAAACACTGTGTCTCTTGTCATGGTGAAAAGGGAAAAGGAGATGGGCCAAAAGCCAAAAAATATAATCCACGACCAGCAGATTTAACTTCAGAACGCGTTCAGCAACAAAAAGATGGCGAAATTTTTTGGAAGATTCAGCATGGTAGGAATAGAATGCTGAGCTTTAGAAAAGTGATAAATAAAGAAGATAGGTGGTTTTTGGTAAACTACATAAGAACATTAGCTAAAAAATAATTTTTAAAGTATTGTAAAGTCAGTATAACAGTTGCGTCTAAGCAAACTGATTATACTTATTTTAAAATGAAAATTAAATACAGTCTTTACTTAATACCGTTAGTGTTATTAAGTTTTACAACAATTAGCCAAGACCCTTGGAAAGCACCCGAATCATCTAAATCTATTAAAAATCCTGTTTCTGCAAAAAAACAAAAAGCTTCTGCTAAAAAAGGAGGCGCTACTTTTAAGAAATTTTGTGTAGCATGTCACGGCGTTAAAGGAATGGGCGATGGTCCCGGATCTAAAGCCTTAACACCAAAACCCGCCAACTTAACATCACTTCGCGTTCAAAACCAAAAAGATGGTGAAATTTTCTGGAAAATTTCTAACGGCAGAGGTCCTATGATTAAATGGGGACCTATAATTAAAGAAAGTGACCGTTGGGATTTGGTAAACTACATTAGAACACTTAAAAATTAACTTAATATAAAACCTATGAAAATTAAAATTTTATTTTTTGCTGTCATTCTCAGTGTAGGATTTGTCAGCTTAAGCGCATTTAAATCGGATACTAAAGATTACAAACCCGTAGATAAATACACCGTTGGAAATCCTTGGGACGGTTATAAATCTTGGGCAAAAGTAACTAAAGACGAACCTAACACAGGGGATCCAACAGGATTTGTAGAAAAAAGACACAGCGGCAAAATGGGCTATCGCGAAATATATATCAATGATAAAGGAGCGGCAACACAAGCGGGTCATGCGCCTTATAAGTATCCCGAAGGAACAATAGTTGTAAAAGAAGCCTTTAAAAATAAAAAAGCTTACGAAAAAGGGTCAAAATATATTTTAACGGTTATGATAAAGCTAAAGGCAGGTGCATCTCCCGAAACAGGCGATTGGGGATTTGTTATGGGTGCTAAAGGAAAAGTAAGCACAGGCACTTCTAAATGGGCAAAATTTTGTAATAACTGCCATGTTTATGCTGCAGGTAAAGACTATGTTTTTATGAGTGCTGATTTTATAGCTGGCTTAAAAAAATAAATAATACTACTAATTTTTTAATCAAAAAAAAGGGGGTCAGAAATTTTCTGACCCCCTTTTTGGCTAACATAATTAACCATAATCAACTAACCAAACCTAATTTTTATATTGTTTAACGTTTCTTCTTACTTTAAAACGTTTTCTTTCTTTTTTTACAACATCCCCTTTAAGATATTGAATATTGTATCTGCCTTCAAATTGATAAACAGTTCCAGAGTTTATGTGCAGTAACTGTATCGTAGCATCGTCTAAAACGCTTAATTCAAAATCCTCACTGTCAAAGAAATCGTAATCTAATGTCAAAATTTTAATAGAGGCATCATCTGCTACGTCAAAAACTTCATAATTGCCCTCAAAATTCCATTCTAATAAATCAAAATCCGTGCCAACTTTATCTAAAGAGGTTTGAAAAATATTTATTTGATCTGGGAAAAAGCGTACATAGTTTTCAGCATCAAAGGCGTTAGGAGCTCCCGTTATACTCGTTCCTGTCTTTTGCCATACTTCGTATTCTTGCAGAAAATATTCTATGTTATCGTAAAATAGAGCATCATAATCAAATTCGTCTCTTTGGTAACCAATCAATCTATAAGTAACATCGTTAAACGTATCAGTTATTTCTATTGCGTCAAAATTTATAAAATTAACTTTTAGAGAATAATTACCATCTAAAACATGATTTAAGTTTAAAGTATTGCCAAAAGCAGTATAAGTGCCAATTTTAAAGCCATAACCATCACCCTCATTGCCAATACCAACTATATTATTATTGGCAAACAAACCATTATTTGTAAAAGAAATAGTGAAAGCTTTTTGCAAAAAAGGGACTTCACCACTACCTTGTGTTTCGTTAATATCAACATACCACAATTCAAAACTTTGTAATTGTTCTTGCAGGGTTATTTCTGGTTCGGGACTGTTTATAACAGTTACACTGCACGACGATAATAATCCTATAAAAAATATTGTTAAAAAAAGTATTCGTGTTTTCATATGCTTAGTATTTAAGATTATAAGTTATAATCCAAACACTATGCCAAAACAAAATAAACGGGGAATTTACTTAATTTCTAGATGATTATAAATTTGGGTTGTTTAAAATAATTGGTACTGCAACCCAAATAAAAACATATGGTATTTTGTATCTAAATGAGGCCCTGTTCTGAACAAAGTCCTATGACCAGAGGTATCTATAACGGTATTGTCTCCAAGTATACTAGCATGATTATCTACATCATGAGCCAACAGATATTTAAATTTGGCATTAGCTCTTAATCTTTTTAATAGAACTATAGAAACACCATAAGATAGTTGTAATGAGGGTTGTGTACTTTTTTGTAAACTATAATTTATTTCAGTTCTGGCAAAACCGTAACCGAAACCCACAAAACTATAGGATTTTTTGTAACGGAAGTGGTTCTTCTCTTTGCTAAAAGGTAAAGGGAAACGCCTTAATACAATTAAATAAATAGCTCTTCTACTTTCTTCGGTTTTAAAAATTGAAGGTGTTTGTTGCGTGAGATATTCTTCAGCAGTACTTCTATGCTCCCAAGATAAATATTCTAACTTAAGGCCATATTTTTTACGCCAAAAAGAAACATCTAGAGACTTAACAGAAGAAATGTTACTCTCAACTTCTTTTGTTTTTATTGTACTTATTAAATTATTGTTAGCATCAAATTGTTTAAACTTTAAATCTTGCATACCAGGTATTTGAAAACCAAAAGAACCACCTATAGACAATTGACTATACGTTGTTTGTGAAACAATTAAAAATGTCACAAAAAAAATATTTTTTAAAAACATTGTTTTATTTGAAGTTATATTATATTAACAAGTTTAAGCTGTGTTACCCTAAAATTTATTAAAAGAAATCAAATTTTAGCACCATATTACCCACAACGCCGTCTAATGGTGCGTATAACTCATTAAAAATCGGATTATTTATAGAGCCGCTTATAATATTTTCGTATTTCGTTTGCCGGATATCTAATATATTTTCAATATTTAAAGCGATTGTAAAATGACCAAATCCCTTTTGAGCTGATGCTCCCAACAACCAATAGTTTGGTGTCTTATTACCATTTTCAAGATATTGGTTTCCAAAATAAAAGGCTTCTAAACCAATTTTCCAATGCGCTTCTTCATCTTCGTACGCTAATGTTGTTGTTAATTTGTTTTGAGGTGTTAATTCTAATTTATTGTTTTGATTATAGGTTTTAACAGCGTTTAAGTAGGTATAATCTATATATAAAATTAACTCGTCTAAAGTCAAACGCAAATTAGTATTGATGCCTTTACTTAAAATTGTTCCCTTTGCAGATTCATATTTAACAACTTGATTTTGAAGTAAAGTCTGATTTGCTATGATTGGATTGTTGATTCTTGTAACAAAAAAAGCTTGGTTTAATGTTAAAAACAATTCATCTGTCAATTCTGTTTTATAATTAAAATCAAGGTTTAATCCTATAGATTTTTCTGTTTTTAATCGTGTTGTAAAATCAATAGATTGATATCTTGTTCTTTCTGCCTCGTCTGTAAATGGTGTTGGTAGTTTGTAACCCAAGCCCGCACTAAAACGTGTAAAAAAATTATTTGTTAAATGATACATTGCTGCCAATCTGGGCAGAAAAAATAATCCTTTTTCAAAACTGTAATCTAAACGAACGCCGGGTTCTAAAAAGAATTTATCGGTTACCTCCCAATTATCTTGCGAAAAAATACCCAAAGTATTGTAACTGTAGTTTAGAGAGAAAGTATTAGGTTGCTTTTGTTTAAAGTTATCTAAATTAAAATTTAAACCATTTACCCATTTGTGTTTATCACTCTCTATTAAGTAGGAAACTTCTGAAAAAAAAGTTTTTTGAACGCCCTTAAAAAGATTTATATTTGTTTTTAATGTTCTGTCAAAATTCCCATAAGAAGCTTTTAAAGTAAATGTATTTCCTGACTTTGAGGTATTTTCATATTTGAAAGAAGAAGAAAATCGGTTTGTTTTATTTTTTTCAAAAAAGGGATGGCTAACATCAAGTCGATTATTAATTGCTATTAAATCGCCTCCAATTCTGTTTTCTGTAACATTGCTAAAGCCAATTAACAGATGGCGGTTTTCGGAAAAATCATAGAATAATTTAGGAGCTATAACCGTTCTGTTGTATTTAGGTAAATCAGAAAAACCATTAGAACTAACGTCTTTTTCTTTTTGTGCATTAATGCTTGTTGTTAACGTTAAAGCAAATTTACCTTTTTTTCTAGAAAAGAATGAACTGATATCATTACCGCCTAAATGTGTTTGGTTTAACATGATAGAAAATTCAGGCTTATCTTTGGGTCTTTTTGAAATTAAATTAACAATACCGGCAATGGCATCTCCACCGTATAAGGTTGAGGTAGAGCCTTTAATTATTTCTACTTGTTGTAAGTCAAGGGGCGGTATTTGCAATAAGCTTAAGCCGGATGAAAACCCGCCATAAGAGGGAAATCCATCTTTTAACAGTTGGGTGTATTTTCCGGGCAATCCTTGAATACGAAAACTGACATTCCCTGAAGTTGCCGAGGTGTGTTGAACTTGTATTCCAGATGTTTCGCCCAATAATTTTGAAATATTCCCCGGATTTATAGCCGTTTCTTCTACCACTTCTTCGATGCCCAAAACTTCTATTTTTGTTGGAATTTCCTTTATTCTATTCCTAGTTCGGGTAGAATAAACAGTTACTGTCTCCAATTCATCATTTTCTGACAGATAAATTATAATGGCTTTCTTATCCTTTAGCGGAAAAGTAAATGTTTTTTCTACAGTTTTAAAACCTACATATGAGAACACAAAGGTTTGCTCACCATTAGGAATACCCTCTAACTGACAAATACCTTTAAAATTTGAACTCGCTCCTTTATCGCTCCTTTTTAAAATACAATTGGCACCAAATAAAACATCATTATCTGCTTTATTTTTTATGATGAATGTAATATTATTTTGAGCTTGTAATGAATAAATAGATATAATAAATATAACCAATAAAATATTTTTCTTCATTTTCATTTAGGTGTTATTTCTAATTTCAAAAACCCAATCTCTTTTAAAGACCGGGTTTATTGTTTTTAACATTATTCATTAATCCTTTTCTTCGTCTTTTTCTTTGTCAATTGTTTTGGTTTTTATAATTTTTCCAAAACCATTCAAAACAACTTCAATTAATTCCTTGCCTTTTTTAACTTCAACTTCAAATGCTTTATATTTTGGCGTTTCTGTAAATCCGATTTCTTTAATTTTATAGCCTTTGTAGGCTGTTGAAATAGTGGTTTTAACACTTTCTGGCAAATCTTTTTTGGCTAATTCGCTTTCGGTTTCTAACCATTCGCCTTTAAGGTTAAAATTGGCTGACATATCTTTATCAGATAATTCAAATTCGGCTTCCCAAATATCGGCACCTTCTTTTCCCCATTCTACTTCTTTGGCATTTGGGAATTTTTGGTTGAATGCGTTTAATACATTTTGGGGTGCATTAGTTTGACTACAAGCTGTTAAACTAATTAAAGCTAAAACTGCATAAAATAAATTTTTCATAATTCAAGATTTTATATATTAATAAAACTCAAAATTAAGGTACAATTCTAAAGAAAATTTGAAGTATAATTTATTTGTCAATAATTCTTATGAACGATGGTAAAATGATAAGCAAAATTGGTATGGCTGCTAAAAAACCACCTATCACCGCAATAGCAAGAGGTTGATGCATTTGAGCGCCTGTGCCAATGCCTAGCGCTAAAGGAGTCAACGCCACTATGGCTGCAAATGACGTCATTAAATTTGGACGTAATCTAATTGACACCGAAGACACGATAGCTTCGTCTAGTGGTTTACCCGATTTTCGTTCTGTATCATACTGTAAATACGTAAAAATTGAAGCTTCGCCAACTATCCCAATTATCATAATAATACCGATGTAGCTACCAACATTTAACGTAATGTTAAAGAGGTACAACAAAATCAAACTACCTGCAGGACCTAAAGCAATTAAAACAATAAACATTAAACCAATTTTTATCTTTTTAAATAAAAATAAAATAACCAAAAAAACTAAAAGGGTTGCCAAGATTAATATTAAGCCTAATTCTCTAAAAGCTTGCTGTTGTTGTTTAAATTCTCCACCATATTCAATGGTGTAACCTTGTGGTAAATTGATGTTTTTTTGAATGGCTCTCTGAATATCTTTTAAAGTACTTCCTAAATCTCTATTGTTTAATCGAGCCGTGATATAACCTACATTTTTTAGGTTTTCTCTGTCAATTTCAGACGATCCTTTTGATAAGATGGTTTTTGCAAAATCTGATAAAGACCTAAGTTGTCCATTTGATAACATTAAAGATTTATTTTTTAAACTATTGACACCTGTTTTTTGCCAATTATTTTGAATCATTCTGATATTTGTCATCTGATTTTTATCTAGAATGGATCCGACTACAACACCTCCTATCTGTGTCTCTAATTGAAACTGAAAATCGCTTGGTGTTAAATTATAGCGTCTGAGTTTAGCTACATCTGGGATGGTTGTTGTTGCGGGACCAGCAATAATAATACCGTCAAACACATCGGCTGTACCTTTTACTTTTGAAACCAAAGTGGCTATTTTTTTTGAATAGTTTTGGATGATCTTTTGATCAGAACCAAATAGTTTAATAGCTATGGGCTGAACAGAACTCATCAAATCGCCAAGCATATCGCCTATTACTTGACCAAAATCTACTTGAAGCGCTGGAATTTTTTGAGCTACTCTTTGTCTAATCTCATCAATAACCTCAGTTGTTTTTAAATGGCGTTTATCTTTTAACTGAATAAGGTAATCACCTCTATTAGGCTCGGTAATAAAAAACCCCATTTGTGTTCCGGTACGTCTGGAATAGGATGATATTTCAGAAATTTTAGCTAAAATAGCATCTACTTTTATCAACATATTATTGGTTTCTTCTAAAGTAGAACCCGGCGGACTCACATAATCTAGAACAATGGCACCTTCATCCATTTCGGGTAAAAATCCCGATGGCAATTTTGGAAATATAATGATGATGCTAAGTAAAAAACCAATAACTACCAAAAGCGCTATCACTGGTTTTTTAATCACATAAGCCACCCATTTTTTATTTTTATGAGGTTTTGTTTTTAAGGCGGGTGCATTCTTGAAAATGAATATATAAAGTGCCGGTAATAAAGCCCAAGTTACTGCAAAAGATGCTGTTAAGGTAATGATCATTGTTTGGGTTAAAATAGTAAAATAAGCCCCTGCAATTCCACTCATTATAGCAAAAGGCAGAAAAATAACAATAGTGCTCAATGACGAACCAACCATAGCTGGGAATAAAAATTTAATGGCCTTTTTAACGATAATATTGTAGGATTCTTCGGGATGTTCTTCTTTGGTTCTGTGTATTTGTTCAACAATTACCACAGCATCATCAATTACCAAACCCAAGGCAGCCGCAATCGCGCCAAGCGTCATAATATTAAAATTGTAACCATAATAATATAAACCAACCAAACTGAGTGCTAATGAAACCGGTACTGTTATCAAAATTATTAAGCTACTTCTTAACGAGTATAAAAAAAGTAAGGTAATCAGTAAAGCTAATGATAAGCCAATCCACAATACATCACGAATGCTTTTTACCGACCCATTTACAAAATCAGCTTGATTATAAAAAGGTTTTAAAACAATGCCTTTTGGTAAAATTCTTTGGTTAAGCGTTTTTATTCTTGCCGATAATTTACTGTTAATACTGATTAAATTGGCTTCGGGATTTTTAATAACCGCAATCAATGGTACATTTTTACTATTTGCTTTTATTTTAATATATTGCTGTTCTTCGGCTATTTTTACGGTAGCAATATCTTTGATTTTGATAATACCTTGCGGCGTACTTTTTACAATGGTATTTTTAAGCTGATTTAAATTTTTTATAGTGGCATCGGTAAGACTTAGATATAAATGCCTATAATCTTTTATAAAACCATTGGCTTGAATAAAATTTGTTGAAGCTAAAACGTCTTTCAGTTTGGTAGGTGTAATACCAAATACACTCATTTTTTGTTGGTCTAACAACAACTGATATTCTTTTGTTTTACCGCCAACAACGGCCGCTTCTCTAACACCACTAATTTGTTCTAAGTAAGGTTTTATGGTATACAGCGCCAATAACCTGAGTTCAATGGGACTTTTATTCCCTTCTAAAGAATAACCTGCGATGGGTAAAATAGAAGGATTCATTTTTTCTATTACCAATTTTACGTTAGCCGGTAAATCTTGTTTGATTTCTGAAATTCTTGATTCTATTTGTTGTTGGGCAACATTTAAATCGCTACTCCAATTGTAAAAAGCAGAAATCTCACTACTACCTCTTGAAGTAACACTTTTTATATTTTGAAGGTTTTCACTTTTTTTAATGGCTTCTTCTATAGGACGTGTAACGGTAATCAACATATTTTCTGCTGGTTGATCACCATTGTCAGCAATGATTTTTATTTTTGGAAAAGTAACATTTGGCAGTAATTCTGTTTTCATATTTTGGTAAGCGTAAACACCCGCAAAAACAATAAGAAGTATAACTATAAGCAAGGGGTTTTTATACCTACTGTAAAAATTAAATTGTTTCATCAGTTTAATTTTTTAGGATGGATGATATGCACTTGCGCTGTGTCCGATAAACCATAACCACCATTTGAAATAATTTTATTTGAAAGTTTTAACGCAGGATTTAGCAATTGAATAATTGAATCATCTTGATAACCTAGATTAACAAGTGTTTTAATTGCTGTACTGTCATTAATCATTTTCATAACCCAAAAATCGGTTTGTTCTTCATTAGCGTATAAAGCTTTTTTTGAGATAAAAAATCCGTTTTTAATTTCGCCATTAAGGCTTTTAACGGTTAGATTCATATCCTGAGCTAAAAATTGAAATTTTAAAAGCCGTACAACCCAGGGCTGCTTTTGATTAAACGAATTGTTTTGAGATAATTTTCTTTCAAATACACCATTAATTATAGTTCCGTTTGGTAATTTAACCTGACAAGAACTGTTTAATTTCACTTCCTCATTTAAAGGAACATAAGTGATTACTACTAAAGAATTTTTTTTAATATTTGTAGCTAAAACATCGCCTTCTTGAACATAATCACCAACCTGAAAATTAACGGCAGTTATAAAATTTGATTGATGTGCTTTAATTATTATGGGTGAAATATTTATGAGACTTTTATCTAAATTAGCGTGTTCTAAAGCGGCTAATTCCTTAGGTTTTATAACAAATAAAACATCATTATTTTTAACCTCTTGTCCCACCGAAATTTTAACTTTTTGAATGACTCCAGAGATGGGACTTTTTACCGAAGTGGTATTTAGGTATTTACTAACTCCTTGATAAGTATGCCATAATTTCAAACTTTTAACAAATGGCTTTGCAAGCTCAACATCTGTTTTAGAATTGGTATAAGTATCGTTTTGTGGGGTCGCGTTTTTGCAATTAGCAAATAACAATAACACAAATAACCCTCCTAAATATTTAATAGTCATAGTTTAATTATTTAAATAATTATAATCGTTTATAAGTTCATATAAATCTATTTTATGAAACTCATAATTCAATTTTGATTGGTTGTATTGGCTGATAACACTCAAATAATTTATAATGCTAACCTGTGCTTTTTGGACTTCAATTTTAAATAAATTAAGTATTTTTTTATTGGATTCTAAAAATTTATGTTCCGATTCTAAATTTGTTTTGCTTGCGATAATAGTATTTAACAAGCCATCTTTATTTATCTGAATTTCGATTTTTTTAAGTTGTTTGTTTTTTTGAGTCTTATCTATTAAAAGTTGTTGCTGTTGGGTGTTTATCTTTTTTTGATGACCATCAAACAAGGTGTAACTTAATTGTAAACCCGCACTAAAACCTATTTTGCGATTGATGTTGGTTAGACTAGTGGCATTTAAACCTGTATTGGTGTAAAATTTAATTTGAGGTAAATAATTATTGTTAAATATCTTTTTATTCAACTCAAACCCTAAACTATCTTTTTTATAAGATTCTAAAAATAATGACGAACTATTTTCTGTAGTTTTGAGGCTAATCGGACTGTTTTCTAAATAACTTGAGTTGGTATTGGTAACACCTGATGCTGCTTGCAATTGTTGCATTTTTATTTTAAGTGTAGCTTTTAGGCGTTCTAAATTTAAAGTTTCTGTCTGTAAACTGATTTTAAATAATTGATAATCGGTAAGTTTATAAATACCTTTATTAGTTAAGGCTTTAATTATTTTTAATTGTGTTTTTAAAAATTTTAGATTTTGGAGGCCAGTGGCGTATGCTATTTGTTGTCGATAGGTTTCTAAATACAAAAAACTAATATTTTTTTTGATTAACAATTTTAAAAGGGCTTTATTGGTTTTTAGACCATTGACTTCTACTTTAATTTTAGATTTCAAGTTAGTTGTGACTTTTTTGTTTAAGATTGGTAATTCTGCATTTAAAAGCGCACTATAATTACCACCATTGGTAATGCCAACATCGTAACCAATCGCTTTATTTGATGGGTTTGTTGATACCAACTGCCCATTGTTATTAAAGTAAGGTGTAAATAAATAGTCGGCACTAACAAAAATTTTTGGTTTGTTGTATTGCGCTTCTATTTTTGATATATCTAAATTTTTAAATTTTATTTGATAAGCTATATCATTTAAATTTAAATTGTTTTTATAAGCCTTCTCAATATAAAAATTCAAGTTGTTTTGAGCCGTTAATAGCGTAGTGAAAAACAACAGTATAGTAGTAAAATTGTAAAATAATCTCATAAAATAAAGAATTATGATACAAATTTAACCTTGGAATCTAAAGACTTTTTGAAGTTATATTAAAATAGAAAAAGTGAGTTTGCTGTCGCTTTGACTTACTTGTAATTTTAGTCCGCTAGCATCGGTTATTTTTTTAACAAGCGCTAAGCCCAGACCAACCGAATTAGAGTCAGTTCCAACTTTATAAAATCGTTTAAAAAGTTTGTCTAAATTTAAAGATTGGCCATTGGTGGTATTTGTAATTTCAAAAGAATTAACAGTTGTTCTGACAGAAATAGCACCTTTATTTATATTGTGATTGATAGCGTTAGAAATTAAGTTGTTAATCAGAATATTGGCTAAAAACGGACTCATGTTTAATTTAAACATAGCCTTTAAGTCGGTTTCTACCTTGATATTTTTTGAAGCAATAATAGTTTTAAACAAATCTAATTTTTGTTTGATAAGGTCTGATAAATCTACTTTTTCAACATCGGTAAATTGGTCATTATCAATTTTTGAAAGCAATAATAAATTTTTATTCAGCTTGGTCAATTTTTTTATTTCTTGATAGCTTTGGTATATTTTTGCGTGGACAGATTCTGACAAATTGGTTTGCATCACTTCTTCTAAACTCATCAAAATAACAGCCAAAGGAGTCTGTAATTCGTGTGAAGCATTTTCTGCAAATTCTTTCAAATTGTTATAATCGGTTTGCAGTTTATTAATTAATTGTGTCACAACTTGGTTTAAACTATCAAACTCATCAATATTTGTAGTGAGCAATTTTAATTCTTTAGGATGTTGCAAACTTATTTTTTTAATTTGGTTTAAATTGTATTCAAATTTTTTCCAAACAGAAGCAATCTGCCTTTTATTAATTACATACGAAAATGTAAACGCTAAAAACAACATAGTTAATAAAGGTAAAATAATAGCCAATAATAGATCTTCGTTTTCTACAGACGATTGCCTTATTTTTAAAAGATAATAAGTGTCTTTTATCTTGACAATTGTTTGATATTCATAATAAAGTTCAACTTCATTTTCTAAATTATCTTTTAGATAAATTTGTTTATATTTTGATTTAATTTCAAAGCTATCCTTAATTTTTTGGGTTTCATAAAGTGGAAATAGTTGGGGTAAGACGCCTGATTTAGTAATTTCATTTTTAATCATAAATTCCTTTTCGGCTAATTTTTCTTTGGCATTTAGTAATATTACTTTACTAATTACCACATAGCTTATAGAGGATATGACAACGAATAATATTAATATTAAACTTATATAATTTCGATTTATTTTTTTATTAAACTTCATAGTCTGTAAATTTATAACCCATACCATAAACAGTTTTTACATAATCCGAACCGTTTAATTCAGCTATTTTCTTTCTCAAATTCCGGATATGCGTATAGATAAAGTCGAAATTATCAACCAAATCAATGGCATCATCCCAAAGATGGGTGGCAATGGCTTCTTTGGTGAGCATGCGGTTTTTGTTTACTATAAAATAGAGTAGTAATTCGTATTCTTTTTTAGTTAAAGTTAACGGATTGTTGTTCACAAAAACTGTATTGGCATTGGTGTCAACGCTAATTTCATTAAAAATTACTTTTGAATGTCCATTGTAGTTTTTACGCCGTAGCAAGGCGTTAATTCTGGCGTTGAGTTCCGATAAATCAAAGGGTTTGGTAATATAATCATCGGCACCAAGATTTAAGCCTTCCAACTTATCATCTAATGAATTTTTAGCCGAAACAATTAACACACCTGATTCAATATTTTTCGATTTTAAAAATTTTAGCAATTGCAAACCATTACCATCGGGCAACCCAATATCTAACAAAATGACATCGTAGCTATATGAAATGAGTTTATCTTCAGCTTCAAAATAATTTTTAGCCTGCGAGACTTTAAACCCCTGATCTGTTAAAAAAGTGTGTAACAATTTTGATATATCTATATCATCCTCTACAATCAGAATTTTCATAGTACAAATTTATTTAATAAATCTAAAGAAATTCTAAAGATGCCATTTTAATATTTGCAATAGTTAATTATCAAACAAAAGAAATTGCTTAGCAACGAAAAACTAAGTATAATAATTGGCGAAAGCATTTGTAAATTAAATCAAATATTTATGGATAATATTTTTTATCCGTCTCAGCCAAATCAGCAAGACGCAAATATTTTTTCACACCATTTATAAAGTAAGTCAAAACAGCTTCGTTTGCTTTAAGTGTGTAGGGTATTTTAGTGATAGGTTTCTTAGTAATTTTCTTTTGAGAGGGTTCAATTTCTAATCTTACAGGAACTCTAGGGGTGCTGTAATAACCCATTAAAACAAGCGTATCTTTTTTAATATGGATTTCTAACAGAGTGCCTTTACCGTTAAAATAAAGAGAATCGGCTTTAAAGCTTTTAGACGTATTCATTAATTTAAGGACAACATTAGTGCCTTTTACACCTGGCTGACCCCCCGTCCAATTATAATAGGTTTTGGTTACAATTTTAAATGGAAGCTTGTTGTTTATTTTACCAGATTTACAGTTTGTTAAAAAACTTAGTAGTATTAATCCTAAACCGAAATAAATAATTTTTTTCATTTTTAATATGCACGTTTATCGTTACCTTCATAGAAGTTTACAAAAGCTTTATTCACAACTTTTATACCACCTTTTGTTGGGTAATTCCCTGTAAAATACCAATCGCCTTCGTTTTTTGGGCAGGCTTGATGTAGATTTTCTATACTCTGATAAATAACTTCTACTTCGGCATTGATGTCTTCAGATTTTAATAACTGTGCTATTTTTGCAGAAACTTCTTCGTAAGTAAAAGGTGTATAAATGGCCTTTACAAAATTTTCTGAATTATTTTGATTTAAATTGTTTTTACATTTTTTATAGACGTCCTCTATAATAGAAAGTTGATTTGTATCCTTTAATAGAGCAACAGCTGCTTTAAATGCAATGAAATTATCTAAGCGCGCCATATCTATACCATAACAATCGGGATAACGAATTTGAGGCGCCGAAGAAACAACGACTATTTTCTTTGGATTTAAACGATCCAAAATTTTAATAATACTCTTTTTAAGAGTTGTACCACGTACAATACTGTCGTCTATAATAACCAAATTATCAGTAGGTTTTACAACGCCGTAAGTAACGTCATAAACGTGTTCTACAAGTTCATCTCTACTGTTATCATCAGCAATAAAAGTACGTAATTTAACATCTTTAATAGCTATTTTTTCTACACGGGGACGTTCGGACAAGATTATGTTTAAATCGGCGGCAGATATATTGCGTTTTCCTTTAAGGATGGTTTCTAGTTTATGCTGATTTAAAAAGTCCTCTGCGGCTTCCGTCATCCCAAAGAAAGATGTTTCGGCTGTATTTGGGATAAAAGAAAAAACAGTATTTTTAAGATCATTTTTGATACTTTTTAGGACGTCTGTAAAAATTAAGCGTCCTAAATCTTTACGTTCTTTATAAATTTCGGCATCACTTCCTCTCGAAAAATAAATTCGTTCAAAAGAACAAGCTTTTTTAGGAAGTTGCTCTTTAATTTGCTCAATACTTACAGCGCCATCTTTTTTAACAATGATGGCATGGGCGGGTTCTAGCTCTTTAACATCCTCAAAAGAAACATTAAAAACTGTTTGAATTACTGGCCTTTCTGAAGCGACTATAACAATCTCGTCATCTATATAATAATATGTGGGTCTTATACCTGCAGGGTCTCTAAATACAAAAGCATCGCCATGACCAATAAGTCCGGCCATAGCATAACCGCCATCCCAATTTTTAGAAGCGCGCTGTAAAACACGTTGGACGTTGAGCTCTTTACCAATTAACGGAGAAGCCTCTTTTTTACTGACACCTTTATTTTTAAATTTTTGATATAATTCGGCCACCTCATCGTCTAGGAAATGGCCAATTTTTTCCATCACCGTTACAGTATCGGTATGTTCTTTGGGATGTTGGCCAAGATCTACTAATTCTTGCAGTAATTCGGCAGAATTAGTCATATTAAAATTACCAGCAACAATAAGATTTTTGTGTTTCCAATTACTTTGTCTTAAAAAAGGGTGAACACTTTCTATACTGTTTTTACCAAAGGTACCGTAACGCACATGACCCAAATACAACTCGCCTAAATAGGGTAAATTTCGTTTTTGCCAATTGACATCTTCAGACTTTTCAGGATGCTCTTCCATCAAAGAGTTAATCCTATCGTTTATCTGTTTAAAAACATCTTGAATAGGTTGTGATTGATTAGAACGCACACGACTTATATAGCGCGTGCCAGGCATGTCGTTAAATTTAATACTAGCAAAACCAGCACCATCTTGACCGCGGTTGTGCTGTTTTTCCATCATAAGATACATCTTATTGATGCCGTAAAACGATGTGCCATACTTCTCTTTATAATATTCTAAAGGTTTGAGTAACCTAAGCATGGCTATGCCACATTCGTGTTTTATAGCGTCGCTCATAAAAAGAAAGTTTTAAACATAATTTATAGAAACTTTATCCCAATTCTATATCAAATTGCGTTAAATCTTTAAATTGTAAAAGTCTGTCATTAATAGCTTCTTGTGTTAAATTTTCCATTTTTTCAGTACCAAATTTTTCGACACAAAAAGAGGCTAAATTAGAACCGTAAATAACAGCTTTTTTCATATTATTAAATGATAAATCTTGGGTTTTTGTTAAATAACCAATAAAGCCACCAGCAAAAGTATCGCCGGCACCGGTTGGGTCAAAAACTTCTTCAAGAGGCAAGGCGGGTGCAAAAAACACATTGCCATTGTTAAAAATTAAAGCACCATGTTCACCTTTCTTAATAACAACATATTTGGGACCCATTGTGTGGATTTTATGCGCCGCTTTTACAAGCGAATATTCGCCACTCAACTGCCGTGCTTCTTCATCGTTTATGGTAATAACATCTACTTTTTTAATTACTTCTAAAAGTTCATCCAAAGTATTGTCCATCCAAAAGTTCATAGTATCTAAAACCACTAATTTAGGACGCTTTGGCATTTGTTTTATAACGCCCATCTGTACAGCAGGATGCAAATTGCCGAGCATTAAAAATTCGGCATCTTTAAATTCTTCTGGTACAACTGGATTAAAATCGGCTAAAACATTGAGTTCTGTTATTAATGTATCTCTCACATTTAAGTCGTTATGATATTTACCGCTCCAAAAAAATGTTTTACCTTCTTTTTTAATTTCAATTCCTGTTGTATCAATTCCTTTACTCTCTAATAAATCTAAATGTGATTGCGGAAAATCACCTCCAACTACAGAAACAATACCAGATTTTATACCAAAGTTTGAAGCTGAAAGACCAATATATGTGGCAGCGCCGCCTAATATTTTATCGGTTTGACCGAAAGGGGTTTCTATAGCATCAAAAGCAACAGTCCCTACAATTAAAAGTTTACTCATTATTAATTTGTTTCAAAAATTTTGTTCTTAACTTTGCAAAAATAAGTTTTAAAAATGAGTATCAAAGAAATACAAGAAGAAATTATAGAGGAGTTCAATATGTTTGACGATTGGATGGAACGCTATGAGTATTTAATAGATTTAGGAAAGAGTTTAGCACCTATTGAAACACAATATCAAACAGAAGATAATTTAATAAAAGGCTGCCAATCTAAAGTATGGCTTCATGCACACTTAGAGGCCGATAAAGTGATTTTTACCGCAGCAAGTGATGCTATTTTAACCAAAGGTATTATAGCTTTATTACTACGTGTTTTTTCTAATAAAACACCTCAAGACATCTTAGATGCCGAATCCTCTTTTATAGATAAAATTGGTTTAAAAGAACACTTATCACCAACACGTGCCAACGGTCTTGTATCTATGATAAAACAAATTAAATTTTACGCCCTAGCCTTTAAGTCTAAAATATAAAACTGTTGTATATTTGCCCCTTATTTAGATTGATTATAAACAATAATTTGTATGGAAGCTACTAAAAAAGAGGATTTGGGTGAAAAAATTGTAGAGGTTTTAAAATCTATCTACGATCCCGAAATCCCTGTAGATATTTACGAACTAGGCTTAATTTACGATGTTTTTGTAAACGAAAACAATGACATTAAGATATTGATGACACTTACATCGCCCAATTGTCCTGTAGCTGAAACCTTACCTGTAGAGGTTGAAGAAAAAGTTAAGACTTTAGAAGCTGTAAACAACGCAGAGGTAGAAATCACTTTTGATCCACCTTGGACACAAGATTTGATGAGTGAAGAAGCCAAATTAGAATTGGGATTTCTTTAAAATTAAAACCGATGAAACCTATTGTAAATAGGGTATCTAAAAGCCCTTTGATAACTTTAGATTTAGAAGATTTTTATCCTGTAGGCAAGCGTCTAGTTTTTGATATTGCTCCTTGGTTAGAGGGGGGCTTAATATTGAAAGAAAAAGAATTTAGAGAAGCTGTCTCAAATAATTCATGGCATGAATTTAAGGGTGCTTATGTTGCAATTAATTGTAGTGCAGATGCTATAATTCCTTCTTGGGCTTACTTACTTGTAAGCGCTCATTTAGCACCTTATGCAAAAAGTGTCGTTGTTGGTGATTTAAATTTGTTAGAAACTGTTATTTTTACAGAAATTATAAGCAATTTAGATATTAATCAATATAAAAATAAACCAATAATTATAAAAGGATGTTCTAATAAGCCAATTCCAGATACAGCTTTTACGGCTTTAGTAAAAAAATTAAAACCTATTGCAAAGAGTATAATGTATGGCGAAGCCTGTTCTTCGGTACCAATTTTTAAAAATAAGAGTTAATAAAATGCGTTTTAAATTAATTGTAGTTCTATTTTTGGTAAACAGTTTTTTTATTTTTTCTCAAGATATAAAAACAGACAGTATTAAAAACTGGAAAACAGAGGGTAAAGCCACTTTACTTTTTAACCAATCTTCTTTTTCTAACTGGATTTCTGGTGGTGAAAACGCCGTAGCTGGTAATTTAAATATCAATTATCTCTTTAATTATAAAAAAGCCAACTGGACTTGGAATAATACTGTAAATATTGCCTATGGTATAAATGATTCTAAATCGAATGGCACACGTAAAACAGAAGACCGTATAGAATGGAAAACATTGCTAGGTTATAAAAAAGATAAAAATTGGTATTACTCATTTTTCTTAAACTTTCAAACGCAAATTACGGCAGGATATGATTATAAGAATGATTCAAATGCAACAGTACCCACATCTAGAGGTTTTGCCCCAGCTTATATAAATTTTGGGCCAGGTATTATGTATGAAAAGTCAGCTGATTTAAAAATAAATTTAGCACCAGCAACTTCTAAACTGACTATAGTAACAGACGAAACCTTGTCAAATCAAGGAGCATATGGTGTTAAGCCGGGAAAACAGGTTAAAGAAGATTTGGGTTTTTTTGCTTCTGTTTATCACAAAAGAACTGTCATGGAAAATGTTGATATGGTCAATATTTTAAGTATCTATGTTAATTATTTAGATAACTTAAAGAATATAGATTTTGACTATCAGTTAAAATTTGTAATGAAGGTTAATAAATATATGAGTACAAACCTAAACTTTCAATTTGTTTATAACGATGATGCGCTTAGCCGACTTCAGTTTAAGGAAATTTTTGGCATTGGTATTAACTACACTTTATAAACAAGACTAATATTCCTTATAAAGAAAATCGTTGTAAGGAAAGCGCGTAATATGAACTTTTTTTACAGCCTCGAAAAGAGTTTCTTTAAAATTGTCGAAATTTTCTTTTTCTAAAGCCGAAATAAATAAACATTGTCCGTTTAATTGCGACATCCAAGTACTTTGCCATTCTTTTAAGGTAAAATGAGCCTTGGTTTTTTCTGTAACCAAATCGTCATCATCAATAGTTTGATGTGTATAGGCGTCAATTTTATTGAATACTAGAATAGTGGGTTTGTCAGCACTTTTTATATCAGTTAGAATTTGATTAACTGATGCAATATGGTCTTCGAAAGTTGTGTGTGAAATATCAACAATATGTAATAACAAATCGGCTTCTCTTACTTCATCAAGTGTAGATTTAAAAGATTCTACTAATTGTGTGGGTAATTTTCTTATAAACCCAACAGTATCGGTTACTAGAAAAGGAATGTTTTTTAGTACAACTTTTCTTACAGTTGTGTCAAGCGTTGCAAAAAGTTTATTTTCTGCAAAAACATCACTTTTACTCAAGGCATTCATCAGTGTAGATTTACCTACATTGGTATAACCTACCAAAGCCACACGCACCATTTTACCACGGTTTTTGCGCTGAACGGCCATTTGCTTGTCGATACTTTTTAACCTCTTTTTTAAGAGTGTTATTTTATCGCGAATTATACGGCGGTCTGTTTCAATTTCTGTTTCACCAGGGCCACGCATTCCCATACCGCCTTTTTGCTTTTGAAGGTGTGTCCATAAGCGGGTTAAACGCGGTAGCATATATTCGCACTGCGCCATTTCAACTTGTGTTCTAGCATAAGACGTTTGGGCACGCTGTGCAAAAATATCTAAAATTAGGTTGGTGCGATCTAAGATTTTACACTCTAAAACGCGCTCTATATTACGTATTTGAGCAGGACTTAATTCGTCATCGAATATGACAGTTTCTATAGCATTATCTTCTACAAAACGGCTTATTTCGTCTAATTTTCCAGAACCGATATATGTTTTTGGGTTTGGAAATTCTAATTTTTGTGTAAACTGCTCTATAGTTTCTCCTCCGGCCGTAAGTGTTAAAAAAGCGAGCTCTTTTAAAAACTCATCTACCTGTTCTTCGTTTTGCGACTTAGTTATAACACTTACTAAAACAACACGCTCTAAAGCTTTTTTATTTTTATCAATCATAAGTGGCAAAGATACTGTTTTAAGTTTTTGCTATAATTAAAAAATGCGCTTTTCTAATTTAGAAAAGCGCATTTAAAAAGGTTTATAAATTTAGGTTATTTACCTAAAACCATAATGTTATCTACAAAGAAGCCTCCTGAGGCATTAGAATCGTTACCTGTAAATTTAAAGGCAACATATATCTTACCTGTGTAACCCGATAAATCTATATTACCGGAAGGTATAAATGAATACCAATTATCTGAATTTCCCGCCAAAGTAGCACCGGCATCTACCCAAGTAGCACTGGCTACACCTGCTTCTGTTCCATCAAAATCGGTTGAAATGAAGACTTCAAGACGCGCATCGTCATAATGATGTTGGGCTGTTTCAAAAGTTAAGACTTCACCTGTATGACTATCCATATCAATGGCAGGTGTTATAAGCCAACCAATATTACTAGCATCGCCAGATTGATAGGGAGAAAACTCTGTATAAGTATTTCCACCAAAAGCTTCGGTATGCCATTTAAT
This sequence comes from Flavobacteriaceae bacterium, assembly GCA_045046885.1. GTDB lineage: Bacteria > Bacteroidota > Bacteroidia > Flavobacteriales > Flavobacteriaceae > CG1-02-35-72. The sequence goes on from JASFYX010000009.1 coordinate 103,050, forward strand.
ACTACCAGCTTCGGCTACATTAAGCCATCCTGAAATATTAACGTCTGGGCCATTGGGTTCACTTTCAAAATTCTGACTAAAGAAAGGTTCTGCTTGTACACAACGTTCTCCAGTTAAACCAGCTGTGTCATCGGCACTTCTAACTAATAATTGAGCGCCATTAAAATTAGAAGCAATACCCATAATTGTACCATTTCCTGAAGGGACTGTAGTATCAGCAAAACTGGCAAAACTACTTGTAAAGACAGGGAAAGACGAAGTACAGTCTGTTACTGTTTTACCACCACCAAAAGCAACAAGTGTTTGTGTAAACTGAACGTTGTTTATTTTCACAAGCTGTGCTTGATAGGCATCTGATAATAAATCAGCTACAGAGATTGTTTTTGCAGCAGGTATAGCTGTATTTACATCTAATACTTGTACCATACTAAGCTGGTTTACATTAGATATTTGAGTCAATCCAGCAAAAGCTCCTAAGGTTAAATCTTTAACTTTTACACGAACTTTATAGCCTTCAAACAAACTATGCGCATTACTGTCAAAACGCAAAACAATAGCACCGCTATCATCTTGAATAAAGGCATTACGACTTGTTAAATTACCATTTTGAGTTGACATTGTAATGACGCCTTCTATTATGGCATCTTCACTAATATTAGAAGTACCAGTACCAAAGGCCTCTCTTAAACTGGCAATTGTTTTAAGGGTGCCAGTTACATTGTCTGCAAAGCCCCATAATTGACGTGGGTTTGTAAATTGCACATCGTTAGTGTCTCTTATAACCAATTGGTAATCGCCTCTAAATTTAGAAAGAACACCGCGTATTTTACCATTTCCAACAGGGAGAGGCTCATTTGCAAAATCAGAAAACTGGCTATTTCTTACTATTAATTCATTGCCATCTTCGTCAACAATATTTCTGTTTGTAGCAGATCCAAGCGTATTGTTAGGGTCAAAATAATTACCACCTACTTCATTAGCTTTAAACTGAACATTGTCGAATTCTACCAAAGTGTTTAATTGTCCATCATTAATAGCACTTAATGTTGCAGGATGTACTAAAGAACTAGGATCAACAGCATCGCAAGAGCGCAATACAAAATTATCTACTTCAATGTCAGGTAAACGGCCTATAAACCCATTAAATAAAGCGCCTAAAGAAACATCGGCATCACCACCGTCATTGTCTATAAATAAGTTTTTAGCTTTGAGATAGACTTTTTGACCGACATTTATACGTGTATAAATATCACGGCGATCCATAGATATTTTTACACCGGCAGTACCGTCTAAATTCTGAATAGAAAGAGACGAAAAGAAATTACCTTGTTCATCGCTAGAAACAACATAACCCTCAACAACCATATCTTCGGTTAACTGATGGATATTGCCTACAGCATTTGCTTTAAGTTCTGCAAGTGTATTTGTAACAGTAACCTCTGGCTCTGTACAATTTACTTGAGGTGTTGCAAAGTCTGAGTTATCATCAACGCAAGAAAAAGCGCCAATAAGAACGAAAAGACTTATAAAAAATTTAAAAATTGAATTTGTTTTCATGAGAATATTTTTAGCTATAAGTTAAAATCTGTAATAAAAGTTTAAATAAAAGGTTGTACCATATCCGTACCAATAGCGGGGACCAAATAAAGGCTTGGCTTTATCTTGATCTTCTTTTAATCGGGTAAAATTAGCATTACGCGATTGTTCAAAGCCTCCCGATTTATAAGTGGTATTGGTTATATTGTTAACACTGGCAAAAAAGCCAACGCTTTTGCCGTAAGCTATACGCCAAGATTTTCCGGCAATGGCATTTAACAAATAATAAGGATGGAATTCTTCTTGACGTAATAAGTTATCTACCACATCTTGAGTAGCGCCATCAAACGGTTGATTAGTCAACGGATTAATTGTAAAGTTGGCTGTTCTGGTTATAGACGATATTCCCAAATAACTTTGTGTTAAATAATTGCCGGTTACACTTACAAACCAAAAATGAGGATCGCGATATTCAACACCAAGAGAATAGGCTTTTTGAGGACCTACAGCTAATTTGTAATTTTTAAGAAAAGCTGTTCCTAAATTGGTTACACCAAACTCATCGGCAGATAAAAATAACTGTGGATTATTAGCATAAGTATGTTGTCCTACAGCCGCAACGCCCGTTAATTTTATTGTGGGTGTTATTTGCGCTTCTATACCAAACTCACCGCCAAAATTTAGACGATCTGAGCCTGTTAATATTTGTGATAAGAAAAACGAATCGTTAGAAGCGTCGGTTATACCAGGAAGTGTTATGCCTTGTGCAAAGAAAAAGCCTATTTCGGTAACATTTTGTGTTTTGGTGTAATAACCTGATAATTTTGCTTTTATAATAGGAGACCTAAAAATATAGCTGGCATCTAAAGCCGTTGTCTTTTCGTTAGAAAGGTTGGGGACAATATCGTGATTGACACGGACATTAGCAAAAGAATTTCTCAAATTAGGAGCGCGTGTGCCATACGAGGCATTGACGTTTATTAAATGACGCCCCGTTATTTTATAAGTAAATCCACCCTTTACACTTTGTGGATAAAAGACGTTTTCTTTTCCTTTTCCAAAAGAGTTGCCAATATATTTACCATTTTCGTATTTACCGCTACGCCAAAAATTGACATAAGATGATTTTGCGGCTAAGTAAAAATCAACTTTTTTATAAGTAAATTGTAACTGTGCAAATAAATCGTAAGTACGTTGGTTTAGATTGTAATTATATAAAAATCTATCGCCAGCAAGCACTGTACGATTGGGGTTATTAATGTCAGTTTGCGCTTCTATACCTGTAGAAAAGTCGTCTAAATCTAGAAAGTTTGTCCCTCCTAACAAGTCTTGCATTAAACCGAAGTTTTGTGACACCAAATTTCTATAATTAAATGCCATATTTAAGGTCACATGATCACCAAGGTTATTAGCATAAGTAGAATTAAAAGACCACAATCTGTCGTCTGTACGGTCTTCGTATAAATAATAAAGAGAACTGCCATGGTTTTTATTTACAGCATAAAGATTATCCCAATTTATCTGACTATAACTAGGATTCGTTAAAAAACGCTCTGTTGCTAAATCGGCTTGATCTTGACTGTAACGGTCTAAAAAATAACTGGGTAAATAGCGGTAGTATTCTGGATTAGGATTAGGCGCATTAGAATAACCTATACGGCTGTTTCCTAATTTTCCAAATTGATAAGAAAGTGTTGTATTTAAGCTGGAATTGTCATCAATTTTCCAAAAATCACTTAACAAAAACACAGGCTCTTCTATATTCTTAACGCGTGAATTACGTTTTTTACCTCCTTGAAAACCCCAATAAGTATTGTAAGTCCGTCCTTTTAAGTCGAATAACTCACCTGTATTAGGGGATGATTTGCCACGTCTGTTAGAAGCGTCAAAAGCTGTAAAATTTACACTGTGTTTATCATTTATCTTTTTCTCTACAGCGATGAAAAAAGAGTTAGCATCGTAAAAAGTACCATCAAAATGACCTTCTGTAGCCCAACGTCTTCCCATAGAGAATACATAAGACCAGCCTTTAGCACTAATACCAGAGGCATAAGTTGCCATTAAACGATTGCTGTAATTGGTGTTTGTAGCCGAAGAAGATAAACTAATACCTTTTCTAAAAGCAGAGGCACGCACATTAAAATTTGTTGTACCAAGCAAGCCTCCAAAGGTGTATTGATTAGGCGAAAGCCCTCCTTTAAAATCGCGATTACGCATGACGTCGTTTAAACCACCCCAATTACTCCATTGAGGTCTGCCATCGTAAAACTTGTTCATTTCAACACCATTAATTAATATGGTACCATTGTTAGAATCGTAACCTCTAACACGAAAACGGGCTTGACCAAATTGGAAAGCGGCTACATTTAAAAAGGCATCTCTAGAAGCTTGTAGAAGCCCCGAAGTGTTTTCTGAGCCACCATTACCATCTTCTGATAAATCGTTATCGGTTAACGAAATTAAGCCGTCCTCATCTTGAGAAGTGATTTCTTCATATAGCATTACGCTACCCAAATCAACGGTTTCACCAGATTTTATGACCACAGGAAATTGTTGCGGTTCAAATCCGTTAAGTTCAATTATCACAATCTGATTACCAACAGGCACTTGTGATACGTTAAAATTTCCTGACGTATCAGAAAAAATTGAAATCTTAGTGTTTTTAATAAGGATGTTAACACCTTTAATTGGACTGGCGTCATTCGCTTGTAAAACGATGCCTTTTACAGTGCCAAAATCTTGTGCAAAAGAAGTATAAACAACCCCTAGAAATAGACTGAGAAAAAATAAGGTTTTTTTCATAAAATAAAATTATTTTTTGCTTTTAAAAAAGCCCACTAATTTACGACTTTAGATGTTATTAAAATAAAATTTAACATTATTTCTTGGATATAAAATGTAACTTTGAGCTACTTTTTTAAAATTATAAAATAATGATGCTTAAAAAAACATTAACAATCTGTTTATTAGCAATATGCGCGTTAGTATTTTCGCAAAATAAAACTAAGAAATTCAATATAAGAACAGTTGCTTTTTACAATGTAGAAAACTTGTTTGACACCATTCACAATCAGAGATACGATCAAGATCGTACACCAACCGGTAAAGACCATTATACGTCTAAAGTATATTGGGATAAAATTAATCACATGGCGCGTGTTATTTCAGAAATAGGTGTCTCTAAAGCTAAAAATAGCCCTACAATTATGGGTTTAGCGGAAGTAGAAAATAGAACTGTTGTACAAGATTTATTAAATACAAAATATTTAAAAAATAAAGGCTATGGGATAATCCACTATGATTCACCAGACGAACGTGGTATAGATGTCGCTTTTATTTATTTAAAGCGCTATTTTAAACCTGTAAGTCAGTCTAAACACGCCCTATATTTAAAACGCTCTAACGGTAAACGAGATTATACACGTGACCAACTACTTGTTTCGGGAATTTTAGATGGCGAATTGATTCATATAATTGTCAACCACTGGCCGTCTAGAAGTGGAGGTGAAGCTAGAAGCCGACCAGGAAGAGCCGCCGCCGCCGCCTTAAATGTTAAGATTATTGATTCGTTGCAAAAGATAAACCCAAAAGCCAAAATTATTACTATGGGCGATTTAAATGACGACCCTATTAGTCCGAGTTTAAAAAAGGTTTTAAAGACTGTTGGCGTAAAATCAAAATTGAAACAAAAATCTATGTTTAACCCTATGGAAAGTCTTTTTAAAAACGGCAATGGCACTTTGAATTATCGCGATAATCTGAATTTGTTTGACCAAATAATTATCAGCGCCCCTTTTGTGTCGAAAGATTATAGTTCTTATCGCTTTTACTCAGCTAATATTTACAACCCTTCTTATATAATAAGTAAAGAGGGGCGCTATAAAGGTTACCCTTTTAGGAGTTACTCTTACAGCAATTATATGGGTGGTTATAGCGACCATTACCCTGTGTATATTTATCTGATAAAAGAAAAGAAATAATTAGAACAGTGCCTTAATAACATCTTCTACGCGAGAGGCTTTAAGTATTGTTATTTTGTGTTTTGAAGTATTGACTTTAGTAAATTTAGAAACTAAAATAGCTTCAAAACCTAGTTTTTCGGCTTCTAAAATACGTTGTTCAATACGGTTAACAGGACGGATTTCACCCGCCAAGCCCACCTCTGCTGCAAAACAGTAATTTTGCGGAATAGCCTTGTCTTGATTAGAAGATAAAATAGCGACAATAACCGCCAAATCTATAGCAGGGTCGTCAACACTTATACCACCAGCAATATTTAAAAAGACGTCTTTAGCACCCAACTTAAAGCCGGCACGTTTTTCTAATACCGCGAGCATCATATGGAGGCGTTTGATATTATAGCCCGTTGCCGAGCGTTGCGGCGTGCCGTAAACAGCAGTACTTACCAAAGCTTGGACTTCTATCATAAAAGAGCGTTGCCCTTCTTGAGTGGCCGCAATAACAGAGCCGCTGAGCGAAGCGTCTTTTTCAGAAATAAGCAATTCAGACGGATTTAAAACTTCGCGCAAGCCACTTTGCTGCATTTCGTAGATACCGAGTTCAGAAGTAGCACCAAACCTGTTCTTTTGAGCGCGTAAGATGCGGTATAAATGGTTGCGGTCGCCTTCAAATTGTAAAACCACATCAACCATGTGTTCTAAAATTTTAGGACCAGCTATAGTGCCTTCTTTAGTTATATGACCTATTAAAATGACGGGCGTATTTGTTTCTTTGGCAAATTTTATCAGTTCAGCTGCTGATTCACGAATTTGTGATACGCTTCCCGGCAAAGCCTCAATACTGTTTGTGTAGAGTGTCTGAATAGAATCTATCACTACAACTTCAGGACGTGTTTCTTCAATAGCACTAAATATTTGTTGTGTATTTGTTTCGGTTAAAACCAAGCAGTTTGAATTATTGCCACCCAAACGCTCCCCCCGCATTTTTATTTGATTTTTGCTTTCCTCACCCGAGACATACAATACACGTTGCGGTAAATTAAGGGCTACTTGTAATATGAGGGTTGATTTTCCTATACCGGGTTCACCACCTAATAGTACGACAGACCCTTTTACCAACCCGCCACCCAAAACAGCATCTAACTCTTTGTTATTTGTAATAATGCGATCTTCTTTGCTGATACTAATCTTGTTTATGGGTGTGGCTTTTTCTGAGCGTTTAGCACTGGGTGTTTGTTGCCAATTGCGTTTTACTTCTTTTTGAATGACTTCTTCAACAATAGAGTTCCATTGTCCACAAGAAGTACATTGTCCTAGCCATTTGGCGTGTTGTGCACCACAATTCTGACAGAAAAAAGTTGTTTTGGTTTTAGCCATTTGATGTTTTAAAGGTACACAAATATAAGAGAAAGATTAATTCTAGCACATAAAAAAACGCAACGATTTTCGTTGCGTTTTTTTAAAAAGATATTCCAAAAAACCTATTCTTGAGAAATAACTTTTAAAGATTTTTTAAAGTTTTCGCCTTTAATAAGGATAAAACTTACTTGGTATTTAGGGAGTTTAATATTTTGCGAAAAACCGTTTTGAACCCTAACATTTTCTTTGCTATATAACAATCTACCCACAACATCGTAAGCTTTTATAGAAGCTTGACCATTATAGCCATTAATTTTTAGGGTATTATTAACATAATAGAATTGGATGTTTTTAGTAAAGTCATCAACAGCTAAAGTAGATTGTGTAAAACTATACGCTCCAGTATTCACGTTAAATGCAACATCCCAAGTACCGGCAACACCAGGAATATTAGCACCGCCACCTGCTGTACTTCCTATACCTGAAGGCCAAGCAGAACCAGAAGTTGGGGCTCCCCATGCTGTTCCGCTCCAATTTTCATCTTGTCTAAATTTTATTTCTCCATCAGCAGCTAAAACCCATCCATTAAGAGTGTAGTTAACATCATCAGTTGTTGCTAGGGTGGCATCTGGAGCCCCCCAACCATTAAAGACACCAACTAAACCAATAGTATGGCCAGCTTGAGCGTTTGTAAATTGTAATGTGGCTATTAAAAATAAGCCAAAAAGTAGTTTTGTTTTCATAGTTATATATTTTTTGTTTACACAATATTAAATATTTTGCAATAGAATTCAGCAAAACTTAAGAAAAAGGCAATTACGAAAACGTTTTCGTGTTGATAAGTTATTAAATAAGCGGTTTTTTTCAAAAAAACAAAACCGTAATGTCAGAACATTACGGTTTAAAAGTACTTCAGGTGGGAATCGAACCCACACTCTCGTGAAAGAACTGGATTTTGAATCCAGCGCGTCTACCAATTCCGCCACTGAAGCTTGTTAGTGAGAATCTCTTAACTCTCTCAACTTCTCTTTCTCTAATCTAGTGTGTCGACCTACTGGCAGGCACTCAAGCTTTTTGAGAGTGCAAATATAATTGTTTTTAGACAAAAACAATTAATATATCTTTAAGGTTTATTTTAGATAAATAAGTTTATAAATAAAGCTCAAACTGTTATTATTTTTTACTTTTGTCTTGAATTTCATGAAACACAAACAATACGCCATAACACAACTAACTACATGAAACAAAGAATTCCCAAGCCAAAAATATTTGCTTGCACACAAAGCATAGTATTAGCCACTCAAATTGCCAAAGCCTACGGAGCCGAACTCGGCCAAACAAATAAAACCATTTTCAGCGATGGCGAATTCCAAGTATCTTTTGAAGAATCAATTAGAGGGCGTCGTATATTTATTATCGGCTCTACTTTTCCAAATACAGATAATTTGATGGAAATGCTCTTGATGATTGATGCTGCAAAACGGGCCTCTGCACGTCATATAACGGCTGTCATGCCTTACTTTGGTTGGGCACGTCAGGATAGAAAAGACAAGCCACGCGTCCCTATTGCAGCTAAATTAGTCGCCAATTTGTTGCAGGCTGCGGGCGCTACCCGTATTATTACAATGGATTTACACGCCGATCAAATTCAGGGGTTTTTCGAAAAACCTGTCGATCATTTATTCGCTTCCACTATTTTTCTACCTTATATAAAAGAACTCAATTTAGATAATTTAACCATTGCATCACCAGACATGGGCGGTTCTAAACGCGCTTATGCTTATTCAAAATTTTTACATAGCGATGTGGTTATTTGTTACAAGCAACGCAAAAAAGCCAATGTAATAGATAAAATGGAATTGATAGGAAAGGTTGAAGGACGTAATGTTATTATAGTTGATGATATGGTAGATACCGCAGGGACTTTGTGTAAAGCCGCCGAAGTTATGTTAGAACAAGGCGCTCTATCGGTCTTTGCCATCGCTACTCATGCCATACTTTCTGGAAAAGCTCATGAGCGTATTAAAAACTCGAAATTAGAAGCCCTAATCGTGACTGATACTATCCCGCTTAAAGAGGAAAATTATAAAATAAAAGTTGTACCTTGCGCCACTTTATTCGCAGACGTGATGCATAAGGTTCACAACAATACATCAATAAGCGGACAATTTTTAATGTAAACAATAATTAATATAATAATGAAATCGATTACAATCAAAGGATCTAAAAGAGAAAGCGTAGGCAAGGTAGCAACCAAAGCCTTACGTAATGCTGACAAGGTGCCTTGCGTATTATACGGAGGAGAACAAGTTATACACTTTGCAGCAGACGAAAAAGCATTTAAAGGCTTAGTGTACACACCAAATGTATATACAGCAAAGATTGAACTTGAAGACGGTCAAGTATTTGACGCTGTTTTACAAGATATTCAGTTTAGCCCAGTAACAGATAGGATTTTACACATAGACTTTTATCAACTTTTTGCAGGTAAACCTATTACAATGAATATTCCTGTAAAATTAAAAGGTAATGCTCCAGGTGTTTTAAATGGCGGTTCGTTAGACTTTATTTTGCGTAAATTAAGTGTACGTGCACTTCCTAAAGACTTACCAGATTTTTTAACAGCTGATATTTCTGAATTAAAAATAGGTGATAAAGTATATGTTACTGAACTTGACAGTGAAGAATTAACATTAAATCACTCAGACAATGCTGTTGTTGTTCAAGTAAGAATGGCCAGAGCAGCTATTGTTGAAGAAGAATTAGAAGGTGAAGAAGGTGTTGAAGGAGAAGAAGGTGCCGAAGGAGAAGAAGGCGCTGAAGCCGGAGCAGATACTTCAGCTAGTAAAGAATAAATTTTATAAAACATTTTATTAAAAGCTTTTTGCTGGTTTGCCGGCAAAAAGCTTTTTTTATATCTTTACTTTATGGATATTATAAAGTTTTTAAAAAGAACTATCTTTAAAAATGAATTGCAAACTGTAAAAATGAAAAAATTTCTAATAGTTGGTTTAGGCAATATAGGGCAAGAATACATCAACACAAGACATAATATTGGTTTTAAAATTATTGATACACTTGCTGCTGAAAAAAGTAAAGCTTTTGAAACTTTAAAATTAGGAGACCTAACTCGTTTTAATTTTAAAGGACGCACATTTGTTTTATTGAAACCTTCTACTTATATGAATTTGAGCGGGAAATCTGTTAATTATTGGATGCAAAAAGAAAAGATTCAGTCCTCAAATTTGTTAATAGTCTGCGATGATATTAATTTAGAACTCGGCGCTATCAGATTAAAAGCAAAAGGGAGCGACGGTGGTCATAATGGCTTAAAAGATATTCAGAATATTTTGCAAACTAGTCAATATCCCAGATTGCGTTTTGGTGTAGGAGCCGATTTTTCTAAAGGGAAACAAGTAGATTATGTTTTAGGGAATTGGCAAGAAGAAGAGTTATCTTTATTAAATGAAAGTATAAAAAAATCTTCTCAAGCTATTTTATCTTTTGGAACAGATGGTCTAAATAATACTATGAATAATTTTAATAACAAATAAAATGTAATTTACTTTGCATTAGATTTAGTTTCAATTTTATCTAAATAATTCAAAACAAGAGAGGATAGTCCTACAATGCACATTATAACTGATATTACAATAAACTTTTGTTTTTCAATCATTCTTATGACGCCTTGAGTTAAAAAAAGGATACCATAAAAATACCAAAAGACTTTTCTAAATTTTATTTTTTTCTTTTCGCTTATGCGCGTTATTTTTAGAGATATGATATGCAATAAAGCAATGACAACAAAAACAATTATCATTATAAATAGACCTTTTTCCATAGCTCAAAAATTTAGTCTTGCTAAGTTTAATTTAAAAAAAGACAAAGCCCAACAAATGTTATTATTCCACCGTAACAGATTTAGCTAAATTACGAGGTTGGTCTACATTACAACCGCGCATCACAGCTATGTGGTAAGATAATAATTGAAGTGGAATTGTTGTTAATAATGGCGATATAGCTTCTGGGCAATCGGGTACTTCAATAACATGGTCTGCTAAACCTTTAACCACCGTGTCGCCTTCTGTAACAATAGCAATAATTTTTCCTTTTCTAGCTTTTATTTCTTGAATATTACTTACAACTTTATCATAATGGCCTTTTTTGGTAGCAATAACTACAATAGGCATGTTTTCGTCAATTAAAGCAATAGGGCCGTGTTTCATTTCTGCTGCAGGATACCCTTCGGCATGGATGTATGAAATTTCTTTGAGTTTTAAAGCACCCTCTAATGCTACAGGGAAGTTATAACCACGTCCTAAATACAAACAATTAGAGGCTTCTTTATAAATAGAAGCAATATATTTTATATGATCATCATTTGCTAAAACAGAATTAATTTGAGTTGGAACCATTTCCATGGCAGTTAAACATTGGTGGAATTTTTGTTTAGAAAGTTTACCATTTGCACGCCCAAGGCGTAAAGCTACTAACATTAACAAGGTAATTTGAGTAGTAAAAGCTTTTGTAGAAGCGACGCCTATTTCTGGTCCTGCATGTGTATAAGAACCGGTATGTGTTTCGCGGGCTATTGAAGAACCTACAACATTACAAATTCCAAAGACAAAAGCCCCTTTTTCTTTAGCCAGTTTAACAGCTGCAAGCGTATCGGCTGTTTCGCCAGATTGTGAGATGGCAATCACCACATCTTTTTCTGTAATTATAGGATTGCGATATCTAAATTCTGAACTATACTCTACTTCAACAGGAATTCTGGCTAGATTTTCGAAAAGGTATTCGGCTACCAAACCAGCATGCCAAGAAGTACCGCAAGCCACAATTATAATACGGTTGGCATTTAAAAATCGTTTAAGATTATCTTCTACGCCAGACATTTTAATGATACCTTCAATTGGTAACATGCGCCCTCTGTAGGTATCTGTAATAGCTTTAGGCTGCTCAAAAATTTCTTTAAGCATAAAATGTTCGTAACCCCCTTTTTCAATTTCTTCAAGATCTAATTGTAATTCTTGAACAGTCGCGTCAATTAGAGAATCTGATTTTATTTTACGAACACGCACATCTCTGTCTAGGCGTATAATAGCCATTTCTTCATCTTCAAGATAGATTGTGTTTTTAGTATACTCTACAAAAGGAGAAGCGTCTGAAGCTATAAAAAATTCTGAGTTTTCTTTGCCAATACCAATAGCTATTGGGCTACCCAATCTGGCAACAATTATTTCGTTAGGTTTTGATTTGTCAAATACAGCAATAGCATAAGCACCAAAAACCTGATTTAAAGCAAGCTGAACAGCTTTTCCTAATTTGCAATTTTCGGTTTTTTTAACTTCTTCAATTAGGTTTATTAAAACCTCTGTATCTGTGTCGCTTTTAAAAGAATAACCTCTATCTATAAGACCTTTTTTAATGGTGTCATAATTTTCTATAATACCATTATGTACGATTACTAAATTGCCAGATTGTGAAGAATGAGGATGTGAATTGATATCGTTTGGGGCACCATGTGTAGCCCAGCGTGTATGTCCTATTCCTACTTGTGCCTTAGTGTCAATATTTTGAGATACCAACTCTTTAAGGTCAGCCACTTTCCCTTTTGTTTTAACTAAGTTGATTTTGTTGTTGTTATACAGAAAAACACCCGCACTATCGTAGCCTCTATATTCTAAACGTTGTAAACCATTTATTATAATTGGATAAGCTTCTCTGTAGCCGATATATCCTGTAATACCACACATAACGTATTAATTTTTTGGTTCTGTATAGAAAATTTCTAATACTAATTTTTTGGCACTGAGCTCTTTGTTCCCAAATATAGCAACTCCTTTTGGATTCCAATTAAAAGGTTTGACAATTGTATCAGAAAGTCTTAAGAACCTTGGTACATCAAAAGAGCTATAAGACTTAATGGCCAACTTAGAGACTTTTCTTGAATATTCTTGTTTTAAAATGCTAGCCATATAATCGGTTATTTTGAACTTATAAAATTTTGGATCACCATTTTCGTCATATTCTAAAGTTCCACCATAACTAAATTGCCCTTCAGAAATAACATCTAGCACATGTGAATTATCATCGTAATTATAAAGGAATAACCGTGACGGTAGGTTGCTACCACTTTGATCTTTATCTACGTAAAGTTTAATATTTGCTTCGTTTATCAACCAGTTTTTTGAACGGATGTTTTCTACATCATCATTGGTAAAAAGCTTTAATACAGCAGAAGCTCCAGAAGCTCCTTGAATGTACAAATTTTGTTCCCCATTTATTTTGTCTGGACTTAATATACGTGTTTGAATAGCCGAAGTAGCCAAACTGTAATCGTGCTCAAATTTATTTGCATGAAGACCAGCTAACGGAAAGAATAGTTTCTGTTTTGTACGAACCGTTGTGGTTACTTCGTTAGCATCGGTAGAAGTAACGTCATTAGAATAATAAATATTTATACTTCCATTAGTAATAGGGAATGTTATTAAAGACCCGTCAGACCCCGAAGCGCTTATATATAAACCTCTAAAAAAGTGTATAAAATCGTCTGGAGAGCTAAAATCTGATGTTTTACTCAAATCAATAAAATTATCTTGAAAAAAACTTTTATTTAAAGTTAGTTTAATAGAAGGTATGCTACCGGTTCTCTTAATAGTGTCGGTATCAAATATTTTATTCACAGAATTCCTGTATTTTATAATTGTAGCAGTATCGTTAGCATTTGGCGTGAACAAACCAGAAAACAATACAGAATTTACGGTATTATAAGATCTATTAGAAAAATATTTTTTCCTTTTAGTTGGATCTAGCGGATCCAAACTATTCAGAAAAGTACCCAATTCTGAAACGTTAATAGTAAAAGGTGTGTTTTGATTGCCAATTATAGAATCTAACTCAAAAACAGGAACTACGATGGAATCTGTTTCAGCTGTTGAATTAGGGTCCCTTATTTTTTTAATACCTGTTTTTGTGTTATAATAAGGAATGTCTAAAATTACGGAATCTACCGTAGGGTTTGTACCAAAATCCATCCCTTCAGGCGGAAGTGCTACTTGAGTAGCTACAGAAGCTGTTGTTTTACCAAATGTGTTATTTAGGTTAACCCCCAAAACATACTGTGGCAAACTGTCAACACGTACAGAATCCACTTTTACATTATAGGCAATTATATCAGAAATTAAAGTTTTTGTATCAAACTTACTATTATCAACAAGCGCAATACCAATATCTTTAAAATCTCTTTCACAAGCTACAAGACCCGTAATAAATACTAAAATAATTATTAAGTATTTAGGTGTACTAATTTTTTTTGTTATCATAAAAAAAGGAAACTATTTGTTATTTAAAACTTGGTTTGTGTAAAAATCAATATAGCCCTCTTCAAAATTTGTAGCATCTAAATATTCTAAAATAGGTATGTCTATTTTTTCTAGATAGTCTTCAATTTGTTTTGGGAGCTTTTCTGTGCCTTTAACTACAGCATCAGAGTTTTCTATAGCAATTTTTAGAAGGTTAGAATAGTTTGGTGTTTTTAGGGTACTAAGTTTTTTTGGATCTATTTCGTCAAATTTTATCTTATCTACAATAGCCTCATTCAGTTTACCACTAAATTTATTGGTGTTAAACAAAGAGGTTACAATTTTACTATTTTTAAACAAAGGCTCGTCTGCGTAATAATTTTTAAGATATAAAGGAAGTAAAGAAGCCATCCATCCATTTATGTGGATTATATCGGGCATCCAATTCAATTTTTTCACGGTTTCTACAACCCCTCTTGCAAAAAATATAGCACGTTCGTCATTATCTTCAAAAAGATTACCATCTTCATCTTTATAAATAGCTTTACGTTTAAAATAATCGTCATTATCTATAAAATAAACCTGCATACGTTCTTTGGGGATAGAGGCTACCTTAATAATTAAAGGCATATCCATATCGTTAATAATAAGGTTCATTCCAGAAAGCCTAATAACTTCATGCAATTGGTGTCTGCGCTCGTTTATAATACCAAAATGAGGCATAAAAATACGAATTTGTCCACCATTTTGATGTACCATACGCGGTACTTCAAACGACATTTTAGACAATTCATTTTCTGGTAAATAGGGGCTCACCTCAGAAGACACATATAACACTCTCTTTTCCCTCATAATCACTTCTAAATATTAAAGAATATGCAAAATTACTAAAAATTATGCAGAATTTGTCTTTATATAGTAAGTTTGCAATGTTTTAACAATTATTTAAATAAATAGCATGAAGGTTTTTAAAGAAGTCAAAAAATTACAAGCTTTTTTAACACAAAATCAGATTGACAAAAATGTAGGGTTTGTACCCACAATGGGCGCTTTACACAGAGGTCATTTGTCATTAATAAATATTGCACAAAAAGAAAATAGTATAGTTGTTGTTAGCATTTTTGTCAATCCAATTCAGTTTAATAATGCCGATGATTTATTAAAATATCCCAAAACTTTAAAGCAAGATATTGAGTTACTTGAAAAAGAAAAGAACATTATTATTTTTGCACCTACGGTAGATAACGTTTACCCTGATGGCCAAAAATCTGAAAATTTCGACTTCAGCGGGCTCGAGTTTGAAATGGAAGGTAAGTTTCGTTTAGGGCATTTTGATGGAGTAGGTACTGTTGTAAAAAGACTTTTTGAAATTGTGAAACCTACGAATGCCTACTTTGGTGAAAAAGATTTTCAACAGTTACAAATCATCAAAAAAATGGTTACTAAATTAAATCTTCCAATAAATATCGTGTCTTGTCCTATTTTTAGAGAAAGCAGCGGATTGGCTATGAGTTCTCGGAACAAACGTTTGTCAACTAAGAATAGAGAAGTGGCGGGTTTTATTTATAAATCTTTACAAAAAGTAAAATTGGATTTTAAAAAACAATCTCCTAAATATCTGACTGATTTTGTAGAGAATACTTTTAAAAACAACCCAACTTTTAAATTAGAATATTTTACTATTGCCGACGAAGAGACGCTTAAATCCATAGAAAAAACAGCACCCAATAAAAAATATCGTGCCTTTATTGCCGCTTTTGTAGAGAATGTTAGACTTATTGATAATATTGCGCTTTAAAATAGACAAATCAGATGTCTCAAAAACTAAATTAACTATATTTGCGCGGAGGGATAATTTATTTTTTCTTCAAAAGAAATAAGTATTACACAGTTACTTTTAAAACAATCATTTGTCAAAAAAACTTAGAAAAGCTCTTTTTATCAGTCTTCCAATTCTATTTGGATTAGGGTTGATATGGTATTCGCTTTCAAAATTTACACCATCTGACTTCGAATCAATAAAGAACTCATTTAGAACCGCACATTATGGTTGGGTTTTCCTATCTATTGCTTTAGCTATAATGAGCCATTTATCACGCGCATACCGTTGGCAATTTTTGTTAGAACCATTGGGTTACAAACCTAAATTTACCAATAGTGTTTTAACGGTTTTGGTGGCTTATTTGCTCAATTTAGTCATTCCACGATCTGGCGAAGTAGCACGCGCAGCAGCCATTTCTAAATACGAAGAGATTCCTTTTCAAAAAGCTTTTGGCACTATTGTAGCCGAGCGTGTGGCCGATGTTATTATGCTGTTTTCAATTATAGGAATTGCTTTTATTATGCAAACCAAACTTTTGTCTGAATACCTCTTTAAAGATGATGGCTCTAACCCTTGGCATAAGTTTATTATTTTGGGCGGATTGGCTTTAATAACGCTGATTTTATATTTTGTTTTTAAAAAATCTAAATTACCAATTATTTTAAAAATAAAAGAATTTGCCAAAGGTCTTTTAGAAGGCGTGATGAGTATTGTAAAAATGAAAAAGAAAGGGGTATTTATCTTCCATACCGTTCTTATTTGGATGCTTTATGTCCTGATGTTTTACGTTACGACTTTTGCCATTCCCGAAACCAGTCACTTACCAATTGGCGCCATTGTAGTTGGTTTTGTAGTAGGCGGATTGAGTATGGCATTAACCAATGGTGGTTTAGGTACTTATCCAATTTTTGTGGCAAGTGTTTTAATTTTATATGGCGTAGAGAACAATCCGGCACGTGCTTTTGGATGGATTGTTTGGACATCACAAACCTTAATGGTTTTGGTGTTTGGCGGCTTGGCAATGTTTGTTTTACCTATTTACAACCGCAAAAAAGCCTGAGTTTCTTACCTTAGCCAAATGACGGAGTTTTACAGCAACGGAAAATTACTTTTATCGGCCGAATATGTGGTTTTAGATGGCGCTTTAGCTTTGGCACTACCTATAAAATTTGGGCAGACTTTAAGTGTAGAGCCCATTGACGCTAAGCAATCGGTTTGGGAAAGTTATGATGCCGACGGTAGTCTGTGGTTTAAGGTCTCTTTTGTCTTATCGGAGTTTAACTTTTCTGTTGATGAACCAATTGCTATACAACTTCAAAAGATTTTAAAAGCAGCAAGAGAATTAAACCCTAATTTTTTAAAAGGAATCCAAAATTATAAGATCCAGACAAAACTCAGCTTTTCACGTCACTGGGGACTTGGCAGCTCTTCTACACTGATTAACAACATCGCCCAATGGGCACATATTAACGCCTTTGAATTACAGTTTAAATGCTTTGGCGGGAGTGGTTACGACATTGCTTGCGCCCAGCACAACAAACCTATTTTATATCAGTTAAAGGACACAAAACCTATTGTAGAAGAGGTCAATTTTAATCCTGATTTTAAAGACCAACTCTATTTCGTGTACCTCAATCAAAAGCAAAATTCCCGCGAAGGAATTGCACAATACCAAAGTTTAAAAAGTGGGGAAAATAAAGCTATTTTAGAAATATCGGCAATCAGTAAAAATATTCTGATGTGTAAAAACCTGTCAGATTTTGAGAAATTTATTAACCAGCATGAAGTGATTATTGGCAAACTCATTAAAAAACAACCTGTTAAAGAACATTTATTTAATGATTATTTTGGCAGTATTAAAAGCTTAGGCGCTTGGGGAGGTGATTTTATTCTGGCTACAGGTAACGATGACACACCAAACTATTTTAAACAAAAAGGCTATAAAACGGTTATCAAATACGGCGATATGGTTTTATAACTCGAGTTATTGAGTATTAAAGACACAACACCTATATTTAAGAATCTAAAATTAAAAAATGAATATAGAATTAATGACAAACTGGATTGATGAATTACTGAAGTTTGGCTATAGAAGACCTGGGCAAATTGCAGGAAATAATGCAGAAAACTATATTAAAAATGAATTTCAAAAAATTGATCTAAAAAATGTAAAACAAGAAAAAATCCCAATAAAAAATTGGATTGAGTCTTCTTGGTCTCTTAAAGTAAAATCAGAGGCAAACATTTTCGACACCTTACCGTCACATTATATTCCTTATACAGCATTTACAAATAGTGTTATTACTGCGCCTCTTATATATGCAGGAGAAGGAAAAATAAACCAATTAAAGAATCTTGATTTTAAAGGAAAAATTGTTGTTGTTGAGTTTTCTTTTCCAATACTTGACGGAAGTGATTTAAAAAAGTTAGCTCTTTCAGTTTTAGATAAAAACTACAGGATATCAGAAGGCCCTTTACACGAAGCCACCTGGATTCGTCCTGCTTGGCACGTATATCATAAAGCTGTTAAAGCTGGGGCTGTAGGATTTATCGGGATTCTAACCAATCAACCTGGCGATTTAGATTCTTATTATGCCCCTTACGGTTTTAAAGAAGGTGATGGTATTCTTAAAAAGCCACTCCCCGGTTTTTGGGTAAATAGAAAAGTAGGTAAACAGTTAAAAAAAATGGCTATTGAAGAGCAAGAGGCTCAAATTGAACTTAAAGGATCTAGTGAAGATAGTTTTACTTCAAATATATCGGGTGTAATTCCTGGCGAAACGGATGAAACTATTATTATAGCGAGCCATCACGATGCGCCTTTTGGAGGAGCAACAGAAGACGCTTCAGGAATAAGTGTGGTTTTGCAGATCGCAAAATCACTCATAGACGATAATATTAAACCTAAAAAGACACTTTTATTTTTGGCAACCGGAGGGCACTTTTATGGATCTATCGGAACCAGGACTTTTATTAAAGAGCATCCTGAAATTATTGAAAGAACCCTAGCTGAAATACACATAGAACATATTGCTAATGAAGCTGTAGAAAAAAATGGCAGAATTGAACTCACTGGTTTTCCAGAGCCTGCTGCTCTTTTCGTGTCATACAATAAAAAGTGTGTGTCCATTGCCAATAAAATATTAAAAGAAAATAATTTAGACCCAACGTTTATTTTACCTGCCGAAGGGCCTTTAGGCACTTTTCCACCAACCGATGGTGGCGATTTTCATTTAAAAGGCATTCCTGTTTTCAACTATATAAGCAATCCGGTTTATTTATTGGTAAATTATGATAAACGTGAAAACATTTGTTTTGAAAGGTTGATTCCAACAGCAAAAGCATTTAAATCACTTGTATTAACATTAGACCAATTATCAAAAGAAGAGCTTTTAACAAAAAACTATTTTTTCAAAAAAATTATAGGAAAATTTGCAGCATGGAAATCGAAAAGAAAATTGAAAAGGGTTTATGGACCTGGAGTAGAAATATAAATATCTAATTGTTGTATGAAAATTTTTAAACGCATACTTTTTGTTCTTTCCTTACTAATCATTATTTCAATTTTAGGAATTTACTTTTATACCAAATCTACTTTACCAAATTATGAAGGTAATTATAAAGTTGCAGGGATTGATGATTCGATAGAAATTTATAGAGATAAAAATGCTATTCCCCATATTTACGCTAAAAATCAAAATGATTTAGCTTTTGGTATGGGTTATACTATGGCTCAGGACAGATTATGGCAAATGGATCTTTTTAGAAGAGTAGCCACAGGAAAATTATCAGAAATATTTGGAGAAAGAACATTAAAAGCAGATCGCTTTGCTAAAGTTATAGGTTTTCAAAGAAACGCTAGAAGTGTTTTAAAAACTTTTTCTCCTAACGAAATGGCCTATTTAAACGCTTTTGTTAAAGGTATTAACAGCTATATTAAATTTAATAATAATGAGTTACCAATAGAATTTACTGTTTTATCCTATAAACCAAATCCATTTACTCTTGAGGAGATTATTGCACTTTCAAATTTCCAAGCTTACGCATCCAATAACAATTGGAAATATGAGATTATGAGATATCAAGCAATAGATGAGCTTGGGGCAAAAAAAGGTAGAGACTTCATTCCTGCATTAACTTTTAATGGCCCTTTTGTGACGCAACCTGATATACATAAAGCAAATGAAGGAATTGTAAATAAACGAGATTTGACATATAGTTCAACCCTCCAAAAAGAAAAAAATAGCACTTTTGATAAAACCATATTGCAAGCTGACTCAATTATAAACCAACTAACGGGAATACAAGCAAACGAAGTTCATAGCAACTTTTGGCTAGTTGGCCGAAAGCATTCTGAATCTGGAAATGCAATTTTAGCAAACGATTACCACATGCCTTTTTTATTACCTTCTTTGTGGTATGAGGTTCATTTAGTAGCCCCAGGAATTAACGCAATGGGAATTACCTTACCGGGATATCCTACAATAGTTGCAGGTCATAATCAGGATATTGCTTGGGGAGCAACAACTAGCGGTGTTGATACTCAAGATCTTGTGTTAGAAAAACTTAATCCAAATAATAGTGATGAATATCTTTATAATGGGGTGTTTTATCCCTTTAAGAAAGTTGAAGATAGCATAAAATATAAGTCGAGTAATGGTTTTAAAACTGAAAAAGTAACGATTAAAATTAGTAGAAATGGCCCAATCATTAATTCTCTTAATAAAAATACTACAAGTAAAGATATTCCCATAGCGTTTCGAAGTGTTAAAGACGCAGCCGAAGGACAAATTACATTTTGCATGAACCTTTATAAAGCAAAAAACTGGTTAGAATTTAAAGAGGCTCTAGTAAATGTTAAAACACCTGTTTGGAATTGGGGATTTGCAGACAAAAATGGAAATATTGGTTATAAACTAAATGGAGAAATACCTATTAGAGCCAAAGGATTTGGTTTAGAACCTGTATCTGGATGGACTAACGAATATGATTGGATTGGTACGATTCCCTTTGATGAATTGCCCGAAATTTACAATCCTGACTCGGGTTATATTGTTTCTGCTAACAATGAAATTATTGATAATCATTACAAGT
This sequence comes from Flavobacteriaceae bacterium, assembly GCA_045046885.1. GTDB lineage: Bacteria > Bacteroidota > Bacteroidia > Flavobacteriales > Flavobacteriaceae > CG1-02-35-72. The sequence continues at coordinate 124,124 of JASFYX010000009.1, forward strand.
ATTTTCTTTTTGGTTCAAATTTTCAACTTCCTTATAGAGCTATTCGAATTACCGAGTTACTGAATAAAAAAGAGCTTTTAAATCAAGAGGATATGCGGAAAATTCAATCTGATACTTATTCTGAGTTTGGATTAAAATTAGCAAAAATCATTCTTGAAGTAAATCCTAAGACAGAAGAAGGAAAAATAAAAATTAACAAATTAGTTAAACATCTTAAAAATTGGGATGGCATAACAGATACAGAAAGCATTGCTACAACTATAACCCAAGAGTTTATGCTTACTCTATTGAAAAATACTTTTGCTAATAAAGTTAGTAAGGATTTGTATGAGCAGTTTGTAAAATTTGGGAACTTAAACTATGCAGCTGCTACTTTATTATTAAAACTAAATGATAAGTCACAAGAAAACTGGTTTGATAATCCAAATACAGAAATAGTTGAGAGTAAAAACCAAACAATAATAAGAAGTTTAATTGAAACATATGACACATTAACTCTAGAATTAGGTGAAGACTTAAATAAATGGGAGTGGGGTAAAATTCATCATATAAAATTTAAACATCAAATGGGAAATATAGCACCATTCAAATGGTTTTGGAACACAAGTTCTAAAGCATATCCAGGTGATTTGTCTACTGTAAATCCGGGAACATTTACAGATGTTCACACCAAACCATATAATGCAAACCATGGTGCTTCTATGCGTCATATAATTGATTTTGGAAATTTTGAAAAATCAGATTTAATTATTACAACTGGAGAATCAGGTAGATGGTTGAGCCCTTATTATAAGAATCAAGAAGAACTATGGTACAATCACAAATACATAAATATTAACACCAAAAAAGAAACATTAAAAAATAAAACAATCGGTATTACTATATTGGAACCATTGAAATGATAATAATTTCTCGCAGAATTAATATTTCAAACTTGTTGCTTATTTAAATAATACGGCTAAGGTTTGTGTCCTTTCTTTAAAGAAAGTATTACTAAAATTTTTGAACTTTTATTTTAGGTATCTCCTATGTCGAAGATAGGTGAAACAATGATAAACCAACACGAACACGGCAAACTATTTTAAAAACAAAGGATTTAATACAGTAATTCCTTTTACTAAAATGGTTTTATAAAACGAGGTTAAACAAATAGCCCGAAATAATAATACAGAGTGTTACCACACCAAAGAATACACCTATTAACTTAAAGGTCATTACTTTTTTAAGAAGCATGGCTTCGGGGAATGATAATCCTACAACGCCCATCATAAAAGCAATGGCTGTTCCAATTGGTATTCCTTTTGAAACAAGCACTTGCATTACGGGTAAAATACCAGATGCATTTGAGTACATCGGCACGGCCAAAATAGTTGCTATTGGCACCGCAAAGAAATTATCTTTACTCATATACTGTTCAAAAAATCCTTCGGGGACATAACCGTGCATCAATCCGCCAATGGCGATACCTACCAATACATAAACAATTACACCTTTAATAATTTTAAGGACTTCATTCCAGATAACAGGTAAACGATTTTTAAAGGATGTTTTTTCTGCTACAAAAGTTTCTTCATCGCGCTGCGCATTGGCTAGAACTTCTTTAACCCAGGGTGTTAAAAAGCGTTCTAGTTTAAATCGACTTAAAATAAGGCCACTTACCATTCCTAACAAAATGCCGCTTACAACATAAACAGCGGTTATTTTAACCCCAAAAAGTCCTACAAAAAGACCAATGGCCACTTCGTTAACCAATGGCGATGTTACCAAAAAAGCAAAGGTTACACCTAGTGGAATACCGCCACGAACAAAGCCAATAAATAAGGGTACAGACGAACATGAACAAAACGGTGTTACAACACCAAACAAACTCGCCATTAAGTACTCAAAACCGAATAATTTATTTCTAGATAAATAGTTTTTAACTTTTTCTATTGGGAAATAACTGTTTATAATTCCCATAAAAAAGATAATCACAAAGAGCAATAATAATATTTTTATGCTATCGTAAATAAAAAAGTTCAACGCTTCGGCAAGATGCTGACCTTTTGTTAAATGTAAAGTGTCAAATACTAACCAATCTGCTAATTTCTGAATCCAATCGAACATAGTATTAAGCTATTTTGTCTTTATAAAATCTGTAAAAAGCAGTCTTGATTTCATTGCGTATTTTTCTGAATTCGGCTGTAATTTCTACATCCGTTCCAATGGCATCTGCCGGATCTTCAAAACCAATATGAAGTCGGTTTTTTACATTTCCTGTAAACATAGGGCAACTTTCTTTGGCGCCACCACAAACAGTGATGACATAATCAAAGGATTCCTCTAAAAATTTGTTGACAGATTGTGGCTTATTCTGACTTAAATCGATACCTAATTCAGCCATAACTTCAATAGCTTTTGGATGCACTTCAGAGGTAGGTTTTGTGCCTGCAGAATAAACGTCTAAGTTCTTGTCAAAAGATTTTAAAAAACCTTCGACCATTTGACTGCGACACGAATTGCCTGTACAAAGAATAAGTATTTTCATTTATTTAATTTTCAAATCTTCAAATCGACTCATTTTCAAATCGATTTATAATATTTCTTTTTAAGCCAAAGTGATAATTTAACCAATAAAATCAATACAGGAACTTCAACTAGTGGTCCTATAACACCTGTAAATGCTTGTGCAGAATTTAATCCGAATACGGCAATAGCCACAGCAATAGCCAATTCGAAATTATTACCTGTGGCCGTAAAAGCGACTGAAGCGTTTTTATCATAAGGTACTTTCATCGATTTTCCGATAAAAAAACTGGTTAAAAACATCACAATAAAATAAATTATTAACGGGACAGCAATGCGTAAAACATCAAAAGGAAGTTCTAAAATCATATCGCCTTTAAGGCTAAACATCAATACAATTGTAGCTAACAAAGCAATTAATGTAATAGGTGAGATAAAGGGAATAAATGTCCGCTTATACCAATTTTCACCTTTGTATTTTGTTAAATATTTACGCGATAAATAACCTGCTAAAAACGGAATTCCTAAATAAATAAGGACACTTTTGGCAACTTCAAAAATTGAAATGTTAACGTCGTAAGCTTCTAAACCGAAGTATTTTGGTAAAACAGTAATAAATAACCAAGCATAAAAACTGTAAGTCAGTACCTGAAAAATACTGTTTAAAGCGATAAGTGTCGCGCCATATTCGCGACTGCCACCGGCTAAATCGTTCCACACAATAACCATAGCAATACATCGTGCGAAACCTATTAAAATGAGCCCTGTCATATAGCCCGGATAGTCGTGTAAAAAAATCAGCGCCAAAGCAAACATAAGAATTGGGCCTACTATCCAGTTTAAAAAAAGCGATAAACGCATCAATTTAACGTCCTTAAAAGCTTTGGGCAATAATTTGTAATCGACTTTTGCCAGCGGCGGATACATCATTAAAATAAGGCCAATAGCCAATGGAATATTTGTTGTTCCAACCGATAAAGCATTGGTAAAATTAGCTGTATTTGGAAAAAAATAACCAATGCTTACACCTATAATCATCGCTAAAAATATCCATAAAGTAAGGAAGCGGTCGAGAAGTTTTAATTTTGGTTTCATGAGTTAGTCAAATGTTCCAGCTACACTAAACTAGAGGTATAATTTTTAGTTTGTCTTTGTATTATTTTCTTATTTAAATCTTGTATCTGATTTAATATTATTTAGTTCTTTTGTTTTGTTTTCGGTCCAACCGTTTTTTTCTGTTTGATGGATATCAAAAGTTGGAACATAAGGCTTGATGTCTAACAAAGGGGTTTCGTCAAGTATATCTACATTTTCAATATGTAATATATTACCTTCAATATGCAACAATTTAACAACAGACATTCCAATAGAATTTGGTCTTTTTGGTGCTCTTGTTGAAAATACACCTCTTTTTTTAGTGTCAAGAAATGGGATTATATGCAATTTAAAACCAACTGATTTGTGAAAATGGTAAATTAGGATAATATGAGAAAATCCGTTAAGGTCTTTAAGCCCTTTAGAGTAGATATCATTCAATACTATTTTTCCTTTGATACCTTTTGCGCCACTTGATTGAATTGGCATTCCCGCTTTTGTTTTAAAAGGAGTATAGATTTTTCCTATTTCATTAAATTTAATCATTTATTTTGGTATTTTATAACTTATTGTTTAGCAACAATTTGTATGAGATCTATCGCTACAGCAGGTTCCTTCTTTAGCCTGCGATTTGGATTGACAACTTTCGTTATGTTCGTGATGATGACCACCACAACAAGAATCACCATTATTATTTGAGCAAGTAGAAGTGCTAACTTTTTCTAATAAATCTTTAGCTTCGGCTAAACTGGGGACACGTCCTTTTAGAACCACTTTTTCGTCGATAACGATAGCGGGGGTACTCATTATGTTGTATTTCATTATTTCTTGAATATCTTCAACTTTTTCTATTTTAAGATCTAAATTAAGTTGCTCAATAACAGACGCTACAACCGCTTCTGTATTTTTACAATTTGGGCATCCTGTGCCTAAAATTTTTACAGTTTTCATAATAATTATTTTTATTTGTTTATCGCCAATAAGCGATGTCAATAGTTAAAAAAATAGATTAGCAACAATCTATTTTAGAAAAATCTTTTTTAAATATTTTTTCGAATAAGGCTTGGGCTTTAAGCCAATTCTCTTTGTTGATACAATATTTTATTTTTGGGGGATCGATAGTACCTTGAATCAATCCGGCTTCTTTTAATTCTTTTAAATGTTGCGAAATGGTTGACTGTGCCATTGGTAAAACCCCAACCAAATCGGTTGTAAAACAGCACGATTGGTTGTTCAAATATTTTAAAATAGTTAACCTTACGGGATGCGAAAGTGCTTTGGCAAAACGCGCCGTTTGTTCGGCATCTTCTGTATAATCAATATTTTGTGTTGTTCTTTTCATAAGTTCATCGCAAATATACGATTAATATTTAAAATGAAATATAAAAGAGCTTCAAAAAATAATTTATTTATTTTTTGAAGCTCTAAAGCTAATAAAAACCAATATTCTATTTAATAAAACCTAAAGTGATTCAAATAGCATTTCTGCATTACCCATTACCCTAGAGGATTCAGCATATCGCACAATTTTATAGGTTTCAATTAATTTTTCTTTCGAGATATTTTGCGCTTTAGCTTTGTTAAGCATCGCCTTAATGCAAGTTTTACTCCCGGTTGCAATAGCAACACCTAAATAAATTAAGGTTCTTGTTTCGTTTTCTAAAGCACCGTTTTCTGGCATCGCAAACATATTACTATGTATTTGTTCGTAAAGCATTTCGGGTAATTTTTCGCTTGCTAATTTTACCACGTTAGGCAATTCTCCATTCATAGATCCTTTCATTTTTGTGAGGATTTGTTCAATTGTTGGTTTTTGTGACTCCATTTTTATTTAATTATTTCTATTGTTTTTTAATTATTTTATCTTTATCAACAGCATAGGCGTAAATAGGGACATATATTAAGGTTAATAATGTTCCTATAAGTAATCCGCCGATGGCCACATCTGCTAATGGGCTTAAGCGTTCCAACCCAACCGCATTTTCTAATGCAATAGGAATCATACCGGCAATAGTACCAAACGCAGTCATTAAAACAGGACGGAACCTTACACGAACACTTTCTAGAGCACTCTCAAAAGGTGATTCGCCACTGGCGCGGTGATGTTGATAAAAATCTATCAGCAATACAGCATTTTTAATGATGATTCCAAAAAGCAATAAGATACCTAACAGACTTGGCATACAACTTGGTTTGTGGAATAACAACATACCCCAAGCAGCACCAATTAAGGATAATGGTAAAACCAAAATCATAATTAAGGCCATTCTAACTGATTTATAAATAGCAATTAACACCATTAATAAGATGATGATTCCTAAGGCAATGGCTTTCATCATTCTGTCAAAACTATCATTTATGGTTTGAATATCACCTTCTTGCGTTACTATAACATCGTCTAGATTTTTAACTTTACTTAAAGCTGCATTGGCATCATCTGTTAAATGTGTAATAGGACGTTTGGCACGATAGCCGTTAACATCTACACTGTATAACATTTTATCACGTTCAATCTTAGCATAAGTTAATCGTTTTGATATTTTAGCTAAAGACTCTAAAGGTATTTCACCAAATTTTGATTGGATTGGTAAGAGCCTTAACGTTTGTTCGTTTTCGCTGAATTTTCCTTTTAGATACAAACGGACATATTGTGTATTCATAGATTGTAAATTGGCGTTTAATCCAACTACTTGACCTTTAACCGGAATTTGCATCGCTATTTGATAAGGTGTTAATCCAAAACTCAAGGCTTTATTTTCATCAATATCTAAAACAATTTCGCTTACATCTTTATCCCAACTGGTGGAAACCGATGTTAACCCTTTTATGGTAGCGATAGCCTCGCTTACTTGATGTGTCTTATCGGTTAAACCATCAACTACGGGCGATTTTAATCTCACATCTAATGGTGCTTTTACAGAAGATAAAGCCGTTGCGCCAAAATCGTACACATCATTTCGTTTTAAGCCTTCTAATTTTGAAAGTTTATCGCGTAAAATATCTTCAATTTCCCATATGGTTAGTTTTCTATGAAAGCGGTCTACACAATTAATGGTAATGGTAGCTTCGGAAGGTAAATTACCAGATCCTAAGCTTAAAACACCAGGCTCTGTACCAAAAGCAACCGAACTTTTTTCGGTCCATTTTTGTTTGTGTAGCCAAGTTAAAAAAGGTTCAATTTTATTTTCAGCACTGTTTACAGTTTCGTTGGCACTAAAGGCAATTTGTGCTTTTATAATGCCTGTATCCATTGGTGGCATGGCGTCTTTGCCAATAGTTGGCATAATACTACCCATACTTACTAATAATAAGATTACAACGCCAACCGTTAAAACGAGCCTTCTTAAAACTTTACGTTTGCCGTTAGAAAATTTAATCACATTTACATAAGGTTCAACTAATCGACCTACTGAATTATTATAAGCACGATCAAACCACAATTCTACTTTTGTTTTTCTAAATCCATTTTTGTACAATCTTTTTAATAACTGTGGAATAAATGTGATGGATATAAAAAACGAAATGATAAGCGCAATAATTAATGTAAATATTAAAGGTTTAAATATTTTTTGTGGAAATCCACCTACATACATCAAAGGAAATAAAATAGCAATAGTAGAAATTGTTCCTGCAAAAATTGGTGCAATAACTTCTTTAGTGCCTTTAATAATGGCTGTTTCTAAATCTTCTTTAAGTTCATTAAGATGCCGCTCTACGTTTTCTAACACCACTACGGCATCATCAGTCAACATACCCAGCGCTAAAATTATAGCAGTATATATTACAATATTCAATTCACCTCCAGTTAACCAAATAACGGCCATAGTGGCAAAAAACACCATAGGAATTGATAAACCAGCTGCAATGATAGCTCTAAAATTTCCTAAGAAAAAGAGCACTACAATAAGGGTGAAAATTATAGCATCGCGTAATGCATCTAACATATTAGAGTTTGCTAACTCGATGAGGTTGCGTTGCGTGTCAGAAATTTCGAATTTAATATTGGGATACTTGGCTTCTAACTTTTTCATTTCGGCTCTAGCCGCTTTACTTACATCAAGCACACTTCCTCCGGGGGCACGTTGTACGGCTAATGCTATGGCTTGTTTGCCATTACCAATATAACCACTGGTGCGTTTTTTAAAGCCCCATTTTACATCGGCAACATCTCTTAATTGCACATTAGGCAAAATATTGATGTTTTTAATTCTCTCAATATTATCTTTTTCACCATAAAAAGTAATGGTATAAAAGCTGTTATCACCTTTTACAAAACCAATTGGCATATCTTTGTTTAATACCTGAATAGCTTTTGTAATACTTTCGAAATTAACATTATAACGCTTTGCTTTAAAAGGGTCAACTTCAATATTTATGGCACTTTGATAGCCGCCAAAAACCTCAACATTTCCAATATTTTGATTACTCAACAAATAAGGTTTGATAAAACTATCTGCTATTTTTCTTATATCAGCAGTACTTATATTATCATTTTTTGGACTTAAAGACATTACGTCTACAGGTAAGGTAAAATCGCCTGCGGTATAAATAGCCGGATTTACATTGGCAGGTAATTTCCCTTTGGCGATTGATAGCGCATTAGCCACATCAACAGCTGCAGCATTTAAATCTTTTTTGTAGCCAAAATCGGCTTTTACTATTGAAAAATTTGCAACGTTAACTGAGCTTACATCGGTTATTAAACCCAATCTTGAAATTTCTTGTTCAATTGGTTTTGAAACAGTATTGGCAGCTACTTGAGCTGTTGCTCCCGGTACACTCGTAATTACAATTACTTGTGGTGGATTTGCATCTGGGAATAGATTTTTAGGTAATGTAACCAAGGCAACAATTCCCATAATAAAGAACCCTGCAATGAGTGCATAAAGTGTATAAGGACGTTTGTAAAAATAGTCGAACATGATTTTTATTTTTGAGTTAGTATAGATAAACCGCCTAGAAGTTTTAACAAAATATCTTGTTTGGCAACAACTATTTCTTTTCCTACAATGTTTGTATTGCTCACTACCAAACCATCTTCGCCAGTTTGAATAATACTTACCGGAACAGCTTTAGCCTTATTGTTATTATTAACAAGAACAAAACTTTTACCATTTCGGTTTAAAACGGCATCAAATGGTAATTTTACAGCTTGACCTTTAAATACAACAACGTTAACTTCAATTCTATCGCCAGTTGTAAACCCTTTTGAATTGACATATACTTTGTATTCTGCCAAGTTATTAAAGGTGCTGTTTAAAGCGATGGCAGGATAGTTTTTGTTATCAAAGTTTACGCCATAAATGGCTAAATCAGTTGGAATTCTCAACAATAAATAAAAACCGTTGGCGGCGCTTATATTTGCTACCGGATGACCAGGCAAACACATATCGCCATTATTGACTAATGTTTTTGAAATGACACCATCTACAGGAGATAAAATAGTAGCATAAGTCAATGTGTTTGTAATATCAATTTGGTTTTGTTGTAAAGTATTTAATTTAGCTTTTAAAGCTTCAAGACTACTTTCTTCTTTTTGATATTGTTCTAAAGAAGCCCCTTTTACGGCTAAAAGATCTTGGGTTCTTTTATGAGTTTTTTCTAAATTTTTAAGGGCTATTTCTGTAGCTTTAATTTGAGATTTTATACTAACAGCATTTGTTTGAATAGAGGTGTTGTCTAAACGCGCAATGATATCTCCTTTTTTAACTTTAGAACCACTAGGCTTTATAAATTTCACTCTGGCAGTTACTTTTGAGGATAGTTTTACATCTTTATCGTTTTCAGTTTGAGCCAAATAAGGTAAACTTAACTCTGTGTATTGTAGCTGAGGTTTAGTTGTAGCAACTACAATTCCATATTTTTTAGCAACGGGCATATTAGCCTCTTTGCGTTTTGCATTAACTACTGCAAAAATTGCTAAAACTATAATTACAATTACTGCAATTAGGCCTATTATTCTTTTGTTTTTTAATGTTTTCATTTTCTTTATTTTACTAGATTTTCAATTTTATTACCATAGATTACAGCAAGCTTCATAAGCGATTGCCATTTTTGAGCTTTTGATTTATATAGTTTTGATTTTTCTAAAACCAAATCATCTTCATATTTTAAGTAATCTTCAATAGATATACGGTCTGATTGATAGCTAACTTTAGCTATTTTTAAAATTTCTTCTTTGTCTTTTACATTTTTTTGATAAAGCAAAATAGAGTTATCTAAAATTTTTACAGAATTTTCTAATTGTTTTGATTGCGCTTTAAGCGATAAATCTAATTTGTCTAATTCGTTTTTGGTAGCTTTATAAGTTATTTTACTTTTTTTAATTTGTGCATACTGGCTCTTGTTAAAAAGCGGTATACTTAAAACCAAACCAACGGTTGTATAATCTTCATTTATCGCTAAATTATTATTGTAAGATTGGGCATAACTGTGATTGTAATTACCTCTTAATAATAAGGCTGGTAACAATTTTTCTTTTTCTGCACGATAAGAGAGTTTGTCTGCTATAACTTTTTGGCGCAAAGGTTCTAAGGATTTTATTGTACTACTGTCAATAACACCTGTTTCTAACATTTCTAAAGGACTTGATAATCTAACTCCTGTAAGTGTTTCTATAGAGGCAATGGCTGTTTCTCTATTAAGCGCTATTTCATTTTTTGTAGCATCAACTTGATTTATACCATTGTCTATAATTAGTAAACTTGATCCAGGAGCGCGACCATTTTTAACCTTTAGGGCGATTATTTCTTTCGTTTTTAAAAGTGACTGTTTTTTACTTTCAAGTGCTTTTGTCAATGCTTTTATGTATTGTAAATTAGCATTAGAGCTGACGATAATAGCTTCGTTTTGTAACAAATTGATGTGTTGTTTAGCTTTAGCCGATTTTTGCATATATTTAGCTTTGTTGGCTGTTGTGTAGATAGATTTAATAAAAACAGGCATTGATATACTTACACCTGCTCTAAAAATATCTTCGCTAAAAGGCTGCGGAATGCTTTGGTCTTGAATCATCGGCATTAATTCGTTTGGCGGCACAGGCAATAAAGCTGTTGGCGAAGAAAAATTATCATAAGTGCCAAAAGCGGTTAGCTTAGGATAAAGATTACTATAAGCTAAACTTTTGCCAACTTTAGCTTTGTCAGTAGCCAATAAATCGCCTTTGGTTTGTGGATGCGATTTGAGTGCGGTAAATAAATCCTGTACACTTTTAACTTCTTGCGCCTGAGTCAATGCAGGAGCTATTAAAAGCAGGATTAAGATTGTTGTTAATGTTTTATTCTTCATTTGTTTTTAATTTAATAAGTAAACATTCACTTACATATATAGTTAAATTTTTTAGGATTTTAAAATACGTTCTAACATTACAAACATTTTATTACAGAAATCTTCGTGATTAAACGTTTCTTTGTTTAATACCAATTCTATATTTAGTATTACAGGTATTCCCATATATAAAGTGGCAAAAGCCTCAATATCTAAATCTTTATTCCAACTGCCGTGATTAATACCTTCGTTTACAATTTGCTTTAAAAGCTCTTTTTGTGCTTTTAGTATTTCTAAAAGTTTTTCTTTTAAGTCTGAGTCGTTAGCGTGAGTAGCTTCAGAAAATAATAAGATGGTTACACCCTTGTTATAAATTAAATACTTGATTTGTTTGCAGAAAAAAGTAAACAATTTTACCGATGGGGTCATTTTAGAATAGGCTATGGCTTTTTGATTGACTACCAAATTGTTGTAAACATCTTCTACTACAGACAAGAGGATGTTTTTTTTACTTTTAAAATGTCTGTAAATGGCTCCTTCGCTCACGCCAACTCTTGCTGCTAAGTTCTTAGTAGAAAGCTTAGCTAAACCTTCGTTAGAGATAATATCTAAAACAGCTTCTTTAATTTGTGCTTGTCGGGTTTCTGTACTTAATCGTATCATAGTTATAAATAGTAAGTAAGTAATCGCTTACAAAGGTATAACTTTTTTTTTAAAAGACAAGAAATTTTATTTTTTATTTACGAAATTCCAAAATAGTGTTTAACAATCAGTCCGATACCAAATGATAATACAGCCACGCCTAAAGAGATGGCTCCCATTTCTAAGAAGCGTTTTTTAAATGAAATATTCTTAGCAACCGAAATATAATAAGTGTATAAAGCTATAATAGCTACAGTTGTTAATAACATCGTACCAAGCGCAATATAAGGATCAGATTGTATAAAATAAGGGAATACCAAAAAAGCAACAGTAATAATATAAGATAAACCTGTATAAATAGCAGAAGTAATAGGATTGGTATCAGTATTATCTACTTCGCGCGAGGCCAAATAGCCCGAAGCCGCCATTGATAACGAAGCAGCTATACCCATAATGAGTCCGGTTGACCCAACAATTAAGTTATTGGCAAAAGCAAAAGTCAGCCCGGCAAGTGTTCCTGTAAATTCAACTAAAGCATCGTTTAAACCCAAAACAATAGCGCCGGCATAATCTAAGCGTTTGTCTTTTAAAATACCTATGAGTTCAACTTCATGCCGAATTTCATCTTCTTTTATTTTGGCGATATCGGGGTAATCTTTTTCTAGAGACTCATAAAAAATAGCGGTTTGCGACTCCTCTTTTTCTAATAGACGCAACCCAAATGACAAGCCAAATATTTTAGAAAGCATTACAAATCGTTTGATGTTGAATATCCCGGGTTTAATATCAGCTCCTGTAATATTTTTTAAAAAAAGATAGTGTTGCAACTCGTCTGAGGCAATATTTTCTAAAATAGCTTTGTTGTGAGAATCATCACTAAATTTAGCTAAATCGGTATAAATATAATGGGCGTTGAGCTCATTCCGTTGTTGTTTTAGGATATTCTTTTTCAAAGGCGGAAATTTTAAGAGGTAAATTTACTTAAATAAGTTTAAAAACGAATCTCTTTAACAACAACTTTTACTTTGTTGAATAGGTGGGCAGGCAACAGAGCCATAACTACAAAACACACAACAGTCACCTTCTTTGGGTCTTAAAATTGTTTTGCAATTTTCGCATTCATAAAAAAATTGACAAGCATCTGTTGGCATAACTTCTTCTTTTTTATGTCCACATTTAGGACAAGTTATAACCGAATTAGGTTCTATTTTCATATTTAAATATTTTTAGTTAATAATCTTATATCCGGTACTGTTAACAGCATCTTTCACCTCTTTTTCAGATGATTTAGAAGCATCAAATTCCACTTTAACCGTTCCTGTTTTATAATCCGCTTTAGCATTGATATAACCAGGTAATTGGGCTAAAGTATTCTCAACATGAAGATTACAACTCTCGCAAGTCATTCCTTTAACATTTAAAGTTAAGTTGTTTATAGACTTTGCAAACTGAGGCTGTATTTTAGCTTTGTTTTCGGGATAGAAAATAGCGGAATAATAAGGAAAAGCCAACATTACAAAAGAAAAAACAGTTACCAAGCCTAGAAATAGATTAGATTTTATAAACTTTGGTTTTCCTGCCTTGCCGTCAGGCAGGTCTTCTGTTTCACAATCGCAATCGATGTCTTTTTTGGGCTTGAGTTGTTGGTACCAAGCAAAAGCTAAAACCAACACAGTTAACCCAATTAAATAGGGCCTAAAAGGTTCTACAAAAGAAAAGGTAGCGGCCATACCACTTGTACCAGCTAATAATGCTAATACGGGAGTTATACAACATAAAGAGGCGGTAATGGCTGTTAAAAGACTAAGACCTAAAAGACTTTTTGATTTTTTTGAATCTGTGTTTTGAGTATTCATCGTTAAAAATTTAAATGTTAATAGTCATTTTATCAGACACTAAGTCTAAAATATGATGGGTAATATTTTTTTGAGCTTCAGTAATTGAATAATAGATGGTTTGTTTTTCTCTAAACGTTTCAACAATACCGATATCTTTTAATTTACGCAGGTGTTGCGAAATGGCTGGTACGCTCATTTGCAAAATATCGGCTAAGTCACACACACAAAAACGCTCTTCGTTTATAAGCCATACCAGTTTTAAACGGACTTCGTTACCAATAAGTCCTACAATTTTGCTAAGCTGATTAAAATCTGTAGCATTGTCTTTTAAAAGGTTTTCGTATTGATCAATTTTATACTGATTTTTTTCTTCGCGGATACAAGAAACAGTTTTCATATATTGTAAATTTAAGGCAAACCTACAAATAATTTAGTATTTAAGCAAATACTTAAATATAATAACAAAATTTTAACAGAAAGATTCTTTGTGTTTCTTTGGGTAGTAGTTTAATTTACTGAACACTGAACACTGAACACTGAACACTTCTCACCCAGCCACTTCGCCCCGATTGGGTTTTAAGGCATCTCTAAAAACAATCATATCTTTTTCATTAACAATAATAAAAGCAATGACATAAACGTCTGAGTAAGATTGAACATTCACATCATGAAAATTTAAATATTCTTTTGTGGCAAATTCTTTAAGATGGATGGCGTGATGTTCGGCAGTTTTTAAAGCATCTGTTCCTCTAAAATCCCAAATCAATTTTATTTTGCGCATTAAATATCGTTTGAAAGCAAAAGTAATTAATTCTATCTTTGCACAAAGCAGATTTCATTTTGACAACAGCACAATTTATTTCAGAACCTTTAGATACTTCTAAAATAACAAAAGAAAGCTTCAAAAGCTCCGCGCCCAGCAACATTGCTCTGATAAAATATTGGGGTAAAAAAGAAGGACAAATTCCCACAAATACATCATTGAGTTTTACCCTCAAAAATTGTGTTACTCGAACCGAACTAAAATGTGTTAGACAAGAAACAAGGTCAGAACAAATTAATTTCTCTATTTATTTTGAAGGGCAATTAAATGAAGCTTTCAAGCCAAAAATTGCAGTTTTTTTTGAACGGATTTCAAAATACCAACCTTTTTTAGCGGATTATAATTTCGAAATCTATACCCAAAATACTTTTCCGCATAGTAGCGGAATAGCGTCATCGGCTAGTGGTATGGCAGCACTTTCTGCGTGTTTAATGCAATTAGAAAAAGCGCTAAACCCTAATATAACCAAAGATTATTTTAATAAAAAAGCATCCTTTATAGCACGATTAGGTTCGGGTAGTGCCTGCCGCAGTATAGAAGGTCCTGTGATTATTTGGGGTAAACACCCCGCTATTAAAAATAGCTCAAACCTTTACGGGGTAAAACTACCGTTTGATTTACACCCCAACTTTAAAAATTATTACGACAGTATTTTATTAGTAGACAAAAGCGAAAAAACTGTGTCGAGCAGTTTGGGTCACGGATTGATGGATAATCATCCTTTTGCGATAGAAAGATTTAAACAAGCCAATAATCATATTTCAGACATTAAAAAAGTCCTTAAAAGTGGCGACTTAAAAAAGTTTATCAGTATTGTAGAAAGTGAAGCTTTGACCTTACACGCTATGATGATGACAAGTCAGCCCTATTTTATTTTGATGAAACCCAATACACTTAAAATCATCAATAAGATTTGGGAATTCCGTAAAGCATCGGGTTTAAACCTGTGTTTCACCCTTGATGCCGGTGCCAATGTGCATCTATTATATCCGCAAAGCGAAAAAGATAAAACACAACTTTTTATTGAAAAAGAATTGGTAAAATTCTGTCAAAACAACCAGATAATTCACGATAATACAGGGCTCGGATTACATATAGAGAACTAATCAATAAGCCTATTTAATTTTTTTTTGTAACTTTATAGAGCTATTTTTAAGAGATAGCACGTTTTTAGATGACACTTATAGTAGGCTGAATTTGTCCTGCTACGAACCAGAAATTTTAGATTTCTTACTTCAGACACTAACTAAAAAATCATCATCATGAAAAAACAATTCGCAACACTAGCACTTGGTTTATTTTTTATCAGCTCTCTTTCTTTTGCGCAAGGAGATTCTATTTGGTTTGATGCCAACTGGAAAAAAACTACAAAAGACAAAGCCCTTTACTTTAGAAAAGCGCCTCATAAAAAAGGGAAAGGCTTTTGGTTTCAAGACTTTTATGTTTCAGGTAAAAAACAAATGGAGGGCTTGTCTTTAAAAAAAGATACAGAGTTTTATGACGGCCAAGTTATTTGGTATTATGAAAATGGCAAAATCTTTCAAAAAGTAAATTACATAAACGGCTATCTCAATGGTGAACGCTTGGTTTATTTTAAAAACGGCAAACTCAAAGCAAAATTGATATACAATCGCGGTAGGAAAAACGGTTTAAGTAGAGAGTATTATCAAGATGGTCGATTAAAAGCACAAGGGAATTATCGTGACAATAAAAAAGTGGGGACTTGGAAGCGTTTTCATTACGACGGCGTTTCTGGAGACTGACTTTTTTAACTTAAATTGAGCTATAAATAGGAACTATTAAAACCAATAGAGCTAAAAAAACGTATATTTGCACGTATTTTTGATTTAAAAAGGTATCAACCAATATGAAAGGCCCACTATTTTATGCAAAAATCTTACTCTTTGGTGAGTATGGTATCATTAAAGATTCAAAAGGCTTAGCCATTCCCTATAACACGTATCAAGGTGCTTTAAAAAAGTCAGATAAACTTTCTGAAGAAGCTTTAAAGTCAAATAACAATTTGCTAAAATTCTACAATTATTTAAAAAATAATTTAGAGTCGTCACAATTTGATTTAGACTGTTTTAAAACGGATTTGGACGAAGGTATGTATTTTGATTCTTCTATTCCACAAGGTTATGGTGTGGGAAGTTCGGGTGCTTTAGTGGCGGCTGTTTACGACAAATATGCCATAAATAAAATCACAGTTTTAGAAAATTTAACACGTGATAAACTCCTTACCTTAAAGAAAGTTTTTTCCGAAATGGAATCGTTTTTTCACGGTAAAAGTTCAGGTTTAGATCCTTTAAACAGCTATTTAAGTTTACCTATTCTTATAAATTCGAAAGACGATTTAGAAGCGACAGGTATTCCGTCTCAAAAGCTAGGTAAAGGAGCGGTATTTCTATTAGACTCTAAAATGGTGGGTGAAACAGGTCCAATGGTAAGTATCTTTATGAATAAAATGAAAAATGAAGGTTTTAGAAAAATGCTCAACCAAGATTTTGCAAAACATACCGATGCCTGTATTAATCACTTTTTAAAAGGAAATTTTAATGCCTTATTTAGCGATGTAAAGCAATTGTCTAAAGTTGTATTAAAAAACTTTAAACCGATGATTCCTAAATCTTTTCATAAGCTTTGGGAAAAAGGTATTGCTACAAACGATTATTATTTAAAACTCTGCGGTTCAGGTGGCGGTGGCTATATTTTAGGATTCACCAAAGATTATAAAAAAGCCAAAGAGATTTTAAAAGATTACGATTTAGAATTGGTGTACCGTTTCTAAAAAAACAATAAAGTAACTTTCTTATTTTCACGATGGATTTATTAGAAAAAGCCAAAGAAAATACACGTCAAAAACAACACAATGACGCTCCTATTTATATAAAGCTTATAAGTTTATTGTCGGTTGTTAGAGGCTATAATATTTTGGTAATTGTCTTGGCTCAATATCTAGCAGCCATTTTTATTTTTGCGCCCAAATTGCCTCTAAAAGCTGTAGTTTTAAATGTACAATTATACTTAATAGTGTTAGCTTCTACTTGCGTTATAGCTTCTGGTTATATTATAAATAATTTTTACGATGTTAAAAAAGATTTGATTAATCGACCAGAAAAACATAAACTCGACAGTATCGTTAGTCAGAAATTAAAATTACAACTCTATTTTTTATTAAATTTTTTAGGCGTCATCTTTGGATTTTTAGTATCGTGGCGTGCCGCTTTATTTTTTGCGGTCTATATATTTGGTATCTGGTTTTATTCTCATAAGCTAAATAAATATCCACTAATCGGATTATTTTCTGCTGTTGTATTGACTATTTTACCATTTTTTGCGGTGTTTGTGTACTATAAAAACTTCTCGACAATCATTTTTACCCACGCCAGTTTTTTATTTTTTATTTTAACCATTAGAGAACTTATAAAAGATTTAGAAAATATAAAGGGAGATGTCGTTCAAAATTATATATCAATCCCCATAAAATACGGCGAACATTTTACCAAAATACTCATCACCATTATTGTATTAATGACCTTAGATCCCATTTATTTTTTATGGAAATATCCCGAAATAGGCGCTATGAAATTTTACTTTTATTTTGCAGGATTAATCCTGACTCTTTTTACAGTCAAATTATGGCGCGTCACGACTTATAAAAATTACATTCAGTTGCACATATTACTTAAAATACTCATAGTATTAGGTGTTTTTAGCTTGGCGCTGATAGATACATCTGTTATCATAAAACGATTGATTAACCCGCTAATAAATTAAAGACATAAGTGTTTTTATTCTAATTAAATAGCCTATTTTTGCCCAAAATTTAAAAATAATGACTTCAAAATTCTCGTCGAGAGGACGACAAGCTTCTAACAAGCCCACCTCTTCAAATGCTAAAAAACCTTTTAAAAAAGGCCGAAAAAAAACATATACCAAACCACAAACTTCTAAAGCCAGCACTTCAGAAGGTATTCGTTTAAACAAATACATTGCTAATGCGGGCATCTGTTCACGTCGTGAAGCCGATGTTTTTATAGCAGCCGGTAACGCTCAAGTTAACGATAAAACCGTTACAGAAATGGGTTATAAAGTTCTAGCTAATGATGTTGTAAAGTTCGATGGCGCTGTTATAAGTCCAGAATCTAAGCGCTATTTACTACTCAATAAACCTAAAAATTACATCACCACTATGGATGATGAACGCGGCCGTAAGACGGTTATGGAACTCGTGGCTCATGCAGCTCCAGAGCGTTTGTATCCCGTAGGAAGATTAGACAGAAATACAACAGGTTTATTGTTGTTTACCAATGATGGTGAACTGACCAAAAAATTAACCCATCCCAAGTACAACGTCAAAAAATTGTACCACGCCTCTCTCGATAAAAAATTAAAATTAGCCGATTTGCAAAAAATAGCTGCCAATTTTACCTTAGAAGGCAAAATGGTTTTTGTTGATGATATTAGTTATATAACCAACGAACCTAAAACAGAAGTTGGTATTCAAATCCACTCGGGGCGTAACAGAATTGTACGTAAAATATTCGAACATTTTGGCTACAAAGTTGTAAAGTTAGACCGTGTGGTTTTTGCCGAATTAACTAAAAAGAATTTACCTAGAGGACGTTTTCGCATGTTAACAAACCAAGAGGTTATCAATTTAAAAATGCTTTAAAGTTTACTAAACTTTTGAAAGGATTGTTATTCTGAACGCAGTGAAGAATCTCTTTTATTTTTGATGATTCTATTTGAGATTCTTCGTCGCCTAAAAAAAACTCTCTCGGAATGACAATATCATTCTGCCTGACCGACCTTCCTTATTGGGAATGCGTGAGGGTTTTCTCTTTAAATAAATATTAGAAGTTCTTCAAACTAAGCTTATCGTCCTCAAAAACAGCATAAGTAAAATGACTGACCCAATCGCCTAAATTAATGTAAGTACTCTTATTGTTTAGGGCTATTTCCATAGGGAGATGCCGGTGTCCAAAAACAAAATAATCGTAGTGTTGTTTTGCTAATTTTGTTTTGGCATATTGCACCAACCATTCTTGGTCTTTACCCAGAAAAACAACATCTTCTTCACCTGAAATAAGTTTGTTTTGAGTCGATAGATATTGTCCAAGGCGCACACCTAAATCGGGATGCAACCATCTAAATAACCATTTAGAAAACGGATTAGTAAAGACTTTTTTCATACGTTTATAGCCCTTATCGCCAGGGCCTAAACCGTCACCGTGACCGATATAGAATTTCTTATCGTCAAATGTGAAAATCTGAGGTTTAAAATACACAGGAATGTTGAGTTCTTTTTCAAAATAATCGCGCATCCATAAATCGTGGTTGCCTACAAAAAAATGAATTTTGATACCCGCATCACGCAATTCGGCCAATTTACCCAACACACGTACAAATCCTTTAGGGACAACATTTCTGTACTCAAACCAAAAATCGAATAAATCGCCCAACAAAAACAGCGTATCGGCATCTTTTTTTACGGTGTCGAGCCAAGAAATAAATTTAGCTTCGCGCACCTTACTTTTTTCGGGAGTTGGGGCGCCAAAATGTTGGTCGGATGCAAAATATATTTTTGTTTTGGCCATATTATTTATTGTCTGAGGCAAACCATTCGGCAAACGAATTGGCTGTTTCGTATAATTTTAAAGAGTGAAGCGTGACATTTTTTGGAAGCCCTTTTTTAAGTTTTTTGGCAAAATCTATCAGCATATTTTCGCTTGTGGGTTGGTAATCTACCAAGACAATTTTATGGGCGTGTGCTTCCAATGTTTCGGCCAGTTTAATATGCGGCGATTGGCGGTTTAAAACCGTAGCGTGGTCAAAAACAGCTACAATTTCGTTATTGACAAGCCTTTTTAAATCGCTAAAATCCATAACCATACCATTTTTAATATGCGCAGTATCGTCAATAGGTTTTCCTAAAACACAGACCGATAATTTATAACTGTGCCCGTGTATATTTTTACATTTACCATCGTAACCGTACAAGGCATGTGCCGCTTCGAAGTCAAAATTTTTGGTGATTCTTATAAAGCTCATAGGTTTTCGCAAATTTGTAAGAGCAAAGATACTTAATTGGTTTTTATATTAGATAATCTTTAGCGCTTTGCCCACTTTGATAAAGGCTGCAATGGCTTTATCTAAATGTTCTTGCGTATGCGCCGCCGATAATTGTACACGAATCCGTGCTTTACCTTTTGGCACAACAGGGAAGAAAAAGCCTATAACATAAATACCTTCTTCTAAAAGTTTATTAGCCATAGTTTGAGCCAGTTTGGCATCGTAAAGCATAACAGGAACAATAGCCGCATCGGCACCCACTAAATCGAATCCAGCCGCAGCCATTTGTTTTCTAAAATAGGTAGCGTTGTATTCCAATTTATCGCGTAATGATGTATCATCAGAAATCATCTCAAATACCTTAAGCGATGCACCTACAATAGCAGGAGATAGAGAATTTGAAAATAAATAAGGACGTGAACGTTGGCGTAAAATATCGATTATTTCTTTTTTACCTGTGGTATAACCGCCCATAGCACCACCTAGGGCTTTACCAAGCGTTCCTGTAATAATATCTACACGCCCCATCACATTTTTTAACTCTAAAGTGCCACGTCCTGTTTTACCTATAAACCCTGCGGCGTGGCATTCATCTACCATAACTAGAGCGTCATATTTATCGGCCAAATCGCAGATTTTATCGAGTTGGGCTATTACGCCATCCATAGAAAAAACACCATCGGTAACAATAATTTTAAAACGATGATTTTTTGCGTTAGCCGTGATGAGTTGTTGCTCTAAATCGGCCATATCATTATTTTGGTAACGATAACGTGCCGCTTTACACAAGCGCACGCCGTCTATAATAGATGCATGGTTTAAGCTGTCTGAAATAATACAGTCTTCGGCGCCCAGAAGTGGTTCAAAAACACCGCCGTTGGCATCAAAAGCGGCGGCGTATAAAATGGTGTCTTCTGTTTGATAGAAATCGGCTATTTTTTGTTCTAATTTTTTATGAATGTCTTGTGTCCCGCAAATAAAACGTACCGAAGACATACCATAACCGTGCGTAGCCATAGCGTCTTTTGCCGCTTGAATCACTTCCTTATTATTAGATAAACCTAAATAGTTATTGGCACAAAAATTAATAACTTCATCACCCGATTCAAGTTTTATAACTGCACTTTGCGATGAGGCAATAATACGCTCGGATTTATACAAGCCTGCTTCTTTTATATTTTTTATTTCGTTTTGTAAATGGGTTTTTATAGCACTGTACATAATGATAAGTTTTATACAAAAGTAATAAATCTATCAGCTTAAGAGTATTTAAAACTATTGAAATTACTTTACTTTTGTGTTTTATTCCACTGTATGTCTAGAGATTTAAAATTAAAACAAGAATACGAACAAGTGAGAGCCTTAATCGCCCAAAAATTTACCGAAGGTGAACTGCCCGATTTAGATGCCATTATCTATTTGGTAGGCGTTCAAGAACTGGGGCAAGGCTATAAAAAATTTAAAAAAGACGACAATGTTAATTTAATGCACATTGCCATTTGTAAATTGTTAGAACCTTTGGGTTTTTATGAATTCGATTTTTTTGACAAAGACGGTTGGCCACATTATAAAGTCAAAGAAGAACTCCCCTTTTTAAAACCCGGCGAACAAAGTTTGTTGATGAAAGAAGCTGTGGTGTATTATTTTAAGGAAAGCAGACTGATTTGAGAAGACGGAAGTCGGGAGTTGGAAGACCGAAGTCTGAAGCGCGGAACTCGGAGAAGTATTCTGTGTTTAGTAGCAGTGAGCAGATTTGAAGATGAGTTGATTTGAAAATGGCTTAAAGTTTTAAATTTCAAAAAACATTTAACGTATAACATTTAACATATAACATTTAACGTATAACAATCTACACAACCTTATAAATCTTTCCCGGCAATGGCTGTACCAAACCGCTCATTTCTAAATTAAATAAGATGGTTACCGCTTTATGGATGGGAGTATTACAATGCAAGGCTATTTGGTCGAGCTGTTGTTTGCCGTTTTCGTTTAAAAAATTGTAAATCGGTTTTTCTTCGGATTTGAGTTGTACAAACAGCTTTTTTTGAATGGTTTTAGCTTCGGTTTCTTCTTCCCAATTGAGCAAATAACGCAAATCGACCACCGAATTAAACAGTGCTGCCCGATTGGTTTTTATCAGATTGTTACAGCCTTTGCTAAAATTGTCTGTCAATTTGCCCGGTACGGCAAAGACATCACGGTTATACGAATTGGCTATTTCGGCCGTAATTAAGGAACCGCCTTTGTTAGCCGATTCTATTACGATAGTGGCTTCAGAAAGCCCTGCAATGATGCGGTTACGTTTGACGAAATTTTCACGTTCGGGCGTGGTTTGCGACCAAAACTCGGTAAACAAACCGCCGTTTTCTAATATTTTAGCAACTGTATTTTTATGGACAGCCGGATAGATTCTGTCTAGACCGTGTGCCAAAACTGCTACGGTTTGCAAATTGTGTTTCACCGCTAATTTGTGTGCAAAAATATCGACACCATAGGCCAAACCACTTACAATAACAGGATCAAAAGGTACTAAATCTGCAATTAATTTTTCTAAAATCTCTTTGCCGTAGCCAGTAATGTTACGTGTCCCTACTATGCTGATAATCTTTTTGTTTTGCAGGTCTATTGTACCGTCATAAAACAAAATTACAGGCGCATCGGAGCAGTGTTTGAGTTTGTCGGGATAAGTGTCGTCGGTAATTAAATGATAGCTGATATTGTTCTTTAAAATGAAATTGATTTCTTTTTCGGCGGCCTTAAAAAGTGTTTTAGATTTTAATCCTTTAAGTACAAAATTACCAATACCGTCAATTTTTGACAGATGTGCATGCTTCTCTTTAAAGACAGCTTTGGCATTTCCACAATGTACAATGAGTTTTTTGGCATTTACAGCGCCAACGCCTTCGGCTTTTTGGAGCGCTAAGTAGTAAAGCAATTCATTATCAGACATAAAAAAGTATAAAAGCTCTAAGATAAAAATAAATGTTAATAAAAAAGCAAGAGTAGCTTTAAAAATTACGACTTATTTTCTACATTTGTTTTTGATGAAACTCGAACAACTTATAAGCGATTTACTCTACCGATACGAATGTGTTGTAGTGCCCGATTTTGGCGCTTTTGTAAGCAATTATAAGTCTACTGTTTTTAACGAAAAAAACAATATGTTTTATCCTCCAAGTAAAGCTATATCGTTTAATGTTAATATTTTACATAACGATGCTTTGTTGGCTAATGCTGTATCAAGTGCCGTAGAATGTCCCTATAACGACGCACTTAAAAAGATTAAAAAGACGGTTAAAAATTGGCAAGCGGAATTACACAATAACAAGAGTTTAGAACTCGATAAAATAGGCGGTTTTACCCTAAACAGTCAGAATAAACTCGTTTTTGAACCGCTTAATACTGTAAATTACCTTACCGATTCTTATGGATTGAATGCTTTGATAGCGTCGCAAGTAGAAAGACAAGAAAGTGTATTAAAATCTACAGGTACTTATGTGCGTCCTTATTTAAAATATGCTGCCGTGTTTGTTTTAGGACTTTCGACTATTGGTTTTGGCAATCGTTTTTATCAGCAGTATAAAATAAATCAGCAGATTGAATTTTCGCAACAGCAACAGCAAAAACTACAAAATAGAATACAATCGGCTACTTTTAAAATCAGCAATCCGCTGCCTAGCATCACTTTAAAAAGTGCTCCTATAACACATAATTTTCATGTGGTGGCTGGCGCTTTTAGAGAGCCATTAAATGCACAACACAAATTAAAGCAACTTAAAGCCAAAGGTTTTGATGCTGCGATAATTGGTAAAAACAAATGGCAATTAACCCAAGTGGTTTTTGGCAGTTATACCACTAAAAATGACGCCATACAAGCCTTGCGAAAAGTGCGTGCTACCGAAGACAATACCGCTTGGTTATTGGTAGAAAAACATTAAAAAATAATACAAAAATTTATAAACCACGTCATTGCGAATGAGGAACGATTGAAGCAATCTCTTTATCAGTAAAAAGACTGCCACATCCCTTTTCTTCGATAATTATCGCAGAAGGGATTCGCAGAGACGACATTAATAATTTTATGAAAGCAAAAACGCCTAAAGACTCATTAACCGTTTTAACAGATATGGTTTTGCCCGGCGAAACAAATCCGCTTGACAATTTATTTGGCGGCGAATTATTAGCCCGCATGGATCGTGCTTCGAGCATAGCCGCACAACGTCATTCTAGACGTATTGTGGTGACGGCTTCTGTAAATCATGTGCATTTTGCCAAAGCGGTTCCTGTTGGTAGCGTTGTAACAATTCAGGCCAAAGTATCGCGTGTATTTACGTCGTCTATGGAAATTTATTTAGACGTGTGGATAGAAGACCGCGAAACAGGCAATCGTACAAAAGTTAACGAAGCCATTTATACTTTTGTAGCTGTTGACCGCACAGGAAGGCCTGTTAAAATTCCTCAAATAATTCCAGAAACTAAATTAGAAAAAGAACGCTACGAAGGGGCGCTACGCCGTAAACAATTGAGTTTGGTTTTATCAGGACGTATGAAACCACAAGATGCTACAGAATTAAAGGCTTTGTTTGCTTAAAAACTCACATCTTAAATAACCAATAAGAAGGATTTACAGTCTTTACTTCTTTATACAATACAAATGCCAAAATAGTTTTACCCGTACTGCTGTCGGTATGAACCGAACCTATATTTTGTTTGGTTTCTACAGTTTGTCCTTTTGAAACAATGACGGTATCTAAGTTTTTATAAACACTTATATAATTACCGTGTTGGATAAGGACCGCTTTTTGGCCACCGGGAATAAGTTGAATAGCCAAAACTTTTCCTTTAAAAACACTACGTGCATAAGCCCCTTTTTCTGTCGCTATACGCACCCCATTACTCTGAATGGTGATATTTTTAACCACAGGATGTGGTTGTGTACCATAACCCAATACAACTAAACCTTTTGCCACGGGCCAAGGGAGTTTGCCTTTGTTGGCTACAAAATCGGCAGCTAAAGCTTTAGCCTCAGCTGTTAATTTAAAAGCAGATCCTTTTTTATTTGAAGCGGCAATGGCGTCTCGGATAAGTTTTTCTATTTTTTTATTAAGCACCCGCTCTTCTTTTTGTTTTTTACGGATAGCAGCAACGTATTTTTTTTCTCTGCGCTTTATTTTAGCGATGAGTTTCTTTTGGTTTTTCTTTTCGTCCTTAATGCTGTCTTGCTCTTTTTGCGTCTGAATAAGCAAAGTATCTTTTGACTGTTTTTTATACAGCAAATTGTTATTCAGATTTTTAAGTACTTGGGTTTGTTTGGCTATTTCAATACCTTGACGTTGGCGGTAAGCGGTATATTGTTTCATATACTTAAGCCTGTTATAAGCCTGAGTAAAATCTTTTGCCGAGAGTAAAAACAACAACCTATTTTCTTTAGACTTGGTTTTGTAAGCGGCCACAATCATCTTGGCATAATCGACTTTTAAAGCGGCTAGATTTTTTTCTAAAGAGGAAATTTGTTGCTCATTTGAAGTAATATCTTTAGCCAAAAGTATTGTTTCTTGGCTGATTGTGTTGATGAGTTTTTCGCGTGTTTTAATGCGTTTATTCAGGTCGGTTACCTGTGCTAAAACCGATTTTTCTTTGGTTTTTGTACGGATTAAAAGCCTGTTTATCTGCCTAATTTCTTTTTTTAATTGATGGCGTTTGGCCTCTAATTCCTTTTTGGTTTGTGCGTTTAGATTTACAGAAACAAGTAAAAACACCCCTAATAATAAGCGGATTAAAAAAGTAGGATGTTTTGTAATGCCCATTATTTTATTTCAAGGGGTTTATAGTTTTTGGGAATTTTAAAAGGGAAACGCAAAGGCAAGTCAAATTTTAAAGATCTATAAGTCAAAATTATTTTAACCAGCTCTTTTTTGTTTTGAGCGATTACCTGCATTTTATTGGGATAAATATTTTGAGTTGAAGCGTCAAAACCGTCGTAAATAAAAGTCAGATGTTCTTTCTTATTTTTGTAAAAAGCCTGTTTGTGCAGTTTGAAATTAGTGGAATAGAGCCAATATATTGGTCGTGCATTGTCTCTTTTTTTCTTAGATTTTAGCTGATAATTATTTTCTGAAATACCTAAAATAAATTTTTTAGCTTCGATGGTGTAAATAGGCTGTGCAAAGAGTAAATTCTGAATTTTTTGAAAATCTAAATCGGTTTTTAACCATTTGTTCAGCAAAGAAAAATCGCCATCGTAATAGGTTTTATTGAGCTTTTCATAATACTTGACGTGATGTGGTTTTATCAAAAATTTAGCCACAGGAATACCACCAACTGCTGTTAAACTTATCCAAATAACACTGTCTTTTTGCAAACGCAGTTTAGCAGTTATATTTTGTGTTTTTTTAGCGGTTATATATTTGACTTTTATTTTAGCAATGACAGTTTTAGCCAATATATCAGACGCTTTTTGATTGGCGATAATTTTCGAAATAGGCAAAGGTTTTAAAGTGCTTTTTTCAACTGTTTTAATAACCGATTTACAAGAGGATAACAAAACCAAAACAAGAAAAAAACAAACAATTCTTTTTAACATTCAGTCGGGATTTTAAAGTTGTGCAGCCATTTTTTTATAATAAGTCGCTTTTTGGGTATTGTTTAAACCTGTGTAACTTTTAGCGTAAGCAAGATAGTATTTTTTTCGTGTGGGTTTGTCAATCACAAAATCAATGCCATTGTCTAGATGAGATAAAGCGGCTTTATAGTTTTTTAAGGTGTTATTGGCCTGTGCGGCATAGAGATATAAAATAGTTTGCGAAGGAAATAAGTCTAAAGCTTCTGTGGCGTCATTCAATAAACTGTTGTAATCTTTTTGCTGTGATTCTATTTTTAAAATTCGTTTTAGAATTTTAAAATCGTTAGTTGTTTTATAATCTTTTTTTAAAGCACTCAATGACGTGTTTTGTGGCGCTATCTCAATTTTCTTTTTGAGATTTTGATTGTGTAGTAAGACTTTTTTAATCCTTTTTAAAGAATTGTTTAAACCTTGTTCTTTTTCTATAACAGCAATTAAATCGCGCACTTTATCTTTTTCTTTATTGGCAAGATATAAATTAATTAAACCTGTCTTTTTAAAAGGATTAATAGCAATTATATCTTTTTGATAAGCGATGGCTTCAGGATAATTGCCTTGTGCCACGGCAATATTTTTGGCTTGTTCTAGCAACCAAATATTTTGAGGTTCCTTTTTCAAAGCCTTAGCTAAGGTTTGTTTTGACTCGAAATATTTTTTAAGCCAAAAGTAATTTTTAGATAACTCAAATTGCACACTCACATTAGTGCTGTCTAAAGTTTGACAAAGTTCTAAAGATTCAATGGCTTTGTCGTAATTACCAATAGCTTTTTGCTTTAAGGCTTCAAAAAAAGCCGATTCGAATTTGAGTTTATCGGGTTCAGAAAGGTCTTTTTGAGCGTGACTTATCACAGGCATAAATGCTACAATAAATAAGACCGCAAAAAAGAACTTCTTTATCATAAAATTATTTTAAAACAGAATAATCACCTAAGCTAACTTCTTTAAAATGACCATCATAAATAACGTGATTGCCAATCATAGCTTTTTTTAATTGGGCATTTTTAATATCAACATTTTCTTGAATAAGTGATTCGACTATAGCACTGTCTGTTACACGACTATTATCCCCCAAAGAGACATTAGGTCCTACTGTACTGTTGGTTAAAGTAACGTTTTTACCAATAAAACAAGGCGGTATAATTTTAGAATTGTCCAATTTCACATCAGAACTTACCAAATTTTGACCTTCTTCAAAAGTGAATTGTAAAACGCGGCTATTGGTTTCTAAAGTCACGGGTTTGTTACCGCAATCCATCCACGCATTGACTTCGCCTGGCACAAATTTTAAGCCTTTTTGTTTTAGAGCTTCGAGTGCATTTGTCAATTGGAACTCGCCGTGTTCTTTTAGATTATTATCCAATAAATATTTAATTTCATCGCGTAAAAGCGCGGCTTCTTTAAAATAATAAATACCTATAATAGCTAAATCAGACACAAAGTTTTTGGGCTTTTCTACAAAATCGGTAATAATACCATCCTCTAATTTAACGACGCCAAAAGCACTTGGGTCAACAACTTGTTTTACCCAAATGGCGCCATCCGCTTGAGCATCTAAAGAGAAATTAGCTTTAAAAAGGGTATCGGCAAAAGCTACAACGCAAGAGCCATTTAGAGATTTTTCTGCACAATAAATGGCATGAGCCGTTCCCAAAGCTTCGTGTTGAATTTTTACAGAACCTTTGGCATTTAAAGTTTTGGCTATTTTAAGAAGATTGGCTTCGGTATCTTTAGGAAAAGAAGGGCCAGTTATAAAAACAATTTCCTCTATATTTTGTTTTACCACACCTGCAATATCTTCCACCAAACGTTGCACAATGGGCTTGCCAGCAATTTTAGTAAGCGGTTTTGGAATTGTTAAAGTATGAGGACGTAATCTTGAGCCGATACCGGCCATAGGGACTATAATTTTCATTTAAAATTTCAATTTTTTTTACGTTCTCAAAGATATTAAAAATTAAGTGCTTACTAAATTCTAAAAGCTATAAATATAAGCACCGTTTCTTGAAACATCATAAAAGGGGATATTTAGTTGCTTACAAGTTTTTTGCCAACGTGTTACAAAAGATTTATAGTTGGTATTATCGGCTATAATGAGTTGGGGTTTGAGTTTTTCTATAAGCCGTTGTAAATTTATTTTTGGCGATTGGGTGATTACCACAATAGCGCAAGATACAACAGGCTCATAAACACCTTTTTTTCCAATGAGTAACACTTTTTTGCCATTAACCCTAAAAACATTTTGGACTTTTTTATTTTGAATAATGTTTTTGATATGCGCACCTATCAAATAAGATTTTAGAACAGCTTCGTTAGGTTTATCTTTTGTTAATATCCGTAAATTTTGAGCCTTTTTTAGCGTGAGTAAGGATTCGTTATAAGAATTAAAAATCACAAATTGATTGGTCTTATTTGATGTGTATTTTTCGTAAAACAGGATGCTTTGTAAACTTAAAACAGCAACTAAAGTAAACTGTAAAAGCCACGATTTTTTTGTTTCGGTCCAATTATAAAAAGCAATTATTACAAAATAACTTACTAATAGTAAAGCAAGAGAAAAGGAGATATTCTGAATTAAAAAACGCTCCTGATGCGCAATCCAAGAAATAAAGAGATTTAAATAATTAATAATTGTTTGGTAAAACGACATCAAAATTGCCGGTAATGAATTTATAGAAGCTAGAAAAACGAGCAATAAGCCAAATCCTAAAATAAAACCTAGTAACGGAATCACAACAAGATTCGTTAGAAAAAACAAACCTGGGAATTGGTGAAAATAGTATAAACTTAATGGGACAACACCAATTTGTGCCGCTGTAGAAACACAGAGTAATTGCCAGAAATACCGTACAATTTTATATTTGGGATGCCATAAGGCAACCAACTTTGGTTGAATAGCAACTATAGCTAATACTGCTAAATAACTCATTTGAAAACCTACGTCAAATAGATAATGCGGATTTATAAGTAACAAGACAAAAGCCGATAAAGCTAAAATATTATAAACATCTGTTTTTCTGTTAGAAAATAAACTAATGCTCAGTGCTGTAAACATAGTTGTCGCACGAATAATTGAGGGGCTTAATCCTGCTATTACGGCATAAACCCATAAAAATAAAATGATAATAATAAGTTTGTAATTTTTGCCATTTTTAAAATATTCTAAAGGTTTTAACAACCAACTTAAAAGGAACATTATAATACCTATGTGTAAACCTGAAATAGCTAATATATGAACAGCGCCCGCATTGGCATAATCTTGACGCAAAGAGGTTGAAATATCTTGCTTTTCACCCAAAAGAAGGGCTTCTACAACAGCTAGTTCATCGCCTTTTAAGCCTTTTTTTACAAAAGCTTTGACAATTCTAGTTCTAAAATCTTGCGCATACGAATAAAGTGATTTTTTCCTTTTATCGAGAAGAATAATCGCCGATTTATCTGTATAAATCTGTCTGTAGATATGCTTGTTTTCCAAATAAGTTTTATAATCAAATTGATAGGGATTTTGAGGTTTAGGCAATTCTCTAATAGTGGCATTGGTAAACAGGAATTGCCCTATTTTTAAGTCGGATTGAGTACTGTCTTTCTTTAAATAGAACAGTAATTTACCACTTGTTTTTTGACTGTCAATTTGCGAGACCCGCACTTCATATTTAGTGTATTTTTTAGAAGGTTTTAATACTTTATTCACTTCTAAAACCAATGAGTTAGCATTTTTTAGATGATGTGTATAATGTGTTTTAAAATCGACCTCTTTGTTTAGAGTCATCCGTCCGACACCGAGTAAAACAAAAAGTATAAATCCGGTAACCGCAAAGTAAAAACGTGGATTAAGTACTTTATTTGATATAAAATAAACAAGCGCAAGAATTAAAAATCCGCC
>JASFYX010000010.1:0-32236 GCA_045046885.1 Flavobacteriaceae bacterium
GGTGTATTTTTTGGTCAATCATTTCACGCAAATGGTACAAAATTATACTCAGCCCGTGTTATTCCATTTAAAGGTTCTTGGATAGAATTTGCAACAGATATCAATCAAGTAATGTATGCTTATATTGATAGAAAGAAAAAATTACCCGTAACGACGCTATTTAGAGCCATTGGTTTTGAACGCGATAAAGACATACTTGAAATATTTGATCTTGCCGAAGAAATAAAAGTTTCTAAAGCGGGTCTTAAAAAAGTATTAGGTCGCAAATTAGCTGCCCGTGTTCTAAAAACTTGGTACGAAGATTTTGTTGATGAAGATACAGGAGAAGTTGTGTCTATTGAACGTAATGAAATTGTTTTTGACCGTGATACCGTTTTAGAAAAAGACCACGTATTAGAAATTATTGAATCTGGTTCTAAAACAATTCTTTTACACAAAGAAGAAACTTATCAAGCCGATTATGCTATTATTCATAATACGCTTCAAAAAGATCCTACAAACTCAGAAAAAGAGGCTGTAGAATATATTTACAGACAATTACGTAACGCAGAACCACCAGATTACGAAACGGCTAAAGGCATAATTAACAAATTATTCTTTTCTGAACAGCGTTATAATTTAGGGGAAGTTGGTCGTTACAGAATGAATAAAAAGTTAGAACTTGATGTTGATATGGACATTAAAGTACTGACCAAATTAGATATCATCACCATAATAAAATACTTGATAGAATTGATTAATTCTAAAGCAGAAGTAGATGATATTGATCACTTATCAAACAGACGTGTTAGAACTGTTGGTGAGCAAATGGCCGGACAATTTGGTGTTGGTTTATCACGTATGGCAAGAACCATTCGTGAGCGTATGAATGTAAGAGATAATGAAGTATTTACAGCTTTAGATTTGATAAATGCCAAAACTTTATCATCTGTAATTAATTCATTCTTTGGTACAAATCAGTTATCTCAATTTATGGATCAAACAAATCCGTTAGCAGAGATTACGCATAAGCGTCGTTTATCGGCTTTAGGCCCAGGTGGTTTATCAAGAGAGCGCGCTGGATTTGAGGTACGTGATGTTCACTTTACACATTATGGTCGTTTGTGTCCAATTGAAACACCAGAGGGGCCAAATATTGGTCTTATTTCTTCACTTTCTGTTTATGCCAAAGTCAATAATTTAGGATTTATAGAAACACCTTACCGCGAAGTATTAGATGGTAAAGTAGATCAATCTAAACAACCTATTTATTTAAGTGCAGAAGAAGAAGAAGGTAAAAAAATTGCCCAATCTAATTTAGACTTAGACGAAAATGGTCAAATTGTTTTAGATAAAGTTGTCGCAAGAGAAGAAGGTGATTTTCCTGTAATAGCATCAACTGATGTTGATTATATGGATGTATCTCCAAATCAAATATCTTCTATCTCAGCATCACTTATTCCGTTCTTAGAACACGATGATGCCAACCGTGCCTTGATGGGGTCAAATATGATGCGTCAAGCCGTGCCATTAATGAAACCAGAAGCACCAATTGTTGGTACTGGTTTAGAACGTCGTGTGGCAAAAGATTCACGTATTTTAATAAATGCAGAAGGTAAAGGTATTGTAGAATATGTAGATTCTCAAGTAATTACTATTAAATACGACAGAACAGACAACCAACGTTTGGTTAGTTTTGATGAAGATACTAAAACTTATAATCTAATTAAATTTAGAAAAACAAATCAAGGGACTTCCATCAACCTAAAACCTATTGTTAAAAAAGGTGATAAAGTTGAAGAAGGACAAGTACTTTGTGAAGGTTATGCTACTCAAAAAGGCGAATTGGCCTTAGGTAGAAATATGAAAGTAGCCTTTATGCCTTGGAAAGGGTATAACTTTGAGGATGCCATTGTGATTTCTGAAAAAGTAGTTCGTGAAGATATTTTTACTTCAATTCATATTGATGAATATTCACTTGATGTAAGAGATACTAAATTAGGCGCAGAAGAGTTGACGAATGACATTCCGAATGTTAGTGAAGAAGCGACCAAAGATTTGGATGAAAATGGTATGATTCGTATTGGCGCCGAAGTAAAACCAGGCGACATTTTAATTGGTAAAATTACACCAAAAGGAGAATCAGATCCAACACCAGAAGAAAAACTTTTACGTGCTATATTTGGAGACAAAGCGGGTGATGTAAAAGATGCTTCGCTTAAAGCATCTCCTTCTTTACACGGTGTTGTTATAGATAAAAAATTATTTCAACGCACCATTAAAGACAAGCGTAAACGGACTCAAGAAAAAGAAGACATTGCGCTTTTAACTTCTAAATTTGATAATAAGTTTGAATCTTTAAGATCTAGATTAGTAGAAAAATTATTCCAACTTGTCAATGGTAAAACATCACAAGGTGTTAAAAATGATTTAAATGAAGAGATATTACCAAAAGGTAAAAAATTCACACTTAAATTATTAAATACTGTAGACGATTATACACATTTAACAAAAGGTACTTGGTCTACAGATAAATCACTCAATGTTTTAATAAATGAGTTAATTCATAACTATAAAATTAAAGTAAACGATTTACAAGGTGTATTGCGAAGAGAAAAATTCGCCATTACTGTAGGAGATGAATTACCCAATGGTATTATCAAGTTAGCCAAAGTTTATATTGCCAAAAAACGTAAGTTAAAAGTTGGTGATAAAATGGCGGGACGTCATGGTAATAAAGGTATTGTAGCCAGAATTGTACGCGCAGAAGATATGCCTTTCTTAGAAGATGGCACGCCTGTAGACATTGTATTAAATCCGCTTGGTGTACCATCTCGTATGAACATCGGTCAGATTTATGAAACTGTCTTAGGATGGGCTGGACAACGTTTAGGTAAAACGTATGCTACACCAATTTTTGATGGGGCTACTTTAGACCAAATTACTGCTTTAACAGACGAAGCTGGCGTACCAATTTATGGTCATACTTATTTGTATGATGGTGGTACAGGAGAGCGTTTTGATCAAGCAGCGACTGTAGGTGTTATTTATATGATTAAATTAGGTCATATGATTGACGATAAGATGCATGCACGTTCAATAGGACCCTATTCTTTAATTACACAACAACCTCTTGGTGGTAAAGCACAAATGGGTGGTCAGCGTTTAGGAGAAATGGAAGTTTGGGCCTTAGAAGCTTATGGTGCATCGGCAACATTAAGAGAAATGTTAACTGTAAAATCTGATGATGTATATGGCCGTGCCAAAACTTACGAATCTATCGTAAAAGGAGAGCCTATGCCAGAACCAGGTTTACCAGAGTCTTTCAATGTGTTAATGCACGAGTTGAAAGGTTTAGGTTTAGATTTACGCTTAGAAGAATAATAACATACAGTTGTTCCGATATATCGGGATAGAAATTAATTTTTATAAAAATCTGATTCCATTATTATGGCAAGACAAAACGAAAAATACACTGTAAAAAAGTTTAATAAAATAACAATTGGTTTATCTTCTCCAGAAGCTATTCTAGAGAAATCTAGAGGAGAAGTACTTAAACCAGAAACCATAAATTACCGT
Source organism: Flavobacteriaceae bacterium (assembly GCA_045046885.1). Classification (GTDB taxonomy): domain Bacteria; phylum Bacteroidota; class Bacteroidia; order Flavobacteriales; family Flavobacteriaceae; genus CG1-02-35-72. The sequence continues at coordinate 3,559 of JASFYX010000010.1, forward strand.
ACGCACAAACCAGAAAGAGATGGTTTGTTTTGTGAACGTATTTTTGGCCCTATAAAAGATTTTGAATGTGCTTGTGGTAAATACAAACGCATTCGTTATAAAGGAATTGTGTGTGATAGATGTGGTGTTGAAGTGACTGAAAAGAAAGTTCGTAGAGACCGCGTTGGACATATAAACCTTGTAGTACCTGTAGCTCATATTTGGTATTTTAGATCACTTCCCAATAAAATGGGATACCTTCTAGGATTGCCATCTAAGCGTTTAGATATGATAATATATTACGAAAGATATGTTGTTATTCAGCCAGGTAATACCAAAAATGCAGAAGGAGAGCCGCTACAAAAAATGGATTTCTTAACAGAAGAAGAGTATCTAGATATATTAGAAACTGTTCCTCAAGACAACCAATATTTAGACGACTCAGATCCTAATAAATTCATCGCCAAAATGGGTGCTGAATGTTTATTAGAATTGCTTTCTAGAATTGACTTAGACGAATTGTCTTACCAATTGCGTCATAAAGCCAATACAGAAACTTCTAAACAACGTAAAACAGAAGCTTTAAAACGCTTAAAAGTTGTTGAGTCGTTTAGAGATGCGCAAAAAAATAGAGAAAACAAACCAGAGTGGATGATTATGCAGGTTGTACCTGTTATTCCGCCAGAATTACGTCCTTTAGTACCTTTAGATGGTGGTCGTTTTGCAACATCAGATTTAAATGATTTGTACCGTCGTGTTATTATTAGAAATAACCGTCTTAAGAGATTAATTGAGATAAAAGCACCAGAAGTTATTTTACGTAATGAAAAACGTATGTTACAAGAATCTGTAGATTCATTGTTCGACAATACACGTAAATCTTCTGCTGTTAAAACAGATTCTAACCGTCCTTTAAAATCTTTATCAGATTCATTAAAAGGAAAACAAGGACGTTTCCGTCAAAATTTATTAGGTAAACGTGTCGATTATTCAGCACGTTCTGTAATTGTTGTAGGACCTACTTTAAAAATGTTCGAATGTGGTTTACCAAAAGGGATGGCTGCAGAGCTTTACAAACCCTTTATTATCCGTAAATTAATAGAGCGCGGCATTGTAAAAACGGTTAAATCTGCTAAGAAAATTATAGACAAAAAAGAACCTGTAGTTTGGGATATTTTAGAAAATGTTATTAAAGGACACCCGGTATTATTAAACCGTGCGCCTACGTTACACCGTTTAGGTATTCAAGCATTCCAACCAAAACTTATTGAAGGTAAAGCTATTCAGTTACATCCATTAGCATGTACAGCGTTTAATGCGGATTTTGATGGGGATCAGATGGCAGTACATTTACCACTTGGACCTGAAGCTGTTTTAGAATCACAACTATTAATGCTAGCGTCTTTAAATATTTTGAATCCGGCAAACGGTCAACCTATTACAGTACCTTCTCAAGATATGGTTTTAGGTCTTTATTATATGACTAAAGAACGTAAATCTACTAAAGAATTGTCTATAAAAGGTGAAGGATTAACTTTCTATTCTCCAGAAGAAGTTACTATTGCTTTTAATGAGAAAGCGGTTGTTTTAAATGCACGTATTACAGTAAGGACAAAAGATTTAGACGAAAGTGGTAATATTGTTACCAAGCTTATAAAAACGACTGTAGGACGTGTATTGTTTAATGAAGTAGTTCCAGAAAAAGTAGGTTATATAAACGAAGTGTTGACTAAAAAATCTCTTAGAGGTATTATTGGAAAAGTTTTAAAACTAACCGATGTACCAACAACAGGGCAGTTTTTAGATGCTATTAAAAACATGGGTTATTACTATGCCTTTAAAGGTGGTTTGTCGTTTAGTTTAGGCGATATTATCATCCCTAAAGAAAAGGAAACGATGATTGCTTCTTCAAATAAACAAGTAGAAACAATTATGGCTAACTACAATATGGGTATGCTAACTAATAACGAAAGGTATAACCAAATTATTGATGTTTGGACATCGACAAATGTACGTTTAACAGAATTGGCTATGAAACGTATTAGCGAAGACAAACAAGGGTTTAACTCTGTTTATATGATGCTAGATTCTGGAGCTCGTGGCTCTAAAGAACAAATACGTCAATTAACAGGTATGCGTGGTTTGATGGCTAAACCTAAAAAATCTACAGCAGGTGGCGGTGAAATTATTGAAAATCCAATTTTATCTAACTTTAAAGAAGGCTTGTCAATTTTAGAATATTTTATTTCTACTCACGGTGCGCGTAAAGGTCTTGCCGATACCGCTTTAAAAACAGCGGATGCAGGTTATTTAACACGTCGTTTGGTTGATGTATCACAAGACGTTATTGTAAATATTGAAGATTGCGGTACTTTACGTGGTTTAGAAGTAAGTCCTCTTAAAAAGAATGATGAGGTAGTTGAAACTTTAGCTGAGAGAATTTTAGGACGTGTATCATTACACGATGTTTACAATCCTTTAGACCAAGCGTTAATGGTGTCATCTGGAGATGTTATTACTGACGAGATTGCAGATGCTATTGAAGCGTCTCCTATTGAATCTGTTGAGGTGCGTTCAGCATTAACTTGCGAAGCTAAAAAAGGTATTTGTGCTAAATGTTATGGGTACAATTTATCTACACGTAATATGGTTCAAAGAGGTGAAGCTGTTGGTGTTGTTGCTGCACAATCTATTGGAGAACCTGGCACACAGTTAACATTGCGTACTTTCCACGTTGGTGGTATTGCGGGTAATATTTCAGAAGAAAATAAATTGGTTGCCAAATTTAGTGGCGCTATAGAAATTGAAGATTTAAGAACTGTTGAAGGCGAAAATAAAGAAGGCGAAAAAATAGAAACAGTTATTTCTCGTACTTCAGAAATTAAAGTAATCGATAAGAAAAGAGGCGTGGTTTTGAGTACAAATAACCTCCCTTACGGCTCAGAAATTTTTGTCAAAGGAAAAAAATCTATTAAAAAAGGTGATATAATTTGTCAATGGGATCCCTATAATGGTGTAATTGTATCAGAATTTAAAGGTAAAATTGTTTTTGAAAATATTGATCAAGGTGTTACTTATCAAATTGAAATTGATGAGCAAACAGGTTTCCAAGAAAAAGTAATTTCTGATTCTAAAAGCAAAAAAGTTATTCCTACTTTATTAATTAATGATAATAAAGGCGTTACATTACGTTCTTACAGTTTACCAGTTGGGGCGCATTTAATGGTTGAAGATGGCGAGAAGATTGAAGCAGGTAAAACATTGGTTAAAATACCTAGAAAATCTGCTAAAGCCGGTGATATTACAGGTGGTTTACCGCGTGTAACAGAATTGTTTGAAGCGCGTAACCCGTCTAATCCTGCTGTGGTTGCAGCTATTGATGGTGTTATTTCTTTTGGTAAAATTAAACGTGGTAACCGCGAGATAATTGTAGAATCTAAAACGGGCGATATTAAAAAATACCTCGTAAAATTATCCAATCAAATCTTAGTGCAAGAAAACGATTATGTTAAAGCGGGTATGTCTCTGTCTGATGGTTCTATAACGCCTAAAGATATTTTAGATATACAAGGGCCCACTAAAGTTCAAGAATATTTGGTAAACGAAATTCAAGAAGTTTATAGATTACAAGGAGTGAAAATTAATGATAAACACTTTGAAGTTGTTGTAAGACAAATGATGCAAAAAGTGAATATTATTGATACAGGTGATACTTTATTTTTAGAAAATCAATTAGTTCATAAAAACGATTTTATAGCCGAAAACGATGCTATTTATGGTAAAAAAGTGGTAATATCTGCTGGCGATTCAGAAAATATGAAAGAAGGTATGATTGTTACATCTCGCGATTTAAGAGACGAAAATTCTATCTTAAGACGTGAAGATAAAGCACTAATTGAAGCCCGTGATGCTGTTGCTGCAACTGCAGAACCAATATTACAAGGTATAACTAGAGCTTCGCTACAAACCAAATCGTTTATTTCTGCAGCTTCTTTCCAAGAGACAACTAAGGTACTTAACGAAGCCGCTGTAGCAGGTAAAGAAGATTTCTTAGAAGGTCTTAAAGAAAATGTAATTGTAGGTAAAAGAATTCCTGCAGGTACTGGTATGCGTATATACGATAAAGTAATTGTTGGCTCTCAAGAAGAAATGGAGAAAGCACTTTAAATTTTTAAATTATGGCAGACGAAAAGAAACAAGAAAATCAACTTAATATTGAATTAGATGAAGCTATGGCCGATGGCACTTATGCCAACTTAGCCATTATAAATCATTCTGTTTCAGAATTTGTAGTCGATTTTATTAATGTTATGCCAGGTACACCTAAAGCAAAAGTCAAATCGCGCATTATTTTGACACCACAGCACGCTAAGCGATTGGTAAATGCTTTGGCAGATAATATTAAGAAATTTGAAGAAGCTCATGGTGATATTAAAGATTATGAACAACCGCCAATTCCTATGAATTTTGGGCCGGCAGGTCAAGCATAAATAAAAAAGGCTGAACATTTGTTCAGCCTTTTTTATTAATTTGATGCGGTACAGAAAAAGGATTTATTCTGAGGAACCATTTAGTTTGTAAATTTCGCCTTTGCCTATAGTCTTAGTGAGTTTGTAATGTTTTTTAAGGTAGTCTATAAAATAATTATTATTAGTTGGGTTGTCGTATAAAAATGGAATTTCACCATTTTTTGTAACAATAATCTTTGGCTGTACAGTTTCTAAAATATAAGTGAGTTCTTCTAAACAGTTTTTACGGGTATTTCCATAAAAAGGATACAAATTTTCTCTTTTTATATTTGAAGGATGTGTTACGGCTTTTGTAAGTGGACTCCTATCTAACTCCCAATAACCTATATGAAAATCTAAGAAAAAGACCTTATCGGTTACTTTAATTGAGCTTTTTAAATACGCTGGAATTTCAATACCTTCTCCGTTATACAAAGATTGATTATTTAATAATCTATTCCCTAAAAACAAATATTCTTTGTAAGATTCTAGAGGTAGCAGAGCAAATAAAATTAAAAGTCCAAGACTTAGAATTTTGTTTCTAGGTTTTATTACTGATACTAAAAAAGGTATTAGCAACATAACTAAAAATGGATACAGCTGTAATAAATAGTGCCCGTTAATTTTACCTATCATTAAAAATGAATTGAGTATACCTATGATAGCAGACAAGATTAAAAGCAAAGAATAATTACTGATAATAGTTATTTTTTTTCGCCATTTCAGAAAACCTAAGACAAAGGGTAAAATAAATAAAACAGGTATGATGATATTGTATTTTTCTTGAAAAGGAGTATTGCAATAAGCCAAAGATGCTAAAAAGACAGAATCAAAGTAAAGTTTATCTAACCCTTGTAAATGATAAGGTAAACAGATTAAAATGAAAGGAATACCTGTACTTATTCCTAAAGCGCTTATGTAGTAGAATGATTTTTTGAATGATAATTCCTGAAGAAGTAAATAGAAATAACTTATAGAAATGAATAAAAATGCGTAGCTTAAATTAAGTTTCATAAGTAAGGCACATCCAAAAAGAAGACCTGCCCATAAAATGTTTTGAAGCCCTCTTTTTCTGAGTATAAAATAGAAACCAAATAAGAAAAAAAACATTGAGAGGTGTTCAGACATAACACCTTGAACATCGCCAAAAAGGCTCGATGTATATATATACAGCAAACCCATCCATAAACCTGCTTTTTTAGAGTGTATTTTAATGCCAATCTTATAAACTATAAATGATGTAGAGGCTATTACAAGTGCGCCAATCAGTCTGATTGCAATAAAGCTTTTGCCAAAAACATAAATAATACTAGCAAAGAACAGAAAGACAAGCGGTGGTTTTAAATCCCATAACTCGGTATATGGTAAATGACCGTTAACCCACGATTGCCCCATTATAATAAACGTACTTTCATCTCTATTTATATAATCCCTAAAGAAAAAAGGAAAACGAATAATAAAGGTGATAAAAGAAAATAAAAGGAAAATTATTTTTCCATTTAGGCCATAAATAGACTTTAAATAAGCCTTTGGCAAAACAGTTATTTTCAAGTTGTTTTACAATTGATTTCTCGCAAGATACTAAAAATGAATAATTAATAGCAAGTCTTTAATAAGAATCTGTAAATATTTAATTTACAGCAACTAAAAGAGTGAAAATGATTTGTTGATTGTCCATAAAAATAAAAATTATTACTTAAAAAAAGGAGCCCAACTAGTTGTAAAAATTTATCTTTGCCCGCTTAAAACGAATCTCATTATGAAATTTAAATTTTTAATATTATTTGTTGTTTTCAGCCAATTTATTTTTAGTCAAAACACACAAGATAAGATTGAAAATCTCGATTCAGTTACCATAAATGCACAACGAATTGCTCTGCCATTTTCAAAAAATTCAAGAACCATAACATTAATTACAGCCAGCCAAATTAAAAGTAGTGCGGCTACAAGTGTCGCCCAATTATTACAAAATTATGCAGGCGTAGATGTTCGTCAGCGTGGCTTAGAAGGTACGCAAGCCGATTTATACATACGGGGCGGTAGTTTTGATCAAACCCTTCTATTAATTGATGGCATAGCTGTTGAAGATAGCCAAACGGGTCATCATTTATTAAATAGTTTACCAGCTATTGAAATCATAGAACGTATAGAAATTATTAAAGGCCCTGCAGCCAGAATTTACGGTCAGAATGCTTTTACAGGAGCTGTAAATATCATCACAAAAAAAGCACAAGAAAACTATACAAAAGTGCAAGCTTCTACAGGCTCTTTTAATAATACAAGTGTCAGTTTAATAGTGAGTCAATCTGGTAAAAACGGCTCGCAATTATTTCAAGTTAAGCGCAATACATCAGCAGGATACCGTTTTAATACCGATTTTAAAAACAATCACGCTTTATACAAAGCTAATTTTAAAATTAAAGAAATTCCTTTTAGTGTTTTAGCTACTTATGCCGATAGAAAATTTGGTGCCAATGGTTTTTATGCCAGTCCGAGTTTTAAAGACCAATACGAAGAAACCCAAACTACTCTTGTAGGTTTGAGTTCAGAATTTAAAAAGGGAAATTACAAACAGCAGTCAAAAATATATTGGAAACGCAATCAAGATATGTATGAGTTCTTGAGATATAATCCTACCTATTTTAGAAATTTCCATATAACCAATAAAGTAGGCGCGTCATTTAATAGCACTGCGACATCCGATAAGGGCATTACTGGTTTCGGAATCGATATTGCCAAAAATTATATTGTCAGTAATAATTTAGGGACTCATAACCGCTATGTTGTTACAGGATTTTTAGAACATAGATTTAGCTTTGTCGAAGATAAATTAGATATAACACCTGGTGTGGCGGTTAATTATTATTCTGACTTCAATTTCCACGCTTTTCTAGGTGTAGATTTAGGCTTACAATTAAATCCAAATACTAGAATTTATGGCAATATGGGTTATACCTATCGTGTGCCGACTTATACCGATTTATTTTACAACAGCCCGACGACTGTTGGAAATGAGAATTTAGCTCCAGAAGAAGCTATTGCTGAAGAGCTCGGAGTAAAATATCATAATGCATACTTTAATTTTGAGGTGGCTATTTTTAACCGTCAGTCAAAAAATTTGATTGATTATGTAAAAAATAATCCAACAGATAAATGGGAAGCCAATAACTTACGGAAAGCAAATAGTTATGGTGTTGAAATAAATTCAGTTTATCATTTTAAGATTAATGGATACAATCAAAGTATTAAAATGGGTTATAACTATTTAAAAGACAATGTAAAACAGATAAATGTGCCATTTTCGCGTTATTCTTTAAATAGTATAAAACATCAAATAGTTTCTACTTTAAATACAAAAATCTTTAAGCATTTTTCACAAAGTATCCATTACAGATTTGTAGAAAGACCAGATGGGTCGCATTACACAGTATTTGATACCAAAATCAATTTTGTTGTCAAAAATGTTGCAATGTCATTATCTGGCAATAATATTTTCAATGCTACTTATACTGAAACCAATTTGGTACCTATGCCAAAAAGCAATTATTTAATGCGCTTGACTTATACATTTAAATAGTTTTTATATATTTATCCGATGACATATTTCACTTCGGATTATTTAGAATTTTTTAAAGAATTGGCAGCAAACAATCATAAAGAATGGTTTGACGCTAATAGAAAAAGATATATAAATTCTGTAAAAGAGCCCTTTGCTCATTTTGTAGATGTGCTCATTACTGAAGCCTCAAAAATTGATACCGAAATAAACATCTCACATAAGGAAGCTATTTTTAGAGTGAATCGCGATGTGCGTTTTTCTAAAGACAAAACACCTTATAAATTACGCATGTCGGCTATTATTTCAAAATACGGACGTAAAGATAAATCATATCCAGGTTTGTATGTAGAGTTGGGTCCCGAAAAACTGGGTATTTACGGCGGTCTTTTTAGGCCTTCTACTCAAGAATTGAAAAAAGTTAGGACTTCTATTGTCAATAATTTTATGCAGTTTAATAATCTGGTTTCTGATAAGGATTTTACAAGTCTTTTTGATGTCGTAAAGGGACAAAAAAATAAGCGCATTGCAGCTGAATTTAGAGAAAAAGCAACAAGGCAAGATTTACTGTTTAACAAGCAATGGTATTATAGGACAGAATTATCGCCCGAGCTTATATTAAGTTCAGAATTAATGACTGAAATCACTACTCATTTTAAGGCTATGCAAGGCTTAAATAATTTTTTTAAAGATGCATTAAACACATAAATTATGGTGCGACAATACAAAACATTTAAAGAATTTTATCCCTTTTATTTATCACAACACAGTAATAAAACTTGTAGGTTGTTGCACGTAATTGGGACTACTATTTTGTTGGCTATTACACTTACGGCAGTTTACCACAAACAGCCAATATTATTAATTTTTGTCCCTATTGCAGGCTACGGCTTTGCCTGGGTAGGTCATTTCTTTTTCGAGAAGAATAAACCGGCCACGTTTACATATCCGTTGTGGAGTTTGGTCTCAGACTTTAAAATGTATTTTCAAGTATTATCAGGGACCATTTCTTTAGATACTTCTAAAGATGCCAATATTTTATGATAGAAAACAACTGTTTATAAAGTGTCATTCTGAATGTAATGAAGAATCTCAAGTATATAGGTTTTAAATGATATTTTAAAAAAATAATCCGTCTAACAGCAAAACAAAATTCATGAAATATATAAGCTTCTTATTTTTACTTTTTTCAAGCACAATATTTGCACAAATTAACAATGAACATCTAAATGTTGGCGAAACGGCACCGGCTGTCTTTGCCAAAGACCAAAACGGTAAAACGATTGATTCTAAAGCTATTTTAAAAAATAAGAAAATATTGTTGGTTTTTTACCGCGGTAATTGGTGTCCCTATTGTCGCAAACATTTAGCCTCTTTACAAGCTAATTTAAACGCATTACAGAAAAAAAATGTTTTTGTAATGGTAGTGACACCAGAGAAACCTGCCAAAAATATAGAAACCCAAGACAAGCTTAAAACCCATTTTTCTATTATTCACGATGCCGATAATGAAATTATGACCGCTTATAAAGTAGCTTATAAAGTTAATAAATCTACCGTAACAAGTTATTACAATCATGTTCAAAATAAAATAGCCCAATACAACGATGCTAATAATGATGTGCTGCCTGTACCAGCGACTTATTTAATTGATACCAATGGTAAAATTATTTATGTACAATACAATACTGACCACAGAATAAGGTCAGATATTAAAATGATTATTGAAAAGTATCTTTAAAAATTGAATCAATAATGGCATACAAAACATTCCAAACAGAAAGATTGCAAATGAGACCAGTATCGGCATCATTTGATAAAGCTTTTATATTTGAATTATTAAACACACCTAAGTGGCTTAAAAATATTGGTGATAGAAATATCAAATCAGAAGAGGATGCAGCGGCCTATATTAACACTAAAATAACACCGCAATTAGAAAAGTTAGGTTATGGTAATTATGTGGTTATTAGAAAAGAAGATGGTGCTAAATTAGGAACTTGTGGCCTTTATAATAGAAAAGGTATTGAGGGAGTGGATATAGGTTTTGCCTTTTTACCACAATACGAAAAAAAAGGGTATGCTTTTGAGAGTGCCAAAAAATTGTTAACGGTTGCTTTTGATTATTTTAAAATCACACAAATTAGTGGGGTAACCATAATAGAAAATAAAGCCTCACAAAATTTATTAAAAAAGCTAGGACTAGAATTTAAAAAAATAATAAAACTACCCAATGACAAAGTTGAATTGTTATTATTTAAAAATTAAAAACTGATTGAAGTGTTCAAGACTACAAGTTTAAATAAAGAAATTCCACACCAAACCAAACCTAATACTGTAATCTCGGAAAGGATAGTTAGGGGCCGAAAAATAATTGTATCCTGTTAAACCCCCATTAAAATTTTCGACTTTTAAAAAGATACGTGTCCGCTGAATTTGGGCATTTATAAAGAAGTCAATTACAGGAAAGCCACCTATTTTAGTGTCGTTTTGTAAACTAAATTCGTTGAGCAAAGGATTAAAATTATTGGCAAAAAATTCTGAGAAATATTTAAAAGTAAAACCTGTTTGTAAAAATAAAGGTTTGCCTTTAAAAAAGTAATTTTCGTAATACAAGGTATTACGGGTTACAAAATCGGGGACTCTAAAAACATCAGAGCCACTCGAAACATTGTTGTAAAGCACAGTATTTACCAAGCCAAAATGTCCTTTTTTAAATTCTTTTCTCAATTTAATTCTAAAATAGGTCACATTGCTTGTGGCTTGTTGTACGGTTGTTTGTCCTGTTGTAGCGTCGTTTAAACCAAAATATGTGTAGTTGCTAATATTGTTAAGTTGCGCTTCAATAGTGCCGTATTTTTGACTACTGATACTGGCGTGAATATTTTTAAGTCTTTCGTTAATTAAATTGTTATGCCAATTGTAAGCGTTGTAATGACTGCGATTTAAAACAAAATTAAAATTAGGCGCTTTACTCGTAATTAAAACACCGGCTTTTAAATTGTAAACACTGTCTTTTTTAAAAATAGCATCAGCTTTAAGTCTATTACCGTTTAAAGGTCCTGTTAAAATATTTGACGCGTCTGCTTTGAGGTAAAAATGTTTTAATTGAGCATGCCATTCGCCACCAATAGCTACAGTATTGCCTTTAAGATTGTTAGGAATAACAGTTGTTACAAAGGTCGTATCGGCAGCATAAGTATAATCGTAATTGTAGTTCTCGAGTTTAAATTTAACTTCTCCTAAAACAATAGGCGCTTTAAGTCCTAAAAATATCTGATTGTATTTCTTTTTAAATACAAGTCTGTCGGCGATGTTGCCAATGGCATCGCCAAATACATTTGTGGCAGCGGCAGATTGTGTAAACTCGTAATGAGACAATTGATAGTTAAAAACATGACCAATACGTAAATATGATTTTTTCTTACTGATGGAATCGGTACGTTGCCAAATTTTATAATCTTGTTCAAAGTAATAACGGTTAGCACGTAATACGCTCAGGGTACCACTTAAATTAACGTCAAAACGCGAGCGTTGCGTAAACTGCGGATCGTTATTTGTAAACAATGAAATTTGGGAAGCCAATAATCCTCCATTTTCATTATTGCCAAGATCTTGTGCCACCATATGACCACGAATATTGTATTTGTCGTTTTTAGTGCGGTAATTTATGGTATATGTAAAATTGCCGTGGCTACTCAATTCATTGCGATAAAATCCCAAAGAGCGCAGACCTTTAAAGGCCAAAGAAAAATTGAGTCGCTGTGAAGTATTCATAGTTAATAACGAATTGAGCAATTGTCCTTGCTGAAAACCAGTTTTGTGTGTGAAAATAGAAGTGGGTGTGGGGACGCGGTAGTAATTAATATCTTTTACTGTGTAAAAATTAAAGCGTTTGGCACGTGCCCCTAAAATAGGAAACAATTCTACATCATTAAAATTGTAAGCCAATTTGGTATAGGTTTGTCCCATATTTTCGAAAGGCATCAACTCAAAATTATCTTTAAGTCTATAATTGTGTAAATATTCTTTTTGGATTGTGAGCGTGGTATCTACTACAGTGGTATCGTTGTAGTAGGATATTATTTTATAATCGGTAAATTTTGTTTTACCCATTATTTTTACCTTAATCCTTTTATTAGACAAAGTATCATTTTGATTAAAGCGACCATTAGTGAGATCTTGATTGTTGAGTATTAATTTACGTTTTTGCGCATGAGATTGCAAAACCAAACAAAACAAAAGGCTAATAAATAATATTTTTTTCATAAAATAATAACTGCAAAGGTAAAATAATTGTATCAAATATTGTGTTAAAGTCGCTGTTGACGCCAAACTATAAAAATAAAATAAATATTTTTGACTCATGTTAGAACATCACTATTCAAATTACACTTTAGAAGTAGGCACAGATGAGGCTGGTCGTGGTTGTTTGGCAGGGCCTGTTGTAGCGGCAGCCGTCATTTTACCACCTCGTTTTAAGCATCCTTTGTTAAATGATTCTAAGCAACTATCCGAAAAAAAGCGCCTGTTGTTGCGTCCTATAATAGAAAAAGAAGCCTTGGCTTTTGCAGTAGCTTTTGTATCGGAAAAGGAAATAGATAAAATCAATATTCTAAACGCTTCTATAAAAGCGATGCATAAAGCTATTGCCGATTTAAAATTACAACCCGAATTTATAATTGTCGATGGCAATAAATTTAAACCTTATAATGACGTTTCCTACAAAACCATTGTAAAAGGCGATGCTAAATTTATGAGTATTGCCGCCGCAAGTGTTTTGGCTAAAACGTATCGTGATGATTTTATGGAGAAACTACATCTAAAACATCCCGAATATGCATGGAACAAAAACAAGGGTTATCCTACCAAGCAACACCGCGATGCCATTAGGCAATTTAGCGCAACCGTTTATCACAGAAAATCTTTTAGGTTGTTGCCGGAGCAATTGAAGTTGGATTTATAGTATCTAGTATCAAGTATTTAGAATTAAGTATTTAGCATAAAGGAACTTAAATTTAAATAATTATACCCTTTAAAGTTCCGAAATTTCGGGATAGGATGGGATGATGAAGTACTCTATTTCTTAAAAGCAGTGAATGTTACCCTGAGCGAAGTCGAAGGGTCTTTTATTTAAACAAATTCAGCCTCAAAAATCTCTGCAAAGTGTTTTAGAATCTTCTTTTTAACTTCTTCTAAGTCTATGGGTTTTCCCAATTCGGCTTGCATAGAAGTTACCGCTTTACCGCGGATGCCACAGGGAATAATATTGTCAAAAAAGCCCAAATCTGTATTGACATTTAGCGCAAATCCGTGCATGGTTACCCAGCGACTGCTACGTACACCTAAAGCACAAATTTTACGCACAAAGGGTGTCCCTACATCCAGCCAAACACCTGTTTCTCCCTCACTACGTGTCCCTTTTATGTTGTATTCTGCCAAAGTATTGATAATTATTTCTTCAAGATAACGCATATATTTATGAATATCCGTAAAGAAATTATCGAGATCTAAAATAGGATAACCCACAATTTGACCAGGGCCGTGATAAGTAATATCGCCCCCGCGATTTATTTTGTAAAAAGTCGCTCCTTTGGCTTTGAGTTGGTCTTCGGTAAGGAGTAGATTGTTAAAATCACCACTTTTACCCAAGGTGTAAACATGTGGATGTTCAACAAATAAAAAGTGATTTTTTGTAGGAAGATTTAATTTTTTGTCTCTATTCTGACGTTTAATTTTAACAATAGCGTCAAACAGTGTTTCTTGATATTTCCACGTGGCTTTGTAGTCTTTTAAGCCGAGGTCTTCTAAAAGTATTTGTTGCATTACCTATCGGGATTGTTTAAAATAACCAAAGCGGCTATGACACCCGGAATCCAGCCGGCACAAGTTAAAAGAAAAACGATTATTATAGACCCACAACCTTTACCTATAACAGATAAGGGCGGAAAAATAATTGCCAATATAACGCGCCAAATACTCATCTTAAAATTTTGGTAAAGGTCTTAAAAAAAAGCGGACAAAAAAAGTCTCAAAAATTAGATAAAATTTATAGTATCTTTGCTTACTTACCTGTGATAGATGACCAATTTTAAACATAAAAAACTCAATCCTTGGCATTATTTGCTGCTGTCTTTTACTTTTTTAATTATTGTTGGGGCTTTGGTTTTGTCACTTCCTGAAATGCGGGCTATCAATCCATTATCATTTATAGATGCCTTATTTACAGCGACTAGTGCGGTTTGTGTTACGGGATTAATTGTGGTAAAAACAACCGATTTTAGTCTGTTAGGACAGATAGTATTACTTATTTTAATGCAGTTGGGCGCCATAGGTATTATGACCATTACCACGTCGCTAATTCAGTTAATTCGTGGAAATTTAGATTTAGAACAACGCCTGTCTTTTTCGCAATTGCAAGACAGTATTAATTTAAAGAGTAGCAACGGTGTTTTACAATTTATTTTACGAATTACTTTTGTGACCGAAATTATAGGCGCATCCTTAATTAGTTTGGGTTTTTATCTACAAGGTTTTTCACCTAAACAAGCTATTTATCACGGTGTATTTCAGTCGGTTTCTGCTTTTTGTAATGCAGGGTTTTCATCTTTTGATGACAGCTTAATAGGTACACATTGGTTGGTTAAATACACTATTATGGCGTTGATAATTATTGGCGGATTGGGCTATTTTGTTATTTATGAAGTCTATCACAATCGCAAATTTAAAAGCCGTTTTAGTCTGCATACAAAAATTGTTGTATATACCTCTTTGTTTTTAGTACTTGTAGGTGGATTCTTTATATTTTTAGTAGAAAATAATACATCAATAACCGACAGCCTTTTTCAATCGGTTACCGCACGTACCGCTGGATTTAACTCCGTTAACGTGGGAAGCATGCACTTAGTTAGCCTACTTGTAATAACCCTTTTAATGTTTATAGGCGCGTCACCCGGTTCTACGGGAGGCGGTATTAAAACAACGACTTTTTTTATTGTCAATTATTCAATTTTTAAGGTTTTACGTGGCGAAACATCCATTAATATTTTTAACAGACATATCACACATAAAATTATTTTACGTGCTTTGGCATTGGTAGTGGTGTATTTTATGGCCATTATTTTAGCTGCCACTTTATTGTTGTTAAAATACCCGTTTGATTTTTTCGATACTTTTTTTGAAGTCATTTCGGCTTTAGGAACTGTAGGTCTCAGTTTAGGAATCACAGCACAGTTGGATATGTATGGAAAAATAATTATAATTTTGTGTATGTTTTTAGGACGCATAGGGCCGGCGACTTTGGCTATGATGACCTTGCGGAAACAAAAAGAAATAAAAATTAAATACCCCGAAGATAGGGTAGTATTAGGATAAATTATGGCAAAAGATATTTTAGTAATTGGTTTAGGCACTTTTGGTTATGCTTTAGCTGTTAAATTATACGCCAATGGCAACAAGGTTATGGCGGTAGATAAAGACGAACATTTGGTCAATCAAATTAAAGATGATGTGACGGTTGCGCTTACCGCTGATGTGACTGATACCGAGGTGTTAGAGCGCATTGACGCACAAAAATTCGACTATATTGTTTTAGGGACAAGTAGTAGCCTAGAAACAGCCGTTCTCACATTGACGCACTTACAAAAACTCAATGTTAAAAATGTTATTGCCAAAGCCAACACGCCACTTCAAAAAGAAGTCTTAATAAAATTAGGGGCTCACGAAGTTGTTTTAGCCGAAAACGAAATGGCACAGCGTTTGGCCGACAGAATTACGCATCCCAATATTCAAGAAATATTTACGTTAGATGCCGACATTTCTTTGGTGAGTGTTAAAGTGCCTAAGCGTATGGCAGGCAAGCCTTTAAAAGAACTCGATTTGCGTAACAAACACAAAATATCGGTTTTTATTCGCAAAGTCGATGGCAAATCAGAAATCATCAGTAATCCAAATATAAAATTCGACGAAGGCGATGAACTTTTTGTAGCCGGTGAAGAAGCCGATATATTTAAAATATTTGGTTAAAAAAGTGTTCAAAATTAGTTTAAAAACTATATTTGCAGGCTTTAAATAAGTATTAATTATGCAGTTATCAGAACAGGAAATAGGCAGAAGAGAATCGTTAAAACGCTTAAGAGCATTGGGCATCAATCCCTATCCCGCCGCACAATATAAAACCACGCATCACGTCAAAGAATTGTTAGAAAATTTCGATGAATTAGAAGGACAAGAAGTGGTTGTAGCCGGTCGTATGATGAGTCGTCGTATTATGGGAAAAGCCTCGTTTACAACTGTTAAAGATGCTTCGGGAACGATGCAGATTTATGTCAATCGCGATGAGCTTGCCCCTGATGAAGATAAAACGGCTTATAACGAAGTCTTTAAAAAATTGCTCGATATTGGCGATATTATTGGTGTAAAAGGCGAATTATTTAAAACCAAAGTAGGCGAAAAATCGATTAAAGCCAAAGAGATTACTATCCTGTCAAAGTCATTACGCCCTATTCCCATCGTAAAAAAAGATGCCGAGGGCAACATTCACGACGCTTTTAGCGATCCTGAAATGCGTTATCGCCAACGTTATGTCGATTTAATTGTAAACGATTTTGTTAAAGACACATTTATAAAACGCACAAAAATAACCAATGCCATTCGGCAATTTTTTAATGATCGCGGTTATTTAGAAGTCGAAACCCCTGTTTTACAACCCATTCCGGGTGGTGCAGCGGCACGTCCTTTTGTAACGCATCACAATGCTTTAGATATGCCTTTGTATTTGCGCATCGCCAACGAGTTGTATTTAAAACGCTTGATTGTAGGCGGATTTGATGCGGTTTATGAGTTTTCAAAAGACTTTAGAAACGAGGGTATGGATCGCACCCATAATCCTGAATTTACGGTTATGGAACTCTATGTGGCTTATAAAGATTACAATTGGATGATGGGGATGACCGAGCAATTACTTGAGCGTGTCGCTGTTGAATCAAATGGCAATTCAAAGGTAACAGTTGGCGAAAATCAAATCGATTTTAAAGCGCCTTATCCGCGTGTGCCTATTTTAGAAGCTATTAAAATCCACACAGGTTTTGATGTGGCCGGTATGGACGAAGTTGCTTTACGCGATGTGTGTAAACAAGAAGGTCTTGAGGTTGACGAAACTATGGGTGTTGGAAAATTAATTGATGAATTATTCGGAGAAAAGTGCGAGACACATTATATCCAACCGACTTTTATTACCGATTATCCCAAAGAAATGAGTCCGTTAACAAAAGAACATCGCAGCAATCCGGCTTTAACCGAGCGTTTTGAATTGATGGTAAATGGTAAAGAATTGGCCAATGCCTATTCTGAGTTAAACGACCCAATTGACCAACGTGCCCGTTTTGAAGACCAGTTAAAATTATCTGAAAAAGGCGATGATGAAGCCATGTTTATAGACCAAGATTTTTTACGGGCTTTAGAATATGGTATGCCCCCAACATCAGGTATTGGTATTGGCATAGACCGTTTGGTAATGCTTATGACAAATAATGCGTCTATTCAAGAAGTGCTCTTTTTCCCACAGATGAAACCCGAAGTATTAACGCCAAAAGTTGAACTGACCGAAAATGAAAAAGCTGTTTTAAAAAGCTTAAAAGCTAACAGTCCTGTTTTGTTATCCGATTTAAAAACTCAATCGGGTTTGAGCAATAAAAAATGGGATAAATGCATTAAAGGCCTAACAAAAAATAACTTAGCCAAAGTTTATAAAAATGATGAGGGCTTGTTTGTAGAGGTGGTTTAAAAGAGTTTTAAGAGTACGCTTATCGGTTTGTATAAGATTTGTGCGACCTAAAATCCGAAGGATTTTCGGTTGTTCAAATCGTTTGTTAATATGTTAATCAGTTTCCTTTCAGTTCAAATTTAAGCATAAATTTTATACGGTGTTGTGGGTAGTATTTATTTCCCCGCTAATTTTTTTTGCTTGTTTTCCTCTAAAACTTTAACCTTTACATCTTCCATTTTATTAATTAAGTCAAATGGTTTGTTAATTAACGATGGGTTTTCTTTGACAATTTTTAGTTGTTCTTGAGTTAAAGTTTGAGCAAAAACTATAGCCTTTCTCTTGAAAGTTGATTTTGCAAATAATAAACTTCCTACTAATGTTGAAAAATTAGGGATTTCTTTTGTTGAATCAAGAAGGTTCGCAATAGCTTTAGAGGTATTTAGGTCAACTTCAGATTGAACTTTATCTATATGTTTTAATTCAATGCCCCTTTCAATTTTTTCCAATCTATAGACAACTTCTTTACTTGTTAGAGCCTTTTTTGATTTTACAAAAAAGTTTTTTATCCAAGAACCTTTTTCTGCTGGGTGCTCTTTGGACAGAATGAAATCATATTCTTCAAGTACTGCTAGTAAATTTTGGTAATATTTTTTAGATATTCTATCGTCATTTGTATCAAGAAAAATTTTACAGTCTAATACAACATTATTAGTTTCGGGATTTTCTAATTTGAATACTTTAATTTTGTCAATTTTTCTTTTCAAGCTCCATTTTTTATTTCTCTTTCCTGAGTTTCCGCCAGTTATGGTTACAACAATTCTACCAGAATGAGGAATTTTCCCACCACCACTTGATGTTCTTCTAAGACTTATTCTTGCTTTTCTTTTAATTTGCTTTGCTCTTTTTGTATATCTTATTTTTTCCATAAACGCTTTTTTTAATATTACCCACAATGTTAAGATATGATATCGTTTTAATGAATTATATCGTACGATAAGCGAATTTAAACTTTTTACAGTTTAATAGCAATACTTTTGTAATATATTTATAATAAAGTTGTTAGTGTGCGTCTTTGCGAATCCCGATAACTATCGGGATGTGGCAATCACTAATGAGATTCTTCTCCCGAAGCCTCAGGATAACATAACAATAACAAAGAGTGTAAAATTTTCTTAAAAAGATTGTCCCCTTCAGGGGACTTTAGGGGTGTTTTATTTATTTTGTGTTTGTCATTTCGACAGAATCCCACAACATGGGACAACGAGAAATCTGAGTTATTGATACGATGACTCAAAGTCATCGTATCAATCTAAACACGATTGGAAATATTTTGTATATCTATAAAACAAGACCTAACAGGTTTTTACAACCTGTTAGGTCTAAAAAAAACCTATTTCCTTTTTATTATCCAAAATTAATTTTACATTTGTCCCAACAAACAAAACAATGAATTTAACAACAGTAAATACTTGGTGGTGGTCTTACGAACAACAAAGGTCGTGAGGTAGCTATTGATATATATAATACAAAAAGGCTTGTCATCACGACAAGCCTTTTTTTTTGTATTAATAAAATAAAACTAATGTCACCCTGAGCGCAGTCGAAGGGTCTCAATAAAATAAAATAATAATTAATAAATAAAAACGCCATTAATTCCCTTCCCTTAGGGAAGGGTTAGGAATGGGAGATAGAAAAATGTACAACTTAAAAACAACATACAAAAAAATAGTCTCAGACACCATTACGCCGGTACAGGTATACCTCAAACTGCGTGATGTGTACCCCAACAGCCTTTTGTTGGAAAGCTCTGATTATCACAACCACGAAAACAGTTATTCGTATATCTGTTGCAATCCTATCGCGTCAATAAGCGTGGCAAACAATGTGATTAAAGAAAAATTTCCCGATGGTTCACAATCCGAAACAGCTATTACGGCAACGCTTGATGTTGTGGAATACATTCAGAGTTTTAAACAAAAGTTTAAAACAGAAAAAAACAATTTAAAGTTTATAAACAACGGTTTGTTCGGCTATACAGCTTATGATGCGGTGCAGTATTTTGAGGATATAAAAATCAATAAAAAAGCGGGCGATTTAGCCATTCCAGATTTGTATTACGCTGTTTATCAAAATATTATTGTAATCAATCATTTTAAAAACGAAGCTTATATATTTGCGCATACCTACCAATCGGAATCAAATGTTGAGCAGCTCATTCAGTTGATTACAGCGCATAATTTTGCGGCGTACCAATTTAAAAGTACCAAAGACGAAGTGAGCAATGCCACTGATGCCGATTTTAAAGAACACGTAAAATTGGCTAAAAAACACTGTTTTAGAGGTGATGTTTTTCAACTGGTTTTATCACGACGCTTTTCGCAAGGATTTAAAGGTGATGAGTTCAATGTCTATCGAGCTTTGCGGTCTATAAATCCATCGCCCTACCTGTTTTATTTCGATTATGGTAATTTTAAAATATTCGGTTCGTCGCCCGAAGCGCAATTAGTGGTTAAAGACGGTAAAGCCGAAATTCATCCCATTGCAGGCACCTTTAAACGTACCGGAAACGATGAAACCGATTTAGCCACAGCCCAACGATTGGTTAAAGACCCCAAAGAAAACGAAGAACACGTTATGTTGGTCGATTTAGCACGTAACGATTTGAGTATTAATTGTAAAGAAGTAAAAGTGGCCACTTATAAAGAAATTCAATTTTTCTCGCATGTCATTCATCTAGTGTCTAAAGTGCTAGGAACGATGCGCAAAGAAGTTGGTACCATGCAAGTTATGGCCAAGACTTTTCCGGCGGGCACTTTGAGTGGGGCCCCCAAATACCGTGCGATGGAATTGATAGAGCAATACGAAAAAACAAACCGCTCTTTTTATGGTGGAGCTATCGGGTTGATGGACTTTGAAGGTAATTACAATCACGCTATTATGATTCGTACTTTTCTGAGTAAAAATCACCGTTTATATTACCAAGCGGGTGCCGGTATTGTATCAAAGTCAAACCCCGAAAACGAATTACAAGAAATATATAACAAACTAAGAGCGCTCAAAAAAGCCCTTGATTTAGCAGAAGAATTATGATTTTGTCATTTCGAGCGCAGTCGAGAAATCTCTAAATCTGAAATTAGAAACAAAATAAAATAAATGTCACTCAGAGCAATGTCATCCCGAGCGGAGTCGAGGGAGAAGTCGAAGAGTCTTTATTATGAAAATATAATTAAAATGAAAAAAATACTCGTCATAGACAATTACGATTCATTCACCTATAATTTGGTGCATTACTTAGAAGAATTTCAATGTGATGTTACCGTCAAGCGGAATGACAAATTGCAATTGGAAGACGTGTCGGCATACGATAAAATTCTGCTGTCACCCGGTCCCGGTTTACCCGATGAGGCAGGTTTGTTAAAAGATATTATAAAAACCTACGCCCCTACAAAAAGCATATTGGGAGTTTGCCTGGGTTTACAAGCGATAGCCGAAGTTTTTGGTGGGTCTCTAATAAATTTAGATACGGTATGTCACGGTATGGCATCAACTATTAAATTAGTAAGTAAGGATGATGCGCTTTATAGAAATATTCCCGAAACTTTAGAAGCCGGTCGTTACCATTCGTGGGTGGTTTCAACTGAATTACCACCCGAATTAATCGTAACATCGGTAGATGATGAAGGACAAATCATGTCGGTTAAACATAAAAATTTAGATGTGCGCGGGGTACAATTCCACCCCGAGTCGATATTAACGCCGCAAGGCAAACAAATTTTAAAAAATTGGGTAGAGAGTCCTTGTTCCCTTCCCTCAGGGAAGGGCAAGGGATGGGGAGAAAAATAAAATAAATGTCAGGCTGAGCGGAGTCGAAGCCAAATAAGTAAAATCATGAAACAAATATTAAACCGTTTAATAAACCAAGAAACACTGTCCAAGCAAGAAGCTTATAAAGTCTTGGTAAACATTTCAAAAGGACAATATAATCCGTATCAAATAGCGTCTTTTTTAACCATTTATATGACCCGAAGCATTACGGTAAACGAGTTGGGTGGCTTCCGTCAAGCTTTACTTGATTTGTGCTTGCCTATTGATTTATCCGATTTTAATACCATAGATTTATGTGGTACGGGTGGCGATGGCAAAGACACTTTTAATATTTCTACCTTAACGTCGTTTGTAGTGGCTGGTGCCGGAATAAAAGTTGCCAAACACGGCAATTATGGTGTGTCGTCTAGTTGTGGCTCCTCAAACGTATTGGAGTATTTGGGTGTCAAATTCACAAACAACCAAAATAAATTACAACAGGCTATTGATAAAGCGGGTATTTGTGTGTTGCACGCCCCGCTTTTTCATCCTGCCATGAAAGAAGTGGCACCCATCCGTAAGGCTTTGGGCGTAAAAACCTTTTTTAATATGCTGGGACCAATGGTTAACCCGTCTTTTCCGCAGAATCAAATGGTAGGTGTTTTTAACCTTGAACTAGCCCGAAAATATGCCTATTTCTTTCAGGATTCCGATAAAAATTATGCCGTTTTATACGATTTAGCAGGCTATGACGAAGTCTCTCTAACCGATACAACCAAGGTGATAAGCCGTAACGAAGAGCGCATGTTAAGTGCGGCAGATTTTGGTGTTAAATCTTTACAACCATCAGAAATATTTGGCGGCAAAACCGTAGCCGATTCAGCTACAATATTTACAAATATTCTCAAAAATAAAGGCAGCGAAGCGCAAAAAAATGTGGTCTGTGCCAATACAGCTTTGGCCATTAGCACCATTACAAATTGTACTTTGGAGGAGGGGTTTGAACAAGCCAAAAAATCATTAGAATCTGAAAGTGCCCTCAATAGTTTTAAAAAATTAATAGCCCTTTTAAAATGACGATTTTAGATAAAATAATAGCCTATAAAAAGCAAGAAGTGGCCAAATTACGGAGCGAAGTAGCTTTAGAAAATTTGGTTAAGAGTCCGCAATTTAAACGCACACCTATTTCGTTAAAAAAGGCTTTAACAGCACCCAATTCAACAGGTATTATAGCCGAATTTAAAAGGCAATCGCCTTCAAAAGGTGTCATCAATAGCACTGCCAAAATCGGGCAAGTCACACAAGATTATATGTCGGCCGGTGTAGCCGCACAATCTATTTTAACCGACGCCCATTTTTTTGGTGGCAGTATTCTTGACGTGATTAAAGCAAGAAAAGTTAATAAAACAGTACCCATTTTACGGAAAGATTTTATTATAGATGCTTTCCAGATTATAGAGGCCAAAGCCATTGGTGCCGATATTATTTTGCTGATTGTAGCTTGTTTGACAAAACAACAGATTAAAGATTTTGGCACATTGGCAACCGATTTAGGCCTCGATGTTTTATACGAAGTTCACAGTTTAAAAGATTTAGAAAAGATTGAGTTAGACGGTAAAATCATCGGTATCAACAATAGAAACTTAAAAACCTTTAAAGTCGATTTAGAAAATTCAATAAGCTTGGCTAATCAAATTCCGAGTACTTGTATAAAAGTGTCAGAAAGCGGTATAAGCGACCCAAAAACAATTGTAGATTTAAAAGCTTATGGTTTTAAAGGTTTTTTAATTGGTGAAAATTTTATGAAAACCGATAATCCGGGTACAGCTTGTAAAGAATTTATAAATGAATTAAGAATGTCACGTTGAGCGAAGTCGAGGCGGTTGTTTAAAGGTCTTTAATTAACTATAAAGATAATAACTATGAAACTAAAAATATGCGGTATGAAATACCCAGAAAACATCCAAGAAGTAGCGGCTTTACAACCCGACTATTTGGGCTTTATTTTCTATGAGAAATCAAAACGTTATTTTGAAGAAATTATACCTTCTCTACCAAAAACCATTAAAAAAGTTGGTATTTTTGTAGACGTGTCAATTGATTATGTTAACGATAAAATAAAGCGTTACCAATTAGATGTCATTCAGTTACATGGCATTGAGTCACCCGAATTCTGTAGTGAGTTTTACAATAAGGGTATTAAAGTAATTAAAGTATTTTCGGTTGGTAATCAGTTTTATTTTAAAAAATTAGCACCTTATGAGTCGGTTGTAGATTATTTTTTATTCGATACCAAAGGCGAAGAGAAAGGCGGTAATGGTGTTACATTTAATTGGACACTTTTAGAGAATTATCCCTCGGATAAACCTTATTTTTTAAGTGGAGGCATCGGCTTAGAAAGCCTGAATAGTTTAAAAAAATTTTGGCAGAGCAAAGCGGCTAAAAACTGTTATGCACTTGATGTTAACAGTCGGTTTGAAGATTATGCAGGGATGAAAAACATAGATAAATTAAAAGAATTTAAAGACAATATAAAATGAGTTATTTTGTAGATGAAAATGGTTATTACGGTGCATTTGGAGGAGCTTATATCCCCGAAATGCTCTATCCAAATGTAGAGCAACTCCGCCAAGAGTACCTTAAAATTATGGATTTACCCGATTTTAAAAGGGATTTTGAGCAGCTTTTAAAAGATTATGTCGGCCGACCATCGCCCTTGTATTTAGCCACGCGTTTATCAGAAAAATACCAAACAAAAATCTATTTAAAGCGCGAAGATTTAAACCATACTGGAGCGCATAAAATCAACAATACTATTGGTCAGATTTTGATGGCTAAACATTTAGGTAAAACACGTATTATTGCCGAAACTGGTGCAGGGCAACACGGTGTGGCTACAGCTACCGTTTGCGCTTTAATGGGTTTAGAATGTATAGTGTATATGGGCGCGATTGATATTAAACGCCAAGCACCCAATGTGGCACGCATGAAAATGTTGGGAGCTTCGGTTGTGCCAGCTTTGTCAGGAAGCCAGACTTTAAAAGATGCTACAAACGAAGCCATTCGCGATTGGATAAGTAACCCTACCGACACCTTTTACATTATTGGATCGGTGGTGGGACCACACCCATATCCCGATATGGTGGCGCGGTTTCAATCGGTTATTTCGGAAGAGATGAAAGTGCAATTGCAAGACCAAGAAGGTCGTAATAAGCCCGATTATATCATCGCTTGTGTAGGAGGTGGGAGTAATGCTGCAGGTGCTTTTTATCATTATTTGGATGATGAATCTGTAAAATTGGTAGCGGTAGAAGCTGCCGGAAAAGGCATTGATTCGGGTAAAAGTGCCGCCACTAGTATTTTGGGTCACGAAGGGATAATCCACGGCAGTAAAACCCTACTTATGCAAACCGATGACGGTCAGATAACCGAACCCTATTCCATTTCGGCCGGACTCGATTATCCGGGCGTTGGGCCGCTACACGCGCACTTATTTAAAAGTAAACGTGCCCGATTTTTAAATGCTACTGATGATGAAGCGATGCAAGCGGGTATGGAACTCTGTAAATTAGAAGGCATTATTCCGGCTATTGAGTCGGCGCACGCCTTAGCTGCCTTAGATAAGTTACAGTTTAAATCCGATGATGTGGTGGTGGTAAACCTTTCGGGACGCGGTGATAAAGATTTAGAGACTTATATCAGATATTTTAATATGTAATTGGAGTGTCATTCTGAACTTTGGCGTTAGTCAAAGTGAAGAATCTCTTAAATGAGATTTTTCAGTCATTTCACTCCTTCAAAATGACAAAAATGCAAAATAGAATCAATCAAAAACTTCAATCAGATAAAAAACTTTTATCTATTTATTTTACAGCGGGCTACCCCCAATTAAATGATACAGTGCGTATTCTAAAATCATTGCAAGATTCGGGTGTAGATATGGTAGAAATTGGCATGCCCTTTTCAGATCCGTTAGCCGATGGGCAAACCATTCAAAACAGCGGAAGCATCGCTTTAAAAAATGGTATGACCACCAAATTACTTTTTGAGCAGATCAAAGACATCCGTAAAGAAATTACTATACCACTTATCTTAATGGGTTATTTAAATCCGATTCTGCAATTTGGTATCGAAAAATTCTGCAAATCCTGTGCCGATGTGGGTATAGATGGTCTTATAATTCCAGATTTGCCCGTTAAAGAATACAAAGAATTGTATAAAGAAATCTTTAAAAAATATGGTTTGATTAACATCTTTTTAATCACACCGCAAACGTCAGAAGAACGCATCAGATACATAGATAAAATTTCAAACGGGTTTGTTTATATGGTGAGTGCAGCTAGTACTACCGGTGGACGTGATAGTTTTAATAAGGCTCAAACAGATTATTTTAAACGTATTGCCATTATGGAATTAAGGAGTCCTCAAATTGTTGGTTTTGGTATTTCTAACAAAGAAACATTTAACCAAGCCACGCAGTACAGCAAAGGAGCCATCATTGGTTCGGCTTTTATCAAACATTTAACAGTAGAAGGTATTGATAGAATTCCAGATTTTATCAAAAAAATAAGAAAGAGTTAGATTTTATTTTAGGCATGATATTTGGTATCTTTATCCGGTAAATAAAAGTGATGCAATTCAGAAGATTTTCGTTACGCACCCGTATTTTTTTAGCTATGAACCTGTTGGTAATTATGGCTTCTGCATTTATTGCTCTTGTAACCATTTATCAATACAGAGAGCAATCTAGAGACTATCACAAAAAACGTTTAGAAAGAAAAGAACAGGCGGTAATAAAAGAAATTAACTATTTATTTAAAGACTTAGGACACCCTTTAACCAGAGTACGAATAGATACAATCTTAAAAAAACGTGTCTCAGAAATAGCCGATATTCACAATTTAACAATTCGTTTTTATGATTTAAAAGGTAAATTAATTGCGCAAACAGCTCAAAAATCTTTGCACTACCGGCACGATAAATTAAAAAAAATAACACTTGACGAAATTGTGCAATCAAAAAATCACAGGATTTTAAACTTTATTAAAAACGATACAACTAATGTGCAGGCTCTATTCAGATATGTGTACGACGTAGACAAGCACCCTGTAGCAATCCTTCATATACCTTATTTTAATAATAATACCGATTCAGAAAACGAATTAGAGGAGTTTTTAACGCGGTTATTGGGGATATATATATTCCTCTTTATAATAGCTATTAGCGTGGCATATTTTATTTCAAATTATATCACACGTTCGTTAAAAACCGTTAGTGATAAGATAAGGTTGACCGATATTAACAAACGCAATAAAAAGATTGAGCTTAAAAACCCCAGTAAAGAAATTTATGCCTTGGTAAGTGCTTATAATGCCATGATTGATGAGTTGGAAGAATCGGCTGTAAAATTGGCTCAAAGTGAGCGCGAAGCTGCTTGGCGTGAAATGGCCAAACAAGTAGCCCACGAAATTAAAAACCCACTGACGCCTATGCGTCTTACCGTACAGAGTTTCCAGCAGCACTTTGACCCTGCTGAAGCGGATTACAAACAAAAATTAGATGAATTCTGTCATAGTCTTATTGAACAAATAGACACTATGACAGCGGTAGCATCGGCTTTTTCTAATTTTGCTAAAATGCCTGTGGGTAAAAGCGAATCGTTAAATGCGGTAGCCGTTGTTAAAAGTGCCCTCGATATTTTTACCGAAGATTTTATAGAATTTCACGCTTCAAGAAATGATATTTCTCTGCACTTTGATAAAACGCAACTCATACGCATAATAACAAATTTGGTCAAAAATGCCATTCAGGCTACACAGAACTCAGATAAACCACAAATAGAAGTAAGTGTAAGTCAGACTCAAAAATATGTCATCATAAAAGTAAAAGACAATGGAAAAGGTATTGCTATCGAAAATAAAGCCAAGGTTTTTGAACCTAAATTCACAACTAAAAGCAGTGGTATGGGATTAGGATTACCCATTGTTAAAAAAATAATCGAAACTTATAAAGGTGTTATCAACTTTGAAACAAAAGAGGGAGAAGGCGCAACATTTACAGTTACAATTCCCAAATAAAAACAATTAAAAATCATATAAATGTCTTATCAAAATATTTTACTCGAACAAAACGAAGCGATTGCCACCATAACAATTAACCGCCCCAGTAAATTAAACGCTTTAAATAAAACGACTTTAGAAGAATTACACGAAGCTGTTTTAGACGCCGAAGTCAACGATTCAATTCGCGTTATTATCATTACAGGAGGTGGCGACAAAGCTTTTGTAGCTGGGGCTGATATTTCTGAATTTTCCAATTACAACACAGAACAAGGAGCCGATTTAGCCCGTAAAGGACAAGAGTTGGTTTTTAACACCATCCAGAATTTAAAAATACCTGTTATAGCCGCGGTTAATGGTTTTGCCTTAGGTGGCGGATTGGAATTGGCTATGGCGTGTCATTTTCGAATCGCTTCTACCAATGCCAGAATGGGTTTACCCGAGGTCTCTTTAGGCCTTATTCCCGGTTACGGCGGTACGCAACGCTTGGGGCAAATTGTAGGACGCGGGAAAGCTTTAGAAATGATTATGAGTGCCAGTATGATTAATGCCGATGAAGCCTTAAAATATAATTTGGTAAACTACGTGGTTGAACAAGAAGAACTTTTACCGTTATGTGGAAAACTAGCTGGTAAGATTTGCAGAAATTCCTCTACCGCAATTGCCGCAGCCATTACAGCTGTTAACGCCAATTTCGGCACAGACGTCAATGGTTTTGAAGTTGAAATAGAACAATTTGGCAACTGCTTTGGAACCCCAGATTTTATAGAAGGTACTACGGCGTTTTTGGAAAAGAGAAAACCGGATTTTTCTTAGTGTACAGTATTCTGTTGTCCGTATTTAGAGATCTAAATTTTATACCTGCTTGGAAAATAGTACATTTTAATTTACAAACCTGAGTTCGACATAAGATTTGTTCACAGTTTAGATGAATTTTTATTCAATTTGAAGACATGTTTTTGAAAGACTAACTGGTTAGTTTGAAAAAATAGGGCAAGAATTGGTG
>JASFYX010000011.1:0-112547 GCA_045046885.1 Flavobacteriaceae bacterium
GCAATTATAAAATAAACATTATAGACACACCTGGTTTAGACGACTTTATTGGCGAAGTAAACTCTTCTATGCGTGTAGCCGATAGTGCTGTTATGGTAATTAATGCCCAATACGGTGTTGAAGTAGGTACAGAAATTATATGGAATTTTAATGATCGCTTTAACAAACCAACTGTTTTTGTTATCAATCAAATAGATCATCCAAAGGCAAACTTCGACGAAAGCTTTCAAAGCTTAAAAGATCTTGTTGGTAATAATGCTATTAAAATACAATATCCATTAGTTGTTGATGGTGCGCAATGTATTATTGATGTACTTAAAATGATAATGTATAAGTTTAAGCCTGAAGGCGGAAAACCAGAAAAATTACCAATACCAGACGATCAAATAGGATTAGCCAATACACTAAATAATGAATTGGTTGAAAAAGCTGCCGAAAATGATGAAGATTTAATGGAACTTTATTTTGATAAAGGTACTTTAAACGAAGACGAAATGCGTAAAGGTATTAAGATTGGTATGCTCAATCAAGAGTTATTTCCAGTGTTTTGTATGTCTGCTTTAAAAGATATGGGTAGCGGCCGTTTAATGGGTTTTATAGATAATGTTGTTCCGGCTGCAGCCGATTTAAAACCACAACTAAGTTTAGAAGGTAATGAAATATCTTACAATCCTAAAGACCCTACAACACTATTTGTATTTAAAACAGTACATGAACCTAATTTAGGACGTATTACTTTCTTTAAAGTTATGTCTGGCACTATAAATCAGAATGATAAATTATTAAATTCAAGAAATGAAGAGCTGGAATCTTTAAACCAACTCTTTATAATGGATGGTAAAAAAAGAGAAGCAGTTGACTCTTTAAAAGCCGGTGATATTGGGGCGACACTTAAGCTAAAATACACCGAAACCAACGATACACTTTATCAAAAAGGACATAAAACAACCATTAGACCTATTAATTATCCTGCGGCTAGAATTCACAAAACATTTTCGGCTAAAAACAAAAATGAAGATGAAAAATTAAACGAAGCTTTAAAGAAAATCCAAAGCCAAGACCCTACTGTTGTTATAAAATATTCTAAAGAACTCAAGCAACAGATTTTATCTTGTCAAGGAGAGCTACATTTGGCCATAGTCGATTGGGATTTAAAGAACAACTACGGCATTACGGCTACTTTCGAACAACCGCGCATTGCTTATCGCGAAACAATTCAGCGTTCTGCAACAGCCAGTTATAAACACAAAAAACAATCAGGCGGCTCTGGACAGTTTGGCGAAGTACATATGAAAATAGAACCCTGGTATGAAGGTATGCCGGAACCAGAAGGTTTTAATCTTAGAAAAGCCGCAGAAATAGTTGACCTGCCATGGGGCGGTAAACTGGTGTTTCATAACTGTATTGTAGGTGGTGTTATAGACACGCGTTATTTGCCTTCTGTAATGAAAGGTATTTTAGAAGTTATGGAAGAAGGGCCATTAACGGGTTCTTATGCCAGAGACATTCGTGTGATGGTCTTTGATGGTAAAATGCACTCTGTAGATTCCAATGACATATCGTTTAAAATTGCCGGCGCACATGCTTTTAAAGCCGCTTTCTTAAATGCCAATCCTAAATTAATGGAACCCATTAACGAACTCATTGTAAAAGTTCCCGAAGAACTTATGGGTAATGTTATGACCGATTTACAATCGCGCCGTTCTATCATTTTAGGTATGGATAGCGTAGGTAAATACCAACAAATTACAGCCAAAACACCTTTGGCAGAAATGTATAAATATTCTACAACTTTAAGATCTTTAACACAAGGGCGGGCGTCGTTCAGTACCAAATTTTTAAAATTTGAACCTGTTCCTGCCAATGTTCAAAAAGACTTAATTAAAAAGAATGAAGAAGCCTAATTTTAAAAGCCCAACCCTAAAGGTTGGGCTTTTTATTTGTAACTTTGCACCTTAATAAATATTACATTTTCTAAATTTTATTTAAGATGAAACTTATCTTATTAACAGTGGGCTTATTGGCATTAGGATTTGCTGGAATTGCCCTTAAAATATTAGTCAAAAAAGAAGGCAAATTTGCAGGCACTTGTGCCAGTCAGAATCCACATTTAAATAAAGATGGCGAAGCTTGTGGTTATTGTGGCCGTTTACCCGAAGACTGTAAAAACAAATAAATTATAAACAGTTTGGCTAACATATTACTATTTAGCTTTTATGCTGTTTTATTCATTCAGGTATTTTATTTTTTAGGTATTTTTAGTTTATTCTCTTGGACTAAAATTAAGGAGAAACCGAGCCAAAGCTTTCCTGTTTCTGTTATTGTATGTGCTAAAAACGAAGCTGTAAATCTACAAATTTTGGTACCGCTTTTATTAAAGCAAAACCATCCCAATTTTGAACTTGTTTTAATTAACGACCGTTCTACAGATAACACCCTAGATGTCATTAAAGAAATAGGCGCTAAAGATACCCGTGTAAAAATTGTAGCTGTTGAAGAAAACGAACAGTTTTGGGGAAGCAAAAAGTACGCCTTAACTTTAGGCATCAAAGCAGCAACATACAAACATTTACTCTTTACTGATGCCGATTGCATACCAAATTCAGATAATTGGATTAGCCAAATGATGCAAAATTTTGACGATAATAAACACGTCATTTTAGGGTATGGCGCTTATAAAAAAGAAAAAGGATTTCTAAATAAACTCATCCGCTACGAAACACTTTTAACAGCACTTCAGTATTTTTCTTATGCCAAATTAGGAGTACCTTATATGGGGGTTGGGCGTAATTTAGCTTATACAAAAGAAGCTTTTTTTAGTGTTAATGGTTTTATAAATCATATGAATATCCGTTCGGGTGACGACGATTTATTTATAAACGAAGTAGCTACTAAAAAAAATACAGCTATTTGTTTTAATGCAGATGCCTTTACAACTTCAAATCCTAAAAAGACATTTAAAGAGTGGATATTGCAGAAAAGACGTCATATAAATACGGCTGCTCATTATAAAAAAAGTCATAAATTTTTATTGGGCTTATTCTATGTATCACAAATTTTATTTTGGATTTTAGCTATTATTTTATCGGCTTTGGCCGTAAAGCCACTCATTGTTTTTTCCTTAATTGGATTGCGCTTTTTAATTTTTTACTTAATAATATTCTTTAGCGCAAAGAAATTACAGGAAAAAGACCTCATATTTTTCGCATTATTTTTTGAAATTAGTTTAATTTTGATACAATTGCGTATATTTATCGGCAATCTTTTTTCAAAACCTACACATTGGTAGAAGATACTAAATTATTAGAACTCATTTCTCAAGCTAAAAAAGGCAATCAAAGTGCTTATAATACTTTGTTAAATACTTTTTGGAAGGATATTTTTAATTTTTTGAAAACAAGATGTTCTGATGATGATGAAGCCGAAGACATTACCGTAAAAACCTTTGCTAAAGCTTTTGATAAATTAGAAACTTTCGACACGAGTTACAATTTTAAAACCTGGCTATTCTCTATTTCAAGAAATATAACCATAGACCATTTTAGAAAACAAAAACCCGATTTAATTTCTATACACAAGTATCAAAAGGAAGTTCAAAATGTTTATGACGAAGAGCCCTCTCCTGCCGACAAACTTATACAAAAACAAAATTTAGCACAACTACTGCATTATATAAAACAACTTAAACCGCATTATAAACAAGTTATTAATTTGCGTTATTTTATGGAAATGAGCTATAAAGAAATAGCCGAAGAAATAAATGAGCCGATAAATAATGTTAAAATAAAGTTGTTGCGGGCAAAAAAATTATTGGCTGAAATTATTGATAACAGTTAATTTTATGAATAAGTTTTTGA
Organism: Flavobacteriaceae bacterium; assembly: GCA_045046885.1. GTDB lineage: Bacteria > Bacteroidota > Bacteroidia > Flavobacteriales > Flavobacteriaceae > CG1-02-35-72. The sequence continues at coordinate 3,858 of JASFYX010000011.1, forward strand.
AAATACTTAAGTCGCTTGGCCCCGGTTTACTTTTCGCAGGAGCCGCTATTGGCGTCTCACATTTGGTACAATCTACACGTGCTGGTGCCGATTACGGTTTTGGCTTGTTATGGGCTTTACTTTTGGTTCATTTATTCAAATACCCTTTTTTTCAGTACGGGCCACGTTACGCGGCTGCCACAGGCGAAAGTTTAATTGATGGTTATAAACGTCTGGGTAAAGGTTTTCTATGGATTTATTACACTTTGACTTTTGCCACGATGTTCAGCATTCAGGCAGCCGTAACTATTGTCACTGCCGGTTTGGCTATTAAACTATTTGGGTTAACAAATAGCACACTTATTTGGAGTGGTATTATTACACTGGTTAGTGCGCTAATTTTACTAATTGGTCGTTATAAATTACTCGATAATTTAATGAAAGTTATTGTTTTGGTTTTATCTGTAAGCGCCATATCAGCCGTTATTATTGCTCTTAACCATCCTACTACGGCAGTTGATTTTACACCTGTTTTCCCAAAAGGTACTGTTGGAATTGCCTTTCTTATTGCCTTTATGGGATGGATGCCAGCACCATTAGACATATCGGCTTGGCACTCACTTTGGACTTTAGAAAAAGCTAAGACAGAAGATATAAATCCCAAAAAAGCCATATTCGATTTTAATATAGGTTATTTTGGTACCATTGTTTTAGGTATTTGTTTTTTGTCTCTTGGCGCTTTGGTCATGTTCCATTCAGGTGAAACTTTTAGTAATAAAGCCGGTGCTTTTTCGGCGCAACTCATTAATTTATTTACCAATAATTTAGGAAAGGGTGCTTATTTTATCATTGCTATAGCTGCTTTTACCACTATGTTTAGCACTACTATTACAACCTTAGATGCGTCGCCACGGGCTATGGCCAAATCGACCGATTTACTTTTTAAAAACAACACTAAAGACAGTTATTTAATATGGCTTGTTTTACTTGGTGCAGGGACACTTATAATCTTAGGGTTTTTTATTACTAGTATGACACTTATGATTAAAATAGCCACTATTATTTCGTTTTTAACAGCGCCGTTTTACGCCATTGCCAATTACCTACTTATTACCAGTAAACACACACCAAAAGAATGGCATCCATCAAGCGGATTAAAACTTTTGAGTTGGTTGGGTATTATTTTTTTAATTGGGTTTAGTGTCTTTTATTTAATCTCATTTTAAAATTAATATTATGAAACTTTTTAAAATTATAGCTGTTGGATTTTTAGTTTTAATTCTAAACTCTTGTGCAAAGAATTCTAAGCCGGGTTATTACCATGTTTTATTATTGGAATATGCCGATAACACACCACAACAGGAAATAATTAACGATGTGTTGGGCTTCAATAAAATTTCCGATGTCATTAATGTAGCAATGGGTAAAATAAAACCCAATGAACGCAATACTTTTTCTAATTTTAATTATTCTGTGGTATTGACATTTAAAAATCAACAAGGCTTAGAAAACTATTTAAAGCATCCTTATCACGTAAAGATTTACAACAAACACGAGCCTTATATAAAAGCCATTTATACCGCCGATTTTGATGCGTTGAAATGAAAACAAAACAAGCGACATAAAAATGCCGCTTGCCTCTAACCTAACTATTTAACTAACTTCTATTGTACCAATACTTTTTTAGATAAAATAATGGTATTATTAGATTTAATTGTCACAAAATAAACACCTGTTTTGAGTTTATAAGAAGGTATCGCATATTCGTAACTACCTGCACTTTGTTGTCCTTTTTTAAGCGTTGTAATGGCGCGTCCTTGAATATCGTAAATGGCTATATTGGTATCACCTCCTCTTGTAAGCGAATATTTTATATTCAAATTTTCGCCACTTCGTACAGGATTAGGATAAACACTTAAATTACCATTGGCATTTTTAAAATAATCATCCACACCTGCAACTGCAGTACTAGGCCCCGCTTGTGCGTATAAACCTGTACCTGTACCTACGAGCAAATCGTCAAAAAACAAAAAGTTAATATTTGTACCATTAGGGTATGTATAACCTGTTTTCCAAGCAGAGCCACTTGTTGGGAAATAATAAACCTCATTATCAACAGCTACATAAAGCGTATCTACACCATAAGTTACGGCACGACCAATTTTTCCAGCCATTGTTGGAAAACCTGAAGTTGTATAGGGCGTCCACAAGGCTGTACCTCCTAAATCTTTAGAGTACGAAATTGGATGATTTGTACCTGCATCTGTTCCTGCTGCATAAACCGTATTAGAAGTCGTACTGTACTCTAAATCTTTTATTGTGGCTACAATTAAAGAACCTGTACTGGTTGTAGAAGCATTCATATCTTGTGTGACTGTCCAAGTTGTGCCTGTACCACTACCACTTTGTTCCAATTTGTAAACACTACGGCCTGTTGGTGTACTTAAATCGTAATCAACACCCACGTAAGCTACAATTTTACCACTTTCTTGTGTAAAGACAATATCGTTTACATCAACGTCATTTACACCCGATGAGGCGAAAAGTAATTGCTGATTCCATGTAGCACCTGCGTCAAGCGAAAAGAATAAGCCTCCTTTATCTGTTCCTGATAATTCATAACCAGCCATGATAATATTTTCATCGTAAGGACATACAGTTATAGCATTTGCCTTAGTACCTACATTGCTATAATTATATGGGGCATTTTCAGGCGTAAATACTCTACTCCAATTAGTGCCACCATCTGTTGTTTTATACACTCTTAAATTACCTGCATATGCTGTATTGGCATCAGAAGGTTTCATTGCTACAGAATAATAAGGAGATCCATCGTTCATTGGGAACATAGCATTTGTCCAAGTAGGTGTTGCTGTTTGGTATCCTGTTACTTTTCTTATACCCGATTTAGAGGCAATCCAAGCTGTATTTTTATCGGCTGTCATTTCCATATCGTTTACTTGTACGGCTTCTAAGCCACCGTCTGCACTCGTTACATTTGGTCCTTGGTCTACAGACACACCTAAACCTTGGTCTGTAGTCATATAAACCATCTTATTATTATTAGGGTCTGTAAACACAGCCCCGTCATTAGGATGTGTATAAGAGGATGTATTTCCAAAATTAGTCCATGTACCTGAAACGCCTTTGCTATTACTATATATACTTGAAAAGTAAACATAATATGATGAAGTAACTCCGCCAAAGGCAAAAGTACTACCCGATACACCATTTATGCCGGTATTATATTCTGTGTAAGTTGTTCCATTATCATCTGAATAAGCAATATATTTAGAAGAATTGTCATTACCACCTATAAAATAGCGACCATCGGGTGCCACACCAAAGGCTGTCCATGTAACGCCGCCACTTGTGAGGGTTGGTGATACATCTGTAAAAGTTGTAGAAGCAGATATCGTAGTATAATCGTCTGTTGAAATATACAATTTTGGTGTTGTGCCTTTGTCAAAAACCATTATTTTACCACTAACAGGGTGAATAATAAAAGACTGCATATTTGTCACAGCCGGTAAAGCAATAGGCGCTCCAGTTCCCGGTGTAAAATTGTTGGTCGCATCTAAGGTACCAAACATTAATGTGCCGCTTTGTACAGCAAAAATATTATCACCTTTTATAAAGACATCGGCAACACCGCCCTTTGTAGCTTCTATAGCTGCAGAGGTTGAATCGGGATGTGCCGTATATAAATTGCTATTAGTAACAAAATAAAAGTAACCAGAATTGGGGTGAACAGCTATCTTGCTAATTGACGAGCCGAAATTAGCTGTATCTGCCAATGCCGGTATCGCTTTAAAATCGGTTATAACCGGTGTTCCTGCAGGTGCTGTGTACATATCAGCAAAAAAAGCCGTATTGGCACTTTCGGTTGTGACAATAATTCTAGACGAATCGGCGTGCTTTATATAGCCTGTTATAGCATTAATACGCCCTCCGTAAACAGATTGAACATCAGGAACACCTAAATCGGTTCCTACTAAAGGAGGCGTAACAAGTGCCAAAGTAAAAATAAGAATTGGCAACAAATAAAAGTAAAATTTTTTCATGATTTGATTGGTTTTTAATTAATATAATTTGTTGGTTGTTAATCTTTCTGAAGTACAATAGTACGTATTATTATTATTTTACAAAAAAGGAATTTTCCCCTTTTATATAATTTAATGTATTTTTTAGCCAACTCCTCTTGGACTCTACTAATTGATAAAGGTTTAAATTTAATAGAGATAGACCTATTTCACTAGATGCTTTAAACCCTAAAATTAGATTTTAACAATATGTTACAATTAGATAATTGTTACATTTGTTGGTTTCTGATGAATTCTTTTGGTGTCACACTAAAGTTTTTTTTGAAATTCCTGTAATAAGACACCCTTGAATTAAAACCTGATGATAAACCAATACCCTCAATAGATAGTTTATTTTGCTCATTTTCTTTTAATAAGCCAATAGAATAATCAATCCTTTTTTTATTAATGAAGTCATAAAAATTGGTTTTATAATGGTTTTTAAATATTTGCGACAACAGATACGGTTTGACGGCTATCTTTACGCTAAAAGAGGTAAGCGTTAAACTATTGTCTAAAAATATATTATCGCCAATTTCTTTATTTATTTTTTCAATAAATAATTTATAATCATCTCTCGTTTCTGTTGTAACTGAACTGCCCTCTTTAACTAGCTTACTTTCATTAATAAATACGGCTAATTGCATTTTTGTAAATAAAGATTCATAGTTTCTAGCTGAAAACAATACAATAAAAAATACTGTTATCATCAATATTGGCATTATTATAAATTCGGCAATAAAAGGAGGTAGCATTAAATAACTAAAAACACTAATTAGTGTTAAACTTAAAAGTGCATAGTTGAATATTAGAATAAAGTGCATTTTATTTTCATCAATATTGCCTTTTAAATATTTTTTGGCTTTGTTTATATTGCTTATATTTAATAATGTATAGTATATGTTATTTCCTAAAAAAATAAAATTTAATAAGACAAATGATAGTGTAAAATTTCCATTTTTTAAATTATAAATAAATTCAATTTTATCATCATTTGTGTAAAAAAGAAAAATAAAATAAATCAGATAGCATACAGATAAATAAAACAAAATATGTTTAATACTATTAATTTTAAGGTTTTTACCAATAAAATAATTTGTATAGATATAACTTAAAAAAGGCAAAACAAAACTGAGTTGACTTAAAACAAATGCTGTTGACAGCATGCTCCTATTATTTTGAAGAACTGCTAAATTAAATGCATAATTAAATATAGGAAATAAAAAAATTAAGCCCAGCACAATATTTGCGACAGAATTTTTATTGCGTAGCAATAAAAATAAACTCATAACTAATAGGTTTAATATTGCAGTAAAATTTATTATTGTAGCTAAAGCATATGTCATTAACCTATTGTCATTTTAATATTATTACTGTAAACAAACCTCTTTGACATAAACATCAAAATTTTCCACCGATTTCTGGGAATTAAACAAAACACCCAACGGATCAGTTATCTACAAATATATAAATACTTTTTTACCTTTTTTTGTTTATTTATTAGGGTTTCTAATCTCTACTATTCAATTGATATTTGTAACTTTGCCGCTTTAATTTTTAGTCCATGTCAGAAAGTATAAACACTCAAAAAAGGACACCAAAACCAAAATGGTTACGGGTAAAACTACCTATCGGAAAAAAATATACGCAATTAAGAAAATTGGTTGAAGATAATAATTTGCACACTATTTGTACAAGTGGTAGTTGTCCTAATATGGGTGAATGTTGGACAGAAGGTACGGCTACTTTTATGATTTTGGGTAACATCTGCACACGCTCTTGCGGATTTTGTGGCGTTAAAACAGGTCGCCCCAACAACGTAGATTGGGATGAGCCTAACAAAATAGCGCAGTCTATTAAAATAATGAAAATTAAGCACGCTGTTATAACATCGGTTGACAGAGACGATTTAAAAGATGGCGGGTCTATTATTTGGGTTGAAACTGTAAAGGCTATCCGCAGAGAAAACCCCGATACAACTCTAGAAACATTGATTCCCGATTTTAGGAACATAAAAGAAAATCTAGACCGTATAATTGAAGTGGCCCCCGAAGTAGTATCGCACAATCTAGAAACAGTGCGTCGTTTAACCAAAGAAGTCCGTATTCAAGCCAAATACGATAGGAGTTTAGAAGTTTTGACTTACCTTAAAGCACAAGGTATTAACAGAACCAAATCGGGTATTATGTTGGGTCTAGGCGAAACAGAAGCCGAAGTTATAGACTCTATGAAAGATTTGAGAAATGCTAATGTTGATATTATAACCATTGGCCAATATTTACAACCTAGTAAAAATCATTTGCCAGTTTCTGAATTTATTACACCCGAGCAATTTAAAAAATACGAAACTTTAGGCTTAGAAATGGGCTTTAAACATGTAGAAAGCGGTGCTTTGGTACGCTCTTCATACAAAGCACAAAAGCATATTTTATAATTTAAGTTGCTTTTTTAACGAAGCCTTAACATTAGCTGCATCTTTTTGGCATAGCTTTTGGAATATATCAACCTATAAACAAAACAATATTTTCATAATAAATATTTAAGTTAGTAGGTTAGTTAATTAGTTGAAAAAGCATCTGTTTACAAACGGGTGCTTTTTCTATTTCCAAGCTTGGTTAAAAGTAAGTTTATCGTTGAATACTTTTTTAGTAAGACTTACCAAACCTGCATTTTTTAGAATGTATGTAACTTTTTTAGGCCAAGTTTTACGGTAATTAAAAGTATTGGGGCGGCCACTAATGGCATTTATAAACAATAGGGCTGTTTTTTCTTCTAACAAAATAGCTTTTCCGTGTAATGACACCAAACTATCAAGCGTAAAACGCGCCTTTCTATAGGCTTTTATTTTACTTTTATGCGAAATAAAAACATTTAAAAAATCGAAAATATTGTGTAATTGTGCTTCGGCTTCGGCTTTTGGATGTCTTTTAAAGTATCCCAACTGATATTTTGTCCCCGCTATAGCATTAGGTCTGTAATCCTTTTTTAAACTTTTAGGTCTTTTTTTCCAAATAAGACCTGAATTATTATATTTTGAAATCTCTAAAGAATCAAATATAACTTCACCCGATCTTCTAGGTATAGGTAAATTTAATGCCGGTAATTCCTTATCTCCTTTTCGAGCGCCTAAACTTAAAATATTACCAGTAATTCGACCTACATAGCCTCTATTCCACCCCGATTCTAATCCCGCCATAGCCAAAACAGCTGCCGGTGGTACATTCTCTTTTATACACAACTCTGTTACGGGCACAGTTAATCTGCTGTAAAAAGCTTTAACATGTGCGTATTTTCTCAAGCTGTATTTTCTATAAAGTGTATCCTGTTTTAAAACAACAAGCTTTGATTTAGGCCTGATAACTTTTTGAGGTTTATTGGCTTTAATACAACTAGAAATAAGTCCTAAAAGGCATAAAAACAAATATGTTTTTTTAAAAAACATTTTAAAAAGAAGCTATAAAAGCCGTTACTAAATCGCTTATATTTTTTTCTGATTTTTTAGCGGCTAACTGAACTTCTTCGTGAGATACAGCCTCAGGTTTACCTTCTATACCCATATCGGTTATAACCGAAATACCCAGGCATTTCATACCCATATGTTTGGCTACAATAACTTCGGGTACGGTTGACATACCTACAGCATCTGCTCCTAAAATACCTACCATTTTATACTCGGCTGGTGTTTCAAAAGTAGGCCCTTGTAAAGCTAAATAAATCCCTTTTTGAATGGGAATATTTTTTTGCTTTGCAATATTTGTAAATTTATTTTGATAATCAATACTATAAGGTTCGTGCATATCAACAAATCGCTGTCCAAAACGCTCGTCGTTTTTACCGTGTAACGGATGTTCTGGCATAAAATTAATATGATCTGTAATAAGCATAATATCACCCACGCTAAAACTCTGATTAACGCCACCGCTGGCATTTGAGACAATGATGTTTTCTATCCCTAAAAACTTCATAACACGAATAGGAAAAGTAGCTTGTTGCATCGTCCAACCTTCATAATAATGAAAGCGTCCTTGCATAGCCAACACCATTTTACCACCTAATTCACCATAAATTAATTTACCTGAATGCCCTTTAACAGTAGAAACCGGGAAATTCGGAATATCACTATAATCTATACTTTTTGAAATATTAATATAATTGACTAAACTACCCAAACCAGTACCTAATACAATACCAAATTCTGGTGCTGTAAGGCCTTGTTCTTTTATATATTTAACTGTTTCTTGTACTTTGTTCCACATAGTCTATTATTTCGTTATTAAAATCTTTTGCATCCTGTAAAAATACAACTTCTATTGGTAAATAAAATACATTTTTTAAACCTATAAAAGCACGCACATAATCTTTTTCAGTCGTTAAAATCAACGGTTCGTCTAAAGCATTTGCTTTGTTTTCTATTACAGATATTTCTTTATCCGTAAAGTTATGATGGTCTTTGTATTTAAGATGTTCGTAATTAATTTTTTGTTGTGATAAATAATCACTTAACGGATTTGGATTAGCAATACCCGTAACCAAAAGTATCTTTTTACCTACAAGCTCTTTAAGCTGCTTTTTTGAAGAACTGTTTAGTACAATGTCTTTATACTTAATACCTGTAAAATACAATTTCTGATTTGGGTTTGGCTTTAACCTTTCTTTAATTTCTAATTGCTTTTCCACTGATAAATCTAAAGGACATTTAGTGACAATTATATGCGTTGCACGTCGGGCATTTTTGGGCATTTCGCGTAAATTACCTGTCGGTAACATATTATCATCAACGTATAAATCGTTATAAGCTGTTAATAAAATATTTATTTTAGAATGCACACTGCGATGTTGAAAGGCGTCATCTAAAATTACTACATCGGGTTTCTTTTTTATTTTTTTAAGTTGGTTTAAACCGTGGGCTCTATCATTATCTACAGCAACAATAATATCTTTATATTTAAGGTTGTATTGCATAGGTTCATCTCCTATAGTTTGTGCTGTAGCCTTTTTATCAGCAATTAAAAAACCATTGGATTTTCTTTTATACCCGCGACTTAAAACGGCTACTTTAAAGTTTTTTTGTAATAAATTAATGAGGTATTCTACATGAGGTGTTTTACCTGTGCCGCCAGTATTAAGATTACCTACAACAATATTTGGCATAGCAAAAGTTGTTGCTGTCCAAATGCCCTTATCGTAGCATTTGTTTCTAAATCTAATAATCTGTCCGTAAAGAAAAGAAATAGGAAATAATATATAGCGCAGTATTTTCACTTAAGCGAAAATACAAAAATGCCTTTAATAAACAATATAATCTAAAATTTCAAGACCATAGCCCATCATACCTACGCGTTTTTTATCTTGGCGTCCGTTAGAGATAACGCGTAATTTCCTAATGTGCAAATCGTGTAAAATCTGTGCGCCAATACCAAAATCTTTATCGTCCATTGTCATTTTTAAAGATTCTGAATTTTCGGTTGGATGTTTTTTAATCTGTTCTAACCTATTTAACAAATTAAATGATTGATTTTCTTGATTGATAAAAACCATCGCGCCACGACCTTCATTATTTATAAGCTTAAACATCTTAGCCAATTTATCATCGGGATTATTTGTGAGTGTTCCAATGATATCGTTGTTGACCAAAGTAGAATTAACACGTACTAAAATAGATTCGTCTTCGGTCCACGCTCCTTTTGTCAATGCGATATGTACTTGGTTATTGGTGGTTTGTTTATAGGCACGTAATCTAAATGCACCAAAGCGCGTTGTGATATCAAAATCTTCAATTTTTTCAATCAACGAATCGTGTTGCATCCTAAATTTCACCAAATCTTCTATAGAAATTATTTTAAGATTGTGTTTTTTAGCCACTTCAACAAGTTGCGGTAAACGCGCCATAGTACCATCTTCGTTCATAATTTCTACAATAACACCAGCGGGTTTAAGTCCTGCTAAACGTGCTAAATCTATGGCAGCTTCGGTATGACCTGTACGTCTTAAAACACCTCCTTCGCGCGCTTTAAGCGGAAAAATATGTCCAGGACGGGTTAGTTGATGCGGTTTTGTGTCATCAGCAATTAAAGAGTTAACTGTTACAGCTCTATCTTTAGCCGAAATGCCTGTAGTAACACCTTTGCCATTATAATCTACAGAAACCGTAAAAGCTGTTCCTAATGGATCTGTACTATGACCAACCATCAATTCTAATTCTAATTCTTTACAACGTGTTTCTGTAAGTGGTACACAAATTAAACCGCGACCAATACTTGCCATAAAATTTATCATTTGTGGTGTTACTGTTTCGGCAGCTGCAATAAAATCGCCTTCATTTTCTCTATTAGCATCATCTACAACAATAACCAGTTTTCCTTCTTTAATATCTTCTATTGCTGACGCTATTGTATTTAAAGCTATATTTTGTGATTTTACAATCATTTAGTTTTCTTTTTAAATCGTTTAAAAAAATTATTTATAGGTTGTAAAAATACGTCAATATTAAACAAACCTATACCGGTTGTCGCCTTTTTAGTAAAAAATATACCCAATGGCAACATAACCACAGTAGCCAACCAAGCCCCTACATAGGCAGGAAGACTACTCACTTTTGCCATATTAGCGCCCAAGATTGATATAAAATAATAGATAACAAAAATAAAAATAGCTATAATCATAGGAAGCCCAAAACCACCTTTACGAATAATAGCTCCCAGAGGCGCCCCTATAAAAAACAAGACCAAACATGCTACAGAAAAAGCAATACGTTTGTGGTATTCTACATCAAAAACATTAATTATTCTCTGCTTATATAAAAAAGTTTTTTCAAAAGCGTCAATATTAGATAAAGAGCGATTTGCCAAATCTTTGGCTCTTATAACAATTCCCAACTTAAGGTTGTCATTAAAATTATTTAAGATAGTATCCGATAAAAATGTTTGCTTATCTTCTTTCTTAGTATATAATTTTTTGGCTTTGAATCTGGCATAAAAGTTTTTAGATTTAACTTTAATATAGCTGTCATATGGTGCCTTTAAAGAGTCTAAATAATAATTAAGTTGTTTTAAACTTAACATTTCGTAATCTTTCTTATAACGTTCCTCTTCTAAATCAACATCGTCTAATGTAGAAATATCAATATTTACAATATAGTCTTTAAATTTTGACTTTGTAAAAGGCATGTGGTTCTTTTTATTTGACCTGCCTTTCTTACCCATATCTTCGGTATAGAATCCGTTGTGCAAAATAAAGGTCATATACTTACTGCCCTCCTGAGTTGTAATTTCGCCAGTTTTAGCTGTTATACTTTTAACATTTCCTTTAAGAGCTGTTAAATCATAAATTAATACATTTTTTAACTGATTTTTTTTCTCACCATACTTTTCGTCAAAGCGTATGAGGTATCCGGGAATATCAGAATTAAATCGACCGGCAATTAAAGCCAATGCTGGTTTCTTTTTCTGCATATTGACCAATAAATTTTTTGATTTAAAGGCCGCCTTCGGAAAAATATTATTTAAAAATAAAAAGTTAATTAAACTAAAAATAAGAGTAACAAAGATGAGGGGTCTCATAATCCGTTTTAATGATATACCCGAAGCTTTTAATGCCGCTAACTCATAAGTTTCTGCCAGTTTACCCATAGCCATAATAGACGATAGTAAAATAGCAATAGGAAAAGCTTGTGGTACCATCATTAAAGATAAGTACCCTAAAAATTTTAAGATTATTAATATTTCAATGCCTTTACCGGCAATTTGGTCAAAACGCAACCATAATGTTTGCATAACCAACACAAATAATATAACTAGAAATGTGGTTAAAAAAGGGGTAAGAAAACTTTTTATTATATACTTATCTAGTGTTTTCAAAGGTGCTTATTGTGCTTCGTTTATAGTATAGCCTTCTTTTTTATATTTAGCCAAATCTACATTGAATAGTTTTTTTGATATTTTTGGTAAATTTTTCTTGAACTTGTTTATTGTTAAAGTAGTAATGGTGCCATTTTTACCATTTTCTACCATTCTGTAGATTTCTTTAGCTTTCATATTAATACCCAAAACTATTGTATTTATATCGGCATCTGGGTCAGTTGGTGTTAAAACCACATTCTGAATATTTTTACCTTTCATACTAATTAGTTTACCCCAAGAATAGGTAAAACCCGTTTTATAAAAACTAAAGAATTTAGAGGGTTTTATAAGGGTTTCTTCTTCGTCGCCATCTTCTGTAGAGATATTAATTTCTTCGTCTTCTGGTAAAATAGTATAAATTTTTTCACCGTCATAAACTTTAGTACCACCTAAATAACTCACATTGTACAAGTCGCCCATTATGGTAATATTACCACGTGTTGTTTGGTGGATATTCTCTGCTCTATTATCTAAACTGTACTTAAAAGTGATGTACATATTTCTATAACTTGTTACCTTCTGATTTACCTCATCTAATAATTTCTTAGACTTATTTGATTGCTGAGCAAATCCGAAATTTACAATACTCAAAAATGCTATTAATACTATTTTAAACTTCATCTTAAATGTTTTTTTCATTATTCAATAATTCTCTCAAAGCCATTTCATCTAGTACCAAAACTTGGCGGGCTTTACTACCTTCAAAAGGCCCCACAATGCCAGCGGCTTCTAATTGGTCTATCAATCTTCCAGCGCGGTTATAGCCCAGTTTTAATTTGCGTTGCAACAACGATGCCGAACCCTGTTGTGCTTTTATAATTACTTTAGCGGCATCTTCAAACAGCACATCACGATCGTCAATATCAACATCTAAGCTAGAGGTGCTCTCTTCTCCAATATATTCAGGCAACAAATATGCTTCTGGATAAGCGCGTTGTGAGCCTATAAAGTCGGTTATTTTATCTACTTCTGGTGTATCTACAAAAGCACATTGTAAACGTGTTAAATCGCTGCCAACAGAAATAAGCATATCGCCTTTTCCTATCAATTGGTCGGCACCTTGCGCGTCTAAAATGGTTCGCGAATCTATTTTTGATGTCACTCTAAAAGCTATCCTAGCAGGGAAATTAGCTTTAATAATACCCGTAATAACATTAACCGATGGGCGTTGTGTAGCCACAATTAAATGAATACCAATGGCTCGCGCCAATTGCGCCAAACGGGCAATTGGCGTTTCTATTTCTTTTCCTGCCGTCATAATTAAATCGGCAAATTCATCTATAACCAAAATAATGTATGGTAAAAAACGATGGCCGTTTTCTGGGTTTAATTTGCGTGCTTTAAACTTAACATTGTACTCTTTTATATTGCGCACAAAAGCACTTTTAAGTAAATCGTAACGCGCATCCATCTCCATACACAAAGAATTTAAGGTATTGATAACCTTGGTTGTATCGGTAATAATAGCATCTTCGGTATCGGGTAATTTAGCCAAATAATGACGTTCTATCTTGTTAAATAAAGTCAGTTCTACTTTTTTAGGATCTACCAATACAAATTTAACTTCGGCAGGATGTTTCTTGTAAAGCAAACTCGTCAATACGGCATTGAGTCCAACCGATTTTCCTTGCCCTGTTGCGCCCGCCATTAAAAGGTGTGGCATCTTGGCCAAATCGTACACAAAAGTTTCGTTAGAAATGGTTTTACCAAGTGCTATAGGCAGTTCCATTTGGGCATTTTGAAATTTCTGTGAAGCCAAGACAGATTTCATCGAAACGATAGTTGGCTTTTTATTTGGGACTTCTATACCGATAGTCCCTTTACCAGGCATCGGTGCTATAATTCTAATCCCTAAAGCGGCTAAATTAAGAGCAATATCATCTTCTAGATTTTTAATTTTAGAAATACGAATCCCTGCATCGGGTACAATTTCGTAAAGTGTAACTGTGGGTCCAATTGTTGCTTTTATGCTGGCAATACCAATTTTATAATTGCCAAGTGTTTCAACAATTTTGGTTTTATTGGCTTCCAATTCTTCTTGATCAACTGTAATATTTTCGTTTTTGTATTCTAAAAGTAAATCTAGAGTTGGAAATTTGTACTTGGCTAATTCTAAAGTCGGGTCGAATTCACCAAAATCTTTGAGTATTTTGTCCGATAAATTTTCAACTAATTTATCTTCTTCTTTGGGTGTTTCTATTTCTATTTTTACATCTAATTCTTTTGCTGATGCTGTTTCTTTAACTGGTGTTACGAGTTTAAAATCTACAGTATTCGGGTCGTCAACAACCGGTTTTTCTTCTGTAATTATTTCTGGCTTATCGTTAGCATCATTCGAAAAATTGACGGTATTAGCAACCTCTTGTTGTTCTAGAATAGTTGATTGCAAAACTTCTTTTGTGACTTTCTTTTTAGATTTCAAGAAACTCGAAATTCTTTCTGGAGTAAGCTTAAAGCGGATGGCGCTGTAAAAAATAAAGCAAAATAATAAACCCAAGCCAATACCAATATTACCTATATATATTTGTAAATAATCATTTATTTCATAACCAACCATACCGCCCAACAATGGTTTTTTGGATAATATAAATCCAAATAACAAGGCGTACCACACCATGCCGAGTAAACCCCAAAACCAAGTATTAGAACTTCGTTTTAATGGAATATTGAGCATTAAACTAAGCCCTGATAAAAATAACAAAACTGGAATATAAAAACTCGAAACACCAAAACCACTATAAATAAAAAAATGAGCAACTACAGCACCTAACTTTCCTAAAAGATTGTGAGCAATGCTGCTTTTATCGGCTAAGCTATATATGCTACTTTGGTCTATACGCCAATTAGAAAAAAACGAGATAAAAGCAATGACTAAAAATATGGATATCAGCAACAAAAAAGAACCCAAAATAACATGTCCTTGTCTATTGCTAAACAATTTAGAAAGCTTAACGGACTTTTTTTTGGTTTGTTTAAATGTTGTTTTTTTTTGTTTTGCCATTATTCAGGTTATTTCCTTTCAAAAATACTATAAAATAGTGTATCTACTTTATAAACATTAAAAATTACAAAAACTTAGGTACATAAATTAAAGCCACAATAGCCACTTCTGCAATTAAACCAACCAAAACAGCACCAGCACCTACATCTTTAATAATTTCTATGGTTTTATGAGCATTTGGTTCAATATGATCGGCTAATTTTTCTATGGCTGTATTCAATGCTTCGGCAATCATAACCAAACCAATAACAAGTATCTGAAACCCCCATTGTGTGTTGGTTAGATTATTAAAATAGCCCAAAACTAAAAGCAGTATAGAAATACTACCATGGAACATAAAACTATGCTCTGTGGTAATTAAAATCCATAAGCCTTTAGTTGCGTAAATAGCACTTTTTAGCCGACCAAGAATAAAACCGTCATCGGGTTTCATAAATTAAATGGCTTTTAAAGCATCGTCGTAATTAGGCTCGTCAACTATTTCTGGTACTTGCTGATTGTATTTTACTACACCATTTTCGTCAAGAACAATAACCACTCTTGAATGTAAATGTGCCAAGGGACCATCGGTAATTTCTAAATTGTAATCTTTACCAAATTGTCCTGTAGCAAAATCAGATAAAGTAATGACGTTTTCAAGCCCTTCTGCGCCGCAAAAACGACCTTGAGCAAAGGGCAAATCTCTAGAAATACACAATACTTTTGTATTGTCTAAATCGGCAGCAGCTTTATTAAACTGACGCACAGAAGCCGCACAAGTACCTGTATCTAAACTGGGGAAAATATTTAATATGAGTTTTGAGCCTTTATAATCGGCCAAGCTTACTTGAGATAAGTTACCTGCTGTTAAAGAAAAATCGGGTGCTTTAGAACCTACTTGAGGGATTGTTCCTAAAGTATTTACTGCATTGCCTTTTAATGTAATTGCTGCCATAATGAATGTTTTATATTAATTATTAATAGTCTTTTTATTGTGTCTCAAAAGTAGTAAAAAATAAAAACTCTTTAGCCAAAGCCAAAGAGTTTTTATAGTTAGTAGTAAGATGTATTTATTAGTTCTTAGATAGGTAATTAGCCACACCCTCATGGGTCGCTTCTAAACCTTCTTTTGAACTGTTCCAGTTAGCAGGACATGCCTCACCATTTTCTTCGTTAAATTGTAATGCCTCAACCATTCTTATAGCTTCATCAACATTTCTACCGAGTGGTAAATCGTTTACCAATTGGTGACGTACTATACCTTCTTTATCTATTAAAAACAATCCGCGATAAGCAATTAATTCGCCTGTGGCAGTCATTTCACCGTCTTCATTCCAATCGAAATCACCTGCTAAAACATCGTAGTTTGCAGAAATCGTTTTATTAGTATCGGCTACTATTGGATAAGTAACGCCTTTAATCCCACCTTCTGCTTTAGGTACTTGCAACCAGCCCCAATGTGATTGTTCGGTATCTGTTGAAGCGGCTACAACCGCTACATTAAGTGCTTCAAATTTTGCTAAATTTTCTTGAAATGCGTGTAACTCTGTGGGACACACAAACGTAAAGTCTTTTGGATAAAAGAAAAGTACAACGTACTTATTACCCAAATATTGGTCTAATGAAAAGTTTTCTACAAATTCGCCGCCGTTTACTACAGCCTGCGCATTAAATTGTGGTGCTTTTTTACCTACTAATACAGCCATTTTTATTTTATTTTAAGTTATAGTGCAAATATAATATCCAAATTACGACTATACACAAATCGTTATACAGAATTTCTATTGTAGTATAAATTTTGTTTATATTGAAAAATAATTAGCACTTTTTTAACAAGAAATTACTTTAGTTTTGTGACAAATATTTAAATGAGTAAAAACGTCGTTTTAGGATTTCTTTTTTGTCTACTATTTTTAGTCGGCACTCCTATTGCTATGGCTCAAACAAAGTCAAAAACAAAAAAGGACACTTTAAAAAATCCTTTTTTAACAGATTATAAAAACAATCTTAAAACCCTTAACTTTTCTATATCTGATAAGATTGCCAAACTTCCAAAGGTAGTTATGCCAAAAAACAATAATTTTAATTTTAGACCCAGCGATAAAAACTATTACAATTTTTTTAATCCCAAACCTAAACGCAGCTTTAATCAGCCAAAAATAAAAGAAAACGACATCCTAAAAATAAAATATTTTAACGGTAAAAAAATTACTAATAGAGAACCCAAAGTTAAAAGCACTTATAGCTTGGGTACTTTTTACACACCTACTAATTTGGTACGAATTGAGGTACGAGATTTTGGATTAGAAGATGGCGACCGCATTAAAATTTATTTAAACGGCGAAGTAGTTCAAGAATCGGTTACCTTAAAAAATCGGTTTTATTTTATAAATATCTACTTAAAAAAAGGCTTTAATACCATTTCTATTAAAGCACTTAACCAAGGTTATGCAGGGCCCAATACAGCCGAATTAGAAATTTACGACGGCAAAGGTACTCTTATGACAGCCCATACTTGGAATATAAGCACGGGGCAAGTGGTTTCTACAGGTGTTGTAAGAACCGAAAAATAAGGAAGTTTAACTTGACTTTACCAATAAAACTAACTAGCTTCGCTTAGCTTTAAACCGTTATTTTTTTTAAAATCTCTCTCTATGAAAATTGTAACCCTATTTATGTTAAGTCTAGGCTTCATTTCATGTAATCAATCTTCCAATTCAAATACCCAAAAATTACAAAATCGTATTAACAGCCTCGAAAAACAAATTGCTCAATCGTATAAACCGGGGTTTGGCGAATTGATGGGCAACATTCAAACACATCACGCCAAATTGTGGTTTGCCGGCACCAACAAAAACTGGAAGTTGGCCGATTTCGAAATTCACGAACTCATAGAAAACGTGGAAAATATCACACTTTTTAACTCAGACCGAAAAGAAAGTGCGCTAGTAGATATGATTAATCCCGACTTAGACAGTCTTAAAATGAGTATTAAAAATAAAGATATTAAAGCCTTTAAAAGTCATTATATAACAATGACAAATACCTGCAATAAATGTCATAGTTTAACTCATTTTGATTTTAATATTGTTACTGTTCCTAAAGTGTCTAGCTTTAGCAATCAAGAATTTAGCATAAATAAAAAAACCTATATTTGTAAATAGAAAAATACAGAATTAACATATAAAACCATAAATATGAATACAAAATTAAATATTAAAGGATTTATTTCAAATTTATTAATTGCTGTATTTATTTTAACAGCAAGTTCTGTATTAACTGCCCAAAAAAAGAAACTCAATGATTTAAAACACTTTATAATTATTATTGAGAATACTGAAAACGGTATAAAAATGCAAAATATTCAGGGATGTGCTTGGCTTGATTTGACATTTAGCTTTATCAACAACCCTCGAGCAATTGATGAATATGGAATGACAAAATCAAACAAAGCCCCTTCTTATAAACATAAAGACGCTAATCTTGCTAACTTCCTATTCACTGTAAAAAAAACAAAAAAAGGTGTTGTTCTTAAAGGGATTAAGGGAACTGCATGGACTGATTTAAGTTTTTCTTTAGCTAAAAATGAAAAAAAAGCAATTGATGAATACGGAATGACAACCCTTAATTAAAACTTACTATCAATACATCCTAAAACAATCCTGAAAATTTCGGGTCAGGATACCCCCGTCCAGACAGACATTTATATGTAGAATAAAATTTAGTGATACGATGACTCGGAGTCATCGTATCACTTTTTTTTATAAGTGAATTACCTCACCGTAAGCGGCCGCTACAGCTTCCATAACAGCTTCGCTCATTGTTGGATGAGGATGTATGGCTTTT
Source organism: Flavobacteriaceae bacterium (assembly GCA_045046885.1). Lineage (GTDB taxonomy): Bacteria > Bacteroidota > Bacteroidia > Flavobacteriales > Flavobacteriaceae > CG1-02-35-72. Next base: position 22,643 of record JASFYX010000011.1, read on the forward strand.
AATATTTCGTGCCCCGTCGTTTCTAGTTTACGTGCTACAACGGCTTCGGCAATCATATCGGTTACGCCGGCACCTATCATATGACAGCCCAACCACTCACCGTACTTCGCATCGAAAATTACTTTTACAAAACCATCGGGTGTGCCGGCGGCTTTGGCTTTTCCTGAAGCTGAAAATGGGAATTTCCCTATTTTTAAATCGTAGCCTTGTTCTTTGGCTTTGGCTTCGGTTAAACCGACACTGGCAATCTCTGGCGTAGCATAAGTACAGCCGGGAATATTGCCATAATCAACGGGTTGTGTATTTAAACCTGCTAGTTTTTCTACACAGGTAATACCTTCAGCCGAAGCTACATGCGCTAAAGCAGGTCCTGGAACCACATCGCCAATAGCGAAGTATCCGGGGATATTGGTTTGGTAGAAATCGTTCACCAAAATTTTATCGCGATCGGTGGCTATACCTACATCTTCTAGACCTATATTTTCTATATTCGATTTAATCCCTACAGCCGATAAAACAACATCAGCTTCAAGCGTTTCTTCGCCTTTTTTGGTTTTAACTTTAGCAATAACTCCTTTACCTGAAGTATCAACCGATTCTACAGAAGCATTGGTCATTACTTTAATACCCGACTTTTTAAACGAGCGTTGTAATTGTTTTGACACATCAACATCTTCTACAGGCACCATATTTGGTAAAAATTCTACCACGGTAACTTCTGTCCCCATAGTGTGATAGAAATAAGCGAACTCAACTCCTATAGCCCCAGAACCTACAACAATCATTTTTTTAGGTTGCTTTGGCAATGTCATAGCTTCACGATAACCAATTACTTTTTTACCATCTTGAGGTAAATTGGGCAATTCTTTTGAGCGCGCTCCTGTGGCTATGATGATGTTTTTAGCTTGGTATTCTGTTACTTTACCATCGGCATCGGTCACGTCAACTTTATGATTGGGTTTTATTTTTCCAAAACCATTAATGACGTCAATTTTATTCTTTTTCATCAAAAACTGAACGCCTTTACTCATACCATCGGCCACATTACGACTGCGTTGCACAACGGCACTAAAATCTTTGTCAATACTCTTGGCTTTTAATCCGTAAGCTTCAACGTGTTTTAAATAGTCGTACACTTGGGCACTTTTTAATAGTGCTTTGGTAGGAATACACCCCCAGTTAAGGCAGATACCACCGAGATTTTCTTTTTCTATAACGGCGACTTTAAATCCTAATTGTGAAGCTCTTATGGCTGTTACATAACCGCCTGGACCACTTCCTAAAATAATGATATCGTAATTCATATTATGTGTTTTTGAAACTTAATTTTAAGAATGCAAAGTAAAGAAATATTTAGCAAAAGATTTAATAATTCCATTTCTTGTATTAAATACAAGGTCATTTAAATTTTAATCAAATTTTATAGCTTTAACAGGACTTATTTTGGTTACAATAATAGACGGAATTAAAAGCATTAAGACACATAAAATTAAGGTGCCCACGTTTAAAGCCACTATCTGATAGACATCTATATAAACAGGGACGGCTTTTACGTAATAAGTCTCAGCATTTAAAGTAACAAGCTTGAATTTATACTGTAAAAATAACAATGATAAACCAATTAAATTACCCCAAAACAATCCTTTAACAATAAGATAGGCGGCATTGTATAAAAATATTTTTCTGATACTCCAATTGGCATTTCCTAAGGCTTTTAAAATACCTATCATTTGTGTGCGTTCTAAAATAAGAACGAGTAAAGCTGTTATCATATTAATACCCGCAATTAGAATCATAATAGCAATTATAACTGTTATGTTGACATCAAATAGGCTTAACCAATCGAATAAGGCAGGAAACTTATCTTTTATACTTTGCGCATTTAAAGTAGCTGCAGTGGCGGCATAAATGGCATTACTTTTAGTGTCTAAAGTTTTAAAATCATCTAATAAAATTTCGAAACCTCCTACTTTATCATTACCCCATTTGTTAATTTTTTGAAGGTGCTTTATATCTCCTATTATATAATTTTCATCGAATTCTGCAAAAGAAGTATTGTACAAACCAACAATTTTGAGCACTCTTAAATTGGGGGATTTGTTGGGGTCGTTTTTAACAAAAAATAAGTTGAACTTATCGCCCAATTTTAATCCCATCCTATTGGCAATTGTGGTAGAAATAAGAACGTCATTTGAAGGGCGCCCTTTAAAATTAAGGGTATGACCAGCGGTAATGTACGTTTTAAAATAATCCCAATTGTAATCTGTAGAAATACCTTTAAAAATGACGCCTTCAAAATCTTTTGCAGTTCTGATAAGACCCGCCTTCGTCGCAAAAACATGAACGTTTTTAATACCCGATATATCTTTAAATTCGGGATAAAAATCTTGATTTTTGTCTATCGGATTTACTGTTATTTCAGAGTTATTATTGTCGTAATTAGTAATTTGAACATGTCCTTGAAAAGCGGCTACTTTTTCGCGAATTTTATGTTGTAATCCCACGCCAGTGGCCACAGAAATCAACATCACAATCATTCCCAAAGCAATGGCGGTAATGGCAATTTTTATTATTGGTGCCGAAATACTACTTTTACCTTGTTTAGAAAAGATGATGCGCTTGGCAATAAATAACTCGTAATTCAAAATTTAAAATTCAATATAATGCTCAAAAATACATATTTCTTTTTGGTTTCTCTAGTTCTTTTAGGGCTTGTTTCTTGTAATGAATTATCCTCTAAAAATTCAGTTGTAAAAACCAATTCTAAAAAAATAAACACAAAGTCTATAGAAGTAGGCGCCAGTCAATTAAATGACTACCTATCCTTACTTAAAAACAAAAAAGTAGCTGTAGTGGCCAACCAAACCAGTGTCATTTTTAAAAAAGATACGACTTTTACCCACTTGGTAGATTCGCTCTTAAGTTTAGGCATAAACATTAAAAAAGTTTTTGCGCCCGAACACGGTTTTCGTGGTCAAGCCGATGCCGGAGAGCACGTAGCCAACGGTATTGACAGCAAAACAGGCTTGCCCATAATTTCGCTTTACGGCAAAAATAGAAAACCTTCACAAAATCAATTAAAAGGTATTGATATTGTGGTTTTTGACATACAAGATGTGGGCGTACGTTTTTACACTTATATTTCTACTTTACATTACGTAATGGAGGCTTGCGCCGAAGCCGGTATTGCTGTTATTGTTTTAGACCGCCCCAATCCTAATGGGCATTATGTTGACGGCCCTGTTTTAGAACCGGCTTACAAAAGTTTTGTAGGGATGCATACTGTGCCATTAGTTTACGGGATGACCATTGGCGAATATGCCCACATGATAAACGGTGAGAATTGGCTGACGAACGGTTTAAAATGTGATTTAAAAGTTATTAAACTCAAAAATTACACCCATAAATCTAAGTACTATTTGCCCATAAAACCCTCGCCCAATTTACCCAATGCCAAAGCGGTGAATCTATATGCCAGTTTGGCTCTATTTGAAGGAACCATTATAAGTTGTGGGCGTGGTACCGAAACACAATTTCAAATTTTTGGTGCACCAAGTCTCCCCGCCTCTAAATACACCTACACATTTACGCCACATAGTAATTTTGGTTCAAAATATCCTAAATTTAAAGATGTTCTTTGTTATGGTAAAGATTTAAGAAATTCTAAATATTTGTCGGCCTTTAATTTAGAATGGCTTTTAAGTGCCTACAAAAACAGCCCCGATAAAAAGCATTTTTTTAATAAGTTCTTTACTAAATTAGCCGGCACCAAAAAGCTAGAACAACAAATTAAACAAGGCTTGACTGAAAAGGCTATCAAAAAAACTTGGCAAAAAGATTTAAAAAAATTTAGGAAAGTAAGAAAACAGTATCTGCTTTATAAGTAGCTATTTTTAGCCGATAAATAGTTATATTTGGTGGGTTATAACAAGTTAGCCCACATTAAAACCAACAATGAAAAACAGTACACCAATTCAAACCGATTCACAAAATCTTGGAGAAATTGGAGAGACTACAGTTCAGTTAATATTAAAGAAATTTAAATGGACTGCTGATATTATAAAAAGTGATTTTGGAGAAGATATTGATTGCAATATTTTCATTGACAATTCTAGAACCAACTATCACTTGAGATGCCAAGTAAAGTCTAGTACAGAAGACAGCGAATATGTCAAATTATTAAAAAACGGAAATTATAGTGTTTCAATTTCATCTAGCACACTTAAAGCTTGGTTGACATCATATTTCCCAGTATTCTTAATAGTTTACGAAGAAGAATCTGACCTTTGTTTTTGGTGTAATCCAATTGAACAAATACTTGAAAATCCCTCAAAACTTGAAAAGGGAAAACCCTCAATACAAGTACCTAAAAAGAATATTTTTAATTTATCATCAAAAGAAATAATTCTCGATGAAGTAAAAAATTTCTACAGGAAAATTCAACGATTAGATGAGTCTACGATTGAATGCGAAGTGGTTCCAATTCTAATGCCAAATTATCGTATAATTCCATTTCATCACTATTCGAGCTTTATTTATGAAAACACAGAACTATCGCCTGAAATTTCAGGAGATTATGTAGAGCTTTTACCAAGTTGGATGTCAGTTTTAAAAAGAATAGATCCAACTAGTATTTTAACTTCAATTAAGTTGAAATCTAAGAATACAGAAATAGACGTTTTTTTAACAAACCTCAAAAAGAAAATAAGCTCATTTGAATACAACTTAAAAGATAATGAGTGGATTTCATTTATTGTTAGTCCAATAAAAATACAATCAAATAACTCATCTTGGTCAAATGAAATAACCTTTTGGAATTCTTATTCAAAATTAAATAATGGTCTAATAGATGATTATGATTACTGTTTTGAAATACCAAATAACTTTTTAAGACAAGTTAGTAGACGAGCAAGAAGTTGGGAATATCTGCATCACGTCAATCCTACAAAAGATGTTTCTTTACAATTATTTGGTTCTTTTGAAATCACACCAACAATAAAGAAAATTGACCAAATACACGATAATAACATTAAAGGTCAATTAGTTTTATGGAATTGTAGAAAAGAGGAAATAACAGAACTACAAGAAATACTCTCGAAAAATGAATTAACAATAAGAATAATTGAGGATAATAAAACAGAACATTTATTGGCTATAACAACACCAATGTTCGACCCATTTATTGGATTATATAGTGTTCCAATGGATTGGGATAGTTTTGAAAAAGGAAATGTTAGAAATAAATTAATTCAGAATAAACTATTTGACTTGATTCCTGGCAAAGAATTTAAAGGCAAAATACCTGAATTTTTGTCTGACGTTCTAAATAAATATTCTGATAAAGATTATAAAAACGTAATAATAACCGAATCTGAATATATCGCTGGATTTCCTTTAATGCTAGAAGAAAGACAAATTCTAGTATCAAGATTTCAAATGATACCTAACGATAGAATCAAAGAAATTGAAGATAAATTAAATAAATCTATATCACTAAATCTAAAAAATTATCACATTGAATTTGGATTGAAAGACGATTCTATGTGGGAAATCCCTATTTATGAATTGACAATATCTTGGACACCAGAAATATTACATTCATCCAAGGAATCATATATTGAGAATGAAAATAAAATTCTAGAAATATTTAATAATTTAATGCCAACTAGAGAGATAGATTCCATTCAATTAAAAAACACATATGAAATTCTTCATCTAGCAGGAGAAATAGGGTTTGAAAATAACGTGGGCTAACACCGTGTATAAAACATAGCTAGTAAAGGCTTTCCGAGAGGTTTGTGTTTATTTGCGAAGTCCGCCAAATTTTTATAATTTGGCTTTTAAGATTGATAAGTTAAAAACAAAATATAAAAATTCGGCTCTGTGTTTAACCGAAAAATTAGCGTTTATTTATACGCTACATTTCATACACAAGACCGATGATAACGCATTCGCCAAAGGCGAACTTTAATCTGCGCAACTGCGTTGCTCTGCATCTTAAAGTGAATGCGTTATCATCAAAGCGCTAAACCAAATTACTTGTCAATTTCTTTATTGTTATCGCATTTGTGCGAGCTTCGAGCTAAAACGCGTGACATCGGCCTGGCTAAAAGTAATTTGATTCTGCTTCTAAACTCTCAATAGAATGAATTTGACTAAGTACGTCCCGCATTAGCGGGACTCTTAGGTAAACAATAAGTCGTGATACCTCTCTTTATACGGGTATATATCACAACTCATTGTTGTTCAAATTCATTATATTTACGTTCGCAAAGAAGAACTACGTTTAGCGCTTTGTTAGCATTAACACTATGAAAAAAAATTATTTTCTTTTAATTCTTACACTAATAATTATTGGATGCAACCAAGAAGAGGGTAAAATTTCCCCACAAAACAATAATGTAACAGTTCCAGTAGTTACAATTATAAACGTCACAGATATCACTGAAAATACTGCAACAAGTGGAGGTAACATAGCAAACAATGGCGGAGCTAGCATAATTACAAAAGGTATTTGCTGGAGCACCACACCTAATCCTGAAATAAACAACTTCAAATCTAATGATGGAATTGGAGATGGAGCATATACAAGTCAACTAACTTCACTAGTTGAAAACACTACTTATTACTTAAGAGCTTATGCCGCAAATAGTGAGGGTATAGGTTATAGTAACGAAATAAGCTTTACTACTCAAGAAATTATAAATAATATGAATGGTTATTTATTAAAACTAATGCATTATCCAATCACAACTCTTGCTAGTATGAGCGATCTAATAACTTTTGTATATAATGTAAACAATCAAATTATTTTAAGAAAAGGAGGTATATACGATGGAAATTTCGACCCTAGTACTGGATATATATATCTTTTTTCTGATAAAATATATGATGAATTAACTTATGATGTAAATAAAATTATCATTGAACAAAAAACTTCATCTTCTGAATTTGAAATTCCATTATATAAAAGAACATTCTACTTAGATCAAGAAAATAAAATAATTCAAAAAATAATCGAGACTACCTCCAACCCTAAAGAGACCATCGATTATACATACAATTCTTCTGGAAAGTTAACTTACTCAAGCTCAAGTGGCCTTAATTATTCAAAAGAGATTAACTATTACTATAATGAAATTTCGAATTTAGACAGCATAGTTACTAAAGAGTATGATAAACAAATGATATTAAAAAGAAAAATTGTTGAATCATTTAAAAATTTTGATAGCTCACCGAATCCAACAAAAAATTTAATAATTTTTGAAGAAGTATTTAACCGTAGTTTATCTAAAAATAATTATTCTTATTATGAAAAACTTACAGAAGAATGGGCAATTGAAAGCGCTGGTAGCTATAGTAGTTATCGGTATATAAATCGATGGACTTTTAAGTACGATGTAAACGGAAATATCTTATTTGATGTTTATTGACTTTTTAATAAACAAGAAAAAAGTAAAATAAGGTCAACCTATTTCAGTTTGAAACATTTGATTGATTATTTAAACGTTTTACAACAATGCCTAAAAAAAATTGCTCCCTTATGCAGAATAAAAAAAGTAAAATAACTTTAAATTAGAAAACTCACCAAAATTAGAAATGAGAATTACTCGAAAAAACGGAAATAAAAATATCCTCTTGTTTGACACAGTAATTGTTGAAAATGATACTTTGAAAGGTGCTAGATCTAGAATAATTCAAAATTTAAAGAGAGAAATTCCGCTGAACGATATTAAAAAAATTGAAATTCAAGATAGTGGAAAAGTGTATAAATACCAAGAAAATAAAAAATAGCAATTTGCACATTACACATCCTACCCAAAAACTATTTAAATGAAAGCCGTAACCTTAAAAGAAATTAAAACAGAATTAGGTCATAAATCGCACATAGAAATATTAGACCTTTGCCTGCGTTTGTCTAAATTTAAAAAAGAAAACAAAGAATTACTTACCTATCTTTTATTTGAATCGGCTAACGAAGAAAATTATATTGCTGAAATAAAAACAGAAATGGATAAACAATTTGAATTGATAAATACAAAAACCTATTATTACATTAAAAAGAGTGTTCGTAAAATTTTAAGACGGATTAAAACGTATATCCGTTATTCTAAAAAGACAGAAACCGAAATTGAATTGCTCCTTTACTTTTGCACAAAACTCAAATATTTCTCCCCTTCTATTAAGAATAGTAAAGCGCTTAACAATATGTTTTTAAGAGCCTTAGAATCTGTTAAGAAAAAATTACTCCTCCTCCACGAAGATTTACAATACGATTATGGCTTAGAATTTAAAAAATTAGAGCAATAGCTCTAATAAATCTTAAGCATGATTTAAAATCTTATCGGCGCGTTTTAAGTACACCTTATAATTATCTGTTGTTTTTAATTTAGCCAACCAACTATCAGTTTGTGCTTCATTAAGTCCTTTTGAAGCTACAAAATATAAAAAATAATACAACTTTTTATTGGTTTGTTCTATGGTGTTTTCCTTAAATTTTTTCTTTAAAAATTTAAGGCTTCTTTTGTAATTGTTTCTAATCAAAACAGCTTGCACTTCGCATAGTTTAATCTTTTGTTCAATGGCTACATTTTTTTTCTTTTCTGCTTTTAAAAAGTGCTCGGTTTTATTAAAATAGATAGCTGCCATAGATAAAATAGAACCTCTCACATCATCGTTTAAATAAATAGCAAAGTTCTGGTACTTTTGTGCCAACCTAAAACTAGAAATACTATTTTGTTTTTTGTAATACATAGACAAATCGCGCTGTAAATACGACGTGTTTAAAGCAAATTTTTTAAGCGTTTTAGCTAATTGCATTCTATCTTGATACCCTATTTTTTGATAAATAATTTCGCCATTGGCATCAAGTATAAATACAAAAGGAATGGCTTTAACACTGTAATTTTGAGATATTTCTCTATAAATATCTATATCGATTCTTACAGGAATATAAGAATCTGCCAAACTGGCTATTTCATCATTATCCCAAGACTCACTATCCATACGCTTACAAGGGCCACACCAAGTAGCCCAAAAATCGACAAGAATTAATTTATTTGTAGCAATAGCCATTTTTTTGGCTTCATCTAGAGAGTAAGTCCACTTAGTCATGGCTTTTAAACCAATTGTAAATAACAAGCACAAAGACAGTACGATAATTTTTCTATTCATTTTAAAAAATTTAGATTAAAGATATGAAAAATAATATATTAAAATACATATTTTAAAGAAATACCCGAATAAAAATTTACAGGTTCCCCCGGATAATAATATCTTGGCGCATTACCGCCAAAACTTCCGGCATTTATAAGTACCATTGACGCGTATTTTTCATTAAAAACATTATTCACTCCCATAAATATATCTAGCTGAAGTTTTTTATTGTCACTGGTTCTATAACCCAGTTTGGTATGCATTAATTTATAGGAATCTGAATACACAGAATTATCATCTCTTAAAGGTATTTTACCTACATAATTATAATTGATAAAACCGTATAAACCAAGAGGTATTTCAAAACTAAAAGTCGCATTAAGAGTGAGATTTGGCACTCCTGTTAAATCGTTTCCCGAATAATTATTTCCATCGTCAATAAAATCTTTAAACTTAAAGTTGTTATAGGCTAATGCGTTAGACAGGTTAACTTTGATTTCTTTTATTTTTATTATCCTATAGTTTAAAGTAATTTCTAAGCCTTTATAATTTGTTTTTCCAGCATTAACACCAATAAATTCGTCATTAGATGTGCGTCTGGCAACCAGTAAATTTTTAACATCCATACTATAGAGAGCTATGTCATAATTGAGCTTGTTATTAAAAATACCGCCCCGGCTTCCTACTTCGTAATTCCAGCCACTTTCGGGTTTTATATTATTATTAATCAATCCGTCAGGTAATAAAGTTTCTTCTAAAGAGGGCGGTGAAAAACCATGACTTATTGTGCTATAAAACATAGTATTTTTGGTAATTTGCTGTGTTAAACCAATCTTAGGCGATAGTATGTTTCCAAAATTATAGTTCCCCGAAAAATCAACACCATCACTTAAAAACAAATCGGCTAACCTGTAAGATGTGTTGTTGTAATTTAAACCAAAGGTTAGTTTTGTAGCTTTAGAAAGGCTGTATTTCGAGTCGAAAAACAGATTGTAATAACAACGCTTTTCTCTAAAAGAGCTCAATAAATTACCTTGAACACTGCCTACTTGGGGCTGAAAATCTTTGTATAAATTTTTATAGGTTTTAAATGAGTTTACATCCTTAAATATTTCTCCTCCAAGCGTCCATTCAAGCTGTCTTTTTAAAATAATTGTATTAGAAATAAGGCGAGACCGTAATCCCACACCTCTTGTTTGTTCTTCTAAAATATTAAAAGGCCTAGGCTCATAAGAATCTAAAAAGGAGGCAAACACACTTGTGTATTGTTTAGTTTTTAAACTGTAATTGTGTTGCCACGACAAGCCAAATAAACCTTTATTGTAATCTTCATACCCTTTGGCCCGCCCCCAAGTAAAGGCTGCCACAGAAGGGTTGCTTAAATAATCAGTCAAATTAATTGAGCTTGGAATAAAAGCTTTTAAATCTGTATAATTACCTACAAATGTCAATTTATTTGTATCGTTTAAAAAGTGATTGGTGGCTAGAGTTAAACTTTGCTTATCGGTTTTATTGTTGTCTCTATAGCCTTCTTTGTGTAGGCGATTATATACAATATTTGCAGCATTTTTAAGATCTCCTAAATTGATTTGCATCACGTCCTTTTTTAGGCCAAAACCCCCTAAAGTATAACTACTTTTAATAGACAATTCGTCAAAGTATCCTTTATTTGGAATTAAATGAATAGTCCCACCTAAACCAGCCCCGTATAAACTTGACGAAGGTCCTTTTAAAACTTCAATACGCCCTATAGTACTTAATTCAATGTCTTCTAAGACCGAATTACCCGAGCCATCTGTTAGAGGAATATCTTGATAATAAGCCTTAATTTTACTTGTGCCATATAGATTTCTACTGCCAATACCCCGAATTGTTATTCGGTTGGTAGTAAGGGTTCCGTTGTGCATAAAAACACCCGGTACCGTATTTAAAATTGGCGCTATATTAATAGAATTATTTTGATTGATTTCTTTAACAGAAAGCACATTAATTGCTGCAGGTAAACTTTTTAACCGACTTTTAAAATTGTTGGAGGTAATTATTATTTCATTGAGATTTTCAGGAATACTCACCAGTTTAACAATTATTTTTGTTTGGCTTTTAATATAAAGTGATTTAGAAGTGTAGCCTTTTTTAGAAAAAGTGTAAGTACCTGCTTTAGGAAGTGAAAAATTACCATTTATATCTGTTTTTACAGAAAATGTATGGTCTTTATTAATTATTTTAACCTGCCACAATTCTAGAGCATTTGTTTTGTCTATAACTTTTCCCGAAATATTTTGAGACTTGACTTGACTAACAAAAAAAATACCTAAGAGCATTAATAAGAGGGGATTCATATACTTATATAATTTCACAAAAAGACTAATATTAATAAAAAAACCGTTGCGCAAACTTATTAAAAGATTATCAGGTAATGGTCTTTGTTTTTTAAAAAAAATAAACAATCGTACTGTTTAAAACATAAAGCCAAAAAGCCGCATTAAACTCATTAAAATTATATTAAATTTGCAGTCAATTATATCACACTTATGTCTATTCAAAACACCTTACAACAAGCTGTTAACGCAGCCGTTTTAAAAGAGTACAATGTTACTGTAAACCAGTTCGAATTTCAAGCCACGCGTAAAAATTTTGAAGGCGATATTACTTTGGTTGTATTTTCGTTATTACGATATATAAAAGGGAATCCTGTACAAATTGGGCAAACTATTGGGCAATATCTTAAAGAAAATCTCGATTTTGTAAGCGATTTTAATGTGGTTAAAGGTTTTTTAAATATTGTTATTGCTGATAATTTTTATACCGATGTTTTTAATAAAATTTATACCATTGACAATTTCGGATTCACAAAATCGAATCCAAATGACAAAGCGGTTATGGTTGAATATTCTAGTCCAAATACAAACAAACCGCTTCATCTAGGACATATACGTAACAATTTATTGGGCTATTCTGTTGCCAAAATAATTGAAGCCTCAGGTAAAAAGGTTTTAAAAACACAAATTATAAATGACAGGGGTATTCATATTTGTAAAAGTATGCTGGCTTGGCAAAAATTTGGCAACGGCGAAACACCCGAATCTACAGGCCTTAAAGGCGATAAATTGGTGGGTAATTATTATGTGAGATATGATAAAGAATATAAAGCTGAATTAGCTAAAATAAAAGATTTAGCAGAGCAAGCTTACGAATTAATGCTTAACTCCGATACTAAAAAGAATAATGAAATTGTCCAATTTAAAGAAGTTTTGTTAACCTTTCCAAAAATTAGTATCAATAATAATTTATTTTGGGCTCTCGGAGGTTTTGCTTTAGCAAGTTATTTTTATAAAAAAAGCAGAACAAATAAAAATCTAAAAGACGTTGCAGATATAACTACTCTCATTTCAGGAACTCTTGCATTGTCTTCAATAGATGTAAAGCAAGAATACAAAAAAGAATACATAGAAATTGAAAAATCTTTATTCTCAGATCCAAAAAAATTCGAAAAATATAAAAATAAGGATAAAAGAGAAGTCCTAAAAGAGCTTTTTGAAGAATATAAAAAACAATCTCCTTTATTGAAAGAAGCACAAAAAATGCTCAAAAAATGGGAAGCGGGCGATGCAGATGTCGTAACTCTTTGGAAAACCATGAACCAATGGGTGTATGACGGATTTGAAAAAAGTTACAAAGCTCTAGGTGTTGATTTTGATATTAATTACTACGAAAGTAACACTTATTTATTGGGAAAAGATATTGTAAATAAAGGCTTAGAAAAAGGTGTTTTTTACAAAAAAGACGACGGCTCTGTTTGGATAGATTTAACCAATGACGGTTTAGACGAAAAGATTGTCCTACGTGCCGACGGGACTGCTGTGTATATGACACAAGATATAGGTACAGCCATTCAACGATTTAAAGATTACGACATAGATTCATTAATTTATACAGTAGGAAATGAACAAGATTATCATTTTAAAGTGCTGTTTTTGATTCTTAAAAAATTAGGATTCGATTGGGCCGATAAACTCTACCATCTATCTTACGGTATGGTAGATTTACCTAGCGGTAAAATGAAATCGCGTGAAGGAACTGTTGTAGATGCCGACGATTTAATTGTAGAAATGGCACAAACTGCCAAAAGTATTTCACAAGAATTGGGTAAGCTAGAAGGTTATTCTGAAACCGAAAAAGAACAACTGTACAAAACCATTGGTTTAGGCGCTCTTAAATATTTTATTTTAAAGGTTGATCCCAAAAAACGTATTTTGTTTGACCCAGCGGCTTCTATTGATTTTAATGGCAATACTGGTCCTTTTATACAATATACTTACGCCAGAATTCAGTCAATTTTACGCAAAGCAAATTTTGATTATTCTAAACCTGTCAGTCTATCTAAACTCGACCCGAAAACTAAAGAACTCATTAAACATTTAGAACTTTTTACTGATACTATAAATTTGGCGGCAGATAATCACAGTCCGGCTTTAATTGCCAATTATACTTACGATTTGGTTAAGCTGTACAACTCTTTTTATCAAACGGTTCCTATTTTAGGAAATGACAATCAAGATGAAATGATTTTCCACATACAATTGTCAAAAAAAGTTAGCGAAGTTATAAAAACAGCTTTCAGTTTATTAGGCATTGATGTTCCTGAAAGGATGTAAAAAATCTCTTTAAGGAATTGCCTTTTTATAAGACTAATAAGTTTTAATTATATTTGAGACTTATTATAGCATTATGAAAAAAACCTTCTTATTCCTTTTACTTGCCATTTCCTTAACAGGATATTCACAAAAATGTGATAATATAAAAACCGTTACTTTTCCGTCAAAAGACAACTTAACCGTTACAGCCGATTTGTACACAACAATGAAAGCTAAAGATTTTATTGTACTGTGCCATCAAGCGGGATTTAGTCGTGGCGAATATATCAACACAGCCAAAATATTGCAAAAAATGGGTTATTCGGCTTTAGCTATTGACCAGCGTAGTGGTAATAAAGTTAATAATATTATAAACGAAACACATTTAGAAGCTAAGCAAAAAGGGCTATCCACAACTTATTTAGATGCTAAACAAGACATAGAAACTGCCATAAATTACGCTTTTAAATTAAACCACAATAAACCCATTATTTTAGTAGGAAGCTCTTACTCATCTTCATTGGTCTTGCTTATTGCCGCAACCAATGAAAAAGTAAAAGCAGTGGCATCATTTAGTCCGGGAGAGTATTTAAAAGGTGTTAATTTAGCCGAATCTATAAAAAACCTCAACAAACCTACGTTTGTTACTTCTTCTAAAAGTGAGATAAATCAGACAGCAAATGTGGTTAGGTTTGTCAATACAAAATACGTTACGCATTTTAAGCCTACTGTTACAGGAAAACACGGGTCTAAAGCTTTATGGAAATCGAATGCCGGTCACGAAACTTATTGGAAAGCTTTTTCTAGCTTTTTAAAAGGAATTAAATAAACTATATCTAAATATTTTTAACTTATTTTGAAAACATTTCAAATGAATTTTTTGATTATCCTTGTCAGTCTATTTTATTCTTCTTGTAATTCAGACGTCAATACCTCAAATCCTATTACACCAGTAAACAGCAAACAGCAAGTTTTTATAAACGGAAAAATATATACTGTAAACGACAATCAGCCTTGGGCTACTGCTATGTTAATTGAAGATGGTAAAATAAAATTTATAGGAACAAATACCGAAATACAGAATAATGCAGACAAAAATGCCAAAATTATCGATTTACAGAACAAAATGGTTATGCCCGGTATTCATGATGTTCATATGCATCCTTTAGAAGCCGGATCTGATAATTTTCAATTTTCGTTAAATGAAACTGAAACCAATCCCGAAAATTATGCTTCAGATATCAGACAAGCATTGAATCAAAATATGAATTCAGAATGGCTATTAGGATGGGGCTTTGACATTTTTACTTTATTTGAAGCCACTAGAGAACCTATCGAAATTCTAAACGACATTTCAACTACAAAACCCATTGCCATAATGGAACTAACATCTCATTCTATTTGGGTCAATTCAAAAGCCTTAGAATTAGCCGGAATTGACAGAAACTCTGCCAATCCACAAGGAGGTATCATAATGAAAGACAACAATGGTAATCCGAATGGTATATTATTTGACAATGCCGGAAATTTAATTGTTGATTTAGCCATTGCCTCTATGCCTAATAGTGAAGAAAATGACTATGATGGACTTGTAAATTACAGCTTACCTCTACTCGCTAAAAACGGCATTACATCTATTTGTGACGCAAGAACTTATTGGAAAAGAAATCACCATTTAACATGGAAACGTGTAGAAAGAGAAGGCAAACTAACAGCAAGAGTAAATCTTGGGCTTTGGCTATATCCTACTGATGACGATGACACACAAATAAACATGTTAAAGTCTTTGTATGAAAATAACCCCAATAGCTTGCTTAAAATCAATCAAATTAAATTATATGCTGATGGTATAACAATTAATACCACAGCGGCTATGGAAAATGACTACTTATTAGATTTTTTTAATTACCCTACAAATAATGGTTTAAATTACGTTTCGCAAGACCGCATTGCCAAATACATTGCAGCTTTAGAGCCTATAGGATTCGATTTTCATATTCATACTATTGGCAATCGCGGTGTAAACGAAGCCCTGAATGCCATTGAACAAAGTGGCACATCAAAAGGCCGACACAGATTAACACATGTTGAATATGTAAACCCTTCAGATTACAATCGTTTTAATCAATTAAATGTGACTGCAGATGCACAAGTGGTGGGTGATTATACAAAACCCGCGCATTGGCATGACAATGACGAATTTATAACACCAAGCCTCAATAATAATATTATCCCTATTAAAAGTTTGTTACAGGCTAACGCAAGATTAACCTTGAGTAGTGATTGGGACGTCAGTTCTATGAACCCATTCGTAGGAATACAAAATGCCCTAACAAGGTCTCCTCAAGAAATAAGCCTTACCGAAGCCATAAAAGCCTACACAATTAATGCGGCTTATGTTATGCATCAAGAAAATATTGTAGGTACTTTAGAAGTTGGTAAGGAAACCGATTTTATTGTTTTAAATCAAAATTTATTTGAAATTTCGGTCAACCAAATTAGCCAAACTCAAGTACTTCAAACTTATTTACAAGGGAAATTAATTTATAAAAAATAAAAAACTTCACCTATAAATCTAACAATCGTTCTAAAGCCATACCCCTTGAGGCCTTTACAAGTACAATTCCTTTTTTGGGTAATTTATAATCAGTTTTGAAATCCTCAATAGATTTGAATTTCTGAATGTTTTTGTTGTTTATTTTTGTTTTGTGAAAATTTTCACCAATTACAAAAGCCTTTTCAAACGTCATCTTTTCTAAAATTTTTATAACTACTTGATGTTCTTCTTGACTTGTTTTACCTAATTCAAACATATCTCCTAAAACTAAAAACTTAGGTTTAGTTGTTAACTGTTTAAAATTTTCCAAGGCCAATTGCATACTTGTAGGATTGGCATTATAAGCATCTAAAATAACTTGAAGTGTACCTTTTTTAATGATTTGAGAACGATTATTGGTTGGTTTATAACTTTCTATGGCTTCTTTTATTTTATTGGTTTCTATTTTAAAATGAGCTCCTACTGCAATAGCTGCGGCTATATTTTTGTAATTGTAATTGCCTATTAAATGACTTTTAATTAAAGCTTTATTATAGGCTATTTCGACAAAAGGACTGGCACTTAAAAGTTTAATCTCATCGGCATCAAAACAAAATTGTTGTAAGCCTCTAGTCTGCTCTTTTTGAATAGGATCGTCTGTATTAACAAAAGCATAACCCTTGGTTTCTTTTAGGTAATTATATAATTCTGATTTGGCTTTTATAACACCCTCTATAGAACCAAACCCTTCTAAGTGCGCTTTTCCAAAATTAGTTATATAGCCAAAATTTGGTTGTGCTAATTGACATAAAAAAGCAATTTCACCCAGATGATTGGCGCCCATTTCTACAATGCCAATATCGGTATTTTTTGTCATAGACAAAAGTGTAAGAGGCACACCAATATGATTGTTAAAATTACCAACTGTAGCACAAACCTTAAATTTTTGTAATAAAACCACTTTAATAAGTTCTTTTGTTGTGGTTTTACCATTACTTCCCGTAAGGGCAATAATTGGTATTTTAAGTTGTTGTCTGTGGTAAGTGGCCAACTTTTGCAAACAGGTTAAAACATCTTTAACAAAAATTGTTTTATCTGATATTTTGTATTTTATTTCATCAATAACAGCTAAAGCTACACCATTTTTTAAGGCTTCTTCTGCAAATTCATTACCATTAAAATTAGCCCCTTTGAGTGCAAAAAAAATAGAATCATCTATAATTTTTCTAGTATCAGTAACTATTTTACGTCCTCCAATTAGCTTGTATAAATGGTCAATTTTCATTCAAAAAAAATTAAAAGCTCAACACATACAGTATTGAGCTTTTTTGATTGTATTTTTTATAAATTATTTATGTCTTACAAAATGCGCTTGTCTATCTCTAGACAGTGTTGAAGAACCCAATCTGTCCATAGCACATCTAAAACCAATATAATCTGTTGCGGCATATTCGGGTAAATAACGACGTTGAGCTGGATCTAACCAATAGGCACGGTCTTTCCAAGATCCTCCTTTATAAACACGTAAAGTATTATTAATTAACGTTCTTCTATTACTTATGGAGTCATATTTTTTAATGATATAACCTTGTTCATTTACGCCAATTTTATTTTTTGGAGAATTGTACATTCTAGGAATTAGTTCGGCATCGTCTTCATCTTTATAAAAATATTTATTAGAAGCTAAATCACCATCGTCTAAATCTGCATTATTGGCCTTGCGATAATTGGTACGCATAAAGGCATCATCTTTAGTAATAGGAACATATTTAATATTGCCTGGTAAGCCTCTTGGGGCTATTTTACCATTTGGCAAAGTATCTATCTGTAAGTTATTATAATCTAAAACAACAACTTTACCCATAGAATCTATATATGTTTTTTGAAAACTTGTTCCTCTAAAATAATTAAAATCACTAGCTTGAGCATCAATAATAGGTCTATAAACATCTGCAACCCACTCGGCTACATTACCGCTCATATTATACAAGCCAAAGGCATTGGGTTTATAAGTTTTAACTTGAGCTGTAATGTCAGCACCATCACTACTCCATCCTGCAAGACCACTATAATCGCCTTTTCCTTGTTTGTAGTTGGCTAACATATCACCTTTATAACGTTTAGAATTATCGCGGGTGTATTTACCGTTCCAAGTATATTTTTTACGACCTCTAATTGTATTGTATTCTCTATTTTCTACTTCGGCTTTAGCGGCATATTCCCACTCAGCTTCTGTTGGTAATCTAAATTTTGGTACTAATAAACCATCAGATATAGTGACGTGGCGTCCTGTAAATTTATGTTTCTTTTTAGGTTTAGGCGTATTTATTTCTTGCTGTACATCTAACTGGGTGGTATTATCGGCAGTCAATACGTCTGCGCCATCTTGTGCTTGCACAGTGTTGCCATTATTATCTTTAATATCTCTATTATTGCGTACACGTCTAACTTTTCTTTTACCAAAAGATCTTCGTTTTTTGGTTGTTAAACTTTTCCTTACAGGTAAGCCTTTATTATAAATAGATGAATCACCATTAAAAAGTAAATAGGGATTTTTTAAATAAGTGTCTGTTACAAAATGATTTTCGCCATCAACTCTTAAAGAGTCATCTTCAAAAAGGGGTTTTAAAATACCTTTATCCATTAAAATACGTTCGTTTACTCTATCTGTACGCCATTTGCAATATTCAACAGCTTGCAACCAAGATACGCCAACAACAGGATAATCTGCAAAAGCAGGATGTCTTAAATAAGTTTCAGAAAGTAACTCTGTAGAACCCAATTTATTTCGCCAAACTAAAGTATCTGGAAGCGCTGCTTGATAGATTCGTTTGTTTATATCCATTGTATCTGCTTGCGGAAATACACGACTTATCCATTCTAAATAAAAACTGTATTCTTTATTGGTAACCTCAACCTCATCCATGTAAAAGGTACGTATTTGCTGACGTACTGGAGTTGTATTCCAATCGAACATAACATCGTCTTGCACATGCCCCATTGTAAAAGTACCTCCTTCTATTAAAATCATGCCAGGAGGTGTTTTTTGACCTCTATAATCTACAGGAGCACTAAAATTCCCAAAACGGGGATCATTAAAATTCCAACCCGTAAGTGTAGATTTAGAACGCTGAGTTCTAATACAACTCGCCAAAATTAAATTAGCTAAAACTATAATTACTAATGACTTATAAATATTTTTAAATTTCATCCTATATAAAATACTTTGATTTTTTATTTAAATCCTTGCACAATCTACAATATTAATAAAATTTAACGCAATTTGGCTATAAATTTAAACTTTTTAAAATTATTATTCTGTTATAACGATTGTATTATTTCTTTATTATATGTAATGTTGCATGTATTAAAATAATTCAAACTTAAGCACGTTACCATTTGTATGTTTAAAAGATTTCTCCTTTTTTTGATTTTTACACTCAGTTGGGTTTTAATTACCAATGCTCAAAAAACTTTTAAAAAAGACTTTAATTTAGAATGGCAATCATCGCAAAAAGTATTGATAAACAAATCTTTACAATACAATATACCCCTTGTAAAAAACAACGTCATTAACGAAAATTTAATACCTACTTTTTCTAAGACTTGGCTCTCAGAATCTTCTAGTAAAATAACTTCTTTCTCAATAACCAATATTAGCTACAAACCTATCAATACAACCATACCAAAAAACTTCTTAAATAAAATACCTAGAAAACCTAAATACAGTTTAGACATAGTTGGCAATGCCAATAAGTCTGAATTTCAATTATATTTAGAACCTCTTGTAAAAAAAGGTAATACTATACTTAGCATTCAAAGTTTTACACTAAACTATACTGCCGAACCATTAAGACGTGTTTCTCAAAAAAATACCGCTACTCAAAACGCTGTACTAGCAAATGGCACTTGGTATAAATTTGCTATTGACACAACTGGCGTATTTAAAATTGATGTTGGATTTTTAAAAAATTTAGGTATTAATACTGCCAATTTAAAAGCTTCTGATATTCGTATTTTTGGAAACGGTGGCGCCATGCTTCCACAAAAAAATAGCGATTTTAGATACGACGATTTACAAGAAAATGCCCTTTTTGTAAACGATGGTAATGATGGCATTTTTAATAATAGTGACTTCCTTTTATTTTATGCCAAAGGATCCGATAGTTGGCAAGTAAATCCTGTTAATGGATTTACAACGCACATAAAAAATATTTATTCAGATAAAGCTTTTTATTTTATTACTGTTGATCAAGGTGTGGGTAAACGCATTGAAACAAGCACACCAATAACATCAAATAGCGATTTAGAAATTAATAATTACAACGATTATATTTTTCACGAGAAAGAAGATGTAAATCTTTTTGCTGTTGGGCAGCAATGGTTTGGCGAATCATTTAGTATAGAAAATAGCCAAACTTTTAATTTTAAATTTAGAGACGTTGACACCTCTCAACCCATTTCTATAAAAACAAGAGCAGTTGTTTCTTCATCAGTAAGTTCTCAAATGCAAGTTAACATAAATACAGTCCCGCTCTATACACTGTCCTTTTTTGCTAATTTACCAGGGTCGCTCACTTTGGCAAGTGCCACACAGCAATTTGCGCAAACAAATATCACTAATGAAGATATTAAACTCGATATCAGTTATAATAACAGTGGCAACCCTTCTGCACGTGTCTATTTAGATTATATTGAAATAACCGGAATTAAACATTTAATTGCACACGATAAACAATTCTCTTTTAGAAACTTTGAAGCGGCCAATACCGCTAATTCTAAAACTTTAACCTATCATATTGCTAATCCCGAAAATATTTTTCAAGTTTGGGATGTCACCGATTTTCTCAATCCTAAAATAATAGAAAACCAAAGTACTGCTAGTGATTTTGCTTTTAAAACCTCCGGAGGAACGTCATCTAGCGGAACAATTTTAAATGAATATATCGTATTAAATAACAACGATTTTTTTACGCCTACCTTATTAGAAAATAGCAAAATTGAAAATCAAAATCTACACGCACTTCAAGATATTGACTATCTAATTATTACACCAGATTATTTAAGTAGCGAAGCTTCTAGATTAGCTACTTATCATCAGGAAAACAATAACTATACAACAGCAACTGTAGATATTCAACAAATTTATAACGAATTTGGTTCGGGTTCTCCAGATGTTACGGCTATAAGAGATTTTGTAAGACATCTCTATACAAATGCAAGTTCGCCAAACAAAAAAATTAAATATATATGCCTTTTTGGTGATACTTCTTACGATTATAAAGACCGCATCAATAATAACAACAATGTAATTCCGGCTTTCGAATCTTTAGAAAGTTTTAATCTCGCCACTTCTTACGTAACCGATGATTATTTTGGCATGATGGATGACAACGAAGGCACTTTAAATTTTTCTGATAAGCAAGACGTCGCTACAGGGCGTTTTCCTGTTACAACAATACAAGAAGCCAAAGCTACCGTTGATAAATCTCTAAATTACACAAGTCAGTCTGCCCTTGGCGATTGGCGTAATGGTATTACCGTTGTGGCAGACGACCCAGACAAAGCTTCGGAGTTTGTTTTACAAGAAACTGTAGAACGTATTTCTGATGATATAACTGTAAACAAACCCGTCTTTAATTTAAAAAAAATATATGCAGATGCTTTTAGACAAGAGACCTCTGCTGGTGGCGAACGCTATCCTGATGTTAATAAAGCCATAACAACGGCTGTAGAAAATGGTACTTTGATTATAGATTATTACGGTCATGGTGGCGAAGATGGTTGGGCTGGCGAGCGCATTTTAGAAGTGCCTCAAATTAAAGGATGGGTAAACCCAAAAACACTTCCCCTATTTATAACTGTGACTTGTGAATTTGCAAAACTCGATAATCCACTGCGTTTAACGGCAGGTGAATTTGTTTTTAACAATACGCAAGGCGGCGCAACGAGTATGATTACCACGACGCGCGAAATATTTATATCGGTTGGGCAAGCTTTTAACGAAAATCTCGTCACCAAACTTTTAGCTTTTAATGGCGAAGATTTAAGTATTTCTCAAGCACTCATGGCTATGAAAAATAATTTTACAACATCGCAACGCCTATTTGTTTACTTTTTTGGAGATCCTGCTTTAAAATTGGCACAACCAAAAGGTAATATTAGAATAACTAAAATGAATGGCAAAGACATTACACAATCTATAGATACGCTTAAAGCTCTTTCTAAAGTGAGTTTTGAAGGTGTTGTTACAGATACAAACAATAACATTTTAACCGATTTTAACGGCACGCTTTCTACAACCATTTTCGATAAACCTATTGAAAAAACAACTTTAGACAATAATAAATTTGGCAGAAAAATGACTTTCGATGCCATAGAAAGTAAAATATATCGTGGTCGTGCTACGGTTACAAATGGTACATTTAAATTTGATTTTATTGTTCCAAAAGACATTAGAATTGCTTTCGGAAAAGGTAAAATGAGCTTTTATGCCGATAATAATGTAATAGATAAAGCCGGTTACAATTTTGATGTAACGGTTGGTGGTATTAACAATAATGCGCCAGACGACACGGAAGGCCCTGTAGTTTCCTTATTTATGAATGACGAATCGTTTTTAGATGGGGGTACAACAAATCAATCGCCTGTTTTTATAGCTTCCTTAGAAGATAATTCGGGTATAAATACATCGTTAACAGCAGTAGATCACGATCTTATTGCTATTTTAGATAACGACCAAGCCAATCCTATTATTTTAAACGATTTTTACCAAACAGAACTCGATAACTTTAAAAAAGGGAAAGTAAACTTTCAGTTAAGAGATTTAAGCCCTGGCCCTCATAGTATTAAATTTAAAGCTTGGGACACATATAATAATTTATCAGAAGCGTCGTTAACCTTTAACGTTGTAACAGATACAGGTATAACTTTAAATCACGTTCTTAATTATCCTAATCCATTTGTTAATTATACCGAATTTTGGTTTGAACATAACAGGCCAAATGAACCTTTAGAAGTTCAAGTTCAAATATTTACTATATCGGGTAAATTGGTTAAAACAATAAATAAATCGGTGCAAACATCGGGCACATTATCACGAGAAATTACGTGGAATGGTTTAGATGATTTTGGCGCGAAAATAGGAAAAGGTGTGTATGTTTATAAACTCTCTGTTAAATCTGTAACAACGCAAGATAAAGTTGAAAAAATTGAAAAATTAGTCATTCTTAGATAAAAATTTACAATATTTGTAATAATTAATAAATTGTATGAAACACATAATATTCTTTTCTTTAGCAGTTTTACTAGCTATTCCAAAGGTTAAAGCACAAACAGATCCTAACCCAATTTCTACCGCAGCGCCCTTTTTATTAATAGCACCCGATGCGCGTTCTGGTGGTATGGCAGATATTGGTGTTGCTACATCAGCAGATGCCTATTCACAACATTGGAATCCAGCAAAATATGCCTTTTTAGAATCACAATATACACTGGCTGTAAATTACACACCTTGGCTGCGTAATTTAACAAGTGATGTGTTTTTAGGAGGCTTTACTTATGCCAATCGTTTAGACGAAAAAAGTGCTTGGGCAGCAAGCTTAACGTATTTCTCTTTAGGCTCTATAGAATTACGCCAAACTGGCGACCCCAACGAACAAGTCATAATTGAAAAACCAAATGAACTAGCTATTGATGGCTCTTATGCATTGCGCATGAGCGAAAGCTTTTCTATGGCTGTAGGCCTGCGTTATATTCGTTCAGATTTTGCGCTACGTGTTGCCAATTCAGACATCAATACTGTTAATACATTCTCTGTTGACGTGGCTGGATTCTTCCAATCACCCGAAAAAAATTACGGCACTTTTAATGGTCGTTGGCGCGGTGGATTTAACATTTCCAATATTGGTCCAAGAGTGTCTTTTACAGATACAGGGCAAAAGAATTTTATTCCAACAAACCTGAGAATAGGGGGCGGATTCGATTTTATCTTAGACGAATACAATACTATTACAGCCAATTTAGAATTTAATAAATTACTTGTGCCAACACCCCCTTTAAGAGATAGTAATGGCGTTATAATTGCCGGCCAAGATGACGATGTCGGTTTTTTTAAAGGTATTTTTCAATCTTTTGGCGATGCCCCTGGCGGTTTTAAAGAAGAACTTAAAGAATTTACTTGGGCACTTGGCGCAGAATATATGTACGATAAATCTTTTGCTTTACGTGCTGGTTATTTTAATGAAAGTGATTTAAAAGGAGGGCGTCAATTTTTTACGATGGGCGCCGGATTTACATTCAAAAGTAGCCGTATAGATATGTCATATCTATTCAATGCTTCAGATATTAATAACCCTTTAGAAAATACATTGCGCTTTTCTATAATCTTTGATATGGGCGACTTATTTCAAGAATATTAACCCAATACAAAGCAAAAACATATTGCTATGAAGTCAGTTAACATAACCGCCACTTTTACTATTTATGATGATATTAGTGAATTACCCAAGACTGCTCTAAACCTCATGGAACAAGCTATTTCGGCTAGAGAAAAGGCTTATGCGCCCTATTCTAATTTTAATGTAGGAGCTGCTATTTTATTAGATAATGGCAAAATAATTTTAGGAAACAATCAAGAAAATGCCGCCTATCCATCTGGCCTGTGTGCCGAGAGAGTCGCTATTTATAGTGCCGCTGCCAATTTTCCAAATATTGGTATAAAAGCTTTGGCTATAACAGCAACTGCAAACGACAAAGATTTGGCCGAACCTGTAGCACCCTGTGGTGCTTGCCGACAAGCTATTGCAGAGTACGAAGTAAAACAAAAGATGCCAATTCCTATTTATTTTATGGGTAAAATTGGTAAAGTAGCTAAAGCCGAATCGTTAAAAGATTTGTTGCCACTTACATTTGATAAAACTTTTTTATAACTACAGATGGCAGATATTGCTAACAGAAATGATATTTACAATCTGGTAAAGCAATTTTACATTAAGCTTTTAAATGACGTAGTTTTAAAATATTTTTTTGAGGATTTAAATACCGATGAAAAATTAGAAAAACATCTTCAAATTCTTGTCAATTTTTGGGAACAACAGTTGTTTTATACGGGCACTTATAAACGCAACGCACTTAAACCTCATTTAGATTTACATCACAAAAAGCCCTTTGCTAAAAAACATTTTGACCAATGGCTAAATCTGTTTAACGAAACTGTAGATCAACTCTATGATGGTATAAAAGCACATCAAGCAAAAGTTAAAGCACAATCAATTGCAACTGTTATGCAAATTAAAATTTTGCAACTTTAAAGGACACTGTTCTAAATAAATTAGTAATTTCGCTAATTCAAAAATTAAATTTTATGGCTTTAAATTCAGTTATTACAGGTACAGGAAGCTATATTCCATCCGTAATAAAAACCAATAATGATTTTATAAATGAACGTTTTTACAATGAGAAAAACGAACCTTTTGACGCTTCTAACGAAACAATTATTGAAAAATTTAAAGCAATAACTGGTATTGAAGAGCGCCGTTATGTTGAAGACAATCAAAATTCTTGTGATATTGCTGCCATAGCCGCACAACGTGCCATAGACGACGCCAAAGTTGACCCAGAAACTTTAGATTATATAATTTTTGCTCAAAATTTTGGTAACATTAAAAAAGGAACTATCCAAACTGATATTATACCCAGCTTAGCAGCACGTGTTAAACATCTTTTAAAAATAAAAAATCCTAAATGTGTGTCTTATGATGTTGTTTTTGGGTGTCCTGGATGGATTCAAGGAATAATTCAAGCACATATATTTATAAAAGCAGGCGAAGCTAAAAGGTGTTTAGTCATAGGTTCTGAAACACTTTCTAGAGTCCTTGATATGCACGACCGCGATTCTATGATATATTCAGATGGTGCTGGAGCGGCTATTTTAGAAGCCAAAGAAAGTGATAAAAAAATAGGTGTATTAGGTCACGCTACCTTTTCACACACCTTAAATGAAGCGGGGTATTTATATCTAGGTAAAACTAATTTCCCAGATGGTGCCCCTGACGTTCGTTATCTTAAAATGTTTGGCCATAAAATTTATGTCTATGCTTTAAACTACGTCCCTCAAGGCATGAAAGATGCACTAGACAAAAGTGGCATAGACATTCATCAGGTAAAAAAAGTAATCATCCATCAAGCAAATGAAAAAATGGACGAAGCTATTATAAACCGCTTTTTTAAATTGTATAAAACACCTATGCCAGAAAATATTATGCCAATGAGTATTAACAAATTGGGTAATAGCTCTGTAGCTACTGTCCCTACACTGTTAGATTTAGTACTTAAAGGCAAAAAAGAAAAACATCATATAGATAAAGGAGACGTTATAATAATGGCTTCTGTTGGTGCCGGCATGAATATAAACGCTGTTGTTTATCAGTTTTAAATATTATTTTAAAACCTCTTCAATAACCTTACCTGTTGCCGTATTTGGGAATTCAATTTGCATTAAAGTTGCCATTGTTGTGGCTATATCAATTATTGGATAAAAGTGATTTGAAGATCCTATCTTAACTCCTTTTCCATAAAAAATTAGGGGTACATGAGTGTCGTAATTATACCCTGTTCCGTGTGTTGAACCTTTCCCGGGATAAGCTTTTACCGCCGGCATAGGTACAAGCATAACATCACCCGAATATTTTTGATTATAGCCGTTTTGTAAATAATGTAAGATACCCGAACTAAAATCTGTTGTTTGTAAAGTATGCGCCGTAACCGTTTTGTAAATGCCGTCAAAACTGACAAGTTCATCGGCTAGGGTTTGAGCTACCTTATCAGCATCAAGACCCAATTCGTGTATTCTTTTTTTGTTTAAAAATATTTGATAATTTGAAGTGTTCTCTACCAAGTCTGTAGCATTAAAATATTTTTTTGTAATTTCATAAATACGCTTTATCAAACCTTTGGCATTTAAATACTGTGCTGGTATTTTTAAAGACTGTAAATAAGCCGGTACTGGAACAGCAGCATGGTCTGCCGTTAAAAACAAAGTGTAATTATCTTTACCTACTGTTTTATCTAAAAATCTTAGCAGCTCTGCAATATCATTATCTAACCTTATGTAAGTATCTTCAACTTCTTTAGAGTCAACACCGTATTTATGACCAATATAGTCTGTACTCGAAAAACTTATAGCTAAAAAATCGGTGTATTTTCCTTTGCCTAAATTCTCGCCAATTACAGCTGCTTTGGCAAAATCTTTTAAAATTGAATTGCCAAAAGGCGATGATTTCAAAATATCATACCCTCCATTTTGAGCTTGTAAAGCCGGTAAATTATGCGGGAATACAGGTGCTTTTTCCCCCTTAAAAACACCTTCAAAATTGTTATTATCGGGTAAACTTTCTGTATAAGTTTTAATAGGATATTTGGTTATCCAAGATGTGTTCAAATATTTTTTAGCCTTGCCATTAGCATTAAAGTCTTTTACCCATTTGGGCAATTTATTCATATAATAAGTACTTGTTATAAATTTACCGTCAGATTTACCTTGAAACCAATAAGCGGCATTAGCTGTATGCCCCACAGGCAGTATAGCCGCGCGGTCTTTTATACTAATACCTATAACTTTTCCGTGCATTTGTTGTGCCAAATGTAGTTGGTCTGTCAAGGTAGTACTTTGCATTCTGTAAGGTGATTTTCGCCCTCCTTCTTTAGCTCCTACTGTTTGGTATTTATCGTCATCGACACAATAAATGGTTTTTTTAAGATATTTATCGTACCAATTATTACTTATTATGCCGTGATAAAACGGCGTTGTGCCTGTATAAATAGAGGTATGTCCTACGGCTGTATAGGTAGGCATATAATTAAAATGGGCATTATTTATAGCATAGCCGTTTTTTAACAAACGCTTAAAGCCATCTTGACTGTATTTACTATCAAAACGCTTTAAATAATCATAGCGCATTTGATCTACAACTATACCCACAACTAATTTTGGTTTTTGATTATTCTGTGCAAAAATGGCACTACTCACAAATAAAACAACAGCCAATATTTTTAAACTTTTCATCATCTTAAAATTTATTTTATCAAAATTAATCGATTTATTTAAACTCTACTTTAAATTATGGTTATTTATTTCAATCCTGCTTTTATTTTTAATATTTTAGCATTATAAATAGCTCTATGAATTACTTTGAACATATAGGAAAATACTTTTCAATGTTGAAACAGGTTTTGAGGAAACCTCAAAAATGGCCTGTATTTAGAGAATCTCTTTTTAGAGAAATCCAAGATTTAGGATTGAGCTCTGTTGGCATTGTAGCTTTTATTTCGTTCTTTGTAGGTGGTGTTGTTGTTATTCAAACAGCTTTAAATTTAGAAAACCCGCTTATTCCTAAATACCTTATTGGCTATGCTTCGAGAGAATCGTTAATTCTAGAATTTTCGCCCACACTCATTTCTATAATTTTAGCTGGAAAAGTAGGCTCCTTTATATCCTCAAGCATTGGTACTATGCGCGTTACAGAACAAATAGACGCTTTAGAAGTTATGGGCGTCAATTCTTTAAATTACTTAGTACTCCCTAAAATTGTGGCAGCTGTTTTGTTTTATCCCTTTCTCATTACTATCAGTATTTTTTTAGGAATCCTTGGCGGATGGGTAGCGGGTAACATTACAGATTTGGTGCTTTCTTCTGATTACATAAACGGCCTGCGTTACCAATTCGATCCATTTCATATAACCTATTCGCTTATTAAAACATCTGTTTTTGCTTTTGTAATTGCTACAATCCCGTCTTATCACGGTTTTTTTGTAAAAGGTGGCGCTATAGAAGTAGGACGCTCTAGTACCAAAGCGGTGGTGTGGACAAGCGTGGTTATTATTATTCTGAATTACTTTTTAACCCAAATGCTCTTAGGAAAATGATTGAAGTTAAAGACATCTACAAATCGTTTGACGGCTCAGCTGTTCTAAAAGGTATTTCTACTTCTTTTGAAAAAGGAAAAACCAACCTCATTATCGGCCAGAGTGGCTCAGGTAAAACCGTACTACTCAAATGTATGTTAGGTCTTTTTTCTCCCGAAAAAGGAGACATCTGCTACGACAAAAGAAATTACAGCCAAATGAGTATTAAGGAAAAACGCAATTTGAGAAAAGAAATAGGCATGCTCTTTCAAGGTGGGGCTTTGTTCGATTCGCTCAGCGTAGAAAACAATGTCATGTTTCCGCTTAAAATGTTTACAGACAAGCCTTACAACGAAATGTTAGACCGTGTTAATACGGTTTTAAATCGTGTTAATTTAGACAATGTCAATGCTAAGTTTCCGGCAGAATTATCAGGTGGTATGCAAAAACGTGTGGCCTTGGCTCGGGCTATTGTTATGAATCCTAAATATTTATTTTGCGACGAACCCAATTCGGGCTTAGACCCTAAAACAGCCATAGTTATTGACAATCTTATTCATGAAATAACCGTAGAATACGATATTATTACCATTATAAATTCGCACGATATGAACTCAGTTATGGAAATTGGCGAGAAAATTGTCTTTTTAAAAGATGGTGTTAAAGCTTGGGAAGGAACCAATAAAGAAATTCTGCGTACCGATAACGAAGCGGTAACCGACTTTGTCTATTCATCAGATTTATTACGCAAGGCTAGGCAGTCTTATTTGTAAATTTACTCACTTTATTTTTTATCTTAACCCTCATTCATTAACTTTTCCAATTCTTTTTTATTTGGAAACCAAAGCCACATCCCTATTACTCCAAGAAATAAAATCATTAAAGTATTATTCCATTTAGATTTTTTGTTAGCAGGAAATTTTTTCCAAATAAACCCTATAAAAACGCCGACTAATAATAAATGTAAAACCCATAACATCTTATCGATGTTATTTTGAAAAATAAACTTGATTACTTCTAATTGGTCAGTAGAATTAACAAGTACATAAGATAATTCAATGATTGTCATAATTATAAGTAAAAGTTTTAATCTTTTAAAAGCAAGTTCTAATCTTTCTATATCAATTTTTTTTGTGTTTCTCACCTGCTATAAATATTATAAACAACTTATTTTAAATCAACCGCCAAAGTATCCAATGCCAATCGGGTTTTAAGCCATAATTTGAGTTTTTTCAAATTGTTTTTTTTGGTAGTTGGGTCTATAGAATCACGCCACTCCGTCTCAAAAACAACCAACGTATCTATTTTATTAAAGTCGGTTGTAATGCGTTTGTAAAAACTCAGATTCTTTAAATCTAGATAATTTATTTTAGCTTCGCGGCTAATCTGTTCAAACGGAATCTTATCCTTAAAATAGGCATTCATCTGGGCTTCTAAAAGTTTTATTTTGGCATCTTTTTGAGCGATATTGTCATCACGAGAACTGATAATTTTTTGATTCTGTGCATAGAGGTCTCGTAAATTATTCAAGTCGTTTCTAATATCAGAATCGTCCTTGTTTTGCCGTACGTTTAAAGTGGCCTTTAAACCTTTTTTATTGAGTAATACTTGCCACGCATTAATAGTTTCTTTAGAAACTGTTGTGCCAAAAACGTATAAATTTACCTGCTTGTTTTTATAGTCAACCGTTTGGGCATTATCTATAATACTAACACCTTTGTCTTTGAGCTCTTGTACAAATTCTTCTGATTTTTGTTTAAAATTATTCTGTAAAAACAATCCGTAAAAAAGATAAATACTCAAACTAAAAATAACAAAAGCTACAAACGATGCCATTTGTGCAATCCTTTTACGCTTGGCAGAATTTATATATTTTAACATCGGAAAACGCAAAAATTTGACGATAAAAAAAGTCGCTAAAGCAATAAAAATACTATTGATTAAAAAGAGAAACATGGCACCTAAAAAATAATTGAAATGCCCCGTGGCCAAGCCATATCCGGCGGTACACAAAGGCGGCATTAAAGCTGTGGCAATAGCGACACCAGCTACCGTGTTTGTCATTTCTTTACGACGACTCAAAGCTACAATAAGTGCCAATCCACCTGCTAAGGCTAGTAAAACATCGCGCACATCTGGTTTTGTACGTGCTAAGATTTCGGGTGTGGCCTCTTTAAAAATAGGAATGCTAAAAAACAAAAAAGAGGTTATAACACTTAGCCCTACCATAACACCAAAATTAATAAGCGAGCGTTTAAGTGTGTCGATATCATTAATACCTATAGAAACACCAATGCCTAAAATGGGTCCCATTAAGGGCGATACAAGCATAGCGCCAATAACAACAGCCGTAGAGCTGACATTTAAACCAATAGAAGCAATAAGTATGGAAAAAATAAGTATCCACGCTGCATGACCTTTCATAGAAATATTGTCTTTTACATCCTGAATAGTCCCTTGTTTATCGGCCCCTTTTTGGATGTCAAGTAGCTCTCTAAAAAACAGTTTTATATCGTGAAAAGCCCCTTTTAAATCGGGCGTATTTTCTTCTGAATTTTTGTTTTCCGTGGTTTGTGAGGTTTCCATTTTATTGTAAATTTTTCTTTTTCACATCGGCCACTATTTGTTTAATTTCTTGTTCTTTATTACGTGGACAGATTAGTAAAACGTCGTCTTTTTCTACAATTATAAAATCGTTTAGACCTTGTACAACTACCAATTTACCTTTAGTTGTTCTTAGCAAATTACCTTTAGATTCTCTAAAAACCGATTTGGCGTTTATAACAGCATTTTCGTTTTCTTGTTTGGGTAATTTTTGGTAAAGTGAATTCCAAGTGCCCAAATCGTTCCACCCAAAATCTACAGGTAAGACAAAAACATTTTTAGACTGTTCTAAAATACCGTAATCTATAGATATGTTTTCAGCTTTAGGGTAATTATCATTAATAAAACTATCTTCTTGAACTGTGTTATAACAACTTAATCCCTCATTAAAAAGGTTGTACATTTTTGGTAAATAATCGGCAAAAGCTTTAATAATAGCTTGGACACTCCAAATAAAAATACCAGCATTCCATAAATAATCGCCACTGGCAATAAACTGTTTGGCAGTTTCTAAATCGGGTTTTTCTGTAAATTTTTTAACCTCTTTAATATCTGAAGCGTCATTTTGATATTGGATGTAGCCATAACCTGTGTTAGGTGATTCTGGTTTTATCCCTAGAGTCATTAAGATATCGGCATTTTGACAGGCTTTAAAAGACTGTTCTACATTACTGATAAAAGTCGCTTCGTCATCAATCCAATGATCTGACGGAGCTACAATCATCACCGCTTCGGGATTCTGATTGTATATTTTCAAAGCGGCATACAAAACACAAGGGGCGGTATTACGCATTGTAGGTTCTAAAAGTAGTTGGCTATCCGTTACTTTTTCTAACTGTTGTTTGACTAAGTTCTTATACCTTTTATTAGTGGATATCAATATGTTTTCAGGCGGAATTATACTTTCAAATCGGTTAAAAGTTTTCTGAATTAACGAACTGCCCACCCCCAACATATCGTGAAATTGTTTTGGGTATTCTTCGGTACTCATAGGCCAAAACCGCGAGCCGATTCCGCCTGCCATGATGATGGCGTAATAATTTTTGTTTTTCATTTTATTTTGATCTTTAAACACAAGTTACTTCGGCATTTTGCTGAAATAAATATTTTTTTTGCGTTTTAATTTCTGTGCATTCATGACGTGTTCTCCTTTTGACACCCTTCCTATAAATACGCTTGTTATGTTCAAAAAGCCGTCCTGTTTCGATTTCAAAGATAAGTTTCTTATCGGTTTTTTCATCATATTGGCGCAATGCTAAAGATAAATTTAAATCGGCGTCTGTCCTAGCTTTCGGATTTATAAGGTAATTTGCTAAAGGAGATAATATTTCTGGCGGAAAAATTTCATCGGTTAAAAAAGGGAGCATCAACTTTTTAAAAGTCAATTTCCACTCTAAACCATGGGGCTTTTTGTATCCAAAATTTTTATGAGCAACTAGATGTGCTATTTCGTGAATAAGTGTTATTAAAAATCTGTATTTATTTATATCCTTATTGATACTGATTTTTAAAATCCCATTAGGGGATGTTCTAAAATCGCCGTGCTTTGTTTTTCTATTATTCTTAATTTTTAATTCAAATGGATGATTTTGGATGAGTTCATCAACTAAAGTTGAAGCTTTTTGCGGAATGTATTTGTATATTTCTGACGTCAAATGATGGATTTATTAAGGTGTAGTACTGGCAACTTCAATAACTTTACCATTAAAATATTTTTGCCCTGTTAATGCAAAATTAACAATATAAGCTGCCATATTTTTGGCAGAAATGGGGGCTTTGTAATTAGGAAAGGCTTTGGTAAGCATTTCGGTTTGGACAGCGCCAAGAGCCAAGACATTAAATGATATTTGTGTATCTTTATACTCTTGGGCTAAGACTTCTGTCAAGGTAATTAAAGCCCCTTTAGACGAACTGTAAGCGGCTAAACCCGGAAATTTTAAACTACCTCGTAAACCACCCATGCTCGAAATATTAACTACATGACTTCCTTTTTTTAGATAGGGCATACAAATTCTAATGAGTCGTGCTGGCGCAAAAACATTCACTTTATAAACTTCTTCAAAATCTTCTGTATGCGTTTTAAAAAACGGTTTATTAATTAAAAGTCCAGCACTATTTATAAGTATATCAACTTTTGTCCAGTTCTGTTTTATAAAGTTTTTAATTTTTTTAAGATGTGATTCTTCTGTAATATCGACAGACAAACAATTAATTTTTTTAAGATTTAACTTGGTTAGGGGCTCTGTATTTCTAGAAATAGCCAAAACATTGTGTCCAGCTTTAGCCAATTGTTTTGCCATTTCGTAGCCAATTCCGCTACTGGTTCCTGTAACAATAATATTTTTATAAGCCATTTTTATACCGAATTTATTACCAACTAAAATTACAACATATTTTGATATATTTACAAATCTTTAACTAATTAAATATCAAAATACCATGAAAAAATTACTCCTCTTTATCAGCTTACTGATTTCAGCTTTAGGATTTTCGCAAAGTTATTATTTACAATGCGGAAAATTAATTGATACAGAAAGCGGAAAAGTGCTGTCTAAAATGACGGTTGTTGTAACTAAAAATACTATTAGTGATGTATTGAAAGGCTATGTAAATCCTACTGCTAAAGCAGATAAAGTAATAAATTTGAAAAACAAAACCGTAATGCCGGGTTTGATTGACATGCACGTTCATCTTGAACACGAAATGAGTCCGTCACGTTATATAGAAAACTTTACTTTAGGCGATGTAGATGCCGCTTTTGAATCGACTATCTATGCCAAACGGACACTTATGGCGGGTTTTACTACTGTTCGCGATTTAGGCGGTAGTGGTGTTAATACCAAATTGCGCAACGCCATTAGAAAAGGTTATGTTATTGGACCACGTATTTACTCAGCTGGAAAAGCCATTGGCACTACAGGCGGTCATGCCGACCCTACCAACGGTGTAAGAAAAGAATTGATGGGAGACCCTGGCCCTAAAGAAGGTGTTATTAACAGTGTTGACGATGCTAGAAAAGCTGTAAGACAACGTTATAAAAATGGTGCCGATGTTATAAAAATAACCGCTACGGGAGGGGTTTTGAGTGTGGCTAAAAACGGACAAAATCCGCAATTTACTATTGCAGAAATTAAATCGATTTGCAGTACCGCTAAAGATTACAATATGATTGTGGCTGCTCATGCCCATGGCGACGAAGGTATAAGACGTGCCATTATTGGCGGTGTTAATACTATAGAGCACGGCACACTAATGACCGAAAAAACAATGGATTTAATGATTCAACACGACACTTACTTGGTTCCTACAATAACGGCAGGTAAAGAAGTTACAGAAAAAGCTAAAGTACATGGATTTTTTCCTGCAATTATTGTCCCAAAAGCACTGGCTATAGGCCCTAAATCTCAAAATACTTTTGCTAAAGCCTATAAAAAGGGTGTTAAAATAGCTTTTGGCACAGACGCAGGTGTCTTTAAACACGGCGAAAATGCCCGCGAATTTGTATATATGGTTGAAGCTGGCATGCCCGCAATGGCAGCTATACAATCGGCTACGAAAATAAATGCTTTTGTATTGAAAAATGATAAAATTGGCGTGATTTCTAAAGGAAAATTAGCTGATATTATTGCCGTTGACGGCAATCCTATTAAAGATATAAAAGCTATGCGAAAAGTTTCTTTTGTTATGAAAAACGGCGTTGTTTACAAATAAGAATAATGTCAGTATAACAATTACAAAATAAAAAGCGCCGCAGATGACTTGCATCTGCGGCGCTTTTATTATTAACTAAAACCTGTTTATTACTTTAAATCTAAGTTGGCATCGATATTTACAATCTTAGCAATTTTTTTAGCAATTTTACTCTTAACTGCGATATTAAAATCGGCTATAGCCACACTAAATTTTGTTTTTAAATTTATAATACCACCAGCCTCTTTTTTAAGGCTTATTATTGTTTCTATTGGTTTTTTTACACCATGAATATCTAGCGTACCTTTAACAGTATATTCTTTAGCATTTTCAGATAGGTCATCGAGATTAAAGGCTTCTATTTTTCCTGTAAATTTGGCCTTAGAATAAGTGTCAGATTCCATAAATTTTTCGTTAAAATGCTCTTCCATCAAAGATTTTTTAAATCTAAACCCTTTAATGAGTGCCAAAATAGCAATGCTACCGTCGTCTTTTAAAATAGCACTTGTTGAAGTATTTTTGGCCGCTACAGGTTCGAAATTGGCCGTTGATGCTTCGAAAAGCAAAGTACCTGTTTTGGTTGTAAATCTTTGTTGTGCCTTACTTGTAAACACAAAAGTTATAAAGGCAAGTATTACTAATTTAAATTTCATAATTTTAATGTATTAATTTAGCAATTAGACCAATCATTAATTTTTTACTTACAGAATTTCATATTATTTACAAAATTTTAACACTTGCAAGGTATTACTCAATTTAACGACCTAAAGCATATTAAAATTCAAATCTATTATTATGAAAAAGAAAATTATTTTAATTGTAGTAGTTCTTTTATTAATTGGGAGTTATGCAGGTTATAATTATGTTTTTAAGGGGCCTAGAGATGTTAAAAATGAATTGGCTGAACTAACAATAACAGCATTAAAGCTCAAAGCTGATTTTTCATCAGACCAAAACGCCGCCAATACAAAATATATTGGTAAAACCATTCTTGTTAATGGCAAAGTAACCGAAAAAAACAACGAGAGCATTACACTTAATAACGGTGTTATTTGTGTACTGTCTGCTACAGAAAAAAACAATATAACAATAAATTCGGCCGTCAAAATAAAAGGCAAAGTTGATGGTTACGACGACTTATTTGAGCAGGTTAAACTAACTGAGAGTAGCCTTGTAAATTAATTTTCTAAAAAACCACCTTCAGCCCAATCCACAATAACATCAATTAATTGTTGCGGCATTTTACCTGTTTTAGGCATAACCGAAGGGTTTCCTGCCGGTAATTGAATTCTGGTTAATAGCGCGCCATTTTGTGCTTTATCTTTTACTTCATTATAAATTTCAAGAGGGAATGGTCCAATTGGATTAGGACCGCTATTATGGCACACAATACAATTGTTATCGATTATGATTTTTACATTATCAAGATAAGTTACCTTATCAATATTTATTGCTTCCACTAAATCTGATTGGCCATCGCTAGCACAACCCAATATCAGAAAAAATAAAAAAACTCCTAAATATTTAATCATAAACAACAAGATTTTAGGCCATAAATATAAAATTAAAAAACATAATTTAATTTGTAAGGAACTTGTATATAACTTGACTATATTAGATAATTTAAACTAAAATAATCATGAAAAAACACTACATTTTCACCTTCCTAATTATTGTATTTTTAACACTTTCATCAACCTTAAATGCGCAAGTTAGATTTACTAAAATAGACCCTTCTGCAAATACAGTAACTATATATAATTATGGAACTACTATGGTCAACGTTTCTAATTATCAGTTATGCCATCTTTTTTCATATCAAAAATTATCGACTCTAAATATAGATTCGGGTTCATTAACACTTGTTGCTGGTGGTGACCTTTCTTTAAGTGGTTTTACAATAAATAATTCGGCTTCCGATTTGGGGTTATACATAGACAATAATTTTGCATCATCAACTTCAATGTTAGACTTTTTTCAGTGGGGTTCTAACGGAAACGGTAGAGAATCTGTAGCTGTTTCTAAAGGTATTTGGGCTACAGGAGACTTTAATAGTACTTCCGGCCCTTATTTTTACAATGGTAATGGTACACAAAATGGTATAACATTTTGGAGTAACACAGTTCTTAGCTTAGAAGATATAACTTTTTCAAATAATACTTTTGTATATCCCAATCCTGTAAAGGATATTTTAAATATTAAAAATAGTACGAGTCAACTTATAATAAGTGCCGAGTTGTTCGATATCTTAGGAAAACGCGTAAGTTTTAAAAATTATAAATTAAATAACACATTAGATTTAAGCAACCTATCGCGTGGCATTTATTATATTCGCTTAGCTAGTGATAAAGGAGCCATAAGTTTTAAAAAAATAATAAAAAATTAATTATTGAAATATTTTAGACCAAAAATCAATTTTCAAAATATTTTAATTTTTCTGTTTTTAATAGCTTTTAAGGCCAATGCGCAAGACAATTTATTAGAGGAGCTCGATGCGCAAATAAAGCCAGACAATCTTGTAAATAATACTTTTGAAGCCTTAAAGATAGTTAATTTAGAATCGACTAAACTGGTTGGCAAAGGTGATTTATATTTTGTTATTGCACATCGTTTTGGATCTGTAAAAAACGGGTTGTCAGATTTATTTGGACTTGATGAATCAACAATTAGATTCAGTTTTTTTTATGGTTTTTCAGATGGTTTTAATTTAGGGATTTCGCGCAGCGAGTTTAGAAAAACCTATGAAATAAGTAGTAAATACAGGCTGACTCAACAACAAAAAGAGGGGGTTCCTTTTACCATTGTTGGTTTTAGCAGCTTAGGAATTAATACTGCTTTGAGTAAAAATAATTTTCCAAAATTAAAGTTTAAGCACCGTCTTACTTATTTTAACGAACTCTTAATTTCAAGAAAAATAAATAAAATTCTTTCATTAGAAATAGCCCCAATATTTATAAAAGAAAACTTTGTTTTAAACGACTTACAAGATAATAGTCAATTTGTTTTAGCAGTTGGTGGAAGTCATAAGCTAAACAAAAGCCTTTCATTAAATATTGATTATGCCCACAACTTTAGCCGCGTTTCTCATTCTGATTTTAGAGACCCTTTATCGTTAGGCCTAGACATTCAGGTAGGGGGTCATGTTTTTCAATTAGTTTTTAGCAATGCACAACCTTTAACAGATGCTAATTACATAACCAACGCCACAGGTAATTGGAATAAAATGGACATCTTTTTTGGTTTTAATCTTTTACGTGTTTTCTAGGTTTTTTATTTTTTGCTTATATTTATCAAAAATTAAAAACTTTATTAATACTACTAAAATTAAAAACTATGAAAAAAAAATTACATTTTTACTTAATTTTACTTTTTGCACCTTTTACAGCACTTATTTTAATCTCTAATAGTGGTGGTGCAAATGCGGGATTTACTGGCTCTCCTAGTGATGTTAACAATTGTAAAGTTTGCCATGTTGGCGCAGACACAAACACAACGTATGGTGTAAGTGTAAATGTAAACACAAATATACCTGCTGGAGGATATGCATTAGGACAAACCTATACAATAACAGTTACGCAAACTTTTTCTGGCGCTGCAACAAAACATGGTTTTGAAATTACTGCAGAAAATGGCGTTGGATCTAATGTAGGTACTTTTGTTATTACCGACGCCACTAATACGCAATTTAAAGGTGTGTCTAATGAATATGTTACGCATACAGCTTCTGGTAATGCTTTGACTTCCTGGACTTTTGACTGGACAGCACCATCGTTTGATGTGGGAACACCAATTACTTTTTATGTGGCAACTATTGCAGGAACTGGAGGTGCTTCTGGGTCTGAAATGGCTTTAAAATCAAAACTTATTGGGGGTGTTTTGGGTATAAATGACGCCCAATTACTCAATTTTACAATGTATCCAAATCCTAGTGATGATATAGTTTCTTTTCAGTTACCATCTAATACTAATAAAGCACAAGTAACAGTTTTTGACTATTTAGGAAAATCTTTATTAGAACAAAATATAAGTCCTTCAAATAAAAATATAGATATTTCTAAGTTAAGTTCTGGTATCTATTTTGTAAGAATTCAAACAAACTCTAAAGTAGGCACAAAAAAACTTATTGTGAGATAATTTTTACATTTTTAAACTTGAAAAAGCTCTAGAAATCTAGGGCTTTTTTTATACCTAAAAATACCTATTTTTACTAATGTACAGGTTTTTTTATGAACGTAAATTTATAGCGTGTTAGAAACAATTTATTAACCTCTTCAATTCTAAAACTATGAAAAAAAAAATACATATTCAGCCAATTTTATTTATTTTACCCATTCTCGCTATTTTTATTTCATCTTTTTATGATGGTGCCCCTGCTGCCGTAACAGGTTCACCTGGTGACGGTGGTGATTGTACAGCCTGTCATACCAGTGCTGCCACTTATAACGCCTATAATATGTCTGTTGCTATTACATCTGATATACCAGCAAGCGGTTACGCTTTAAACCATAAATATACTATTACTGTAACACAAACAGCTACAGGCGCAACAGAACATGGCTTTCAAATTACGGCTGAGATGACCAATACTAGTAAAATAGGAGATTTTAGTTTACTTGAAACTGTAAATACAAAAATTCAAAATTTATCAGGAAATATTGCCAAACATGTTACAAATACAGCTCCTGGTGGCGATGTAAAAACTTGGTCTTTTTATTGGACAGCTCCTGCGTTTGACGTAGGTGCAATAACTTTTTATGTTGCCAGTATTGCTGGAAATAAAGTAGGCGGTGGACATACAACACAGGATACCGAGTTTGCCACAGCTACTTTAACTATAGACAATGTTTTGGGTATAAATGACGCAGAACTTTTAAATTTTAGTATGTACCCAAACCCTAGTGACAGCAAGGTTACTTTACAGTTGCCTTCTGGTATTAATAATGCACAGGTACAAGTTTTTAATTATTTAGGTAAAACTTTAATTCAAAGAAATCTCACTAGTACCAATAATTCTTTAAATGTTTCTAATTTAACATCTGGCATCTACTTTGTAAGAATACAATCTGACACTAAAGTAGGTACAAAAAAACTTATTGTGAGATAATTTTTTCTCGGTTATGAATTTTAAAAGCTCTGGTCCTCTAGAGCTTTTTTTATATTCTAAATATCTGTATAATAATATTTTATCTATTTAATTATATTTTAAAATAAGTGTTAAAATAATTATTTATAATTTTGTATTTATCAACTTTAATAATGTTTTAGCAATTATTTAGTATTTTTATTGAAATAAAATAAAAACTACTGTTTTTTACTAATGTACAGTAATTTTGGCCTTTCTAACTTTACCCAATATTGTTTAAGACAATATAATACTAACTAAAAAACAAAAATTATGAAAAAACATGCCCTCTATTATTCGTTTTTAATAGCCATACCATTTATGGCTTATATACTTTTTTCATTTAGTGGTGGTGCACCAACACAAGGTGTTACAGGTTCTCCTGGCGATGAAGCCAATGCAGCAAGTGTAGCAGGTCTTACTGTTGGAGACTGTTTAGCCTGTCATGACGGGTTAGGTAACTTTAATACCTCTGTAAGCATTACAACTAATATTCCAAGTGGTGGCTATGCCTTAAGCACTAAATACCAAATTACCGTAACCATAACTTCAACTGGAGCTCCTGACAGTGGTTTTCAGATAACAGCAGAAAATGCTGCAACCTCTAAGGTTGGTGTTTTTTCTGTACTAGATAATAATCCTGCTACTGCATTAATGTTACCTGATGCATCTGGTCATTTTATAACCCAAACCTTTTTAGGACACGAAGGTGTAGATTCTTGGACTTTTGATTGGACAGCCCCTTCCGTAAATGTTGGAGCAATTACTTTTTACGTAGCTAGTGTAACAGGTAATGGTGGATCTGTAACAAATACAGAAGTTGTATTTAATACTAAAACTATTGGAGGCGTGTTAGCTGTAAATAATGCGCGTTTGCTTCAATTCTCTATGTATCCAAACCCAAGTGATAATTATGTGACCTTACAATTACCTTCTGGCACAAATAAAGCAAACGTTAAAATTTTTGATTACTTAGGTAAAACTTTAATTCAAAAAAATCTTAACAGTTCTAATAATAATTTAGATGTTTCTAATTTAAGTGCTGGTATTTATTTTGTAAGAATTCAAACAGATTCTAAGGTAGGCACTAAGAAATTAGTAGTGCGGTAATTTAAAAATCTTCTGAATGTTGGTAGGCTCCAATATCGGGATTCACACTTCTACTAATGCCTAGAATATCAAAAGGTACATTTATAGCAGATGATAAATCAGCTTTATTTATAGCTTCAGATTCTTTACCTATTTGTAATTTATTGAGGTCTGTATCTTCATATTGCGCCAGTGCATTAAAAATATTTGAGGTATATATTGTTGTATTTTCAAAATCAAATAAAGCGTCATCTACAAACGTTTTATTGACATCGTTAAACTTTATCAGATTATTTTTAAATTGATACTCAAAAACACCGCCTTCTTTTTTATCTAAAATCATTTCAATATTCTGATTTCCATCAATAATACAGTTGGTAAAATTAGCTTCATTAAGATTGCGAATGATAAAATTTTCTACGCCGGCATCATCCGTAAAGCTCACAAAATTATTGATAAGTAAAGTAGGAAATTGTCTAAAACCTGTACTAAAATAATTAGCAAAAGTAGCATGAACAAAATTATAAGTCCCTCCTATTGTACAAGCCAAAGACGATTGTCCATTATTAGCAATAACCAAATTTTCACCATAAATATTTGTCTCGCGTCCTAAAATACCAAAATTAGAAGTATTGTAAATTTCTGTGTTTTTTAGACTTAAAGTCGGTGTTGTATTTGATCCAATGGAATCGGATAAAATGCCAATAATACTATTTTTAATAAGGGCATTATTTATGCTATTGTTTTTACTGCCAGCGCGCAACCATATAGTGCCCCATTGCCCTGATGTATTTTCGAATTGAGGCTCAAGTCTATCTCCTTGAAAAACGACTTTATCAGATAAAGTGCCATTCACTTCTAAAGTGGCACCATCGCTAACTATTATCCCAGAATTTTCATGAAAATGTAATTGGGTTCCTGCTTCTATCGTTAATTTAGCATTTTCTGGTACGCCCAAATAACCATAAACTACATAAGGTTTGTCGTTGGTAAAAGTAGTATTACCACTTAGCAAAAACCCTACAATTTCTATTGGATCGCCATTAGCATCTATACCTAATTTAATGGTTTCTTTGATACCATCAGCATCCCGTGAGGGGAATAAAAAATGGGCATCTTGAACCAAAGTAACCAATGCAACTTTTTGTTGTTTAGCACCTGTGTCGAATAATATTTTATCTGTATAAAGCGGATTTGTTACTGCGTTAAAATCTATAGTAGCTTCTAGAAATACAAAAATACTATCGTGGGCCAAAATATCTATATTATCAAAATTCTTACCGGGCTGTCCATCAACATTGAGACGATAAAAAGAACTCAGGCCATTTTCTAGGCTAATATTAGGTATTGTAATAGCGTCATTACCTCTGTTATACACTTTAAAATGACGTGTACTCGAACTTGTATTGGTAAAAACGGTATCTAAAAAAATAGTGTCTTTAGAAAAACTGAGACTTCCCGAACTTAAAACTGTTGTAAAATCTTTTCTACACGATGTGTAAAACACAAGGCCAATTAAACTGATATAAAATAAAGATTTACGAATGAGCTTATGCATAAAAAAGATTCTGATACACTTTAACGTTAGGGTTTTACAAATATTTTAATTTCGAATAATTTATCCCAATTTTTACCTGTTACAAATAAACGATCTGTTTTAGCATCGTAGGCTATGCCATTTAAAACAGCATCTTCGCTACTTTTTGTCACTTTTTTATCGAGTCCTTTTAAATCTATTATTCCTTCAATAGTACCATTTATTGGATTAATAATTAGAATGGTATTTTTTTGCCATACATTGGCATATATTTTCCCTTTAATAAACTCTAGTTCATTAATCTCTTCTGCTTTTCTGGTATTAGTATAGGCTTCTATAAAATGGGTTTCTTTTAAAGTCTCTGGATCTAAAAACCAAAGACGTTCTGTGCCATCAGATTTGATTAAACTTTCTTTGTTATGAGTCAAGCCCCACCCTTCTTTACTACTGCTATAATTAAATGTTTTATCTAAAGTAAAATCGTTCAAATTATAAACAAAACCAATGTTTTTTTGCCAAGTTAGAAAATAGGCTTTATCATTAAAAATAGTTAAACCTTCGCCAAAATACTTTTTATCAATAGCTATTTTTTGTACAACTTTTCCTGTTTTCAATACAACTTTTCTAAGGCTAGATGTGCCGTGTTGTCCAGTAGTTTCGTAAATAAACCCGTTATGATATTCTAAACCTTGTGTAAATGCCCCAGCGTCATGCGGATATTCGTTTATTATTTTATAAGTATAGATTTTTGGTGGTTTAGAAGCTAAAAAATAAATTGTATTGGTTAAAGCTTTTTGTTTTTCTTGAAAATAAACAACAGCTTTTACCGCATGTTTACCTAATTTATGAGTAGAAATAGCAACAGCATTATTAATTTTAATACCATCGAGAAAATAATGAATAGAATCAAAAGGCCTATTGTTTTTTTCTTCGACTTTTAATTGTAAAGACTTGTCTATTTTTATCTTTTTGGGTGAAATAAGTTTAAATTTATATTTATCGCCACAAGCAAAAAGCATAAAAAAGCTTATTGTTAAAAACAAAAAACGTGTTATTTTGATATATTTCATCATATTAAAACTATTAAATGCAAATTAAGCATTTTAATTGTTTGATTTTTAAAAATTATAATTAAATTTGCACACTCAAAAATAGACAATACGCTCTATTGCTGAATGAGATGCGAAAGTAAAAAACTTTAAACTACAATCCTAGAATTGTAATTTAATTAAAATATAAAAAGTAATTAAAATGAGAAAAGGAATACATCCAGAAAATTATAGAATGGTCGCTTTTAAAGATATGTCTAATGGCGATGTTTTCTTAACACGTTCAACGGCTCCTTCAAAAGAAGACATTGAAGTAGAAGGTCAATCATACCCACTAATTAAATTAGAGATTTCAAGAACTTCTCATCCTTATTATACAGGAAAAACTAAATTAGTAGATACTGCTGGTAGAATTG
Organism: Flavobacteriaceae bacterium; assembly: GCA_045046885.1. Lineage (GTDB taxonomy): Bacteria > Bacteroidota > Bacteroidia > Flavobacteriales > Flavobacteriaceae > CG1-02-35-72. The sequence goes on from JASFYX010000011.1 coordinate 67,379, forward strand.
ATAAATTCAAAAGCAAATACGCTAAGTTTAAAAAATAAGCGCAAACTGAATATAAAAAAAGCCTCAATTTATAAAATTGAGGCTTTTTTTTATACTTTATATTTAGCTTTCTAAATCTTTTTCATCTGTTGCTTTAACATTTTAAGCTGCTCAGCCAACATCTTGTGTTTGTCTAATTTCTTAGCTTCGGCCAACAACATAGTTGCTTCACGTTTCCTGCGTTTTGTCATGGCAATACCTGCCAATTGCATTTTAGCCATAGCTTTATCGTGATCCATAGCTAAACCTATTTTTAAAGCTTTTTTAAACAACTTCTCAGCAGCAGTTATGTTTGTTTGCGACAATAGCAATCCTTGTAAAAAGTGATAATAGCCCTCTTGATTTTTTATCAATGCACTTTGCGGATTTTTAATTCTAGCCAACCATTTGCCAGCTCCTGTAAAGTCTTGTTTGCGCAAACGTAAAAAAGCCAATAATAAAATCTCATTTTTAAAATAGAAAAACACAAAAATTCCGGCAAATAGCACTAACGAAATGCCATTCATAATATGTGATACCATAAACTGAGTTACAGACCAAGCCACAATAGCAATTGCTATTACTAATTTTATATACTTATTAAACATAATTTAATTTATTTTTTAAAATATTTTTGATACTTATAATTTGCCAAAACACTTAATGCAAAGGCCACACCTAAGCTGACATATATACTTGTTGGTATAGCTGCAGATTCTCCTGCAGCGTAAGAATGTAATCCAGACAACAAATGGTTAACACCTAAATAGGTCATTAATATTGAAGTAAATGCAAATACAGATAAAATATTAAATGCCAATCTACCTCGTAAACCAGGCACCAATCTTGCGTGTAACACAAATGCATACACCATTATACTAATTAAAGCCCATGTTTCTTTGGGATCCCAACCCCAATAACGACCCCAACTTTCATTAGCCCACATACCGCCTAAAAAATTACCAACTGTAAGCATAACCAAGCCTACAGTCAATGACATTTCGTTAATTATGGTGAGTTCTTTAATGGCTTTGTCTAATTTCTTTTTATTATTCTTATTTACCAATGCAAATAAAAGCAATGAAATAAATCCTAAAATTAGTCCGAGAGTAAAAGGGCCATAACTGGCCACAATAATAGCCACGTGAATCATTAACCAATAAGAATCTAAAACAGGCACTAAATTACCAATACTAGGATCCATCCAATTCCAATGGGCAATCATTAATATCATGGACGTTACAAAAGCCGTTGCCGCAATTGTTAAAGTCGATTTTCTGCCAAAAATGAGTCCGAATAACATAGTAGCCCAAGCTACATAAATCATAGACTCGTAAGCGTTACTCCAAGGAGCGTGACCACTTATATACCATCTTACACCTAAACCTAATGTATGATAAGCGAATAACAATACCACACTTAAAGCACTTAGTTTAATAAGCCCTCTAATAAGTTTACCATCTTTAAAAATCTGACCAATTACAAAGAAAAACATCAATGTACCTGCCAACATATATTTCCAAAATAAGCCTTTAAAAATATCATATTTGTTATAAAATAATTCTAAAGATATTTTCCTGTCGGATGGCATTACTTTTCTGCCATATTTTTTTTGATATTTAGAAATCCCTCTTAAAACTTCATTTACTGTCCTAAAGTCGTTAGATTTATTGGCATTAACTACCGCTTGTGCATAAAGAGGTATAACCTTTGCAACAAACAATGAATCTTTTCCTTTAAACCCCGCAGCTGCAACATCGGTAAAAGAGAACCATTTATTATTGGGATCGCTTGGTAAAGGGAAAAATTTAAATATTTTACCATTTACAACATTGTAAAGTAAATTCACACGACCATCAACATCAATTACACTTTGTTCAAACTTGTTTTTTATGCGTTTTTTAGAAGCTTTTTCTATAATTGATAGAATTTTATAATTACCTTTTTGATCGAAAAAGTCAATAAAACGGGCATACTTTTGACTTTCAGGAATGCCAATAATATTGCGCAACTTAGTATTGTCTTTCTTTATATAAATAAAGGGCACATAAAACCACGTTCTAGGATTAACAACCATAGAAACAATAGCCTGATTTGGATTTAAATCTTTGTAATTTTCATGCTTGCTTACTTTTCGCATCAATTCAGATGCAAAAGTATTAAGAGGCAACATACGTCCTTTAGAATCTTGTATAACCAGACTTCCAAACTTTTCGGCTTGCTCTTTACTAATTGTACTACTTTTAATGGTTTTATCTACCTCTTGCGATGTAGGCATATTTTGACCGAAGCTATTTGCGGCAATCAGTAATGCGACAACAACAGCTCCTTTTTGAGTTTTAAGTTTTGATAGTTTTTTTCTTAAATCTGCAAAACGTGTATTTTTTGTAAACATAATAAGTATTAATCCTAAAAATAAGAGAGCATAACCAAAATAAGTTACCCAAGTACCCCAGAAATCATGATTGACAGACAACCTGGTTTCTTCGTATTGAGGTGTTATATTATAGGACGATTGAAAAAATTTATAACCTTTATAATTTAAAATGTGATTCATAAAAATTCTGAAATCAAATATTTTATCTTTATCAATAACCGTCACTTCACTGGCGTAAGATTTTGGACTCATAGAACCCGGATAGCGGTCTAATTGAAAATCTCTTAATTTTACAGAAAAAGGAATTTGAATTTGTTTAGCACCATAATTAAGTCTAAAATTTAAACCGTCTACTGATATTACTTTCGGTTTGTTTAAATAATATTTACCACCGTAAACTCTGAGGTTTTTAGTTTGATTTTTAACCGTAACAGCCACTTCAAGCATATCTTGAGGGAACTGGTTTTTATTGCCGCTAATAACTTTAACAACTCCTTTTGTTGGGGGTTCTGGCACAACAAATCTTAAATTACCAAGTGTATAAAGCGATCTTAATTGAAAACCTTGAAGACTATCTTTTGCTATATCACCTTTAAATCTATCGGCCATTCTCATAAATCCACCACTAATTGGCGATTCAATTTGCAAAGGGCTATCTTCTGTATCTTTAATAAAATTAACAGCACCTTTCATATAGTGGTTGAAAGTAACCACATTATTACCCACTTTTAAAACCTCACCTTTAGCTATAAAATGATCTTTTCTAGAGCCACTACCCGATTCTACAAAATGAATATAAGAAATACCTTTGTCTGAAGATTCTAATTTCTGTGTGGCATTGGCTACATAGTCAACATACTTAATACTAATTGGTTTACCTTTAAACTCTGTGCTAATATTAAAATTATTACTACCAATTCTCGATAAAACCAAGCGTTTATAGATAGGTGTTTTTTGATCTTTATTATCGTCAATATGAACTTTTAAATACACCTTATCAGAGAGCATAGAATGAGAGGCTTCGCCTTCTCTAATAGGCATCATGCCTTCAAAACTTGAATAGCGCGTAATTCCAGCGCCAATAATTATAAAAATAAATGACAAGTGAAAAGCAAGAACAACTGCTTTTTCTTTTCTAAACAATCTATATTTTTTAATATTGTATATAAAATTGATTACAAAAACTACCATAATGGCTTCAAACCACCAAGCATTGTAAACTAAGGCCTGAGCTGTTTGAGTACCGTAATCATTTTCTATAAAGGTAGCAATAGCCATAGACGAACCAAAAACTAAAAATAATACGGCTGTTAAACGTGTTGAAGCTATTATTTCAATAATTTTTTTCATTTTTCTCCTTTTTTAAAGTAGTTTGCAAATTTAAAGATTATATATTTAAATAGTGTTTAAAATTTTGGTTTAATCTTGCTTTGTAAAATAATGCAACCGCAATAAAAGACATTTATTTTAGCTATAATTAGGCTGTTTTAAGCATATTATCAGAAAACAATAGGCTCACATTGGTAAAAATCTATTAATTTTGTAGCCATTAAATATAACTATGAAAACTCATTGTTTATTTTTATGTTCCTTAAACGTCTTTTTAAACATTAAAAGACGTGATCATTTCTGCGGTTAAACATATTATTTTAACGCATTCAATTCTAATTTTACATCTTACTTTTTAAAACATTTAAATATGAAATTACCCTACGCAGAACCTTACAAAATAAAAATGGTCGAAGCCATAAAACGCTCAACAAAAGAACAACGCCTACAATGGATAAAAGAAGCTCATTATAATTTATTTAATTTAACATCCGATAAGGTATTTATTGACCTCCTTACCGACTCTGGCACAGGTGCTATGAGTGATAAACAATGGGGCGAAATGATGATTGGCGACGAAAGTTATGCCGGCTCATCTTCTTTTACAAAACTTAAAAAAACTGTTCAAAAAATTACCGGATTTAAATATTTTCTACCCACACATCAAGGACGTGCCGCCGAAAATGTTCTCTTTTCTGTTTTGGTAAAAGCTGGTGACACCATACCCGGCAACTCTCATTTCGACACAACAAAAGGTCATATAGAATTTAGACAAGCCAAAGCTGTAGATTGCACTATTGACGAGGCTTTTGATACAAATAATTTACATCCTTTTAAAGGGAATGTGGATATAAATAAGTTAGAAGACGTTTTTAAATCGCATCCTAAAGAAAAAATTCCTTTTTGTATTGTAACCATAACTTGTAACAGCTCTGGTGGGCAACCTGTTTCTATGGAAAATATAAGAGCTGTTTCTAGTTTGTGCAAAAAATATGGTATTACATTATTATTTGATTCGGCGCGCTTTGCAGAAAATGCCTATTTTATTAAAAAACGTGAAGCCGCATTTAAAGATAAAACCATTAAAGAAATTGCCAAAGAATTTTTTAGTTATGGCGATGGTATGACGATGAGTTCTAAAAAAGACGGACTGGTTAATATGGGAGGCTTCATTGCTTTAAACGACGAAGCAACCTATAAAAAAGCCATCACTTTTAACATTATGTTCGAAGGGTTTATTACTTACGGCGGTATGAACGGGCGCGATATGGGCGCTTTAGCTGTTGGCTTAGACGAAGCTACTGAATTTGATTATCTTGAAAGTCGTGTTGAACAAGTAGCCTATTTAGGTAATAAACTTGTTGAATTTGGCGTACCCGTTCAAAAACCAATTGGGGGTCATGCTATTTTTTTAGATGCCAATAAATTTGTACCAACTATTCCACGTGAAGAATATCGTGCACAAGCTTTAGCAATTGAATTGTATATTGTTGGCGGCATTCGCGGTGTTGAAATTGGTACTATTTTAGCCGATAGAGATCCCGAAACACGAGAAAATCGTTATCCTACCTTAGAGCTTGTGCGCTTGGCTATTCCACGTCGTGTATATTCTCATAACCATATGGAATATATTGCCGTGGCTCTTAAAAATATTTACGACACCCGAAAAGAAGCAAAACATGGCTATCGTATTATTGATGAAGCGCCAATTATGCGCCATTTTACAGTTAAGTTAGAAAAAATTAAAGAGTAAGCTGTTTACATACATTTGTTATCTTTGCTAAAATTTAATTTTACATGTTAAGTAACGCCTCAAAATATGCTATTAAAGCCATGCTTTATTTAGTTTTACATACAGATAAATCTAAAAAAATAGGCGTAAAATCCCTAGCCAAAACATTAGAAGTGCCCGAACCTTTTTTAGCAAAAATTTTACAACAATTGGTTCGTAATAATTTATTGTCTTCTACAAAAGGACCCCATGGCGGATTTTACACTTCAGAATTAAACACTAAAAATAAAATTTGCGATCTTTTACAAACTGTTGATGGGCATCCTCTATTTAATAAATGTTTTATGGGTCTTGAAAAATGTAGTGAATCAAATCCGTGTCCGCTACATAATATTGTTGTTGAATTTAAAGACAATCTACTCGAAAAATTTAACAAGCTTACTTTAGCAGAATTTGCAAGTGATATTGATGCGAGTAGTACTTTTTTAGATTTGAATTCTTAACCTGATTTCGACCTAAGATTTCTTTTTTTCTAAATAATCTTTAACTGAGTATGGCCCCGACCCGTAGATAAAAAATACGACCAGTAAAAAAAGAACCAAAGAAGCTAATTCAAAAGATTGACCACCCATCATAAGTTTTGTATGTGCATACACAAAAAACGTTGCACTAAATAAAATAGGTATTTGCATTAAAGCACCTAAACGGGTTAAAAAACCTACAGTTAACAAAATACCTCCTAACAAATGAGCAATGCCCACTAAGGCTACCCACATAAAATCTTGTTGCTCTACACCTAAATCTAAGATAGAGCTTGGGTTTGATATTATCATCCATCCTCTAATAAACAAGGCTACTCCTAAAAATATTCTAATTAAAGCATATCCGGTGTTTAATTTTAAGTCAAAAGTATTTTGTAATTTTTTTATAGCTCCCATTATTTGATTTTTTTTGTTGGTTTAAAACTACAGATTAAATAATAAATAGCCAAATATAAAAAGACTTTTAAATCTTTTACTTTAAAGCAGGAGAGACCTCTCTTCTGTTTTTAAAAAGCTTTATTTAGCTGCTTCAATCAGAATTTCTAAAATATTGATGGCTGCTTCAGCTATTTTTGTGCCTGGTCCAAAGACACCAACTACGCCTGCATCGAACAAAAACTGATAATCTTGTGCAGGAATAACACCTCCGGCTATTACCATAATATCATCCCGTCCGTATTCAGCTAGCGCCTTTATAACTTGAGGTACTAATGTTTTATGACCTGCAGCTAAAGAAGAAACACCTAGAACATGTACATCGTTTTCTACGGCTTGCTTGGCCGCTTCTGTCGGCGTTTGAAACAGTGGCCCAATATCTACATCAAAGCCTAAATCGGCAAAACTTGTCGCCACAACTTTAGCCCCGCGATCGTGCCCATCTTGTCCCATTTTAGCTATCATAATACGAGGTCTACGTCCTTCTAAGTCAGCAAATTTATCAGCTAAAGCCTTGGCTTTTTCAAATTCCGAATCATTTTTAATCGCTTTACTATACACTCCTGTTATGGCATTTATTGTGGCTTTATGACGTTTGAAAACAAGTTCTAAAGCCATTGAAATTTCTCCTAAAGTAGCACGCTTTTCGGCAGCCGCTACGGCCAAAGCTAGTAAATTATTATCACCTGTACGTGCACAAGTGGTCAATTTTTCTAAAGCCTTATTCACGTCCTCTTTATTTCTATTTTCTTTTAAGGTTTTTAAACGGGCTATCTGTGATGCTCTTACCGCCTCATTATCTACTTCTAGAATTTGTAAAGGGTCTTCATGAATTAATTTATACGCGTTAACTCCTATAATTTTATCTTGATTGCTGTCTATCTTGGCTTGTTTTTGGGCAGCAGCTTCTTCAATACGCATTTTAGGAATCCCTTTTTCTATAGCTTTTGTCATGCCGCCTAATTCTTCTACTTCTTGAATTAAATCCCATGCTTTTTGAGCAATTTGTTCAGTCAGTCCTTCTACAAAATGACTTCCCGCCCACGGATCGACTGTTTTGGTAATACCTGTTTCTTCTTGCAAATACAATTGTGTATTTCGGGCTATACGCGCCGAAAAATCGGTTGGCAAGGCAATAGCCTCATCCAAGGCATTGGTATGTAAACTTTGTGTCCCACCCAAAGTGGCTGATAAAGCCTCTATGGTTGTTCTAGCCACATTGTTAAAAGGATCTTGTTCTGTTAAACTCCACCCACTGGTCTGACAATGCGTTCTTAAAGCCAACGATTTAGGATTTGTTGGCTTAAAAGTCTTAACGAGTTTTGCCCAAAGCAATCTGCCGGCACGTAATTTGGCAATTTCTTTAAAATGATCCATGCCTATACCCCAAAAAAAGGACAATCGCGGTGCAAATTCGTCTATTTCCATACCCGCTTCTAAACCTTTACGGATGTATTCAAGGCCATCAGCCAAGGTATAAGCCAATTCTATTTCGGGTGTGGCACCTGCCTCTTGCATATGATAGCCTGAAATAGAAATACTGTTGAATTTTGGCATTTTCTGAGCTGCAAACTCAAAGATATCTGCCACAATTTTCATAGAAGGACGCGGCGGATAAATATAAGTATTCCGCACCATGAACTCTTTTAAAATATCATTTTGGATGGTCCCTTGAAGTTGACTCAATGCGACACCTTGCTCTTTGGCTGCCACAATATAAAACGCTAAAATGGGCAACACAGCACCATTCATAGTCATAGAAACCGACATTTTATCGAGCGGAATTTGATTGAATAAGACTTTCATGTCTTCAACAGAATCTATGGCAACACCTGCTTTACCCACGTCACCTTGCACACGTTCGTGGTCTGAATCATAACCGCGATGCGTGGCTAAATCGAATGCAACCGACAAGCCCTTTTGTCCCGCTGCCAAATTGCGACGGTAAAAAGCATTACTTTCTTCGGCCGATGAAAAGCCTGCGTATTGCCGAATAGTCCACGGACGACGAACGTACATTGTACTGTACGGTCCACGCAAATAAGGAGGTATGCCGGCTACAAAATTTTCTTGTTCAAAAGTTTGAGATTTTGAATTTGAGTTTTGAGTTTTGATATTTATATGTTGGATATCTTTTCTAGACATTTTCTTTGGCTAATCTTTCTTGTTCTAATTTTTCTGCTAAACGTTTGGAGATAATAGGTTGAATGAGTGTTTTATGGGGGTTTATCTTTACAAAAGGATACAATTCTAAATCTTCGCCCATTGTGTCTTGTAGATTTGGATATTTATTAACACCTATAAAAGACGATTCACCCGTATCAAATTGTATTTGTTCTTTCTCTGCATTCTCAATTATTTTACGCTGAATAACACCTGCAAATAATTGATTGACAAAACCTTTTTTCTGTTCTATTTCTTTAAATATGTGCAAGGCTTTTTCGGCTATTTGAACACTCAAGGTCTCTACATATAAAGTGCCTTTTACAGCTTCTTTTGCTTCTTTAAAATAGCTTTCTTCTTGTAAAATAAGTAATTGATTTCGGCCAATACGCTCACCAAAAGCATTTGACTTATGAAAAATAGTATCGTAAGCCACATTTCCTACAACATCTGCACCACCTAAAATAGCACTCATACATTCTGTTGTAGTGCGTAACATGTTGACATTATAATCGTAAATTGATTTATTGCGCAAACTCGGCTCTGCAAAAATAGACAGCTTAAAATCGAATTTATATTCTTTAATAAGCACGTCAAATAAATATCTAAAGGCACGTAATTTGGCAATTTCTAAAAAATAATTATTGCCAATCGCGAAATTTACATTTATCTTTTTTGATTTTGGCTCAGGGAAAATAGCCGATTCAAAAGTGTTTAAATACTCGTTTACATGAGCCAAAGCATAAGCTACTTGTTGTACTGTGTTGGCTCCCGCATTTTGATACACATCGACATTGACGGCTAAAACAGAACTATTTTTAGAGGCTTTTGCTAATATTTGTGCTACATTTTTATGATCATTAGCATTATTTTTAAACCAATTTCCTGTGCTGACTAAATGACCAATAATATCGATATTTAAAGCACATTTATACGATTTTACATACGTTAAGAGGTCGGTAATAAAACTCTGAGACAGAAAATTAAACTTAAAAAAAATAGGACATGACTCTGAGATGTCTTTAAAAAGCACTTCAAAATCAAATGGCGCATCGGCTATAAACCTAAGTGCTGTGGCGCCTTTTTCTAAAGCTTCTTTTGCCAATTTATTAGCTATTGAAGTGTCGTCTATAAAAACAGTTTGACATATTTTAAAAGACTCAGCTGGTAACTCAACTGGCAAATATTGAGCAGTATCTTTATGGTAAAAAGGATTTATAGTCAATCCTTCATTGGTATGCGTTAGTAAAGTTTTATTATAATCGGCGCCTTTTAAATCGAACTGAATTTTTTGTTTCCATTGCTTTTCAGAAACAGGGCTGAATTCTTCAAAACTAAGCTTGGTCATATTTATTTTTTTACTGTATCAAACTCAATTATATAAACATCTTCGCTATCGCGTTTAAAAAAATAGGTTTCGCGACCATATTTTTCGAGTTTATTACTGTCTCTTAATTGATTGATAATTTTTTTATCTCTTGCTATCTCTTTAGAATAGTAATTAATAGATTTTTCTAATTTGTTTATTTCTTTATTTAAATCACGATGAGTAAGGTAAGAATTTTCATCAAAAAAAAGCATCCAAACAATAAAAACAATTAAAATAAGTACGTATTTATTACTTAATATATTAACGAATTTATTTTGACGGATTTGCTTAAATATCATAAACGCTCATTGATAACAGTTCTTACAATATCTACGGCTACGGTATTGTAGCGGTCATTCGGAATAATTATATCGGCAAAGTTTTTAGTAGGCTCAATAAATTGCTGATGCATAGGCTTTAAAGTCTCTTGATAACGTGTTAACACTTCATTTATATCTCTACCACGTTCGGTAATATCGCGTCTTGTACGGCGGATAAGGCGTTCATCGGCATCGGCATGTACAAATATTTTTATATCGAATAAGTCTCGTAATTCTTTGTTGTTAAAAATCAAAATACCTTCAACAATTATTACTTTTCTAGGATGTGTAACCAGTGTATCTGACGTACGGTTATGCGTTACAAAAGAATATACGGGCTGCTCTACAATTTCGCCTTTTTTTAAGGCTTTAAGATGCGACACTAAAAGATCAAAATCTATAGCTTTAGGGTGGTCGAAGTTAATTTTTGTCCGTTCTTTATAAGACAAATTTGAGTTTTCGCTATAATAAGAGTCTTGAGAAATAACGGTCACCTCATCGGCAGGTAACTCGTTTAAAATTTGGTTTACAACAGTTGTTTTACCGCTTCCTGTGCCGCCGGCAATTCCAATTATAAGCATATCTATAAATTTATTTTTTACAAATTTATGAAATTAAATGGGGAAATAAATAGCTAAATAAATCCTATTTTTACTTGATACCAAAACATTTAGTGCTTTCGCGTTCTAACAAAGTTGTTTTTATATATTTTTTTTGGAAAGTTCCTCTTTGTTCTTTATTTAGCCTGTCTATTAAAAGCTCAGTTGCAATTACACCCAATTTTATACCATTTTGATTTAAAGTCGTTAAAGAAGGGCTGATGTTTTTAGCTACTTTATCGCTAAGATAGCCAATAACAGCCATGTCTGTAGGGATTGTAATGCCAACAAATTTAGCAGCTCTATAAGTTGCAAAAACAGCATCTTCATCTAGAGCCAAAATACCGTCTATTTTTTGTTTTTTAAGCAGTTTGGCAATTTTTATATCTATAATGGTATTTTTCACCGTAATCATGTGTGATTCCTTTATGCTTAAATTGGACTCTCTTAATGCTTTTTTATATCCTTTTTTTCTTTGCTTACCTACACTTAGGTGGTCTATAGTAGATACTAAAGCTATGTCATTACAGCCTAATTCAATAAGGCGTTTGGTTGCCATACAAACAGCCTCTTTATCGTTAACAATTACTTGGTTACATATTAAATCTTTTGTTACCCTATCAAACATTACAACAGGCTTATCTTGTTCAATAATACCTTTAATGTGATCTATTTGTTTAAGGACTTGCGTTTCTTCTGCCAAGGCTATTATAAAACCATCAACTAAGCCATTTTCTAATAAAGCTACCGAATTTAGTTCTTTCTCTATAGATTCATAAGACATACAAGTAATAATACTGTAATTTTTAGAAGAAGCTGCTTTTTCTATACCTCTTAATACCCTAGCGAAAAAAAAATTTTGAATACTTGGTACAATAACACCAATTGTTTTTGTTTTACCGCTTTTTAGATTAATAGCTAGCTTATTTGGCCTATAATGGTGCTTTGAAGCATATCTTTGGATTTTTATTTTGGTAGCTTCACTTATCTCTTTACTGTCATTGAGAGCCTTAGAAACTGTAGATTTAGATACACCTAAATTCTTGGCTATTTCGCTTATATTTATTTTCTTATTTGGCACACCCTAAAGATAATAAAAATATAAATTTAATATTGTTAAAATTAAATTTTAAAATTATGTGTTTAAAAAATATCACTTTTATTTTTCCCCTTACTATTTTACTACTGTAGCACAGCAATTTAAACGTGTAGAATCCCAAGTTAATGTTGCTACTATTTAAAATAATAATGGTGTGGCTGTAGGCTATTATGATTTAGATGGCAACTTATATATGGTAGTTTATCCCAATTTGGTAAACACTTCAAAAGAAATTACTATTACCAATACAAACTCAGATAAGCTTTTTACACTTTTTGACCTTTTAGACCGTAAAATACCTACGCAACAAATTTTTAATGCTGGTAGAAATGACACAACATCAAAAATAGGACACTTATCAAAAGGCATTTACCTCCTAAAATCTAAAAATACTTCTTTTAAAATAGTTGTGAATTAATAAATTTTCAGGATTTGCATAATCCTAATAAACCCTCATTGTAAATAAAAAAGTAAAGGCTGTCGCCTTTTCCTTTTTTTGTATCCAATACGCTTACTCAAATGAATTTGAGACGCTTTTGGATACAAAAAAAGTGATACAATGCATCACTTTTTTGCTTAGTCGGGATGACAGGATTTGAACCTGCGACCACACGGCCCCCAGCCGTGTACGCTAACCGGACTGCGCCACATCCCGAATAATTTACTATTCTTTTATTTCAAACTCAATTAAATTGAGTTACTCGTTTCTCTTGTCGGGATGATCACGCTTTTAGCGTGACAACCATCACGGCCCCTAGCCGTGTACGCTAACCGGATCTTGGTTTATCCCGAGTCTTCGGGGCCACATCCCGAATAATGGAGTGCAAAAATAACATTTTGTTTTTTATATTTAAAAGTAAAAGGTTTAAAAATTTTTACGTGTTAAAAATATGTACTTATGACTATTTGCCCTCTCGTAAATAGACTTTAAAACCACATGTAAAGTGTTAAATATTTATACTTTATTTGCTTCATCTTTATATTATTGCTATTTTTAGACAATCGGCCAATATCTTATCTACTTAATTTAAAGATATTATTATGAAAAAAATGGACTCACTTTTAAAACGTTTTATCACATTATCTGTCACTTTATTTATTACTTCTTTTATTTTTTCTCAAACAACAAATAACACATTACACGAGATTAAAGGTAAGGTTACCTATCGCAACTTACCACTCTCTAATGTTAATCTTGTGATTAAAGGAACACAAAAGGGGACTAAGACAGATTCTCAGGGAAAATATGTTATAAAAGCCAAGACAGGAGACACCCTTGTTTATACTTATGTGGGCTTTAATGCCGTCTCTATTATTATTGAAGATATTACCACTGTTTTGAATATTGAAATGGATACACATATAAGCGAATTAAAAACCGTTGTCATTACTAAAAATGTTAAAAAAGTAGAAGATTTACATAAAGTAATGAATGTTGATATTAAAACATCTTTCGGCAATTTTAATCCGTTAAGTTATGGTAGATCTGTTCTTCATTTAAATAATAGTGACTTAAAAATGCGAGACAACTCTTCGCTTGAGGCAGCTTTATCTGGTATATCCACTAGAATTATCAGTTCGGCACCTCCAGATAGAATACTTTATATTAGAAAAACACCTGCAAGATATGAAATAGATGGTCTACTATATGAAAGAACTCCTGCTCTTAATTTTGATATAATTGAACAGGTTTTTATTATTAAAGATAGAGCTTTAGTTATTGTACGCACCAAAAATGCTCCAGAATATCTTAAGAAAAAGAGAGATGAAATAATCGAAAAAAATAAAAACCATAATTACTACAAAAACGACGCTGTAACCCTAAAAAAGAAAGTTATACTTTCTGCAGCTCACCAAACTTTGCCTAAGAAAAGTGTTATTTTAAAAGAAATTAGTGGAAAAATAACCTATCTCAACAAACCTTTACCCGATGTAAATATTAAAATAAAAAATAGAGGTACAAGAACCGATGTTAAGGGGAATTATATAATTAAAGCAGAAATTGGCGCTATTATTCAGTACAGCCATTTAGGATTTAAAACAATATCACTTATTGTTGAAGATGTTACTAAGGTTTTAAACATCAATATGATTCCTAAAACAACCATACTAAACAAAGTAGAAGTTACTGCCAATGTGTCTAGAGGTAAAACCTTAGAACTAACACAAAAAGCCGAAAAAAAATTCAACTCTTCAAGAGGTGCTATAGACCCCAAAAAGGCAGGTTATACTGTATCTTTTGTGGGAGGTGACGATATTGAACCTGCGGCTATTTCAATTAAACAAGCGCTAGTGGGTAAAATAACCGGTTATAGTATTAACCGAGAGAATGGAAAAGCTTTTTTAAGAGGTAGTGGAATGGTAATTAATTACCCCCTTCCAGCTCTTTGGGAAGTTGACGGAATAATGTTTGACGATGCCCCCGAATTTCTTGAATTATCTCAAATTATTGATGTTCATGCTTTAAAATCTTTGGCATCTACTACACTTTATGGGTCAAAAGGCGCAGGAGGTGTTATTGTTATTAGAACTAAAAATGGCAATTTTAATCCTCAGGAATCTAACCTTAAAAAAATTACCGAAAAATACACCAACAAAAACTATTACGCCAATGATGCCGTAGCCTTAAATACAAAATCGTCATCAACTAATGTGTATACACTTAAAATGCAAAGCTTTAACAATATACAAAAAGCTTATAACTACTATAACGAAACATTAAAAGGTAACTTACCAGATTACGATACCTATTTAAGTATTGCCCAAACATTTAACACCTATTACAACAACACTAATGTAACATTACAAATATTAGAGGACGTTGCTAATATGAACAACAAAAACCCCGAAGTTCTTAAAACCATCGCTTACCAATTACAAGCACTTGGTTTTAAAAAAGAAACTATTAAAACCTATGAGAATATTTTTAAATTAAGACCTACTTATGCACAATCTTATCGCGATTTGGCTAATGCTTATCTAGAAAACGATCAATACAAAAAAGCGTGGCGCATGTATATGAGCTACTTATTCAAAGGTAATAATGTAAGTGGTGAAGGAATAGGACAAACGTTATACAACGAAATGGAATGGCTCTATTTTAACAGAAAAAATCAAACAGCCATTAAAGAGAGGTTTATTCCAAAAAATAAAAATATAACTGAGTTTAGAAACGATGTTAGGCTCGTTTTTGAATGGAATACTTCAGAAGCCGAGTTTGATTTAGAATTTGTAAATCCCGATAAGCGCGCTTATGTATTTGAGCACAGTTTAGAAAAGAATCAAACTTTAATTACAGACGAAAAGAAAAAAGGCTACTCTAGTAAAGAGTTTTTTATAGACGACATAGGCAAAGGCGAATGGCTTGTAAATATTACCTATAAAGGCAACAAAAAACCGGAATCAACCCATTTCAAAGTGAGTCAGTATTTTAATTGGGGTAAATCTAATCAGTTTAAAAAAACAGCTGTATATGTGTTAAAAAATGAACGCCAAAAAATTCAATTGTTTAAACTCAATAAACAATTATTAGTTACCACCAAATAACACTCATATTGCTCTTAAGAAATTTCTTTAGGACTCGTTTAGAGAAATGATAAAAATCATTTTCGTTTAATTTATAAACCTTAATTTTAAACTTTCTAAACACATTTACTTTGACTAACCTATTTTTTAAAAATAACAATTATGAAAACAAGAATTTTATTTGTTCTAGCAAGTTTTCTCTTGCTAAGCGCGTGTAACATGAAACAAAAAACCCAAACTAAAAACCCTTTATTAAGTGAGTGGCATACACCTTTTGGTGTACCGCCTTTTGATATAATTAAAAGCGCCGATTATTTACCGGCTATCCGTGTAGGCATAAAAGAACACAATACAGAAATTGAAGCCATCGTTAATAACAAAAAAGTTCCCAATTTTAAAAATACTATTGAAGCCTTAGAGTTGAGTGGCACCACTTTAAATAAAATTACCCGTGTTTTTTATGCAGTTAGAGGTGCTAATACAGACGACACCTTAAATGAAACAGGCAAAACTTTAGCTCCTGAATTATCTAAACATTGGGATAATATTAATTTAAATCCCAAACTTTTTAAAAGAGTTGATGCTGTTTATAAGCAAAAAGAAAAATTAAATTTAAGTGCCGAAGAAATGCGCCTGTTAGAAGAAACTTATAAAGGTTTCATTAGAGCCGGTGTTAACCTCAGCGCAGAAAAACAAACTCAATTGCGTAAACTTAACAGCCGCTTGGCTGTATTATCTCAAAAATTTGGCGATAACCTGCTAAAAGAAACCAATAATTTTGAATTGTATGTTACCAATCCTAAAGATTTAGGAAATGCGTCGCAAAGTTTACGTGCTGTGGCCGCTAAAGAAGCTAAAAAAAGAGGTCATAAAGAAGGCTGGTCTTTTACCTTACAACGCCCCAGTATAAATCCGTTTTTACAAGCCTCTCCTAACAGAGCTTTACGTAAAAAAATATTTGACGGTTATGCTATGCGTGGTAACAATGATAATGCTAACGATAATAAAGCTGTTTTAGAAGAAATGGCTTCTATCAGGGTCAAATTAGCACATTTAAAAGGCTATAAAACACATGCTGCATATATTTTATCTGATAATATGGCCGAAACACCTCAAGCTGTTTATGATTTTATGGATAAATTGTGGGAGCCTGCCCTAAATCGTGCTAAAAGAGAACGCAACGCCTTAGCTAAAATGATGAAAAAAGAAGGTGTTAAAGGCACATTTGATGCGAGCGATTGGCGTCATTATGTCGGAAAATTGAGAAAAGAAAAATACAATTTTGATGAAGAAGAAACGCGTCCTTATTTTGAATTTACGGCTGTTAGGCAAGGTGTTTTTATGTTGGCAAACAAATTATTCGGACTTACTTTTAAACCTTTAAACAATGTTCCTAAATGGCATAAAGATCAACAGGTTTTTGAGGTTTTAGAAGCCGATGGTAGTCATCTTGGAGTTATCTATATGGATTTCTTTGCACGCGAAAGCAAAAGAGGCGGTGCTTGGATGAATGCATTAAGAAGTCAGTCTAATGTCAATAAAATGGTGTATCCTATTGTAACGACCAATTTTAATTTTCCACCACCAACAAAAGATACGCCTTCTTTGCTGTCTTTTACAGAAGCACAAACTTGTTTTCACGAATTTGGTCATGCCTTACACGGCTTGTTTTCTAAAGTAAAATACCAATCGCTTTCAGGCACAAACGTCCCAAGAGATTTTGTTGAGTTTCCATCTCAGGTTATGGAAAATTGGATGAGTGAACCCGATGTTTTAAAACTCTATGCTAAACATTATAAAACAGGAAAAGTTATTCCTGAAGAAATGATTAAACGCATGAACGACGCAAACGATTTTAACGAAGGATTTAGAACTGTAGAATATATGGCTGCCGCTTACTTAGATATGGCTTGGCATACTTTACAAGATACTACACTTCAAAAATCGAATGCTTTTGAGAAAAAAGAAATGAACAGATTAAGGTTAATTAAAGAAATTATTCCACGTTATCGCAGCCCCTATTTTGCTCATATTTTTAGTGGCGGTTATTCTGCAGGTTATTACAGTTATTTGTGGTCGGCTGTTTTAGATGCTGATGCTTTTCAAGCCTTTAAAGAAACCGGAAATGTTTTTGACCAAGCTACTGCTAAAAAATACAGACATATGTTAAGTCAAGGAGGCACCAAAAAAGGTATGGATTTATATAAAGAATTTAGAGGACGTGCTCCTAAAATTGATGCACTTATTAAAAAAAGAGGCTTAAAATAATATCGTTTCTAAATCTAAATAAAAAGGGTGCTTTAGCACCTTTTTTATTTTTACTGTGGTTTTGAAGCAAGCAGGATTAGCTACGCTGATCCTGAGTTTGGTTTCGTTGCTAATCAAAAACTTTAGGCGCTAAAAGCGCTTGAGTTTTTTTTGTATTTAAAAGAACTTTTGAGCAAGCTCAAATTCTTTTAAATACAAAAAACTTGTTACTCACGTAACAAGTTTTTGATTGTCGGGGTGGCAGGATTCGAACCTGCGGCCTCCACGTCCCAAACGTGGCGCGATAACCGGGCTACGCTACACCCCGAAGTGATTACCTTTATGAGCGGGTGCAAATTTAATGCTTATAATAAACTTTGCAAGTTTTTATTAAAATATATTTATAGCTTTTACATTATCTAACTAATTTGATATCTTTATAAAAAATATAATCGTAGCCTTTAATTCAAACCATGTCAAATCACACCTACAAAGCACATACCGTTATAATTGGCGGTGGTATATCTGGAATAACAACAGCAATTGAATTGCTTGACGCAAATAAAAAAGTCCTTATCATTGAACGTGATTTAGAAAAGAATTTTGGTGGTTTAGCAAAAGAATCTTTTGGCGGTATGTTTTTTATCAATTCACCACAACAGCGTTTTTCTAAAATAAAAGATACTGTTAATCAAGCTAAAAAAGATTGGTTTTCGTTTGCCGAATTTGACGATAATAATATTTGGGGTAAAAAATGGGCCAATGAATTCTTAGAATCAACACAAAAAGTTTACGATTGGGTTCGTTCAAAAAAGGTTGGCTTTTTCCCAATCGTTCATTGGGTTGAGCGTGGATTAGATCATCCTGGAAACTCTGTACCGCGATTTCATATGGTTTGGGGTACCGGTTTTGGCCTGATTGAAGCCATTATAAAACATCTTAAAAACCATCCTAATTATCAAAATCTAACTGTTTTATTTCAGCATAAAGCTGAAGATTTTATCATCGAGAATAATCAAATAACCGGTATTAATGGCATTGATGAGTCTAACCAAAAACCCTTCACCTGTTATGCTGATAATTTCGTAGTTGCTACGGGAGGCATTAATGGCTCTATGGAAAAAGTCAGACAACATTGGCATAAAGATTGGCGAACGCCACCCGAAGTGATTCTTAATGGGTCGCATCAATTTTCTGATGGCATGATTCATGATAAAGTTGAAAGCCTTGGCGGAAATGTAACCAACTTAAATCTTATGTGGAATTATGCTGCCGGCATTCCACACCCCTATCCTAAAAGAGAAAACCACGGATTGAGTTTGGTGCCTCCAAAATCGGCATTATGGTTAAATTATAAAGGCGAGCGTATGGGCCCAAGACCTCTGATGACCTCATTTGACACACGATATTTGGTGACAAAAATTTGCGAACAAGACAAACAATATTCTTGGCAACTTTTGAACGAAAAAATAGCTTATAAGGAGCTAGCAGTATCGGGATCTGAATTTAATGAAGGTATCAAAAATAAAAATATATTTTCATTTTTATTTTCGGTTTTAAGGGGTAATAAAATATTAATCAAAGCCTTAGAAAAAGATTCACCCAATTATTTAGTTGCTTATAGCGTAGCAGAAATGGTTGAAAAAATGAATGCTTTAACCAAAACAAATGATGTAACCATAGAATCCTTACAAACCTCAATTGACAGTTATGATCAAAATTTTGAACGTGGTAAGAATATTTGGAATGATGAACAAATCAGACTCATAAAACAGACACGCGAATATAAAGGCGACAAAAAACGAACGCTTAAACCTCAAAAATTAAATCAGAAAAAAGCCTATCCGCTTATAGCGATAAGGGAATTTATTTTGTCGAGAAAAAGCTTAGGGGGTATTGAAACAAATTTAAATTCGCAGGTTTTAAAATCTAAACCCACTAAAAATAATAATGATACTTTTAGCAATTTATATGCCGTTGGCGAAGCAGCCGGTTTTGGCGGTGGCGGCTCTCACGGTAAACGGGCTTTAGAAGGTACTTTTTTGGCGACTTGTATTTTTACATCTCAAAAAGCAGCACATCATATAATAACTAAAAAATAATTAATTTTAAACAACAAATATAGTATTGAACAATCCGTTTAAAAAGATAACTTTACTTCACCTGCAAGGTTTCCAAAACCTTGTTAGTATATTTATAAAGCATAATCATCAAAAACCAAACCCGCAAGGTTGCCAAAACCTTGTAGGTCTCTGTATGCGTAATTACGAAGAATTCAACCTAGAAGGTTTTCTCAATCTTGTAGGTATTAATTTAATCCTTAGTGTTAATAATTTTGACCTACAAGGTTCTCAAAACCTTGCAGGACAGTTATCTTTTAAATATCAAATCATTTAAAATACCATGAAAAAAACAGGTGCACAATTGGCGGTTTACGCCTTAGAACAAATAGGTGTAAAATACACATTCGGAATTCCGGGAGTGCATAACATTGAGTTATACGATGAGCTTAACAACTCAAAACAAATTGAACCTGTTTTGGTTACACACGAAGGTGGTGCGGCGTTTATGGCTCTTGGTGTCTCTTGTACGTCAAATAGTATCGGCACTCTAATGACGGTTCCAGCTGCCGGCACAACCAATGCCATGAGTGGTATTGGTGAAGCTTTTTTAGATGGCATACCCATGCTGATTATTTCTGGTGGCACCCGTCAAGATAGTGGCAGACATTACCAATTACACCAATTAAATCAAGAGAATTTGGTTAAAGAAATTACTAAAGCTTATTTTAAAATAGACTCACATCAAAATATTATTCCTACTATTTACAAAGCCTATAACATAGCTACATCGGGCGAACCGGGACCTGTTTTTATTGAAATCCCAATGGAATTTCAGATGTTTAAAGGCGAATTTGACAAACTTTTGCCCTACAGCAAACCAGCTCTAGATATAACTATTGATACTCAAAAAATTAGCGAAGCTGCCACCTTGCTTTTAAAAGCCAAAAAACCTGGTATTTATGTTGGTTGGGGAGCTGCCAACGCTACGGAAGAACTCAAACAAATAGCCGATATTTTAGGAGCTCCCGTTGCCACAACTTTGCAAGGAAAAGCCTCTTTTCCTGCTTCTCATCCGTTGCATACCGGTTTTGGATTTGGCCCAAATGCTGTACCGGCATCGCAAAAAACTTTTAAAAATTGTGATGCTATGCTGGCTGTTGGCGTGAGGTTTTCTGAAATTGGTACAGGTAGTTTTGGTGTAAAAGTACCAAAAAATTTAATCCATATAGATATCAATCCCAATGTGTTTGATAAAAATTACCCCACTAAGATAAGTCTTGAAGGCGATGCTAAGGAAACCCTCAAACTACTGTTAAAAGCATTGGATAAAAACAAAACAACAAAAGACTTTTCGGCTTTAACCACAATGATTAAAACTGAAAAAGAAAAATATTCTGAAGCGTGGAAAAAAAATACTTTAGCCGATAAAGTATCTCCGGGTTTCTTTTTTGAAGCCTTGACTAAATTTACAGATGATGACACTTACTTTTTGGTTGACGATGGCAAACACACCTATTTGGCAGCCGAATTATTACCTGTAAACAGGTCTAGACATTTTGTCTCACCAACCGATTTTAATTGTATGGGATTTTGTGTTCCAGCCGCTATTGGTGCCAAATTTATGAATCCTAAAAGCAAAGTTGTTGGCATAGTTGGCGACGGTGGTTTTTTGATGACGGGCATGGAAATACTTACCGCAAATACTTACAAAAAAGGCGTGGTATATTTTATTTTTCACGATGGCGAATTGGGTCAGATTTCACAATTTCAAAAAATTCCTTTTAAACGCAAAACAGCTTCGGTTATTGGAAATGTAAATATTAAAGGTGTTGCTGATGCCTGTGGTGCCAGTTATTTTTTAATGCAAAACGATAATAACATCGATAAAACTATGACAAAGGCTTTTAAAGAAGCAACAAATGATATTCCTGTAATTGTTGATGTTATGATAGATTATACCAAAAAAACCTATATGACAAAAGGCGTTGTAAAAGTCAATTTAGCAAGGTTTAGTTTTAAAGAAAAAATACGATTTATAGGGAGAGCTGTTAAACGACATTTAACCGATTAAAATTAAATGTCTGATACTCAATTTAAATATTATGTCATTTTATTTGCAGAAGTTATCGTACCCGATTTTTATGATAACCAAGTGCTTCAAAAACCTTTTCTTGAGAACTTTAGCAAAATAATAGAAAATTTAGAATACCAAGCTGATTCTAAAATAAAGCTGTTGGTTAAATTGATTGCCGCACTGAGTTTTATTTTTAATTTTAAAGCTTTTAACAAACTAAATTATAAAAGACGAAAAACTTATATTGATAAACTTTTTAATTTGCCAATCAATAAAATAGTAGCCGGTTTAACCGGTTTGCGCTCGTTGATTTTGATATCATATTACGGATTAGACCAAATTAGATTATCAATAAATTATAAGCAATTGTAAAAATGTTACAGCGTCAGGAGTTTGATTTTATCATAATAGGTTCGGGGGTTGGAGGTGCTACTTTTGCCGATTATTTAACACGAGAGCACAAAGATTTAAATATTGCTATTTTAGAATCAGGCCCCTATCGCTCCAAGCAAGATTTTAACCATCGCGAACTTGATATGACCCATTTTTACTTTAACAATGGAGCTGTTTTATCAAAAAATTTACAAATTGGCATTGCCGCTGCCAATACTTTGGGCGGTAGCTCTTCGGTATATACAGGGGTGTCGTTTAGACCACCAAAAAAAGTGATTAAAACTTGGCGCGAAAATCACGGACTAACATTTTTATCAGATTCATTTATCTCTGAATCGCTAGACGAGATTGAAAAAGACTTATCGGTACATCAATTACCTGAAAATTGGGACAATCAAAATAACCAATTGTTTAAACTTGGTGCTCAAAAATTAAACATTCCCGTAAAACGGCTAAAAATAAATGTAAAAAACTGCCAACAACAAGGTTTTTGCAATTTGGGTTGTACATCGGGCGCTAAACAAGGCACATTAGAGGTTCAGATTCCTAGAATTTTAAAACGAGGCGTTCAGCTGTTTTGCAATACCAAAGTTGTTTCTATTGAAGAAAATAAGGTTTCTATAACTGTAAAACAAAACGCTTTTAACACAGACAAAAACAGATTAAAACCTGGTAATTATCAACTCAGTGCGAAAAAAATAATCCTTGCAGCCGGTGTGTTAAATACACCCGTTATTTTGTTGCACTCTGCTTTAAAACTAGGACTCAAAAATAAAAATATTGGTCGTTACATCACCTTGCATCCGGTATTTAATATAAACGGTGTGTTTACTAAAGCCATTAGTAATTATAGTGGATTTCCAAAAACAGTTTATACCGATTACTATTCAGAAACCGATGGGTTTTTACTTGAAACATCATTTTATTATCCATCTATCACCGCTAAAAACAATCTCGGTTACGGCAAGCTACATCAAGAATTTATGAGGGATTATAACAAAATGATGTCGATTTTAATCTTAGCTCATGATAAAGCAGAATTTAAAAACAGGATAAGCATTAACAAAAAAGGCGAGCGTGTTGTAGATTATACCGTGAGCAATCAATCTAAAGAATCGCTTGTAAAAGCATTGCAAGTTGCAGCTAAGTTATTTTTTACCGCCGGATGCACAAAAATTTTATTACCTGCCAGCAAAAAGCTACCCCTTTTAAAATCGGACGTTGCGCAATTAGATAATCTTATCGATAAAAAATATTTAAATTTAAACAAGACCCCCTTATCAAGTGCACATCCGCAAGGCGGTGCCAGAATGGGTTCAGATAAAACCAATTCTGTTTGTGATATTTACGGAAAAGTTTACGGCACCAAATCAATTTATGTTTGCGATGCTTCACTTTTTCCAACGTCGGTTAAGGTAAACCCTTATGAAACCATCATGCTATTGGCAAAATGGGTCGCTCAAAACGTCCTAAAAAGCTAATTTATATAATCTTGAAATGGCATAGGATAAATCGGGTATGCTGATATACCGACTTTTTCTAATAGTTTCTTTACCGTCAAAAAAAACTAAAACGGTAGGCTCTACAAACACACTTTGTTTGGCAGAAATTTCAGGCGTTGCATGTATGTCAATAAAGTAAAAAGGGATTTTAGGGAAGTTGTTTTTTAATAAATCAATTATTTTGGGTTCTAAAGCTTCGCCAACAGCACAACTCAAAGTCGAAAAATACATTAAGACACCTGTATTTTGTGTAATTATACCCTCAAAATCCGATACGGTTGAAATAGTTTTAAAATCCATATTATTAATAATTATACTTCTATTAAAAAAAGTTATCAGTAAAGATATTTTAAAAGCATAAAATAATCTAATTTTGTTAAACTAAAATAAAAATACACTTAGTTATGTCAGATACAATAGAAAGAATAAAATGTTTGATTATAGGTTCGGGACCTGCGGGTTATACAGCTGCTATTTATGCAGCTCGTGCCGATTTACATCCCGTTATGTACACAGGTATGGAGCCTGGCGGGCAATTAACAACAACGACCGAAGTTGATAATTTTCCCGGCTACCCAAACGGTGTTGACGGTACGGCTATGATGGAAGATTTAAAAAATCAGGCCGAACGCTTTGATACAGACGTCCGTTTTGGAATGGCCACTAAAGTAGAATTTAGCAATGAAGAAGGTGGTATCCATAAAGTAACTATTGACGAAGATAAAGTTGTTGAAGCCGAGACTTTAATAATTGCAACCGGAGCTACAGCCAGATATTTAGGTTTAGAAAGTGAGCAACGCTTACGCGGAGGCGGTGTTTCGGCCTGTGCTACCTGCGATGGTTTCTTTTACCGCAACCAAGATGTGGCTCTTGTGGGAGCCGGCGATACAGCAGCAGAAGAAGCAACTTACCTAGCCAATATATGTAAAAGTGTCACAATGTTTGTACGTCGTGATGAAATGCGGGCTTCTAAAGCGATGCAAAAACGTGTTTTTAATACTCCCAATATAAAAGTGATGTACCATACCGAAATTGACGAAGTTTTAGGTAAAGATGTGGTAGAAGGTGTACGTGTGTTTAACAATCAGACACAAGAAAAAACAGATATTACCGTAACTGGATTATTTGTGGCTATTGGTCACAAGCCCAATACTGAAATTTTCGAAGGTCAGTTAGATATGGATGATACCCATTATTTAATAACCAAAGGAAAATCGTCTAAAACAAATAAACCCGGTGTATTTGCCTGTGGCGATGTGCAAGATAAAGAGTACCGTCAAGCGGTAACAGCGGCAGGTAGTGGTTGTATGGCGGCTCTTGACGCCGAACGTTATTTAGGCGGATTAAATTAAAATTATTCTTACTAAAAATAAGAAAACCCGTGTTTTAAAAACACGGGTTTTCTTTTCAAACTAAAACACTTATTTAATCTCTGCGGATACGACCACCTGAGTTTTTTGTTTTATTTACCACTTTCGGATCACCGTCATATCGTATATTGCCGCCACTTGTGGCTTTGGCATTAATTTCTTTAAGCGCATAAACCCTAATATCTGCTCCACTGGTAACACGTACTGTTACATAATCGGCTTTTAAATCGGATGCTTTTATATCGCTGCCACTAGTAGCACTGGCTTCAAAATTTTTAGCCAAGCCATTAATTTTAATATCGGCACCACTTGTGGTAGCACTGTTTAAATCGGTTACATCCACATGGGCGTAAATATCGGCACCACTTGTAGCTCTTAACGAAAGTTTATCGGCTTTAAGCGTGTTTTCAAATCTAACAGAAGCCCCACTGGTTGTAACAATACTACTCAAGGTAGGCACACTTAAATACACTTTACGCGATGTAGCGCGCCATACATTTTTTTCAAAATAAATTTTAAGTGTCCCATTATTAACATCAGTTCTAAGTAAGTCGATAATGTTTTCATCGGCTTCTACGGTGAGTTTTGTGCTGTTGTTTGATGTGAGATACACATCTATTCCTTGCATGACTTTTATAGCTGTAAAATCTTCTGAGATATCGCGCTCTTGTGTCTCAATATCGCCATTACCGCTAATGCCATTCATCATACACGATGTAGTACTTACAAAAAGCACTATTAAAGCTGTTATTTTAAAAATAGTTTTCATAATTATCTGGTTTTTAATTTATTTGTTTGTTTTACAATCCAAGCACTCTAGACCTTCTAGAGTCATTTTATAATAATGTTTGGGTAAATCGCCATCATAGGTATTTGTAGTATTCTCTACATGTCTTAAAAAGGTTTGAGTAGAATTATCTAAATAAACAATTTTATCTTTAGGCATATACAATACAACATCTAAAACTTGATCGTTAAAATGAATCCCTCTATCGGTTAAAAAATAGCCGTCAAAATTTAAGGCTTCTCCTTTTAATCTAAACTGATAGCCTATTTTTTTAGCATTTTCTTTTGCTTTTTGCCTGTTAAAACCCGAGGCTTCCTTTTTAATCTTTACATAAGAGGAATCTGTATCAGAAACTCGAATATCTAATCTTACGTTATTAGAATAGTATTTATCTTCATTATTTAATGTTGTTACACGCCTATAGCCATTTCTTTTTCTTAAATGAGTGTAATTTGAAATATCTTGATTGTCAACCATTTTTATCCTTAAAGTATCTATAGAATTTGTGTTAACAAATTGTTTTTCAATAAAATTACCATCGTAAGCAAAGTCGGCTGTTTGTTTTACGCCAAAAACTATGGTGGCAATAAGTGTCATCAACCACAAGCCCAGTAACACATACCAAGTCACACGGCCAGGTGTTTTTGATTTGCTTGAAACTATAAACATACCTAGGAAAAAGAGCATTAAAAACGGAATACCTGTCAACAATAAAAGCCCTAAAGAAACCGCCCAAATAGGCAATCCTGTGCCGTTTATAAAACCACTATCATCGTGTAAAAACCAGTCGAATCCAAAAACATCTAAAGTTCCTGCGGTAAATAAGCCAACAACCAAACTTACAAGTGTGGTTACAGCTACAAATATTAAGAGAATGCCTATGAATTTTCCTAACACCTGGAAAATCGCTAGAATTATTTTACCGATAACGTCAATAAATTCTTGAAACCCCGATTTAATATTCTTTTGATTTACTTTAGAAGAAGCTTCCTTTACATTGCTAGAAGCTGTCTCGAAACCTTTTTTTACATGTTCTGATACATCTTGAAATTGGTCACGAATTTTTTTTTCAATCGTACTTATGTTAACCGATTCTCCTTCCATCTGTAATTTTTCGGCAGTGGTTTGGGCTTCGGGCAAAAGTATCCAAAGAATGATGTATAACAAGAAACCAAATCCCGCACCAAAGGCTAAAAACAACCAAATAAGACGTACCCAAATAGCTTCTATACCAAAGTAATGACCAATACCCGAGGCCACACCGCCTAAGAATTTATCATCGCCATCTCTAAACAATTTTTTCTGATTGTAACTTTGATAAGAGCCTGTATTTTTAGAATTATTACTGTAAGAGTCTTCTTCAAAAACATAATCTTCGGGCTGTCCCATAATAGCAATCACTTCATCAATATCTGATTCATTTATCACTTGACGCGGATCTTTTATCTTTTCTGATAACAATTCGCTAATTCTAAATTCAATATCTGCAATAATCTCATCACGCCCTTTAGGATCATCGCTTAAAGAACGGCGTATCGTATCTAAGTAATGTCTTAATTTTTGAAAGGCAACTTCGTCTATATGAAAAAACAAACCGCCTAAATTAATATTTATAGTTTTATTCATGATTAGGTATTTTTAGTTTTTGTTATTTTATTTACTGCGGCAACTAAGTCTTTCCAAGTCCCTTCTAAACCTTTTAAAAAGAGTTTGCCGTTTTCTGTTAAAGCATAATATTTTCGGGGGGGACCCGATGTAGATTCTTCCCATCTATAATTTAATAGTCCTGTATTTTTAAGACGTGTAAGTAGAGGATAGATGGTGCCTTCTACAACTATCAATTTCGCTCCTTTTAATTCGACTAGAATTTCTGAAGTATAAGCATCTCCGTGACTTAAAACGGTTAAAATGCAATACTCTAGAACGCCTTTGCGCATTTGAGCTTTTGTGTTTTCTATCTTCATTTTTGTTTTGTTTTAGTAAAGCATTTACAGAATGCTTAAAAGTGTCATAATACAGAGTATTACTAAAGTTAATACACCACTCATAATTTCTTATTTTAAAAAGTTAATACTTAACGGATAATGATACATTTCTCCTCTACTGGCTTTTATAGCTGCTACTATTATCAAAATGAATTTTGCCAAGAATAGTACAGATATCAAAGAGCCAAATCCTACAAATCCAAAAAGATTGGTAACATTAAAGTCAAAATCAAAATGATTGAAATCGCCAAAATGTCTGAATCCTCTAAAAAAAGTTGCAAATGTAAAAGGCATCAAAGTGATTCCTAATATTAATGTATAGAGGTAAAAACTCAAATTAAAATTTACAGCTTCTTTACCATGTCTGTCTAAATCTGGGCTTTTATCTTTCTTTACATTCCATAAAATAAGGGGTAATATAACACTCCCAAACGGAAAAACATATCCGGCAAAAGCCGAAATATGTATTAAAAAAGCATTGTTATTATTATTAGTTCTACTCATAATCTCTCAAATTTACTATTTGTTTATGCAAATATATGTATAAAGGATATTACTATGCAATACAAAGTACTATACTTTAACATTTATTTAACATTTACAAATTATTGAAATATGCTTATCTTGTAGCCTAAAATAATAAGACTTATGTTGACTAATGTTAAAAAAATAAACCGCTTTTTATTATTAAAACTTCCCTCCGCTTTTTTATGTGGTGTGCGTTTACGTAGTTTAAATGCCACAACAGCCGTGGTAACAGTAACACACAGATGGATAAATCAAAATCCGTTTAACTCTATGTATTTTGCGGTACAATCTATGGCATCAGAGCTGTCAACAGGTTCTATGATTATGCAAAAGATAAGTCAGAGTAGTGCCACAATTAATATGTTGGTAACCGACCACAAAGGTGTTTTCACCAAAAAAGCAACAGGTAAAATTACCTTTACTTGTAACGACGGGGCTAAAATAGACGCCGCTATTACCCAAACTTTAAAAGATGGTGAATGGCAAAAAATATCTTTAAAATCTATTGGTATAAATGCCGAAGGCATTGAAGTATCGCAATACACATACGAATGGAGTTTACGTGCTAAATTAAACTAAACAACAATGAATGCACACGAAATAGATTACAAAATTCACGGCGAAGAAATGCAATTTGTAGAAATTGAGCTCGATCCTCAAGAAGGGGTTGTAGCTGAAAGCGGCAGCTTTATGATGATGGAAGACAACATTACAATGGAAACCATTTTTGGTGATGGTTCTAACCAAAGCGAAGGTGTTTTAGGTAAACTCTTTTCGGCTGGAAAACGGCTGCTAACAGGCGAAAGTCTTTTTATGACCGTATTTACAAACAGCGGACAAGGTAAAAGAAAAGCCTCTTTTGCAGCTCCTTACCCAGGTAGGATTTTCGCCATAGATTTACAAGAAAACGGTGGTAAATTCATCTGTCAAAAAGATGCCTTTTTATGTGCGGCCAAAGGCGTTTCTATCGGTATTGAATTTTCTAAACGCTTAGGACGTGGCCTTTTTGGCGGCGAAGGTTTTATTATGGAAAAACTTGAAGGGGATGGTATGGCTTTTGTTCACGCTGGCGGTACGGTTACTAAAAAAGAACTGCTGCTGGGCGAAACTTTACGGGTTGATACAGGCTGTATTGTGGGCTTTACTCAAAATATTGATTACGATATAGAATTTGTAGGTGGTATTAAAAATACACTTTTTGGTGGTGAAGGCCTTTTCTTTGCACGCTTGCGAGGTCCTGGAACTGTTTACATTCAATCGTTGCCGTTTAGCCGTTTGGCACACCGCGTGTTAGCTTTAGCCCCAAGAAGGGGTAATAAAACCCGTGGCGAAGGCAGTATTTTAGGCGGTATTGGCGATTTACTAGACGGCGATAACAGGATATAATTAATCAAATTGTCACCCTGTCCTAATAGCTTTGGGAGAAGAATTTCGAATTAAATGTCACCCTGAGCACAGTCGAAGGGTCTCATTTTAATTATTTTAATTAACTCATGACAAAACCCATTTCATCAGATTTTCCATTTGAATCTAAGTTTATTTCCATAAACGGAAGTAAAATACATTACATCGATGTGGGTGAAGGCAATCCCATTTTATTTTTACACGGCAATCCAACCTCTTCTTATTTATGGCGGAATATCATTCCGTATGTATCTGATAAAGGACGTTGTATTGCGCCCGATTTAATAGGGATGGGTAAATCTGACAAACCCAATATTGGTTACACTTTTTTTGATCATTATGCTTATTTACAAGAATTTATTGAAATGCTTGACTTAAAAAATATAACCTTGGTTATTCATGATTGGGGTTCGGGATTGGGTTTTTATTACGCTTATAAACACCCAGACAATATAAAAGGTATTGCTTTTATGGAAGCCATTTACAACACTGCTAAATGGAATGCTATACCCAAAGCAATGAAACGCAGTTTTAAAATGTTGCGCACCCCCGTTTTAGGTTGGTTTCTTACACGTGTTCTAAATGTGTTTATAACCAAACTATTGCCCAATACTGTTTTTAGAAAAATGTCTAAATCAGAATTAAATACTTATGCTACTCCCTATCCTACAATTAAAAGTCGGAAACCGCTACAAGTATGGCCGACTCAAATTCCGTTTGACGGCAAACCTAATGATGTACATCAAGCTGTAAAAGCCTATCATAATTGGCTTAAAAAAGCTACTTTTCCAAAATTGTGTTTATACGTTTCTCCTGGTTTACTGATACGTAAAAAAGATGTGACCTTTATAAAAGAGCATTTCCCAAATACACAAGTGCAAGATGTAGGTAAAGGACTTCATTTTATACAAGAAGACCAACCTCATGAAATTGGCAGTGCTTTGGCGGAATGGTTTGATAAAATATTATTTAAGTTTTAGAACACCAAAATATATGGAACTAGATAAAAAGTTAAAAGTATTGCCCTTAACAAAGTCAAACCCTAGTACCCTTTTGGCTTTATATGGCAAGCCCAACCTGACACCTATGTGGGTAGCCGATATGGATTTTCAAATGGCCAAACCCATACAGGAAGCCTTAAGGGAACGCGTTTTAAATTCGGGTTTTGGCTACGAATACAAACCCGTGTCTTTTTTTACAGCCCAAAAAAGTTGGTATAAAAACCATTATCAAATAGAACTCGACAAAAAAGAGGTTTTGTACAGTCCGACTATCACGACGACAATTTCTTTTCTCATTGAAAATTTTACTTCAGAAAACGATGGCATCATTTTACAGCCACCTGTTTTTATGGAATTTAGAGAAGTCATAAGAAACACCCGTAGGAAAATTGTAAAAAACCCTCTCAAATTAGAAGACAACCAATATAAAATAGACTTTAATGATTTAGAGGAAAAGGCCAAGCAAGACAATAATAAAGTCCTAATCATTTGCAATCCGCACAATCCTGTCGGCAGGGTTTGGTCGGCTCAAGAACTCGAAAAGATTGTCACTATTTGTAAAGACAATAATGTGCTTCTTATTTCTGATGAAATCCACAAAGACATTGTCCTTTTTGGTAACAAATTTACCTCTGTGTTACAATTCGCGCATTTATACAGCAACATAGTTGTGTGTACTTCTGAAGCCAAAACTTTTAATCTGTGTGGTATTTCAGATGCAATGGTTATAACCAAAAACGATAATATTATTAAAGCGCTATCGGCTACATTTAAAAAATACAATTTGGGTCGCACAAACGTCCTGACAAGAGTCGCTCTTGAAACAGCCTACAGCCATGGCTATTTATGGTTGAAAGAAGTGTTGGAAATAATCGAAAAAAATGTAACAACAATAGAGCAGACATTAGAAAACTCAAAAATTAACCTTATAAAACCCGAAGGCACGTATCAAGTATGGTTGGGTTTTCACGATGTTTATAACGACACCAAAGAAATGTTTAAAAATATAACGCAAAAAACAGGCATAGCATTAAATGCCGGACATTGGTTTGGCCGCGAAGGCGCTTTGTTTATAAGAATGAATATTGCCACTTCTAACGAAAAAGTCAGCGAGGCTATTGTGAAAATTAAAAAGGCTGTGATTTAGACTTACTTCCCCTCCTCTTTCTTAATCTCAACAATAAACTTGGCTAATTGCTTGCCGTATTTAGAGGCTTTAACTTTTTTAGACAAAGAATTGTTTATGGTATCCAACAAAGTAATATTGGCATTGTATAAATCTGACAGGGCTATATAAGGTGCTACTACACTTTTGCCATGACTTACGGCAAAATTGGTAGCGTACAAATAACGACGTTTAATCAGGCTTTTAGAAACTTTATCTATACTGTCTAATTGCTTTCTATTTTGGGCTTTTTGAGCTTTAAAGTTAAGCTGAATTAAATCGAGTTGCTTATCGTTAAATTTGCCAATCATTTTTTTGTACTTATCTAACAATTTCTGTGTTTTAGAACCTTTAATTTTGACAGCAATATCAAACTTATCGAGGTCAGTCGTAATATTTATAGTACCTTTTTCACCAAAAAACAGAATCTTTTTAGCTGTATTGGCCATAGTTATATAATACATTTCGGGGCTTTCAACATCATCAGTTAAAATAAATGTATCTGTACCGTTAACATTTACCGAGTCGGCTGTAACAATTAAAGTGTCGGCAACTTTTTGCAAATATACCGTTCCTTTTTTGAGGCCTTTTACTTGTACATTTACTTTCATAGAGCCTTCTTTCTTGGAACTACAAGAAAAAACAGTTAATAAAACAAGAGCCACTAATAATATACGTTTCATAAAGATTACATTTTTGCTTACAAATATACTTTTAATCCCGATAAATTTGAGTTAATTTTATAACTATTGTATTATAAATTAAGGTAAAGTCGTTATGATTAGGTTTGTAATCTACTTATTATCCAAAGCATTAAAGACCTCTTTTGATAAATATTTATTAGCGATAGGAAAAACAACATTATCTTCTCTAAAAATATGAAGTTTAAGCATTTCTATTAATGCTTTAGATTGTTCAACAGCCAAATCTAATATCACCATGCCAGAACCTTCATCAGGAATTCGTGTAATGAGTCCAAATAAATTAAAGGATATGGCTGCAAGTTGTAACATCTTTATATGGTCATCTTCCATTAAATCTACCACAGTTTTTTTTGTACCAATGCTATATTCTTCTTTTTCGTGAAGTATCTTGTTTAATGCTGCAAAAACAGTGTCATCTTCTTTTCTATTGTGCTCAATGACAACGTCATCAAAGTAAGAAAAGAAATCGTTTATACCTTCTAAAGTACTTTTTGAAAAACCATCAGAATATAACGAATTAAGCGTATTTTCGAATGCACCAATAGCTTCATTACATTCTTTATGTTCGTCTATTAATTTTTGAATTAGCGGATGCATATCTTCGTATTTAGCACCCTCTAAAACCGGTGGTTTAAAAGCATCTGGTGGGTCCATAGGAGAAAACTCTTCTGTTTCGTTTTGATGTTCTACCATTCTCTTTAATGGGTCTTGTTTATTGAGATTTTTTAAATTTAGGCTCATCTTTTATTGTTAGTTTTTATTTTGGTAAAATTATAAAAATTAGTTTCCCCATATTTTAAGTTGAGGGAAACTAGTGTTATATTTTAAATTATAAAAATTTTATGGTTTGTCAAATTCTCTTTTAGGTCCTAGATAATACCACCAATTGAGTATTAAACAGATTAGATAATAAAATGCAAAGCCATACAGGGCGTATTCTGCAGTACCTGCTGCAACTTGTTGCCCAAATACTTTAGGAATAATAAAAGCGCCATAAGCTGCAATAGCCGAAGTCCATCCTAAAACAGGGCCTGCTTTTTCTTTAGAAAAAATATAAGGAATACTTCTAAAAGTTGAACCATTTCCTATTCCAGTTGTTAAGAATAAAACCATAAATGCCGTAAAGAATGGCCACCAATATTGTTCTGGAGTTTCAGTTCCTTTTGCCTGAAGCACAAAATAAGCTACTGCAAGTGCAGCAAGAATTTGAAAAAACGTACTCCAAGCAGTCACTTTAGAACCACTATTTACTTTATCTGATAAAATACCTCCAAGAGGTCTAACCAAAGCTCCTATTACTGGGCCTAAAAATGCCCAAAGCATAATATTAGGAGCATTAGGATTTACCCATTCTGGATCTAGAGCATTTGAATAGACAAATATATCTTGGGCTAATTTAGGAAATACCATTGAGTACCCAATAAACGAACCGAATGTCATTGTATAAATAATGGTCATTACCCAATTGTGTTTATCGCCAAGTATTGAAAATTGTTTTTCGAGGTTTTGCTTTATCTCTTTAGGTGTTGCTTTCTTCATAAGTAATACAGAAAGAATTACAACAACCGGAAGCACTATCCACATAGCCGCATTTTTTAGTCCCCAATCTCCCCAAGGAAGGCCAATTAACATATAAGCGCCAACAGCGGCCGCAATTAAGCCCAACAGCACCATATAAAGTGTTTTAGAAACACCTTTCGCCGTGTTAGGTAAACTTGGTGTTCCTGTAGATACATTATTCATTCCAAAAAATGCTCCTAAAGTGGCTAAAGCAATAAGTGGTACCCAAACCCAAGCTGCATTTTGTAATCCTTCAAAAGGCGCCCCTTTTGCGGTTGCGACAGCTCCTGCAGTTCCTCCAAATAACGAAACAGTAACCGCTAGTGGTATTACTTTCTGCATAATACCTACGCCAAGATTACCAAGACCTGCATTCATACCCAATGCGTATCCCTGTATTTTTTTGGGAAAGAAAAAACTAATATTACTCATAGACGATGCAAAGTTACCTCCACCAAAACCTGATAGCAATGCCATAACTGCAAAGAACATATATGACGTGTTTATATCGCTAAGTGCCATTCCTGTTCCAATAGCTGGTATAATAAGTAATCCTGTAGTAACAAAAATGACATTCCTACCGCCTCCAAGCGAAATTAGGAATGAGTTAGGA
The DNA here is from genome assembly GCA_045046885.1 of Flavobacteriaceae bacterium. GTDB lineage: Bacteria > Bacteroidota > Bacteroidia > Flavobacteriales > Flavobacteriaceae > CG1-02-35-72. Next base: position 102,283 of record JASFYX010000011.1, read on the forward strand.
AGTCTTAAAGTAGCCCCGGCCAAACCCGCAATTGCCGGTAAAGTATAATATAAACTGTTTATTTCTTTAAGTTTGGCAATATATTCTGCTGATCCTTGAGCCAGTCCTTCGAGTAACCCAAAAGTAAAGCCAAACTCCCTCATATACTTTACCAGTACACCCCACATTATCCAAATTGAAAATGCAAGAAGTAAAGCGGGTATAGAAGCCCATAGATTTCTATTGGCTATTTTTTTTCCGGAAGAACGCCAAAAGGATTCATCCTCTACATTCCAATTTTTAATATTAACAGACATAATTTATAGTTTTTAGTTATTTTATACCAATACTGTAATTTGAATTGATGACTACAAGAAAATTAATTCTCCTCAATTTTACGCATCAATTCGGGTGTTTCTTTGTACATCATTTTTTGAATGACACGATGCATCCAAAAGAGACATATGATAGATATGAGCAATACAAACATCCAAGCGCTTGTCCAAAGGCCTGTTCCTTCAAGTAAATAGCCAAAAATAATCGGGCAGAAAAAACCACCTAAACCACCTAACACACCAACCATTCCACCAACAACACCTACTTCTTCGGGAAAATAATCTGGAATGTGTTTATAGACTCCAGCTTTCCCAATACCCCAAATACCACCTAATAGAATTACGAGAATTGCAAAAATCCAAACATTAGCTTGAAAAAAAATACGGGTAACTCCTTTAGCCAATAGTTGCTTTTTCACAACTTTATCACCAACATTTACAACAGGCTCTTGCCAAACATCTTTAGTGGGTAATACAAAAATTCCGTCGTCATAATTGGAGTCATTATTTTCTTTTTTAATAATTGTATATGTCTTGTTACCTACTACTATTTTTGTGTCTGTTACTGAGGTGACTATTCCAGTACTTTTTGCCATAATGCCTCTTCCTGGAGAATATACTTCCATCTTCGGTATAATTAGTAAAAAACTAATAAGCACCGTAGCACCAAACACCCAATACATTACTTTTCTTGCTCCCCATTTATCGGACATCCATCCTCCTAGCGCTCTAATAACACCAGATGGAAAACTAAACAATGATGCGAATATTCCAGCCGTTACTAATGGAAGATAATAGACATTTACAAAATAAGGAACGAGCCATTGAGAAAAAGCTACAAAGCATCCAAAGACAACAAAATAGTACATACCAAAACGCCATACTCTAATATTTTTTAATGGTTTAAGCATTCCTTTTAATGTTTTTCCACTTGAAGCAGGTTTTTTATTTTCAGTAAAAATGAAAAACAAAATCCCCATGACAAGTAACATGCCTGCATACAATTTAGGTAACATCCTCCAGCCTTCAATATTATTAGTGTTATCTGTTAACATATTTAAAAGACTTGGTGCAAATAATGTTGTAAGGGCAGCACCAGCATTTCCAGCACCAAAAATTCCTAATGCAGTACCTTGTTTGTGCTTGGGATACCATACTGACGTAAAAGCAATACCAATTGCAAAACTTACGCCAGCAAAACCAAAACCGAAACTAGCGAAAAAAAAGCCCCAAAAGCTATTTACATATGAAAGCAGAAACATAGGGATTGCACATAGAACAAGTAGAGTTCCATATACGGGTTTACCACCATATTTGTCTGTTAGAATCCCCCCAGGCAATCTGAAAATAGCTCCTGCCAAAACGGGAATACCCATTAGCCAGCCAATTTCGACAGGTCCCCAATCAAATACTCTATTATCTACCAAAAAGGTTACTAACACGCCATTCATCATCCAAGCAGCAAAACAAATAGTGAATGCTAGTGTATTAAAAAATAAGGCTTTATTAGATTTAAAAGTTACTTTTTCTTGCATTTTAATTAAGATTTTATATTGGCTAAAAAAATATACTTATTTCCTTAATTATTTTTTGGGCGGTGTATAGACCATTTAGTTTTAGGACTTCTCACTTTACGCTTATTCCAGTTCCAAATAACTTGTTGGTATGGTTTCCAGAAATAATTTAAAGGATAAACTAAAAAGTGAACTAAACGTGTAAAGGGTACCATTAATATAATTAAGAAAGCACTTATTACATGTAGTTTAAATAACAATGGCATAGCACTTACAGAAGCAATTTCGGGCGTAAAAGTAAAAAGTGATTTTAAATAAGGAGATATCACAGAAGAAAACCATGTACTACCCCATCTTATGAAAACAGCAGTGTACATACCTGAAAATATTTGAAATAACAACAGTAATACAATAAAAATATCCATTTTAGTGGTAACCATTCTTATGCGATCATCTGTTATCCTTCTTATAAATAACACAATTAGCCCTATAAAAACACAGATAGCCGCTATAAATGAAGAAATTTCTAAAAACAACAACCTTAAAGGTTCGCTATTCCATAAAATAATACTTTTGGGGATGAGAAAACCCATTAGATGTCCAAAAAATAAAATTATAAGTCCAAAATGAAAAGGTATAGAACCCCAAAATAATTTTTTACCCTCCAAAAATTGGGAAGATAAAGAGGACACTTTAAATTTATCTGATCTATATCTAGATATAGTCCCTATTAAGAAAATCACAATTGCCATGTATGGAAAAGCGATAAAAAAGAAGCTATTTAGTTTATCCATTTTTATTTTTTATTATGTTTCGAGAATTATTTCTTGTTTTATTGAACTTAAAAAACCTCCAGAACGTAAAGGTTGTTCTTGCTTTTTAATTTTAAAATCGTAATCTAATGCTTTATATAAAGCAAAAAGGGCATGCTTATATATGGTAAAAGATTTGTGTTTTTGTAATAAAGTTTTATGATGTTTAATGTACACCTTTTCTTTAGCCGCAATCTGCCCTTCTCCAAATCCTTGTACCATTTTAGATAAAGCAGGAGCAACTATCATATTTACCAAATCGTCTAATAATTTAGAATCTTCAATTACGTTTATTAATTTTAATACATTTGAAAGATTATCGGCTAATTCATCACCACAGTCTATACCGTAATTTTTGTGTTCTTTATTGAGGTTTACCAATAATTCGCCTCTTTTATAATCATCGCCAAAAACCACATATCCTATATCTAGTGTTGTAATAGATTGCACTTCGAAGGTTCTTAAATAGAGATCTTCTAACTCATATTTATTAACATTGCTCATTACATCAGTAAAAGGTTGCAAGATCTTGCCAACATCTGGTAGCATCTTATTAAAATACTGCTGAATATCATGCACATTGTCAATATAGTTTTCCTTTTGTGGGAAGACAAATAAATTAGAAATTTTATTATAATCTAATAGTTGTTTTTTCATCTTAGTTAATTAAAGTCCGCGAGTAGGTTTTTCAACAAAACCAAATCCGGCATTTCCTTTTCTATCTCCTGTAAACTCTGACATTTCTATGGCTTGTTCTCTATGAGCAGCAGGAATAACAAATCGGTCGTCAAATTTTGCTAATGAGGTTAAATAATAAACGGCATCTGCCATTTCTGGAGTCAAGTCCACTTCTTTTAAACTCTCGGCTACCATTTCTTTATTTAAATCGCCCACCGTTACATCTCTACGATGTAATCGAACAGCCATTAATTTTTTCAAAGTAATTTTCATCAATTCTTCGTCACCATTGCTAAATAAATTAGCTAGATATTTAAGTGGCATACGGGCGTCGTCAACAGTTCCAAAAATGTTATCCATAGAGGCGTCGTATTTTGTTGCCCTATCCCAAAATTTTGAAATTGGGTTTAATGTATCTTTTTGAGAATCTACATTGTTATCACTTAATGATGCCATTACAGGTAATAATGGTGGTACATAGAATAACATTGGCATTGTTCTAAATTCGGGATGCAACGGCAATGCCATTTTCCATACTTTAACAAATTTATATGTAGGAGATTTCTGTGCTGCTTTTATGGTAGAATCTGCTATGCCGTTTTCTTTAGCAGAAGCTATAACTTTAGGATCAAATGGGTCTAAAATTATATCCATTTGATTTTTAATTAAATCTTTATCATCTGAAGCTGCCACGGTATCAATCTGATCTGCATCATATAACATAACACCTAAATATCTAATACGACCAACACAAGAATGCATACATGCTGGTGCATAACCAGCTTCTAATCGTGGATAACACAAAATACATTTTTCAGATTTTCCTGTACTCCAATTATAATATGATTTTTTATATGGACAAGCAGTTACACACATTCGCCATGCGCGACAAACTTTTTGATTTATAAGAACTATGCCATCTTCTCCTCTTTTATAAATAGCTCTTGATGGACAAGAACCTACACAAGCAGGGTTTAAACAGTGATTACATATTCTAGGCAAATAGAACATAGACATACGTTCCAATTGAAACATGGCTTCTTGCTCTCCAGCCGATAAATTTTCAAAATTTGGGTCTTTACGTGCAAAATCTGGTGTGCCACTTAAATCATCATCCCAATTTGGTCCCATTTTAATATCGATGGGTTTTCCTGTAATCATTGATACAGGTCTGGCAGTAACCTGTGTTTCTTCTTCTGGAGATTCAATTAGATTTAAATATTTGTAAGTAAACGGCTCGTAATAATCATCAATAACTGGTAAATGCGGATTGTTAAAAATATTTAATAAGCCTTTGGCTTTTCCGGAACCTCGTAAGCGAACCTTACCCATACTTTTTACCCAACCACCTTTATATATATCTTGGTTTTCCCATTTTGTTGGATAACCAGTTCCTGGTTTGGTTTCAACATTATTCCACCACATATATTCAGCTCCTTTTCTATCTGTCCAAATATTTTTACAAGCAATTGAACAGGTATGGCATCCAATACATTTATCTAAATGAAATACCATTGATATCTGAGAACGTACATCCATAATTCAGACTATTTTTTATTTTAATTTAAACTTAATTACCATTCTAATTTATCCATCTTTTGAATCACAACATGTGTATCTCTATTTGGAGCTGTTGGCCCCCAGTAGTTAAAGTGGAATGTAAATTGACCATATCCACCAGCCAATAAATTGGGCTTAAGATGAACTCTTGTAATACTATTGTTAGAGCCTCCTCTTTTACCATTTCTCAATTGAGATTTTGGAATACTTATAGTTCTTTCCACCGTATGATAAACAATACAAACGCCTTTAGGAATTCTAGCGCTTACCACTGCTCTAGTACAATACACACCATTATCGTTATGTACTTCTACCCAATCATTATCTTTAATACCCATTTCTTTTGCGTCTGGTTCACTTATCCAACAAGGTTCCATTCCTCTTGAAAGTGTGAGCATTCTATGGTTATCCATATAGGTAGAATGTATGTGCCATTTACCATGTGGTGTTAAGCAATTTAATGCTTTAGCCATACCTTTTCCTTTTAAGGTTTTCTTTAAATCACCATAAACTTCTGGACTTGGCGAGGGTTTATAGGTTGGTAAATGCTCTCCATAAGCGATATACATTTCGTGATCTAAATAGAAATGTTGTCTTCCTGTGAGTGTTCTCCAAGGAATTAATCGTTCGACATTATAAGTGTAAGCAGAATAAGCTCTACCGTCATTCATTAATCCAGACCATACAGGAGAAGTTAAATAGCGCCGTGGTTGCGCTTGTAAATCTTTATAATCTAATCTAAAGTCTTCACTTCCTTTAGCTAAATCTACTAAAGGCATCCCAGACTTTTTCTCCATATTTTCGTAGGCTCTCACTGTAAGCGAACCATTGGTCAATGACGATAAATGTAATACTGCATTCGCAGCCTCTGTATCTTCGGCTAAAGAAGGATACTTTTTGTCACCAATCTTAATACTTGGAAAATGGTTAGAATCTATCATTTCATCATACTCATCAGCACAAAAATAATGATTGCCATGAGCCCCTAATCCATTGTTTTTAATACCTTCTCCTAGTGCGCAGAATTTTTCATAAATTTTGGGATAATCTCTTTTTACAACCGAAATACCATGCATTGTTTTTCCAGGAATAGCTTCACATTCACCATGATACCAATCTTTAATATCTTTTTGAGCAACTTCGCCTTTTGAATCATGCGCAATTGCTGAAGTAACAATATCTACTTGTGTTTCTGAAAGATATTTTTCTGAGAGTTCACTCGTTTTTTTAGCGATTGCTTTAAATATCTCCCAATCAGATTTTGACTCCCACACAGGCGCAATGGCTTGAGAAAGCGGATGAATAAACGAGTGCATATCTGTACTGTTTAAATCTGCCTTTTCATACCAAGATGCTGCAGGTAATACAATATCTGAATATAATGCTGAAGAATCCATACGGAAATTTAGATCTACTACTAAATCCATTTTCCCTGTCGGAGAGACATCATGCCACTTTACTTCTTTGGTTTTTTCTTCATCATAATCATCAGCAATAGCATTAGACGTTGTTCCCAAATAATGCTTAAGGGCAAATTCATTTCCTTTCATAGACCCCGAAATGGCATTTCCTCTCCATATATACCATGTTCTTGGGAAATTAAAATCGTTTTCTGGATCTCCAACTGCATAACCTAACTTTTTACTTTTAAGTTTTTCAAGCACATATTTTTGAATATCATCATCAGTTTTGGCACCGTTGGCCATTGCTTCTTTACTCAATTCTAAAGTATTTTGATCAAATTGAGGGAAGAAAGGCATCCAACCCATTCGTACAGATTTAAATATTTGGTCTGCATGATGTCCTGCTGTTAAATCATTTTTTGGAACTGTATTATATCTAGACGAATGTCCATCATATCTGTATTGGCAGGTATTAATATAATGCCAAATTGGTGCTTGTTGTAATCTAGTTGATCCTTGCCAGTCTTTTGCAAATGCAATTGCACCCCAAGAGTCGCTAGGAGCCAACTTTTCTTGACCCACATAATGGTTCATACCACCACCATTTTTACCTACACATCCTGTTAGCATAAGTGCCATTATTCCAGAACGGTATATCAAATTATTATGATACCAATGGTTTATGCCTGCGCCTATAATAATCATACATTTTCCTTCGGTAGTTTCAGCAGTATTAGCCCACTCCCTAGCAAAACTTATGACCATTTTGGCATCAATTCCTGTAAATATTTCTTGCCAAGAGGGTGTATATGCTTGATCTTTTTCGTCATAGCTTTTTGGATAATCTCCTTCAAGACCTCTACTAACACCGTATTGTGCCATTGTGAGATCGTAAACAGTAGTAACCAATCGCTCACCATCTACAGTTTTTATTTTTTTAACAGGAACATTTCGTAAAGCCTTTTTATCAAGACCAAATTCTGTAAATTCAACCTGAGCAACAGCGTCTTTAGTTTCTAGAAGACTTAAAACAGGATTGTAATTTCTATCCGTTTCGCCATCTTCATACTTCATATTCCATTTTCCTTTCTCCTCTTGCCATCTATATCCTGAGCTTCCTTTTGGAATTACAAAATCGCCACTATCTTCATCTATATTTACAAATTTCCAATCGCCCTGTTCAATATCTTTATGTTCTTCTAATTGATTGGCCCGTAATAATCTTCCTGATGAATAGTGACCTCCTTCGTCTTTTAGTTCTACTAAATAAGGACTGTCAGTATAACGCTTTGTATATTCAATAAAGTAAGGTGTTTTCTTTTCGTGATGAAACTCTTTTAAAATAACATGAGTTACGGCCATCCAAAATGCACCGTCGCTTCCAGCGTGTAAAGGCACCCATTGATCGGCGTATTTTGCCACTTGATTAAAATCGGGTGCAAATACTACCGCTTTTGTTCCGTTATGCCTAGATTCTGCAAAGAAGTGACAATCGGGTGTTCTTGTCATATTTAAGTTGGCACCCATTACGGCAACCATTTTTGCATTGTACCAGTCGGCACTTTCACAAACGTCTGTTTGTTCGCCCCATATCTCAGGAAATGCATTAGGTAAATCGCAATACCAATCGTAGAAACTCAAATTAACACCTCCAAAGAGTTGTAAAAATCTTGAACCTGCTGCATAACTGAGCATAGACATTGCAGGAATTGGCGAAAATCCAACAACCCTGTCTGGTCCATATTTTTTGGCCGTATAAATATTTGCCACAGCCATTATCTCTAAAACTTCGTCCCAGTGAACGCGTCTAAAGCCCCCTTTTCCTCTAGCATTTTGATAGCGTTGTCTAGATTCTTTATCATTTTGTAGATTTTCCCAAGCCTTTAAAGGATCACCACATTTTTCTTTTTCAGCTCTATAAGCGTCAATTAATGCGCCCCGAATTAATGGATATTTTATCCTTAAAGGACTATACAAATACCAAGAAAATGAAATTCCTCTTTGACAGCCACGTGGTTCGTAAGGTGGTAACTTATCTTCTAATAAGGGATAATCTAGCTGTTGCGTTTCCCAAACAACTATCCCTTCTTTAACATGAATTTGCCAAGAACAGCCACCAGTACAATTTACACCGTGTGTGCTTCTAACAATTCTATCATGCTGAAAACGGTTTTTATAAAACTCTTCCCACTTACGTGTTTGAGGAGAAATAATATCTTCAATCCAACTCATAGTAGTTATTTAATAGTAATTATTGAAATAATATTTTAATTACAAGACTTAATTTGTCTTTCGTAAATTCTTTTATTAACACTTTCTTTTTTACGATTATACCAAAACAAAGGGAAAACACCCATTAATATAATTGCACCTACAACACCCCATATTAAAAATGTATTTGTGTATGAACCATATCTTTGATAATAGCGTTCTTCACTAGCATCTTTAAAAAATGCAGTTAGTTTGTAAACCTCATCTTTTGTGATTTTGTGGTTTTGATAAGAACTTTTCATTTGCGGAAAAGGAAGCCCCATAACCATACTTACAATCCCTTCTTTTTTTAATCTGTCATAAACATCTGTCAATTCCTTGCCCAATAAACCTCCGGCAATTAATTTATCATTTCTAACATGATGACACGAGAGACATGAGGGTCCACCATTTTTAAATCTTTGTTTACCGGAAAATAAATTCTGACCAATTAAGATATCTTCTTTGGTTGGTTCAAAAGGAATTTCTTTTTCTTTTACCATTTTAACAGAAGTTACTTCTAATTCTTTTTGGCTTTTACTTTTAATATACTCGTATACATCACCTATTTCAGCAGTAGAATATGGCTGATTAGGCATTACTATATTATTGTATTCTTTAAATAGCTTTACGGCATCTGGGTCACCCCCCTTTATAACAGTTTGAGATGATTTTACAAATTTAACAAACCACTCTTTAGTACGTATTTTATCTATATTAGCCAGGCCCGGACCTATTAATCGTTTGTTTGATATTTTATGACAAGCAGCACAAGTTGTTTTAAAAATTTTTTCACCAGTTTGTGCTTTTAATGGTATATTTAGAAATAAAAAAAAGACTAATATAATTTGAATAGAAAAGTATTTATTCATGTTAAAAAAGAATTTAAATAATACAAGACAAATTTATCTTTTTATTTTTAATTAAATTACTTTTTTTTAAATATTTATTAACATTTATTACATAAATCCAAAATAAGGCTATCTAATATTAGATTATTGTAATTTTTTCATATAAATAAGTTAACATATATCTATTCTATAATTTATTTACTCCTGGTTGTGTTATTTTAAAATGTTCTTTTTCTTTGGCTTTTGTTACCATAACGGCTACTTCTTTTAATAAGCGTTTCGCATCGTAAATTATACCGTCTTTAATAGTGTATTTTACACCGCCTACGCGGACGACTTTATTGTCTTTATTGAGCTTTATTGCTCCCGTCCCATAAAGGACTTTTAAATTTTCAAGTGGATTTTCGGCTACAATAACAAAATCGGCTAACTTACCTTCTTCTACACTGCCTAACTTATCATCAACACCTAACAATTCGGCACCATTTAAGGTAGCGGCTCTTATCACTTCAAGTGGATGGAAACCCGCTTCGCGTAGCAATTCTAACTCTCTAATATAGGCAAATCCGTAAAGCTGAAAAATAAACCCCGAGTCTGAACCGGCTGTTACACGCCCGCCTCTGTTTTTATATTCGTTTATAAAAGTCATCCATAATTGGTAATTCTTTTTCCAAGCCACTTCTTGCTCGGTACCCCAATAATGCCAGTACGACCCATGCGACTTTTTACTGGGTTGATAAAAACGCCAAAGCGATGGCAATGTATAAATTTCGTGCCATTCAGCACGACGTGCCCGCATCAAATCACGACTGGCTTCGTAAATATTAAAAGTTGGGTCTATGGTAAAATCGAGCGCTAAGAGTTCGTTCATCACGTCATTCCA
>JASFYX010000012.1:0-46373 GCA_045046885.1 Flavobacteriaceae bacterium
TTACAGAATCTCAAGAAAAGGTGAGATTTGAAGTGTAAAATTTGAAGTAATATCTAGATATTTTAAAAAATTTACACAATAAGATTGCCTTTTCTTGTGTGTTTTCCTACGGATTTGATGAATTTTCACCAATTCTTGCCCTATTTTTTCAAACTAACCAGTTAGTCTTTCAAAAAGATGTCTTCAAATTGAATAAAAATTTATCTAAATTGTGAACAAATCTTAGGTCGAACTCAGGTTGATAACAAAATACTAATGCAAGCTTTCCAAAAACACAATCGAAATCTGTCTTTGCGACCCCGAAACTTCGGGGGTGGCCTGCCTACCTCAAGAGCTAACCACGCTACCGCCAAAGCGATAGCTGGTTAAGGCTATTGACTATTTTATTATTCCTATATTAAGAAAAATATAATGCTTAATTTTGTAACAATTTACCTTTTATTTGTACTAATAAATACATTTCATAAACTAAAATCAAAACAAAATGAAAAAGTGGTTACCTTTAATTATTATAGTCATCATAGCCTTTGCCGGCTACAGATGGGCTGTCGGTTTTAACAACACCGCCGTAAAATTAAACGAAAATATCTCAGAAAGTTGGGGCAATGTACAAACAGCTTACCAACGTCGTAGTGATTTAATTGGTAATTTAGTAAACACCGTTAAAGGCGCTGCCGATTTTGAAAAATCGACTTTAACAGCGGTTATAAATGCGCGTGCTAAAGCAACTTCTGTAACTATAGACCCCAGTAATATTACGCCACAACAATTGGCTAATTTTAACAAAGTTCAAGGCGGTTTAAGTGGCGCTTTAAAGAGTTTACTCGTTACGGTAGAGCGTTATCCCGATTTAAAAGCCAATCAGAATTTCTTAAAATTACAAGACGAATTGGCGAGTACAGAAAATCAGATTCTAACAGCTCGTACCCGTTTTAACGAAGCTGTAAAACCCTATAATAATCACGTTAAGACATTCCCAAATTCAATACTAGCAGGTCTGTTTAACTTTGACGGCAAAGTTTATTTTGAATCTGAAGCCGGTGCCGATAAAGCCCCTACTGTAAAATTCGATTTTAATTCTGATAAAAAAGACTAATGTCCAAAGCTGAAGAATTCTTGACAAAAGAACAAGAACAAACCATTATTGACGCTATTAAAATTGCCGAAAAAGACACTTCTGGCGAAGTGCGTGTCCATATAGAAAAGAGTTCCGATAAACCTGTAATGGATCGTGCTTTAGATGTTTTTTACAATTTAAAAATGAACGAAACGGCGCTTAGAAATGGCGTATTACTTTATGTAGGAACAGAGAGTAAACAATTTGCCATAATTGGCGATGAGGGTATTCATAATAAGGTAACGGATAGTTTTTGGAATGCTACTAAAGAAATTGTGATTACCCATTTTGCAAAACAAGAGTTTACAAAAGGATTGGAATTGGCCATCTTGGATGTAGGACAAAAATTAAAAACATTTTTTCCGTATCAATCAGACGACATAAACGAATTATCAGACGAAATCTCAAAAGGTTAAATGAAAATATCTAAAAAATTCACAGTTGCTGTTTTTGCTTTGCTATTTGTTCAATTAGCATTTAGTCAGTTTACAATTCCAGATAAGCCTAGTTTACAGACTAGTGTTTATGATTATGCTAAGGTTCTAAGCACCCCACAAAAGAAGGCTTTAGAAAGTAAACTCATAAACTATGCCGATACTACTTCTACGCAAATAGTCCATAGTTACAATTAAAAGCCTTAAGGGTGAAAGTATTGGTATTTTAACGCCTAAATGGGCTCATGAGTGGAAAATTGGACAAAAGAAAGAAGACAATGGCATCCTTGTCTTACTGGCTAAAAAAGAACACAAAATTTGGATTTCTCCCGGCTACGGTGCCGAAATTAAATTAACAGCCGGCATAAATGGGACAATAGTAAGAAACATCATTATTCCTGAATTTAAAAGAGGCGATTATTATGCGGGTTTAAACAAGGGTACCGACGCTATTTTTGAGGTGTTAAACGGAACTTTTAAAAATAAGCAAGCTAAAAAAAGAAAATCTCAAAAAACAAACTCTAAATTTCCTGTTAGATTAATAATCATCGTTATTTTTATAATTATAGCTATAATCTCTAGAATAAAAAGAGGCGGTGGTGGTAATGGAAGAGGTGGCAGACGATCTGTTGCATCCGATATTTTTACAGCCATACTTTTAAGCGGCGCCGGTAGAAGTCACGGTAGTTTTGGTGGCTCTAGCGGTGGTGGATTTTCTGGAGGAGGCGGCTTCGGAGGCGGATTTGGCGGTGGCGGGTTTTCTGGAGGCGGTGCCGGGGGTAGTTGGTAAAAGAAAACTACGCCCTCTTTTGCACACCTCTATTTTTTATGCCTTTCTGCTAAAATCGTTTCTACATCTTTTAAATAAAAACCTTTGGCTTGTAGCAAGATTAAATAGTGAAACAACAAGTCAGCCGACTCGTTTAAAAATAAGTTATCGTCGTTATCTTTTGCTTCAATAATCACTTCTACAGCCTCTTCGCCTACTTTTTGGGCGATTTTATTGATACCTTTTTTAAAGAGCGACGCCGTATAAGATTTATCAGTAGGATTTTTTTTACGCTCTTTAATAACCGCTTCTAAGATGGGCAAAAAACTTCGGGTTTCGTTGGTTTCATTCCAACAAGTATCGGCTCCTGTATGACAAGTCGGTCCTGTTGGGTTTGCCTTTATCAGCAAAGTATCATTATCACAATCTAAAAGCATTGATTTCATTTCTAAAAAATTGCCGGATGTTTCGCCTTTAGTCCATAGGCATTGGCGTTTACGACTGTAAAAAGTTACTTTTTTGGTTTGCTGCGTTTTTTTAAAAGCTTCTTGATTCATATAACCTAGCATCAATACTTTTAGGGTATTGGCGTCCTGAATAATGGCTGGCACCAATCCGTTGCCGTTTTTGTTAAAATCTATTTTCATAATTTAATTTTTTATCAAAAGTTTAAGATTACTTCGTCATTACATTCCTCGTAATGACTTCTATTCATAATCGTATAGGTATATTTTGTTTTTTTAAATATTTTTTTAATTCGGGGATACTGATTTCACCAAAGTGAAACACACTAGCGGCCAAAGCAGCATCGGCTTGGCCAATAATAAAAGCGTCTTTAAAATGTGCCAAAGTACCTGCACCACCACTAGCAATAATGGGAATATTTATCATATTACTGATATGATTTAACGCTTCATTTGCAAAACCATTTTTGGTGCCATCATGGTTCATAGAAGTGAATAAAATTTCCCCAGCTCCACATTGTGCGGCTTCTTTTACCCAATCAAATAAACGCCAAGAAGTTTTTAATCGTCCTCCGTTAAGATAGATATACCAATCATTTTCTATCTTTTTAGCATCTACGGCTACCACAACACACTGGCTTCCAAAAGCATTACTTATGTCATTTATGATCTGTGGATTTCTGACAGCAGCAGAATTTATGGCAATTTTATCTGCCCCTAATTTTAAAAGCGCTTCTACATCTTGAACAGAAGTTATACCACCGCCAACTGTAAATGGAATATTGAGCGATTTAGCTACTTCGTTTACCCAAACATGCATCGTTTTCCTGCGATCTATTGTGGCTGTGATGTCTAAAAACACCAACTCATCTGCGCCTTGTTCCGCATAAATTTTAGCGAGCGCTACGGGGTCTCCTGCATCGCGCAAGCTTTTAAAATTGATGCCTTTTACCGTGCGGCCATTTTTGACATCTAAACACGGAATGATTCTTTTTGTGAGCATAATTTATATTTTTTACTAACTAGTCGCTGGTATTTGATACTTTGTACTTGATACTTAATACCTGATACTAGCTACCAGCTACTATATAATTTTCTATTTGTTTCATACTTATTTTATTTTCATAAATCGCTTTACCGATAATGGTTCCTTCACAACCCAAGCCCGCTAATTTTGGTAAATCCTCAAAACAGGATACACCCCCTGAGGCGATTAGTTTAATATCTTTATCTACCTTTCGACTCCGCTCAAGGTGACATAATATTTTTCTATATAAATCAAAACTTGGCCCTTGTAACATACCATCCTTAGCAATATCTGTACAGATAACATAGTTAATACCTTCTTTGACGTAATTCTTAATAAAGGGTATTAAATCTTCTTCAGACGCTTCTAGCCACCCTCCTACAGCTACTTTCTCGTTTTTAGCATCAGCGCCTAAAATAATTTTTTGAGGACCATATTTTGCCAACCACTTTTTAAATATCTCTGGATTTTTAACCGCTATACTCCCTCCTGTAATTTGACTAGCGCCCGACTCAAAAGCAATATGTAAATCACCCTCTGATTTAAGACCACCGCCAAAATCAATTTTCAAATCTGTTTTAGAGGCAATCTTTTCTAAAACTTTATAATTGACAATATGATTGGCTTTTGCGCCATCTAAATCTACCAAGTGTACATATTTAACGCCGTGTGTTGCAAACATTTTAGCTACTTCTAAAGGATTTTCGTTATAAATCTTTTGCGTGCTATAATCGCCTTTTGATAAGCGCACACATTTGCCGTTTATAATGTCTATGGCGGGGATGAGTCTCATTTTTTATAGTTATTAGTTTTGTGTTATAAGTTATAATTCTAAAAAATTTCTTAATACCCGCGCCCCAACTTTCCCACTCTTTTCGGGGTGAAATTGCACACCATAAAAATTGTCTTTTTGTAAAGCCGATGCATATTTTATGCCGTAATCTGTAACAGCAATACTAGCGTCATTTAGAGGCACATAATAACTATGGACCAAATACATAAAAGCTTTTTCGTTTATATCTTTAAACAAATCTGATTTTAAATTTTCAATCTGATTCCAACCTATTTGAGGCACCTTTAAATTGGTGTCAAACTTTTTTACGTCCACATCAAAAATCCCCAATCCATTTATAGCACCTTCTGTATGAAAATCACATAGTAATTGCATACCTAAACAAATGCCCAAAACAGGCTGATTTAATGTTGGAATTACCTCATCTAAACCCGTGGCTTTTAAATTTCCCATAGCTGCTTTGGCATGACCTACACCCGGAAAAATAACTTTATCCGCTTGACGGATAGCCTCCAGATTTTTAGTGACATTTACCCTAACATTTAAACGTTCTAAAGCATTAATAACACTTTGAGTATTACCTGCACCGTAATCTATAATAGCTATATTTTGCATTAAAATAATCCTTTAGTTGTGGGTAAAACAGTACTGTTTATATCGCGAGTTATGGCCATTTTAATGGCTTTTGCAAAGGCTTTAAAAATACCTTCAATTTTGTGATGTTCATTTGTACCGCTAGCTTTAATATTTAAATTGCATTTAGAGGCATCTGAAAACGATTTAAAAAAGTGCATAAACATTTCGGTTGGCATGTCGCCAACTTTTTCACGTTTAAAATCAGCCTCCCAAACCAACCAATTTCTGCCCCCAAAATCTAGAGCCACTTGTGCCAAACAATCGTCCATTGGCAACATAAAGCCATAACGATTCATACCCGTTTTGTCTTGTAAAACTTTATAAAAAGCCTGACCCAAAACAATAGCCGTATCTTCAATAGTGTGATGTTCGTCAACATTTAAATCGCCTTTTACAATGATGTTTAAATCTACTTGTGCATGTTTGGCAATTTGTGCGAGCATATGATCAAAAAAGCCAAGTCCTGTATTAATCTTGTTCACTCCTGTACCATCGGCATTTAAATAAATATTAATGTCTGTTTCTTTCGTTTTTCGACTAACTATTGTCGAACGAATATTGGTTTTTAGCAAAGTATAAATAGCTTTCCAATCTTTAGTTTTTAATACAATGCTCAACTCTAATTTGTCATTTACTTCTGAAACATCATCCATCAAGCCTACTTGATAGTTTAACAAAACCCCTTTTGAACCCAAGTTCTGTGCCAATTGCATATCGGTTAATCTATCGCCAATCACAAAGCTGTTTTCTAAATCGTAATTTTTAGAAAAGTACTTTTTTAACAAGCCTGTTTTGGGTTTACGTGTTAGCGCATTGTCTTTGGCAAAAGTTTTATCGATAACAATCTCATCAAAAACAATCCCTTCGCTTTTAAAGGCTTTAATCATAAAGTTTTGTGTAGGCCAAAAATCCTTTTCGGGATAAGCTTCTGTGCCCAATCCGTCTTGATTGGTAACCATAACCAACTCGAAATCGAGTTCAGTTACAATTTTTTTGAGATAATAAAATACCTCTGGATAAAAAGCCAATTTTTCAAAACTATCAACTTGTTCATCTGCTGGCTCAAGGATTAATGTGCCATCTCGGTCAATAAATAGTACTTTTTTCATAATTCAAAGGTTTTTATAGCTTCAATTAATTTTGTATTTTCTTCTGGTGTTCCGACTGTCAATCGCAGGCAATTCTCGCAATTTAATTCTCGCGAACGGTCACGGACAATAATATTTTCAGCTTTTAGATAGTCAAATAATTGAGTGCTGTTTTTAAATCGTACCAACAAAAAATTGGCATCACTCTTATAGATTTTAACAACTTGTTTTATATCATTTAATGCTTTTATTAATTGCGCTTTTTGCGATTTGATAAGCTGCACTTCCTTCTTATAAGCTTTTCCATTTTCTAATCTTAGCAATGCAGCCTTCGCATTAGCGCTACTGATGTTATAAGGCGGTTTAATTTTGTTTAAAACATTGATGATTTCAAGCGAAGCCATTGCCAAACCTATACGTACACCTGCCAATCCCCAAGCTTTTGATAAAGTCTGAATAACAACAAGATTTGGATAATTTTTTAAAAGACTTAAAGCCGATGCTTGCTCACTAAAGTCGATATAAGCCTCATCAACAATTACGAGCCCAGCAAACTCTTGACATAATTTTTCAATTTCATCAATAGAAACAACTGTTCCTGTAGGATTATTGGGCGTACAAAGAAATATCATACGTGTAGTGGGTTCTATATTTTCTAAAGCCCATTTTGCCGTCCATTCAAAATCTACTAAAAAAGGTACTTCTTTTACCGCAACCGCATTGACTTGTGCCCAAATTTTATACATACTATAAGTGGGTGCAAAACACAAGATACTGTGCTGATAAGGCTCGCAAAAAGCACGAAATATTAAATCGAGACTCTCATCGCTACCGTTACCTAGTAATAGTTGTTTAGTATCTATCCCTTTTAACTGTGCTAATTTTTCTTGCAAAGTTGAAATGTCTTTACCCGGATAACGATTGAAATCAGATGGAAAAGGATTTTCATTAGCATCTAAAAATACCTCAGCCTGCCCTTTAAATTCATCGCGTGCTGAAGAATACGCCGTTAAAGCTTTTATATTGGGCCTAATTATATTGTTTAAATTAAATGTCATTTTCTATAGATTTTAATCGGATACTCACAGCATTTTTATGGGCTTGAAGCCCCTCGGCTTCGGCCATAATTTCTACGGTTTTACCAATGTTTTTGAGGCCGTTTTTAGATATTTTCTGAAACGTAATCTGCTTGGTAAAGGCTTCTAAAGACACCCCTCCGCTTACACGGGCATAGCCGTTTGTTGGCAAGGTGTGGTTAGTACCCGAAGCGTAATCGCCCGCACTTTCGGGTGCGTAATCGCCTAAAAATACCGAACCGGCATTGCTCAAATTAGCAGCGTAAAAATTACTGTCTTGTCCACATAAAATAAGGTGTTCTGGGGCATATTTATCTACAATACTTAAAGCCTCTTCTTTTGTAGAAACGATTATAATTTTTGAATTCTCTAAAGCCTGTGCCGCAATGGGTTTTCGGGGTAAAACCTTTAGCTGTATACCAACTTCTTTTTCTACTTTTTGAGTAATTTTAGCATCAGTACTTACCAAAATAACCTGACTATCGGGGCCGTGCTCGGCTTGTGAGAGTAAATCAGCAGCAATGAAATTAGCTTGAGAAGTGTCATCACAAACTACCATCAACTCTGAAGGCCCTGCAGGCATATCAATAGCAATGCCTTCTTTTTGCACCAAAGTTTTAGCAAGCGTTACATAGCTATTTCCAGGGCCAAAAATCTTATAAACTTGCGGAATCGATTCTGTGCCAAAAGCCATCGCCGCGATAGCTTGTGCGCCCCCAACTTTATAAATAGTATTGATGCCTAACAATTGAGCGGTGTATAAAATTTCGGGCGCAATAGTACCCTTTTTATCAGGAGGTGTGCATAAAATAACCTCTTTACAACCTGCAATTTGTGCCGGAATACCCAGCATTAAAACCGTTGAAAATAGTGGTGCTGAGCCCCCCGGAATGTACAAGCCCACTTTATCAATAGCCACTTGTTTACGCCAACAAAAAACACCTGATGTTGTTTCAATTCTTGAAGTGTCAATTTCTTGAGCTTTATGGAATTTAAAAATGTTTTTATAAGCTTGATTTATAGCCTTTTTTAAATTAACAGACACTTGCTTTACAGCTAAGTCTATTTCTGAAGTCCCGACAATTAACGACTTAAGGGTTGCCTTGTCAAAATCTTTAGCATATTGATATAAAGCAGTATCACCTTGCTCTTTTACCGTCTGTAAAATAGTGGCAACCAACTTTTCTTTTTCAGCCGATTGCTGACTTTTTGGCCGTGACAATAACTTTTCTAAGTCTATACTATTTGATGTATTATAAATCTGCATTGTTTAATTTTTAAATAACCATTTTTTCTATTGGTACTACTAAAATACCTTCGGCACCTTCTTGTTTTAAAGCGTCTATAACTTCCCAAAAAGAACCTTTGCTGATAACAGTGTGGATGGAACTCCACCCTTTTTCTGCCAAGGGCAATACTGTTGGACTGCGCATACCTGGTAATATTTTAACCACATTATCAATTTTATCATTCGGAACATTCATCAAAACATAGCGAGAATTACGGGCTTTTAAAACCGACTGTACTCTAAACTGTAAACGGTTTATGATGTCTGAATTTTCTTTAGAAATTTGAGGTGACGACACCAAGACAGCTTCAGATTTTAACAAAACCTCTACTTCTTTTAAATTGTTTTTAAATAAAGTACTGCCGCTACTTACCAAATCGCAAATAGCATCGGCTAAACCAATATTTGGGGCTATTTCTACTGAACCCGAAATATGATGTGCCGTGGCTTTAATACCTGCTTTTGTCATAAATTTATCAAGCGTATTGTTATACGAAGTGGCAATACGCTTACCATCTAATGCAGCTAAAGAGCTCACATTTGACGTTTTAGGTACCGCTATACTCAATCGGCATTTAGAAAAGCCCAATTTTTCAATAACAACAGCTTGACTATCACTCTCTACAAGGGTGTTTTCGCCTATTATGGCACAGTCTACCACGCCATCTTCAAGGTATTGTGGAATATCAGAGTTACGTAAATAAAATACCTCTATCGGAAAATTAATGGCCTTAGCTTTGAGCTGATCACGACCATTATCAATGGCAATACCACATTCTTTTAACAGTTTTAACGAATCGTCTTTAAGCCGACCCGACTTTTGAATAGCAATTTTTAAATTTGTTTCCATATTTTTTTACAAAAAAAAAGCGCGCCTATCAGGCGCGCTTTATATTATTTTTATGATTTACATCAATACAGCATCATACACCCGAGTTCTCGTTTGTTTGTAAATGATGGCGATGATGTAAATTCTTAAACATTATTTCTACTTTATGGGGCAAATATATAGGCTTTTATTTTATTGACAAGATTTTTTTAAATATTTTTTTGTGCATCCGTAATTCATCATAATCCTGTAATTTCGACAATAACGAGCCTGTCAAATATTCGTTCTCCAAAATACCTACGATTTAACTTGTAAATAAATTCATTAAGGTATAAATTTGTTAACTGCAAATCCATAATAAATTATTAATTGAAATAAATGTACAATTTTTGTCCAAATTATGGTTAATTGGTTGAAGGCATGATGCAATCGCGCTTCCGCTCTACCGAAGTGTTGGGATTTCGGGTGGTAACAGTTTTATAAATTTAAGTTTTTATAATATTTCTCCCATCTGTCTTCCTGAAGGGAAGAAACTGTTCCCTTCCCTCTGGGAAGGGCTAAGGATGGGATTGCAACTGCTCTCTCTTAATATTAAAGTTTATTTAAACTTATTTTGCTTTGTTTCCTTACTTTTTAATTGTGTATCTCTATGTTTTTAGTATTTTTGACAAATCTTTTGAACAATGCATTTTAAGCATCCGCTTGTTTTAGTCGCTTTAATCTTAATAGTACTTCCTATAATTGTTCATTTATTTCAGCTACAAAAATATACCAAGACACCTTTTACAAATGTTAAGTTCTTAAAAAACATTATTTTAAAAAATAGAAAGAGTTCTAAACTTAAAAAACTTTTAGTATTAATAAGTCGTATAGCACTTTTTACTTTTTTAATTTTGGCTTTTGCAGAACCATATTTGAGTGATAAAAAGGCCTCAGAAAAAACAAACATTATTGTTTTTTTAGATAATTCGTACAGCATGCAAGCAAAAAGTAAAAATCTGAATTTGTTTAGCAGTGCCATTCAAAATTTAATTAAATTCTCAAGTACTACTTTTCAAGAAAACGATACTAAAATTACACTCTTAACAAACGATCAGCAATTTAAAAATCTAAGCATTGGAACTTTTAAAGAGCAAATTTCTAAATTAAAGTTAAGTGCTCAACCTTTTAGTTTAGACAATACGCTTTTAAAAATTGGAAATCTAGCAAGAGATTCAAAAGCCAAAACAAAAGCTTTTATTGTATCAGATTTTCAAATAAATACAGATAAACCTATAAATAAAAAATTAAAGGAAAATGTAGATTTTAATTTTATAAAATTAGCACACAGTAACAAGACCAATATCAGCTTAGACAGTGTGTATATTTCTTCTAAAAGTGCTACAAAACTCAATTTAACGGTACTGATTAAAAACAGTCATTTTACAGGAAAAAACATATCTATATCATTGTTTAACAATAATTTACTTATCGCAAAATCCAATACGAAGTTAGTTGAAAACAAGTCTTCAAAAATCAATTTTGTCATTGATAATAATACAAATTTTAAAGGGAAATTATCAATAGAAGACTTGTCATTAAAATTCGACAATACGCTTTATTTTACGACAAATAAACCTAAAACCATACGTGTTTTAAGTATTGGTAAACGCAATAATTCTATACGTAAATTATACAGTTCTTCAGAATTTTCTTTTGCGCAAAGTAAAATTGAAAGCTTAGACTTTACTCAAATAAATAACCAACATTTAATTGTACTAAATGCTGTAGAAATAATTCCAGAATTACTAAAAAAAGCATTGGTACAATTTGTAGAAAGTGGGGGTTCATTAATAGTTATTCCAAATATAAATAGCGCTTTAAATTCTTATACCAGTCTTTTAAGATTGCTTAACAGAACGGTACATATTGAAAAAGTTACTCAAAATCATAAAATTACGACTATAAATTATGCCCATCCACTGCTGAATAATGTTTTTGAAAAAGAGGTTACTAATTTTGATTACCCTAGCGTAAAAAGTTACTATAAACTCACAGGTAAAAATGTATCGAGTATTTTAAAATTAGACAATAATGCTAATTTCATCAGTCAGATTCCTGTTAAAGAAGGCGCCTTATATTTTGTAGGAAGTTCCTTAAACACAAGTATTACTACTTTTGTAAATTCACCATTAATTGTGCCTATTTTTTACAATATGGCTTTACAAGGTACCGTTACAAATCCACTTTATTACACTTTGCATCAAAGCAATAAAATAGGGATAAATACAACTTTAAAAAACGATAAGGTTTTAAGTTTAAACAATACTTCTGTTTCTTTCATACCACAACAACAAATAAAACAAAATAGGGTTATTTTAGAAACAAATGAGCTACCTAATAAAGCTGGATTTTATAACCTTAAAAAGGATACAATTAAATTAAAAGACTTGGCTTTTAACATTGACAGAAAAGAAAGTAAACTTCAATTTTACAATAAAAAGGATTTAGAATTAAACAAAAATACACACTTTTATACAAATTTAAATAAGGCGTTACAATCTTATAAAGATACTACTTCAATTTTTGAATTGTGGCAAATATGTATAATCCTAGCACTTCTCTTTTTTATAATTGAAATCCTTCTTCTTAAACATTTTACCAAATGAATTTTTTAATAAAACAGGCTAAAATAATAGATACTCAAAGTAAGTACCATCTTAAAAAGATGGATATTTATATTGAAAGTGATGCTATTAAATCTATTGCAAAAAAAATTACCCCCACCAAACCTCATAAAATAATTACGTTAGACAATCTTCACGTTTCTCAAGGATGGTTTGACAGTAGCGTTTGTTTTGGAGAGCCTGGTTACGAAGATCGCGAAACACTTAGCAATGGCTTAAATGTGGCTGCTAAAAGCGGTTTTACAAGTGTGGCCATAAACCCTAATACAAATCCAGTAACAGACTCTAAAGCAGGTATCAGTTTTATAAAAGATAAGGCCAAAGAACACATTGTTAACGCCTACCCTATTGGTGCTTTAACACAAAAATCTGAAGGTAAAGAGCTCTCAGAAATGTACGACATGCAACAAGCTGGCGCCATTGCTTTTTACGATTATGAAAAGGGTATTGAAAACGCAAATCTCTTAAAATTAGCTTTACAATATTCTCAAAATTTTGATGCCATTGTCATGGATTTTCCTCTAGATAAAAATATGGCTGTTGATGGCCTTATGCACGAAGGTGAAAATAGCACCAAATTTGGGTTAAAAGGCACACCAGCTATGGCCGAAATAATTCAGGTTAAACGTGACCTGACAATTCTGACTTACACTAGAGGACGCTTACACATTCCGAATATTACGTGTAAACGTAGTGTACAACTCATAAAAAATGCCAAGAAAAAAGGCTTAAATGTAACTTGTAGCGTAGCTGTCCATCATTTGGTTTTAACCGATGCTGAATTATTTGACTTCGACACGAGATATAAAGTCAATCCGCCACTTAGAGAAGCCAAAGATGTTAAAGCCCTTTTAAATGGCCTTATAGATGGCACAATTGACATGATAACATCGGATCACAATCCAATTGACATAGAAAATAAAAAATTAGAATTTGCCCACGCCTTAAATGGGACTATTGGTTTAGAAAGTTTGTTTGGCGCTGTGAATTCGGTTTTAGATTTAGAAAGGTCAATTAAGGCATTAACTCAAAAATCTAGGAGTATTTTTAGACTTCCACAAACTTCAATATCAGGAAATTCTAAAGCAGAATTGACACTCTTTAATCCAGAAGGCGAATATGTATTCAAAAAAGATGATATCCTATCAACTTCAAAAAATGCTATTTTCCGCAATAAAAAACTAAAAGGAAAAGTTTATGGTGTTATCAATAATGGCAAAATAATTTTAAATTAATATGGGCTTAGAATATTTACACCGATTACCTAAAAATAAAAATCAGAAAAACCCACCTTTACTCTTGTTAATTCACGGTTATGGCAGCAACGAAGCCGATTTATTTTCGTTTGCAGATCATTTACCCGATGAATTTTTAGTTGTCAGTGTGAGAGCCCCACTGACCCTTGGCTATCAAAGTTATGCCTGGTACACCATTAATTTTAATGATGCTGACGGAAATTACTCTGATACTCCCGAAGCTTTAAAAGCCAAAGAAAATATTCTGCAATTTTTAAGTGACTTGCAAAATGAATTGCCTTATGACGCTAAAAATGTCACCCTTTTAGGATTTAGTCAAGGCACTATTTTAAGTTATGCTTTAGCCCTATCTTATCCCGAAAAATTTAAAAATATTATCGCTTTAAGTGGTTATATAAAAGAAGAATTGATTTCAAAGCCAAATGATACTTCTCTGTATAAAAATTTAGATATTTTCATATCGCACGGTATTCAAGATCAAGTCATCCCGCTACAATGGGCAGAAAAGGCGCCTAAATTTTTAAATGCTCTTGGCATTAATAATTGTTTTAAAACCTATCTTTCCGGACACGGTGTCACACCTCAAAATTTTAACGATTTAAACCAATGGTTACTAACTAAACTCTAAATATTATGAAAAATTTAAGCTTACTAATTGTCTTTTTAACTGTGTTAGCTAATGCTCAAGAACTCCAAAAAGGGACAATTATTAAAAATTATGGCCTGTTTTACAATATCCAAAATCCAGATAAAAATCTAAATCCCAATAAGGAATACAGCGTTATCTTTGATATTAGAAAAACATCTAATGATATCAATGCTGTCAATCCACTTATTGATGTAGTAGCGCGCTTTATAAATATGCATGTCGCACAAGGCTTGCCTCAAAAAAACTTACATTTAGTAGTTATTATGCATGGGGGCGCTTCAAAAGATGTGCTGAGTAACACAGCTTATAAAGAACGCTTTCGTAAAAAGAATCCAAATTTAGACTTACTTAAAGCCCTCAAAAAAAATGGTGTCGAAATTTTTGTTTGTGGTCAATCGGCTTTACATAGAGGCATTAAAAGAGAAGAAGTTAGCAAACCCGTAAAATTTGCACTTTCTGCTTTAACAGTTTTAACAGAATATCAAAGTTTGAACTATCAATTAATTGATTTTAATTAGATATTAGACAAGCTAATCCGACTCAAAAAAATGGGAATATACATAGAAGATAAGAAATTTGATAAACTTATTTTTACAAAAAAGCAACTGAATAAGGGTGATTATGAATATTGTACATTTTCAAATTGCGATTTTTCAAATTCAGACTTAACAGAAATTATATTTTCAGAATGCGAATTCATTAACTGTAATTTAAGTATGGTTAAATTGACAGAAACTGCTTTGAGAAATGTCAAATTTAAAGATTGTAAAATGTTAGGTATAAATTTTGAGCATTGTAACGAATTTGGACTTGAAATATCATTTGAAAACTGTACATTAAATCATTGTATATTTTATAAAATAAAATTAAAAAAGACCCCTTTTAAAAACTCCCAATTAAACGAAACCGACTTTTCCGAATGTGATTTAACAAATTCTACTTTTGACAACTGCGATTTAACCAGAGCAACTTTTAGTAATACAATTCTCGAAAATGTCGATTTTAAAACGGCATACAATTTTGAAATTGATCCAGAATTTAATAGAATTAAAAAAGCAAAATTCTCAATCGAAAATCTTTCAGGACTTTTAACAAAATACAATATCAAAATAGAGAGATAATGAAAAATGAACCAAGAGTAGAAAATTTACCTCAGAAGCGATTAGTTGGAAAAAACTAAAAATGTCATTGGCTGAGAATAAAACTTTTGTACTATGGAAATCGTTTATGCCAAGACTTAAGGAAATAACCAACAGGAAAAGTAATGAAATGTTTTCTTTACAAGTTTATAACGAACCTATAAGATTAGGTGATTCAAACCAAGAATTTGAGAAATGGGCTCTTGTAGAAGTTTCAAACTTTGAAAATATGCCAATTGAAATGGAAACTTTTGATTTAGAAAGTGGCCTTTATGCAGTTTTTCATTATAAACCTGAATTAGACGAAAGGCCCCATTTTGAAATATTAGGTGAAAAATATAAAAACGATGACCCAAATTCTGAAGAAGAAATTTGGATACCTATACGGAATAAAAACAACCATCATCTAACAAAATAAAATTACATGTTTTTAAACTGTAATCTTCAAATTATCATAAGCTAAAAACACATTTTTTGGCAGTAATTTTTCTACTTCTTTATGAAATCCTAGTTTATGACTAATATGGGTTATATACGCTTTTTGTGGTTTAATTTCTGCAATAAAATCTAGAGCCTCTTGTAAGTTAAAATGTGTAGGGTGTGGACTAATTCTCAAGGCATTCACAACTAAAATTTTTACATTTTTAAGTTTTTCTTTTTCTTGATTATAAATAGTTTTAGCATCAGTTATATAAACAAAATTATTAATTCTAAAACCCAAAATATCTATATTACCATGTCCCAATTTCATAGGGGTAACAGTCAAATTTTTAATTTTAAAAGAGTCTTTATCAACAATATACGAAACAACACTCGGCGCGCCTTCATATCTGTTTTCTGTGGCAAAAATATAGCTAAATCGTATTTTTAAATTTTCAATAACTCGTTGAAGAGCGTAAATTGGCATAGCGCCATATCTACGACAAAAGGGACGCAAATCGTCTATACCAGCAGTATGATCTGAATGTTCATGCGTATATAAAACCGCCTCAATTTTATCAATTGAATTAGTCAGCATTTGTTGCCTAAAATCAGGCCCCGTATCTATGACAATTTGCGTATCTTTGTAGGACACAAAAACAGAAGACCGCAATCTTTTATCTTTAATGTCAGACGATAAACATACAGGATCTTTACTCCCAATTATGGGAATACCTTGTGAGGTGCCGGTTCCTAAAAATATTACTTCCAATTATTTATTTTTGAATTTTAAAAATACATATTTTTTTAACTCTTATGCTAAATAATTTTAACCATTTTTTTGAAATCATTGATAATTATCATAATTATTTTACAACAATAGACTTACATTTGTCAAATTTTAATTTTTAAAAATTCATTTTATGAAAATAGGCGTTTTAAAAGAAAGTATAAAAAGCGATAAAAGGGTTGCTATGAACCCTACAATTGCTAAACTTCTTATAAATAAAGGCTTTGAAATTTTAATGGAGCAAGATGCTGGTGAAGCATCAAATTTTAAAAATTCTGATTATACCGAGGCCGGCGCTAGCGTGGTTAATCGTACAGAATTATTTAAAAATGCTGATATTATCGTTAAAATTAATCCTTTTGAAAAAGAAGATATTAATTTATTTAAAAGTGGACAGACTGTTATCAGTCAATTATTCCACAGATCTAGCCCAGAACTTATTGCTGACATTGCTAAAACGGGTGTTTCAGCCTTTTCTATGGATGCTATTCCTAGGATTTCTAGAGCCCAAGATATGGATGTTTTAAGTTCGCAAAGTAACTTATCTGGTTACAAAGCTGTAATAGTTGGGGCTAATGAAATGACAAAAATTTTCCCATTAATGATGACTGCAGCAGGAACTGTAACACCTTCAAGAGTATTAATTTATGGTGTTGGTGTGGCAGGTTTACAAGCCATTGCAACAGCCAAACGATTAGGCGCAATAGTTGAAGCAACAGATATTAGAACAGAAACAAAAGAACAAACAGAATCTTTAGGCGCTAAATTTATTTCAGTCGACAATTCTGGTGAAGAATCTGAAGGTGGTTATGCCAAAGAAGCCTCAGAAGATTACAAAAAACGCCAAAAAGAAGCCGTTGATAAATCGCTTTTTAAAGCCGATTTAGTGATTACTACAGCTTTAATTCCCGGAAGACCCTCTCCTGTTTTAATTACAAAAGAGCAAGTTGACCACATGAAAAATGGCGCTGTAATTATCGATTTAGCTGCTGCAAATGGTGGTAACTGCGAATTGAGTAAAATGAATGAAACTGTTTTGCACAATGGTGTAAAAATTATCGGTGTCTCAATGGCACCAGAAAGTGTTTCTACAAATGCTAGTGATTTATATGCTAAAAACATGTTTAATTTTTTAAATCTTTTAATTGAAGACAATAAATTTAAATGGGATTTAGAAGATCAAATTACCGAAGAAACATTGATTGTAAAAGACGGAGAAATTAGAAAATCTTAAAATTATATAAAATGAATATACTAGAAACAATTAAAGAAAATCTCGACTTAATTTATATCCTTATTTTATCGGTATTTATTGGTGTTGAGGTTATAAAAAATATTCCAGCGGTGTTACATACACCCTTAATGTCTGGTGCAAATGCTTTGAGTGGTGTTGTAATTATGGGTGCCATTTTAGTAATGCTAGAGGCAGATCCAACTAATTATGTTGTATTAACTTTAGGATTTTGTGCTGTAATATTAGGAGTATTAAATGTTGTTGGTGGCTTTGTAGTAACCAACAGAATGTTAGAAATGTTTAAAAAGAAAAAATCATGAGTATAGTTTTAGAAATCATATATCTTATTTCAATAATCACATTTATTTTTGGTTTAAAATATTTAGGACATCCCGAAACGGCTAGAAAAGGTAATTTAATTGCAGCTGCAGGTATGGGGCTGGCCATTGTTGGCACATTTATATTACACGAACGTGTAACCAATTTTATATACATTTTGATTCTTTTAGCCATATTAATCGGTTCTATTATTGGCTGGTTGATGGCTGTAAAAGTTAAGATGACAAAAATGCCAGAACTCGTGTCGTTATTTAACGGATTTGGAGGTGCTAGTGCGCTTTTAATTGGATTGATAGAATTCAATAATCATATAGGCGATGCTACTCAAACAGCTATTACAATCTCTGCAGTAGTTATAGGAAGTATCACATTTACAGGCAGTTTAATCGCTTGGGCTAAATTAAACGGTAGTATGAAAAGTCTTATAAGATTACCTAAATACAATCTTATAAACAATCTTGTTATATTAGGTATTATCGCTTTTGCTGCTTATGTTGTTTATACAGGATCTGATAGCCAACTGTTTTTATATTCTTTACTTGTAGTGTCTTTGGTTTATGGTGTGTTATTTGTAATCCCAATTGGTGGAGCAGATATGCCAGTTGTTATATCGTTATTAAATTCCTTAACGGGGATTTCTGCGGCTATTGCCGGAGCTATTTATGGCAATATGGTTATGATAGTTGGTGGTATTTTAGTCGGTTCTGCCGGATTAATTTTAACCGTTGCTATGTGTAAAGCCATGAACAGGTCTTTAGCAAGTGTTATTTTTGGTGCTTTTGGAAGTACAGATGACGCCGTTGCTGGTACTAAATCAGAACTTGGCGAAATTAAAAGTACAACTGTTAGTGACACGGCTATTCTTATGAATTATTCGCAACGTGTCATTTTTGTGCCGGGTTATGGTTTGGCTGTAGCACAAGCACAACACGCCATTCACGAATTAGAACAATTACTAGAAAGCAGGGGTGTTGATGTGAAATACGCTATTCATCCTGTCGCTGGACGAATGCCAGGTCATATGAATGTATTATTAGCTGAAGCCAACGTTGATTACGATAAGCTTGTAGAAATGGACAATGTAAACCCAGAATTTAAAAATACAGATGTTGTTTTTGTTGTGGGTGCTAACGATGTTGTAAATCCTGCAGCTCATAACGATCCTTCTAGTCCAATTTATGGTATGCCAATTTTAGAAGTTGTTGACGCTAAACAAATTATTGTCAACAAGCGGACTATGAATCCTGGTTATGCAGGTATAGAAAACGAATTATTCTACAGCCCAAAAAATGCGATGCTATTTGGTGATGCTAAAAAAGTTATTCAAGAGCTAGTAGCCGAATTAAAAGCTATGTAATTACTGTCTTTATAAGACAAAAAAAAGCCGCTTTAAAAAGCGGCTTTTTTTTGTCCTATATATTTGTTTCTAATATTTTAATACTTTTTTAGAAACAACACCTTTATTTGTATCAATCTTTAATATATATATTCCAGTAGATAAACTACTTATATCTAAAGATTTTGAAATAGATTTAAAGATTTTAACTTGTTTGCCAGTCACATCAAAAATTGAAGCGTTAGAAACAAATATATCAGATGGAATATTAACATTTAAAACACCATTTGATGGATTTGGATAAACACTAACTTTAGATGATAAAATATTTTCATCTAACCCTAATACGCCTCCAGCACTAAAAGTAACACCTGGATCAACATTTGTCCAATTAGTAGTTGAATAAGCAACATTATCTACTGTAATTACAGTTAAACGACTATTATTACGCGCATCAAAATTAGCTGTGGGTACATTCGCATTATTACCATTACCAACATTTAAACCTGTTAAATTATTACCGTTAACTTTAATAGTTGTCAAAGCAGAAAAGTTAGTCAGATCTAAAGTACCTGCTAAACCATTATTTTGTACATCAACAGTTGTCAATGTAGTGTTTGCTGATATTTTATTAGCTATACTGCTCTTAGGGCCAGGAGGTGTTTGTCCTGGCATTGTTAAAGAAGTTAATAGTGCGTTACCTGTTGCTATTAAAGTTGTTAGTTGGTCTAAATTAGATAAGTCAATTTCACCTAATAACGGACAATTAACTGTAGTCAAACCTGTCATAGAACCCGTTAAAAGTAATTGAGTTAAAGCAGCATTACCATCAGCAATTAATGTTTGTAGTGCCGATAAAGTAGAGGCATCTAAAGAAGCTAAGCTTGTGTTTCCTGTTAAATCTAAATTGGCTAAATCTGGATACTTACTTAAATCAATACTAGAAAATGTACTATTAGCTAAATTTAAACCTGTTATAGACGTAAAAGCGTCAAGAAAAGACAAATCGCCTACACCGCCTGGTATCGTAGAAAAATCAAATGACCCTACAAAAGCGATAACTTCTCCTAATGTTAAGCTACCACCATTTGAATTAGCTTGTGTATTTAATATAGTAACAATTTCAGCAGGAAAAGATGCTAAGAAAGGTGTTATATCTAAGTCATTACAACTTGTATTGCTAAAACCACGTACACTGGCATCTATATGAAAACTTGTGGGTGGCGAAGTTGGTACAAATGGTATTGATAATGAAGAAAAGGCTGCAAAAGGGTCTGTTGTAACACAAAATAAATTATTACCCGTTAACCAATACCCCACTTGAGAATTTGACATTGAAGTAGTGTGCATAACAGCATTATAGCCATTCTGAACATTTAAAGTTGTCATACCATTACCTTCTGCATGTAAAACGAGTAATTTGGTATTTAAATGCAAGTCTAAAGTCCTTATTTTATTTCCACTACAATTTAATGATGTCAATTCTGTAAAGCCTTCAATACCTGATAAATCTGCAATCAAACTTGACATGTTGGCTGTTGCACCTGCAAACGATACATCTAAACTTGTAACCGCTGTAGCGTCCGTTGTTAAAATTTTCCCATTTAATCCATCTGTATCAATACCTCTATTTACAAGGACTTGCTCAAAAATAGTGTCAGGTATATTTACAAAAGATTGTGTAACAATTGTGGTAGCTGTAAAACCATAAGCAGCTGCTTGTAAATCTTCAGTAAGTTGTGCAGAAGCACCTCCTGCTGTACCTAATTGTATTAAGAAATCGGCACCAACAGTAGAACCGACTGGTATTGTATTATTAGAAGAAGTAAAAACGTGAGAATTTAAATTTAATTGACCATACCATTCCCCCAAATTGTTGGGTGTAAGCGCAACCAAACCTGTAATGTCAACCATTATCTGTTTGTCTTCATAATCTTTTCCTGAACCGTCATTTGGTGTTACATCTCCACCATTTATTAAAGTCATATGCAAATATAAAGGTGCAGAATTATCTGAAGGAGTAAAAGCTGTAACACCATCTGTGTCTTTTACAGATATATCAGGTTTAAAAGTTATGTTAAACCTACCGGGAGATGTATTTGTAAATACCAATCCAGCCGTACCAGCGCCTCCGGTAAATTGTGCTTGTGTTGTAAACCCTGCTAAAATGCAAAATAAGAATAGTAATGTGTTTTTCATAAAAAATTGATTTAGTTATAATTTATATTATCGTCCCAAATATCGTAAAAAATAAAATAAAAGATTGTTTACTCTGATTTAATTATTTGTTCTGAATGAAATTTAGTCTTAACTTTTTTAATCACATCTATAATTACACCCTTTTCATCAATTACAAAAGTGCTGCGGTGAATGCCATCATACTCACGCCCCATAAACTTTTTTGGTCCCCAAACGCCGTAGGCATTGATAACTGTTTTGTCTTCATCGACAAGCAAATCGAAAGGTAAATTATTTTTAGTTATAAAATTTTGTTGGCGTTTAGCAGAATCGGCACTTACACCTAAGATTGTATAACCCTTTGCCAAAAACAAATTGTAATTGTCGCGTAAATTACAAGCCTCCATAGTACAACCGGGTGTACTGGCTTTGGGATAAAAGAAAAGGACTAATTTTTTACCTTCAAAATCATTTAAAGAAATTTCTTCTCCTTTTTGATTAAAGGCTTTAAATTGAGGTGCCTTATCGCCTACTTGTAGTGTTGTCATATTTTGTAAGTTTGTGTCGTAAAAATACAAAAAATGACCAAACAAGAAAGTGTTGCCTTTATTATAGAGACACTCGAAAAATTATATCCAAAAGTACCCATCCCTTTAGACCACAACGATGCTTATACACTTCTTATTTCAGTCGTTTTATCGGCACAAAGCACAGATGTACGTGTGAATACCATTACACCAATACTCTTTGCTAAAGCCGATAATCCGTATGACATGGTAAAATTATCGGTTGATGAAATAAAAGAAATTATACGTCCTGTAGGCTTATCGCCGATGAAATCAAAAGGTATTTACGGACTTTCTAAAATGATAATTGAACAACATAAAGGTAAAGTCCCTCAAAGTTTTGAAGCTCTTGAAGCTATGCCTTCAGTTGGACATAAAACAGCTAGTGTGGTTATGAGTCAGGCTTTTGGCATACCCGCTTTTCCTGTAGACACACATATCCATAGACTGATGTATAGGTGGCAATTGAGTAATGGGAAAAGTGTTGCTCAAACAGAAAAAGATGCCAAAAGATTATTCCCAAAAGAATTGTGGAATAAATTACATCTTCAAATTATATTCTACGGCAGAGAATATTGTCAAGCACGGGGTTGGAATTTAGATAACGATATAATTACCAAAACTGTTGGGAGAAAATCTGTAATAAAAGAATGGGAGTCAAAACAACAAAAATAAGCACAAAAAAATGCCCGTTGTTGGCGACGGGCATTTAACTAATTCAAATGTAATTCTACAATTTGATGAAACCTAGTTTTAACAATCCATAAGGATTTCGAATAATTCAATAAAAATGAAACTGTTTCTTTTTTTGGATTTAATATATTTTCATAAAATCCTTTAGTGTAAAGTTTAGCCATGTATCAATATTTTTTAGTTTAATTACATACATAACGCCAAACATTATACTTTATTATTAATTGGTTAAAATAATTTCTTTTTCGGCTATAACCTTTCTTAAATTAATCAAGGCATAACGCATTCTTCCCAATGCCGTATTAATACTAACATCGGTTTGAAGGGCAATTTCTTTAAAGCTCATATCTTTGTACAAACGCATTTCTAAAACTTCTCTTTGATCGTTTGGTAAAGTATCTAGTAATTTACAAACATCAGATTCTATTTGGTTTTTTATCAGTTCATTTTCAATATTAACTTTAGAATCTGGCAAGACAGAAAATATATCAAAATCGTCTGTATTTTTAAACAAAGGCATGCGCTTATTTTTTCTAAAATAATCTATTACCAAATTATGAGCAATACGCAAAACCCAAGGTAAAAATTTACCTTCTTCATTGTAAGCGCCTTTTTTTAAGGTATTTATAACTTTAATAAAAGTATCTTGAAAAATATCTTCGCTAATAAAACGATCTAAAACCTTAGAGTAAATAAAGCTAAATACACGTTGTTTGTGTCTTTTAATAAGTACTTCAAGCGGTTTTTCTTGACCAGCAATATATTGCGCAATCAATACTGAATCGTCAAGTTTTTGAATTCTCATAATATTACTTTTCTAGATAAAGATATCCAGTTTTAATTATTAATAATTTAAAGTAATATTATATTATAGGCAGTAGTTTTAGATGTAATACTGTTCCAAAAGTAGTAAATTATTTTATTAAACAGCAAATGATTTATATCTTTTTAATGTTAATTTTATATTTAGTCTAATCATTTACCTAAAATTTATAGCTAAATTTTATACATTTGTAGCTTATCCTTTTTTTAGATGACCCAAAATATATCTGAGCTAAACCCTAAAGAATACATCCTTATTAAAGGAGCCAAACTGCATAATTTAAAAGATATAGATATCGCAATACCACGTAATAAATTAGTGGTTATCACAGGATTATCTGGTTCTGGCAAATCTACTTTGGCTTTCGATACTTTGTATGCAGAAGGACAACGGCGTTATGTTGAGAGTCTGTCATCTTACGCACGCCAGTTTTTAGGAAAACTCAACAAACCCAAAGTAGATTATATAAAAGGTATCTCTCCAGCTATAGCCATTGAGCAAAAAGTAAATGCAACAAATCCGCGTTCAACTGTAGGTACTTCTACAGAAATTTACGATTATTTAAAACTTTTATTTGCTAGAATTGGCACAACCTATTCACCTATTTCTGGTAAAGAAGTTATAAAACACACTATTACAGAAGTTTTGGATTTTATAAAAGGGCGTCCCGAAAACGAAAAATTATTATTGCTAGCACCTATAAGTGTATCAGAAGAAAGACCTTTAAAAACAGTTCTCTCTATCCTTCTGCAACAAGGTTATGCTAGAATAAAAATTTTAAACTACGTTGTGAAAATTGAAAAAGCATTGTCAGAAATTAATATTTACAAAAATATTACTGATTTCTATCTTGTTGTCGATAGACTTATTCTTAAAAATGACGAAGATTTCAAAAATCGCTTAGGCGATGCCATTCAAACTACTTTTTACGAAGGACACGGACATTGTGTTGTTGAATCTTTAGATACGGCCGAAATTAAACAATTCAGCAACGCATTCGCGTTAGACGGTATTACTTTTTTAGAACCCAATTTACATCTATTTAGCTTTAACAATCCTTATGGTGCCTGTCCTAAATGCGAAGGTTACGGAAACGTCATAGGTATTGATGAGGATTTGGTAATACCCAACACAGCACTGTCTATTTACGACAATGCTATTTTACCCTGGAAATCTGAAGCTTATCTATCTTATAAAGAACCGCTACTTATCCACGCTTCTGCATTCGACATACCCATCCACAAACCCTGGTATAAACTCACAGAGAAACAAAAGGATTTAGTTTGGAAAGGGAATAGCACTTTCGAAGGCATAAATACTTTCTTTAAACATATTGAAGCTAAGAGTTATAAAATTCAGAATCGCGTTTTATTATCACGCTATCGTGGTAAAACAATTTGTAATGTCTGTAAAGGAAAGCGCTTAAGAAAAGAAGCCAATTATGTTAAAATAAACAATACATCAATTAGTGATTTAATAGATTTACCTTTAGACAAGCTAGCTGTTTTCTTTAAAAATCTTAAACTAAACGGTTATCAGACAAAAATTGCCAGTCGTATTTTATTAGAAATTAACAACCGCTTACAGTTTTTACAAGACGTTGGCTTGTCGTATCTCAGTCTTAACAGAACTTCAAGAAGTCTATCTGGTGGCGAAAGTCAACGTATTAATTTAGCGACTTCATTAGGTAGTAGTTTGGTGGGATCTATGTACATTTTAGACGAGCCCAGTATTGGATTACATCCACGCGATACCGAAAATCTTATAAAAGTTCTCAAAGATTTAAGAGATTTAGGCAATACCGTTATTGTGGTAGAACACGATGAAGATATTATGAAAGCAGCCGATTATATTTTTGATATCGGTCCTGAGGCCGGATTTTTTGGTGGCGAAATAGTTTCTGAAGGTTCTTTTGATACAATTTTAAAATCGGACTCACTTACTGCAAAATACCTCAACAAAAACCTCAAAATCCCTGTTCCTTTAAAGCGCAAAAATAGTCGGAATTTTATTGAAATAATTGGGGCACGTTCTCATAACCTAAAAAATATAGATGTCAAATTCCCACTTAATTGTTTGGTGGTAATAACAGGTGTTTCTGGAAGTGGTAAAAGCACCCTTGTAAAACACATTTTATATCCTGCTATACAAAAAGAGTTGACAGGATATAGCGATAAATTAGGACAATTCAGTTCTTTAGAGGGGAGCTACGAAAATATTAAGAACGTCGAATTTATAAACCAAAACCCCATCGGGCGAAGCAGCCGTTCAAACCCTGTTACTTACATAAAAGCTTACGACGATATTCGCAGTTTATTTGCTTCTCAAAAACTTTCTAAAATACGTAATTTTAAAAGTAAACACTTCTCTTTTAATGTAGAAGGTGGCCGTTGCGAAACTTGCAAAGGCGAAGGCGAAGTAACCATAGAAATGCAATTTATGGCAGACGTGCATTTATTATGCGATAATTGTAAAGGCAAACGTTTTAAAAAAGAAGTTTTAGAGGTGACTTTTGACGATAAATCTATTTCTGATATTTTAAACCTCAGCGTTGATGAAGCCATCACTTTTTTTAGTGATAACAACCAGACAAAAATTGTCAACAAATTAAACCCTTTACAAGAAGTCGGTTTGGGCTATGTACAATTAGGACAATCGTCTTCTACCCTATCCGGTGGCGAAGCACAAAGGATAAAATTAGCCTCCTTTCTGGTCAAAGGTATCACAAAAGACAAAACCCTTTTTATATTTGACGAACCTACAACGGGACTCCATTTTCACGATATTTTAAAACTCATCAATGCCTTTCAAGCGCTTATAAATAAAGGCCATTCTGTTATTGTAATTGAACACAATGTAGAGCTTATTAAATGTGCCGATTACATTATAGACCTCGGTAAAGAAGGAGGTGAAAAAGGTGGTAATGTACTCTTTCAAGGTACTCCAGAAGAGTTAATAAAATGTAAAAATTCTTATACGGCGCAGTATTTAAAAGAGAAATTATAGGTTATTAATTCTTTATCAAATCTAACAATAATTATAATTTTTTGTCGCATTTACAAGCTGTCCTAAAAAGGGGAAAGCTACATTTGCTCTTTTATTGTCAGATTTTCTTTTTATCTCTTACTTAGGGGGTTCGAATGTAGCGAAGGAGAGAATTGGGGCTAAAGAACTTTATGATGTGGAGAAAAATCTATTTGATAATCAGGGATTCCTAATTTATTTCCATAATCAATAGCTTTCTGATAATCTTCTTTTTTATTTACATCAATTTTAAATACGCTATTATAATAAATTACATAATGAATTTTGTTATTGCGAAAATCTGCATACCAAACATGCTCAGAATCCATATTTTTACCGATTTCTGATGCAATAGATTCTGCTTCGCTTTCATCCACTTCAATAAAGTGGAATGTCCATTGTTTTACCCACGGAGTTTTGTGTTTTCCTGTAACTGGAAATACATTTGTTTTAGTTATATTAACTTTCTTTAAAACTTCTAGATTTGATAGACTTTCTTCGATAATCGCTCCTTTAAAATTGCTATTTTTTTTTGCCATAATATTAAATTTTTAGCACTCTGCTTTTCAGTCCATTATTTTTCATTTTAAAAGAGTAGAAGTGAGTAGTTTTACATTATAATTTTGGTTTTGGCTAACGGTATTGTGTATGGCTTCGTTGTGGGAAAATCGGCTAGATTTTTCCGCCGAAGCACTTGTTTTTGTAAAGATAAGGAATTTTCCTTTTGGAAAATTCCGCCACAATGAGCTATACACGGTGTTGGCATTAGTTATTTAAAATCAGTTCAAAATAGGTTTATAGTCACTTAATTCCCACATTTTCCATAATACTGCATAACCACATAAGTTTTTATCATTACATCTTAACCAAGGAGATTCTGTGCATCGACTGTCAGTAATATCTCCAATTATAGATGATTTGCAAAAATTTACTAATTGACAACTTTTATTACCTTGGTCAAAAAGCTTAAAAATTTCATTAATTGAAGAAAATATATCAATTTTAATTTCGATATTTTCAAAACCTCTAGGAATAAACATATGATTATCTCCAAATATATTTTCTATTAATGGAGAACCTATTTCTAGAATTAACTTTTTGAATAAAGTTGAATTTGCTTTTTCTTGTTTTAGTATATCCAATAAAAAAGTTGGTGAATTGATTCTTATTTTTTGAATTCGTTTTAGAATAGCTTCTATCCACTTTTTTTCATTTTCGTGAATATTTGTTGTGAAATAATGCGTTAACTCTTTTTTTGCGGAATCATTAATATTCTTATAAAGTTCTATAATACTTTCTCCGTTTCCTAAAACATTTGAATAAACAAGTTCATAAATTTCTTCTTCTGTTTCAGGAATTATTTGGTCTTTTTTTAGACCTGTTAATACTTCATAAAATGTTAGACCTGGATGATATGTCATTAAACAGGCATCGCATAAAGCAAATATATAAAGACTGTTTTTAACAAACTCGGGATATAAAAATTCAGCTATCAGATAAGCAAACTTATATGGAATGTCGTTATGATCTGTTTCAGGATAAAAGTGTTTTTGGGCAATATGCGCCATACTTTCAATTATTGAAAGACCTCCAAAATCAACTTCACAAATGGTGTTGTCAATCTGTATGCTTACTACAATTTTTTCAAGATATTTATTATGAGTTGGTATGAGTGTTGAACTTTCCTTTTTTGATACGGAGACAATTTTTTTATAATTTCTCATTTGAACTGGTCCCATATAAATAATTCTCATTTCTTCTGCTATTTTGAAATCTGGACTTTTGTCAAAAGGGATTGGAACTTTAAATGATGTTTTTCCTTTTAAAATATAATCATTAGAATATTTAATTTGATTTAAAATCATCAGAGCGTTCATTAAGCCAAATGAAGTAGATATATCTTGGATAAAATGCAAATATTCATGAAAAAATGTAGAGAATGGTTGTGGTTGTTTTTCCAATTCATTTAAATCTGTTAAGTCAAATGAAGTATTAACTACTAGTTTATAAAAGGAAGGAGTGTAATATCCTCTCAAAAAAGAATTTAACATATCGTTTATGAGTAATTAATGCCAACTTGTTATATCCCAACAAATATAACAGTTTAGCAATTAATCTTTTGGGATAACTGTATCTTTATTTTATTATTCTATATTTATGTCGTTTTTGTCTTTGCAAAGGAGGACTGAAAGGACGACTGTGGCGCCCGTACCGAAAAGGTACGTTCGGGCGGGCAATCCTCTACCTGAGGCAGGCTCATTATAAATAGTAACAGTGTTTATGAGGTAACCACAGCACACCTTTGGCGTACTTCGTGAAGACGTTCTTTTTAAAATCCGTACCAAAAAAGGATTGTAAAACAAAAAAAGCTCCTCTCCCGATAGCTATCGGGATGAGAAGCTATTTTTCTGGGTGGAAGACGGGATTCGAACCCGCGACCCTCGGTACCACAAACCGATGCTCTAACCAACTGAGCTACAACCACCATTTTTTTGCTAAATAAATATTTCTGTTTAGCGGGTGCAAATATATGTTATTTGCTTGCTTCTTCAAACAAAATTGTAAAAATTGTTTTAAATTTATATATAGTATTTAATTTTTATTAACTTACACAAACTTTACTTTTTAAGTTTAGTAATCATTAGGAATTTTAATTTATGAAAAATTTATTTTATACAATTTTTGCGTTATTTATAACTACAGGATATTCGCAATTTAATAATCAAGAATTAAAAAAATTATCCAACAATATTTGTCCTTGCATCTCAAAAATAAGTCTTTATAGTTCTAAAAAATCTAAAAGCGATGAGATTTCAAAATGCATTTCTAGTGCCATTTTAACTAAAAATATGGTAAAATCACTGACTAAAATAAAAAAAAACACTCTTGATTCTTTAAAAAAAATTAAGAATTTATCAAAAACTGATTCCATAAATATGGACAATAATATTGTGGTAGGTGTAACCGATACACAATACAAACAAGTTGAAAAATATATTTACAAAAATTGTAAAAATTTGCAAAAAGTTTACTTTACAGACAATACAAAATTTGAAAACTCTTATTCTGACAAAAAAAAAGCTAAAAAGTTTTACGACAAGGGCTTAATTGCCTTTCAAAAACAAGACTACAAAACCGCTTTACCACTATTCA
Organism: Flavobacteriaceae bacterium; assembly: GCA_045046885.1. Lineage (GTDB taxonomy): Bacteria > Bacteroidota > Bacteroidia > Flavobacteriales > Flavobacteriaceae > CG1-02-35-72. The sequence goes on from JASFYX010000012.1 coordinate 29,788, forward strand.
AAAAAGCAGTATCAAAAGATTCAAAATTTGCATTTGCTTGGGATAATTTGGGCTATACCTACAGAAAGCTTGGTAATTATAAAAAAGCTATAGAAGCCTACAAAAAATCGCTTGCTCTAGACCAAAAAGGGAAAATGCCACTTATGAATATTGCCGTAGCATATCAATTAAACAATGATTTAAAAAACGCAATTAAGTCCTATCTAACTTACGGCTCATATTACAAAGATGATCCGGAAGTTTATTATGGCTTGGGTCGCATTTATTATTTACAAAAGAATTATGAGCCTGCACTTGATAATATGATTAGAGCTTATATTTTGTACACTAAAATGAAATCGCCATATAGTAATGATGCTGGAAAGCATATCAATTATATTTACAATGAATTAAAGAAACAAGGTAAACTGGACATTTTTTATAAATTAGCTAAAAAACATCATTTAAACATCTCTAAAGATTAAATTAAATCATCAAAGCTATTTACAGCTACAAAACGCTCTACAGTAAAGCCTTCGGCATAATCTGCACCAATCAATCGCCCTAAGTCTTTTGCCCTGTAAGTAATGCTGTCTAAAAAGTTTTTGCTTGTTATGGGCGATACAGGTTCTTTACTTTTAGGATCGTAAAATTGTGAATTATATGCCTTTACGGATGCTAATTTGGTTTTAATAAATACGCCAACATCAACTACAAAATCGGGTTTAAGATTTTGCCATTGTATATAATGATATACATGTTTTGGACGCCAAGCTTCTTGAATATTGCCTTCCAACTCTGTCTCCACTTTGACCAATCCCGATAAAAAACAAGATTCAGAAACCAATTGACTTCCCTTAGGATGGTCAATATGTCTGTCGGCAACAGCGTTACACAAAACAATTTTAGGTTGGTATTTGCGAATTATTTTTATCACTTCTAATTGATGTTTTTTATCATTGACAAAAAAACCATCGGCAAAAGCCAAGTTTTCTCTAACGGCAACACCCAGTATTTTGGCGGCGGCAGTCGCTTCTTTATCGCGTATCTCGGCAGAGCCGCGTGTGCCCAATTCGCCACGTGTTAAGTCTAAAATACCGACTTTTTTGCCTTCAGCAACGGCTTTGGCAATTGTGGCACCACAACCCAATTCCACATCATCGGGATGGGCGCCTATGGCTAATATATCTAGTTTCATATCTTATTTTTAAATTACAAAAAACAAATCCCAAATTACAAAAATCAAATCTCAAATGGCAAAACTAGCCTATTTAGAATTATTGAGTATGGCCGATAGAATTTTTTTTATTTCTAAAGCTTCCTGTATTAAGTTTTCGATTATTTGTTTATTTTTTAAATCATTGGTTTCATTAATTAACCGCAACCAATAAACTGTTTCTTTAGCTTCTTTTCTACTTATCTTAACTCTAAACTTAAAATCTTTATCACCCAAAGACTCGTTGGCTTCTATATAATTTGCGCCAATTGAGCCAGAGGAACGAATAACTTGTTTTGAATCTTCAATATTTGCAATAGTCTTTTTTAAAGTTTTAATAAACAGTCTTACTTCCTTTGCAAACTGAAAAGTTCTCTCCTCTAAATCATAGACTTTACTCATCTTTTTATTTTTTGTTATTTGGTATTTGTTTTTTGGTGCTTGTTTTTTTGTGCTTGTTATTTGGTGCTTGTCTTTTCAAATCCTTGCTCTAAATCCTCAATTATATCTTCTACTTCTTCAATACCTGTAGAAAAACGTAACAAAGTATCGGTAATACCTTGTTCTTTTCTAGCTTCGGCACCAATCAAGGCATGTGAAGTAACAGCCGGCAATAAAATAGTGGACTCTACTCCTGCCAAACTTAGCGAGGGTTTTATCATTTTTAGGGCTTTTTGAAATGCAACAGCATCTAGACTGTCATTGAGTTCAAAAGATAGCATCCCTCCAAAACCTTTCATTTGCACTTTGGCTATTGTATGGTTGGGATGCGATTCTAAACCAGGATAATAGACTTTTTTAACAGCCTTGTGTTTTTCTAAATATCGGGCAATTACCAGCGCATTTTCGTTGTGTTTAGCCACACGTAAACCGAGGGTCTTTATACTACGCTCTAGCAGATAGCACATAAAATCGCTCATACTGCCTCCTAAATTTTTTCCTTTCTGAAAAACAGTATTTATATTCTCTTTTGTAGAAGCCACTGCTCCTGCACAAATATCACTATGACCCCCCAAATATTTGGTAGCCGAATGTAATACCACATCAACACCAAAATCAATGGGATTCTGATTGGCCGGCGATGCAAAAGTATTGTCAATCATACTTATTAAACTGTGTTTTTTAGCCAAATCGGCTACAGCCTTAATATCTGTTACGGTAAGTAACGGGTTTGAAGGTGTTTCTATATAAATAACCTTAGTGTTCGATTTAATTTCACACTCAAAATCGGCTACAGCTACCCCTTTTGTAAAAGTGTATTCAATTCCGAATTTACCGAACTCTTCTACTACAAAATTAAAAGCACCGCCGTAAATTTCATTCTGAAAAACCACGTGATCTCCCTTTTGTAAAAAAGCCAATAAGGTGGTACTAATAGCCGCCATCCCCGAGGCAAAGGGCATACCGGCTTCGGCGTGCTCTAAAGCGGCAATTTTATTACCCAAAGCTTCTTGGTTGGGTGTGTTAAAATAGCGTGGGTATCTTTTAATATCTACATCCATAAAGGGATAAGAAGACGCCATAAATATAGGCGATACAGCACCACCAAACTGGGTGTCGTGAATTTCGCCATCGTGTGTGCAAACAGTATTAAATCCTTTTGTATTCATATTTTAATTATTTTCAATCCATTTTACAATAGCTTCATCGGTTGGTAGCACCTTTGAGCGATACATATTGACCAAATGACCCTTTTCGTCAATCAAATATTTCTGAAAATTCCAAGCAACTTCAGAGTCTTTAAAACCATTTTTAGAAGCTTGTGTTAAAAATTTATAAACCGGATTCATATCGACTCCTTTTACAGAAGTCTTTGTCATCATAGGAAAGCTTACACCAAAATTTTGTTCACAGAATTCGGCTATTTCGGTATCTGTGCCGGGTTCTTGTTTGCCAAAATTATTGGCAGGAAATCCAACAATTACAAATCCTTTATCTTTATAGGTATTATAAAGTTTTTCTAAGTCTTTATATTGAGGCGTATAACCACATTTTGAAGCTGTATTTACCACCATTACTTTTTTACCTTTAAGGGATGAAAAATCGAAATCCTTCCCGTAAAGGTCTGTCATTTTAAATTGATAGATATCCTCAGTTTTCATAGCTGTTCTCTCTTTTTTTTGGACTTTAATTTCTTTACTTTTTGTCGTCTGCTTGCACGCACTTAACAGAACAAGGACGGTTAATAAAAATACTTTTTTCATAATTATTTTTTTAGTTGTGGCTAAGGTATTAAAAACGGAGAAACCTAAGACTATATTTAAATAAAACTGAATCTTTAAATTTAAAATAATCATTTTATTTATCAAATAATTAACATAGTTGCACATACAACTAATTAAAAATATTTTCTATTTTTGAACCTAAAATAAAAAACCATGCCACTTAAGAATGAAATTTCTGATTTTAATGAAACATTAGCTCCTTGGATTGGAAAAACTTTTAAGCTGATGAATATTTATATCGCTCAAGTATTTTTAAAAAATAATTTTCAAATAACCCAAGAACAATGGTTTGTATTAAAAGTTTTAAACGAAGGAAATAATGGTTTTATTCAAAACGACTTAGCCTGCGCAACCAATAGAAATAAAGCTACTTTAACCAGAGTAATTGATGTTATGGAAAAGCATAACCTAGTTGTTAGAATACCTTCTAAAGAAGATGCACGTAAAAAATTAATCTATGCCACTAAAACTGGCGAAAATCTTTTTCTACAAATGAAGCCTTTAATGTTATCTAGTCTTCAAGTTATTCAAAAAAACATAAGCGAAGAAGAGAAAAATAACTTTATAAATGTGATGAAAAAGATACAAACAAATTTAAAAAATAGCAACAACTAGTTGCGCAACTAACTAATTTTAGCACAATGAGAAAAATAATATCTATCGCTTTAGCAATTGTTCTTTTAGCAAGCTCAATAATCTTAGCCAAATATTTAATTGACAATAAGAAAAAGACAAAACCAAAAACCGAAAAAATCATAAAAACAGTTTATACACAAATTATAAAAAACAAAACAATACCTCTGGTTATTACTGCCAATGGTAATTTAGTTGCCAAAAATAAAATTGAACTTTATGCAGAAGTTCAAGGTGTTTTAGAACGTATAAATAAAGAATTTAAACAAGGTACTTCCTTTAATAAGGGTGAAACACTTATTAAAATTAATAGCGATGAGTTCTATGCCAATTTACAAGCGCAAAAAAGTAACTTGTTTAACGCTATTATGGCTGTTATGCCCGATATCAGATTAGATTACCCATCAGAATACAGTAAATGGCAAGCTTATCTAAAAAATTTTGATAACAGTAAATCGACTCCAAAATTACCCCAAGAAGCTTCAGAAAAAGAACGTTTTTTTATCTCTGGACATGGTATAAACACAAGTTATTATAACGTAAAGAATCTAGAAGTTAAATTAAATAAATACAATTTACGTGCTCCTTTTAATGGTGTTTTAACTGAGTCTTTGGTAAACCCAGGCACATTAATCCGTCAAGGACAAAAACTAGGCGAATTTATAGACCCTTCTGTTTATGAAATAGCTGTTTCTGTAAAATCTGAATTCAGAGATTTACTACGCGTCGGAAAAGAAGTTAAACTATTTAACTTAGAAAAAACCAAAACTTGGACCGGTAAAGTTATCAGAATCAATGGCAAAGTTGATGCCACTACACAGACAATTAAAGCCTTTATACAAGTTAAAGGAAAAGATTTAAAAGAAGGACAATATGTAGAAGTTGCGATACAAGCTAAATCTGAAGAAAATGCGTTTGAAGTAGCCAGAAATCTCTTGGTAGATAATTCTAAACTGTACACTGTTAAAAATTCTATTTTAATGTTGGTAAGTATCACTCCTGTTTTTGAGAACAAAAATAGCGTTATTGTAAAAGGCTTGCCAAATGGCACAATACTCTTGTCTAAACCTGTTCCTAATGCTCACGTAGGCATGCTTGTTAAACTAGCCACTCAAAACAAAAAACAGTAATGAGAAAAATAATATCGTATTTTATAAAATTTCCTGTTGCGGTTAACATCTTTATTCTGGCATTTATTGGCTTTGGTTTAGCAGGCGCTTTATCTATGAAATCTTCCTATTTTCCGTTAACGGATTCTCAAAAAATAGCCATAAATCTAAATTACCCGGGAGCTTCTCCAGAAGAAATGGAAGAAGGTATCGTCCTTAAAATTGAAGATAATTTAAAAGGAATTGTGGGTATAGATAGAGTTACGTCGGTTTCTAGGGAAAATGCTGCTACTATTAATATTGAAACTTTAAAAGGTAAAAATATTGATGTGGTTTTAGCCGATGTTAAAAACGCTGTAGATCGTGTGCCTTCATTTCCTTCTGGGATGGAACCTCCTATTATAGCCAAAATCGAAACCATGAGACCAACCATTAGTTTTTCAATTAGTGGTGAAGACATTCCGTTGGCAACATTAAAACAATACGCCAGAGTAGTAGAAAACGATTTGCGGAGTGTAGATGGCATTTCTCAGGTTATCTTATCTGGCTTTCCCGCTCAAGAAATAGAAATTGCGGTACGTGAAAATGATTTACGCGCCTACAAACTCTCTTTTACTGAGGTTGCCAATGCAGTGAGTAAAACCAACTTATTGATTTCTGGAGGTAATATTAAAACCAAAGATGAAGACTACCTTATAAGAGCTCGGAATAGAAATTATTATGGTTCTGAACTATTAAATTTAGTGGTAAAAGCAGAGGCTTCTGGTAATATAATTAGGTTAAAAGACATTGCAGATGTAAAAGATACTTGGTCTGAAAATCCTGACAGAATTTACCTTGACGGGAAAAAATCAATCAGTATCACTGTTAACAATACCAATAACGAAGATTTATTATCTACAGCCGACAAGGTTAAAGAATACATCAAAAAATTTAATCAACAACATGACAATGTTCATATAACTATTTCTAGCGATAATTCTATCACACTAAATCAACGTACAAAATTATTACTCAGAAATGCAGCAATGGGTGTTCTATTGGTGTTATTTTTCTTGGCTTTATTTTTAAATATTCGCTTGGCATTTTGGGTTGCTTTTGGTATTCCAATCGCCTTTTTCGGGATGTTTATTTTTGCAGCCAATTTAGGTATTACCATAAATGTATTGTCTTTATTTGGTATGATAATCGTTATTGGTATTTTGGTTGATGATGGTATTGTTATTGGCGAGAATATTTACCATCATTTCGAAAAAGGGAAATCGCCCATTAGGGCTGCTATAGATGGCACATTAGAAGTTATTCCGCCCATTGTGTCAGCAGTTTTAACCACTATTATAGCTTTTTCTACCTTCTTCTTTTTAGATGGCAGAATAGGTAATTTCTTTGGCGAAGTATCAATAATAGTTATCCTGACATTAACCGTGTCGTTAATTGAAGCCATTATAATTTTACCTGCACACATTGCGCATTCTAAAGCTTTAGAACGTAAAACAAAAAAGAGAAACAAAATAAACACCTTCTTTTTTAATGTCAATCAAAAAGCAGAAAAAGTATTATTTTATGTAAGAGACAATTGGTTTGCACCTTATTTAAAATTCTTTTTAAAACACAAATTGTTAGGCTTTGCAATACCTATAGCCTTATTGATACTTAGTATTGGAGGATTAAAAGGCGGTTTGGTAAAGACGTCTTTCTTCCCTCGAATTGCGAGCGATAGAGTTGTTATAAATTTAAAAATGCCCCAAGGCACCAATGAGTCTATAACCGATTCAATTATCTCAACTATAGAGAAAAAGGTTCAACTAGTCAATAAAGATTACACTAAAAAACAAACAGGTAATATCTCTGTTGTAGAAAATATCATCAAACGCATAGGCCCTGGCACATCAAACGCCAGTTTGACCGTTAATTTATTACCCGGTGAAGCACGCAATTTTTCATCGCCAGAAATTACAAATACCATTCGCAAAAGCGTAGGTATTGTAAATGGTGTAGAAAGTTTAACTTTTGGGTCGGGAGGTAATTTCGGAGGTAGCCCTGTAGCCGTTTCTTTATTGAGTAATAATATTACTGAACTCAAAGCTGCAAAAATTGAATTAAAAGATATTCTAAGTAAAAACCCGCTTTTAAAAGATATTGCCGATAATGACCCTGCAGGCATTAAAGAGATTCAAATAAAACTGAAAGACAACGCTTATTTACTAGGTTTGAATCTACAAACTGTTATGAATCAGATTCGTTCTGGCTTCTTTGGCTTGCAAATACAACGTTTTCAACGTGGGCAAGACGAAATAAAAGTTTGGGTGCGCTACAAAAAAGAAGACCGATCGTCTATCAAAAATTTGAATGATATGTGGATTACCACACCAACAAACGAAAGTGTGCCCTTTTCTGAGATTGCCACATATATAATTCAAAGAGGTGATGTTGTTATCAATCATTTGAGTAGTAAACGCGAAATCCAAATAACTGCAGATTTAATCTCAAAAAGCGAAACAGCTACTGATATTCTAGAAGATCTAAAAACAAACTTAGTTCCCAAAATTGTATCAAAATACCCAACAGTTTCGGCTTCTTACGAAGGCCAAAACAGAGAGGCACAAAAAACAATTAAATCTGGCAAAACAGTTGGTATTATCATCTTGGCACTTATCTATATTGTTATTGCTTTTACATTTAGGTCTTATGAGCAGCCCATTCTCTTATTATTAATGATTCCTTTCAGCTTAATTGGCGTTATTTGGGGGCATTGGATTCACGGTTTCCCGATAAATATATTGTCGTGGTTAGGTATTATTGCCCTTGTGGGGATTATGGTAAACGACGGTCTTGTTCTTATAGAAAAATTTAACGGCTACTTAAAAGAAGGTTTAAAATACGACGAGGCTCTAATACAAGCCGCCATATCAAGATTTAGGGCTATTATTCTAACATCTCTAACTACAATTGCGGGTCTAGCGCCATTACTGATGGAAAAAAGCAGACAAGCTCAGTTTTTAAAACCAATGGCTGTATCTATTTCTTATGGTATAGGCATTGCTACCATTTTAACATTAGTAATGTTACCCTTACTCCTATCAGTTTCTAACTCCATAAAAGTATTTATAAAATGGTATATAACAGGAAAAGAGGTAACTAAAGAAGAAGTAGAACGTGCTATTATCGAATTAAAAAGTGAAGAAAATGAGACAAATTAACATAACAATACTGCTATTAATTTTTGGCCTTAATTCTGGTTTTACACAAGAAAAACTAACAAAAGACCAAGCTGTAAAAATAGTTCTAGAAAATAATTACGGTATTAAAATAGCCAATAACAACCTTAAAATTGCCAAAAACAATAAAAGTGTGTTGAATTCTGGTTACCTCCCTACTTTAACAGGGAATGCAGGTGCTACCTACAATACAGACGATACAGAAGCTGTATTTTTAAATGGAGATTTAACAAATTTAAAGAATGCCAAAAGCAGTAGATATAATGCTTCAGTAAGTTTAAACTACACATTATTTGACGGTTTAGGAAGGCTCTACAATTACAAACAATTAAAAGAGCAATATAACTTATCAGAATTACAAGCTAGAGAAACCATAGAAAAAACATTGTTGCAGTTATTCACAGTCTATTATAATGTGGCGGAACTTTCAGAAAACGTAGCCCTGTTAAAACAAAGCTTAAAAATTTCTAAAAACCGCCTCAAGAGAGCTCAATACCAATTCGATTTTGGCCAAAACACAAAGCTATCCGTTTTAAACGCAGAAGTAGATGTAAATAACGACAGTATTGCTTTGTTAAATACAAAACAAATCTTGCTAAATGCCAAACGCGATTTATATGTTGTTTTGGGTAAAAAAGAAGTCCCCAATTTTTCGGTTGATACCAACATTATTTTTAATCTCACCGAAAACAAACAAAAGCTTTTCGAACAGGTTAAAACAAAAAATGTAAACCTACTTCAAAACGAAAAAAATATTAAAGTGAGTGACTTTCAACTTAAAGCGAATAGGTCGGGCTATTTACCTACCATAGGTTTAACAAGTACTTATGGCTGGTCTAAAAACAATAACAACTCCTCTTCATTTTTATTAGAATCCACTAACACAGGTATTTCTACAGGTTTTAGTTTACGATGGGATTTATTTAATAGTGGTCGTACAAGAACACAAATTAAAAATGCCAAGATAAATTACGAAACACAGCAATTCTCAAAACAACAAATAGAACTGCAAATAACGCGAGATTTCAACAACGCTTGGGAAGATTACAAAACCAAATTATTTGTATTGCAAACGCAACAAAAAAATGTAGAAACCAATAAACGTAATTTCGCCAGAACAAAAGATCAGTTTGATTTAGGGCAAATTACTTCTATAGAATTTAGACAAGCACAAGTAAACCTTTTAAATGCGCAGTCTAATTTAAACAAAGCTAAGTACGATGCAAAAAATGCAGAATTAAATCTGTTACAACTTTCTGGTGGACTACTCAATTCTAAATTTTAATTCACATAATATTCTACTAAAAAAAGGCACTTAATAAGTGCCTTTTTTTATGTTTTTTTTAGTTGTGGCTAAGGTATTAAAAAGCATGATATAATTTGTTAATGCTACTTTAATTACTTTGTTGAAAAAAACTTAATAATTATGATAAAAATCACACTAGCAACACTTAATACTAATTATATTTGTTTTCTTATATAAAAAATATTTTAAATATAATTAGAAATGAGTACACTTCAAAAAATCACAAAACGCGTTTACAGATTTGGAAATAAAGCTGCCGATGGTAACACAAATATGAAAAACCTCTTAGGAGGCAAAGGTGCTAATTTAGCCGAAATGAGTGCTATAGGTATTCCTGTCCCTCCCGGATTTACCATAACCACAGAAGTTTGTACAGAATACAATGCCCTTGGAAAAGAAACCGTTATTAAAAAAATAAAAGAAGATGCAGAAGCATCCCTAAAAAATATAGAATCTATTATGGGTTCTAAATTTGGCGATAGAGATAATCCACTTTTAGTTTCAGTACGTTCTGGCGCCCGTGTTTCTATGCCAGGTATGATGGATACCGTTTTAAATTTAGGCCTTAATGACGATGTAGTTATTGGATTGGCAAAAAAAGCGAACAACGAACGTTTTGCTTGGGATTCTTACCGTCGTTTTATCCAGATGTATGGCGATGTTGTTTTAGGAATGAAACCTGAATCTAAGGAAGATATAGACCCTTTTGAAGAAATTATGGAAGCCCTTAAAGAATTAAGAGGCATAAAATTAGATACAGATTTTACTGTTTCAGATTTAAAGGACCTAACTGTTAGTTTTAAATCAGCTGTAAAAAAACGTACAGGATTTGATTTCCCTACAGATCCTTGGGAACAACTTTGGGGTGCTGTTATGGCTGTTTTTGACAGCTGGAATAGCGACCGTGCTATTTATTACAGAAATATGAACGGTTATCCATCAGATTGGGGTACCGCCGTAAATGTACAAGCCATGGTTTATGGTAATATGGGCGACAATTCCGGAACAGGTGTTTGCTTTACACGCGATGCTGGTACTGGCGAAAATGTATTTAATGGCGAATATCTTATAGACGCTCAAGGCGAAGATGTTGTAGCTGGTGTAAGAACGCCGCAACAAATTACATTGTTAGGCTCTAAACGATGGGCAGAATTAGCTAAAGTGAGCGAAGCAGACCGTGCTGAAAACTATCCTTCTTTAGAAGAAGTTATGCCAGAAATTTACAATGAGCTCAACAGTTATCAAGATAAATTAGAAAAGCACTACTGCGATATGCAAGATATGGAATTTACCATTCAGGATGGTAAACTCTGGATTCTTCAAACACGTAATGGTAAACGCACAGGTGCTGCTATGGTGAAAATTGCCATTGATTTACTTGGAGAAGGTATGATTGATGAAGAAAGAGCGCTACTACTTGTTGAACCCAATAAATTAGACGAATTATTACACCCCGTTTTTGATCCTAAAGCCTTAAAAAAAGCCACTGTTTTAGCACAAGGTTTACCTGCTTCACCAGGAGCCGCCACGGGGCAGATTGTTTTCTTCGCAGATGAAGCCACAAAATTCGAAAATACAATTCTTACCCGTATAGAAACTTCTCCGGAAGATTTAGAAGGTATGAATATGGCCAAAGGGATTCTTACAGCACGTGGCGGTATGACATCACATGCAGCTGTTGTGGCGCGCGGTATGGGAAAATGTTGTGTGTCTGGTGCCGGTGCTTTAAAAATAGATTATAAAAGTCGGTCTTTAAAAATAGATGGTAAAGAATATCATGAAGGCGATTGGATTTCTTTAAACGGCTCAACTGGAAACATTATAGAAGGAAAAGTGGCCACTATAGAACCCGAATTAAGTGGGGAGTTTGCAAGTATTATGGAATTGTCTGACAAACATGCTAAGATGAAAGTCCGCACAAATGCCGACACGCCTAAAGATTCTAGAGTAGCACGTCAATTTGGCGCTCAAGGTATTGGTTTAACCAGAACTGAACATATGTTCTTTGAAGTAGACCGCATTAAAGCGATGCGCGAAATGATCTTGGCCAATACTGTTAAAGGACGTACAGAAGCTTTAAATAAATTATTACCTATGCAACGCGAAGATTTTGAAGGAATTTTTGAAGCTATGGAAGGTTTACCTGTTACTGTAAGATTGTTAGACCCACCTTTACACGAGTTTGTACCACATCAATTAGCCGCACAAAAAGACTTGGCTAAAGAAATGGGTATCTCTTTAGAAGCCATCAAAAGTAAAGTTGTAGAACTTGAAGAGTTTAATCCTATGCTCGGACACCGTGGATGTCGTTTGGGTAACACCTATCCAGAAATTACAGAAATGCAATCGCGGGCTATAATTGAAGCCGCTTTAAATCTAAAAGCAAAAGGTATTAAAGCTATCCCAGAAATTATGGTACCCCTTATTGGGACTTTAAAAGAATTTACAGCCCAAGAAGATATAATTAGAGCCACCATAAACAAAGTTTTTAAAGAACGTGGCGATTCTATAGAATACCTTGTGGGGACTATGATAGAAATTCCACGTGCTGCACTTACAGCCGATTTAATTGCACAACGTGCCGAGTTCTTCTCATTCGGTACAAACGACTTAACACAAATGACTTTTGGTTATTCGCGCGATGATGCGGGTAAATTCCTCCCTATTTATCTCGAAAAAGGTATTCTTGAAGAAGACCCCTTTAAAGTTTTAGATCAAGAAGGTGTTGGTCAATTGGTAGAAATGGGAACACAAAAAGGACGTCAAACAAACCCTAAATTAAAAGTAGGTATTTGTGGTGAACACGGTGGTGAGCCGAGTTCTGTTGAATTCTGTTATAAAACAGGCTTAAATTACGTGAGTTGCTCTCCTTATCGCGTCCCTATTGCCAGATTAGCTGCTGCACAAGCCGCTTTAAAAAATTAATGTATAGATTTTAGATTAGTTAGATTATTAGTTAGTTTAAAAAAACTTCATCTTTTTAAAGGTGAAGTTTTTTTTATGAGGCTTTTAAATTATCTTCGCCTTATGATTTCTGTCAGTGTTTTAGGATATGGTAATGTAGCGTGGCATTTGGTTAATGCTTTTGAAGCTGCCGCTGATGTCAATTTAATACAAGTTTATAATAAAAGACCTCTTTTAAAAATAGATTTTAAAGCGCCATTTATTACAGATTTATCTGAATTAGCACCTGCTCAAATTTACATTATAGCCATTCCCGATGACGCCATCAGTCCTTTTTCTGAACAATTAAATCTAAAAGATACTTTGGTTGTACACACGTCTGGCAGTTTACCTATGACAGCTTTAAACAGTCCATCACGTAAGGGTGTTTTTTATCCGTTACAAAGTTTTTCTAAAAATAAACCCGTCAATTTTTCTGAAATACCATTTACTATTGAAGCCGAAAATTCCACTGATTTGGTCTTGCTCAAAACCTTGGCCAAATGCCTGAGTCCACTTGTTTATAAAATCGATTCTAATCAGCGTAAGCAATTACATTTAGCGGCAGTGTTTGTCAATAACTTTGTCAATTATATGTACAGCATTGGTGAAAATTTATGTCGGTCTAACAATATAGATTTCAATATTTTAAAACCGTTGATTACAGAAACTGCTTTAAAGATTGAAAAACTCTCGCCAAAAGAAGCGCAAACAGGCCCTGCTGTCAGATTTGATAAAGAGACAATAGAAAATCATTTAAATATTTTACCTTCAGAATACAAAGAAATTTATACATTGCTCACAAATTCTATTCAAAAAGATGTCAAAAAATTATAAAGAACTCATGTCAGATATCACCACATTTATATTCGATGTAGATGGGGTGCTAACCAACGGAAGCGTCACAATTTTTCCCGATGGCCAACTCATAAGAACTATGAATGTCCGCGATGGCTATGCTTTAAAAGTGGCGGTTGACAGTGGCTACAATGTGTGTGTTATTACAGGAGGTAGAGACGTATCGGTTAAAAAACGCTTAGAAGGTTTGGGCATTAAAGAAGTGTACTTGGGTTCTTATGATAAGGTTACCGAATTTGAAAAATACCTCGAAAAACACAATCTCAAAGCTGATAATGTGCTCTATATGGGTGATGATATCCCCGATTTTCCCGTTATGCAAAAAGTAAAATTAGCCGCTTGCCCCAAAGATGCAGCACCCGAAATTCAGAATATATCACATTACGTCTCTCATAAAAAAGGCGGTAACGGTTGTGTGCGCGATGTGGTTGAACAGGTTTTAAAAGTACAAGATAAATGGCATAACCAAGCCGATGTGCGTTACGACACATAACTTTTTATGATGAATTTCGAAGATAAATTGATGCAAATACCCATTCTTAATTGGCTTATTAAGCTGTTAAAAAACCTGAAATTACCGGGGTTTGAAGGCTTGAGTATCTACGATTTATTTAGAATGTACGTCATAGGTATTGTAAAAGGAGCCTTAACATCACGAGCTGGCAGTATTGCTTTTAGTATTTTTTTAGCCCTTTTCCCTTTTGCACTTTTTGTACTGACAATTATACCTTTTATTCCTATTGATGGTTTCCAAACCGACTTTATCTTACTTATAAAACAAGCACTCCCGCCTAAAACTTCAGATGCTGTTGATTTGGTTTTGATTGATATTGCCAACAATAAATACCAAGGCTTACTGTCTTTTGGTTTTTTAATGTCTATCTTTTTAATGACAAATGGTATTAATGCGCTGTTTAGTGCCTTTGAATATACTTATCACACCATCAACACACGCTCGGTTATAAGGCAGTATTTAGTCGCTTTATCGGTGTCACTCCTACTCGTCTTTAGCTTGATGGCATTAGCGGGTATTCTCGTTTTCACTAATTACGAAATTCAACATTTACAAGAAAATGGCACATTAAATAACGTGGTATTTGTTTCGGATTTACTACAAATGTTAATCCTCTTAGTGAGTTTATTCTTTGGTATTGCTACCCTCTACTTTTTTGGCACCATTGAAGGGAAAAAAATAGGTTTCTTTTCACCCGGTGCAATTATGACCACTTTATTGGTCTTAGTCAATTTTAAATTGTTCAGTATTTATGTGTCTAAGTTTTCACAATACAACCAATTGTACGGCTCAATTGGGACGCTTATTGTGCTGATGTTGTTTATTTGGCTCAATGCCATCATTTTACTTTTGGGTTACGAACTCAATACAAGTTTAATTTGTTTGAAAAAAGAAGGGTCTACTAAAAAGTAATTTCTTAAAATTACAAAGCACTTAAAATTTGCACAGTTATAATCAATAAAACCATGGCTATAGGATAAACAGTTGCATAAGCCAAAGCAGGCGCATCAGAATCTACCATATTGTCTATGGCTGCTAAGCCAGGCGTACTCGTCATACTCCCCGTTAAAGTTCCTAAAAGTGTCAATATATTCATTTTTAAAACATAACGCGCTATAAGGCTTGTAATTATCATAGGTAATAATGTAATTATCCCTCCATATATAAAGAGTTCAAATCCGTATTGTTCAAAAGTCTGAGTGAGATGTGAACCCGAATTTGTACCCACAGCTGCTAAGAAAAATAACAATCCAAATTGACGTAATAACTGATTTGCAGCTCCCGTCATAGTCCATATAATGGGTCCTGTTTTACCTGTTCTTCCTAAAATTAAGGCTATTAATAAAACACCTCCTGTTAAACCTAATGAAAATGAAATATTGGCAAAACTTAAACTCAATTTTCCTGCGAGAATTCCTAATATAATTCCTGCTGCGATAGGAAGAAAGTCCGTATCTGATAATTTTTTAGTGTCGTCGCCAAATATTTTTGTGATGCGAGACATACTTTCTTTTCTACAAATCACCACCAATTTATCACCAAATTGTAATTTTAAAGAAGGACTTGGCGATAGATTTATACCCGCTCTTCTAACACGTGTAATTGTACAGTGATAAGTACTAACGTGCAATTCTCCTAAAGTTTTTTTAACAACTTCTTTATTGGTAACTAAAATAGAGCGCACATCAAAATGATTGTCTAACGGAATTTCTTTTTTTGTTTCGGGACCAATCAAAAGTTTTACACGTTCCAAAGCATCCTTAGACCCCACAGCCTTGATAATATCATCTTTATGTAAAACAATATCATCATCAGACATCATAACAATATTTTTATGCATTATCCTTGCAATAACGGCTTTAGTCATAAAACGGATATTTAATTCGCCCAGTTTTTTACCTATAACATTTTCGTTTTCTACCATAAAATGTTTGTTGTACATTTTAGGATACTGATTTTCTATAATATCATTTAATTTACTTTCTTCTTCTTTTACTTTAACACCCAATAATTTTGGTAAAATACTCACAAATAAAATGACACCAATCACACCAAAAGGATAGCCTATTCCGTATCCAATAGAGGCCAATGGAGAGCCCGTAACATCAATAGCAGCTGCTAAACCTGGCGTACTTGTTAACGAACCGTTTAATAAGCCTATACTCAAATTTTTATCGACACCAAAAATGTAAGAAACAAGATAGGTAATGATACCCGCGCTAACAATTAACACAGCTGATAGAAGGGCTAACTGACGACCATTCTTTTTAAAGGATTCAAAAAAACTAGGTCCCGCCTGAATACCAATTGTAAAGATAAATAACACCAATCCTAGGTATTGGAAATCTTTAGGCACTTCTATACCGTAATGACCAAAAATTAAGGCCACAAAAATAACAGCAGAAACGTCTAAAGAAATCCCTTTAATTTTAATGCGTCCAATAATAAATCCAATAAAAATTATAAGAAATAAAACAAAATAGCTATTAGAAAACAAATCCATCATCACAAAATTTATACTGCAAAATTAAGCACATTAAAAGACTAAAACACTAAAAAGCTGTGATTTTACGAAATCGATTGCA
>JASFYX010000013.1:0-42931 GCA_045046885.1 Flavobacteriaceae bacterium
AATAACAGACCTAGAAAATTATTGGGGTTCAAAACTCCTAATGAAGTATTTTTAACTATTTTTAACCAAAATGTTGCACTTATTAGTTGAACCTTGCTAATCAATTTTCAGCAATTGGTTAGCACTAATATTAGAGATATTTTGTACTTTACCATCTGGCCACAATACTTTTAATGATTTGATTGTATCTGTTTTACCTAATCCAAAATGCAATCTAGGTGCTACAGACGATTGAAAACCTCTGGTTAAAGTCATCTCTTGAAACTGGGTAAGGCTATCAGACGTTATTGTAACTTTGACTCCTATTCCAAATTTATTTTTTTCTGGGCCTAAAAATTTTAATGCCAAATAATGATTGAGTTTAGCATTACTTGTATTTTTAAAAACACTGGCATAATCGTCTACATTATTTATAATAATATCTAAATCGCCATCATTATCTAAATCGGCATAAGTACAACCATTAGAATAACCTTTATAAGTAAGACCCCATTCTTTGTTAACTTTTTTAAAAGTTAGATCTCCCATATTTTTAAATACAAAATTGTCAATTTTTTCAGATGGAATTCCAAGTGATTTAGACAATAAACTATCTTTAGTCAGTTTTTGTTTTTTTAAAGCATTAAAGTAGTCTCTATTATTAATATCTCGGCGAACACCGTTTGAAATAAATAAATCTTTCCAGCCATCATTATCTAAATCGGCTAATAAAGATCCCCAGCTCCAATCGGTTGTAGCAACCCCAGACATTCTTGAAATGTTGCTAAAATCGGGTAAATTGTTTACAGCTACATTGCCATTATTTAAATTGAGCATGTTTTCCATATATTGATACCCAAATCCGGCATTAACCGTTCCCCAAAATATTGATGGATTCATACTTGCCATTTCGGCTTTAGACCTTCTGTTATCACCTGGGGTCATATCCATTTGAACAATGTCTAATAAATTATCATTATTAAAATCGGCAATATCAACACCCATACCAGATAAAGATGTTTTTTTATTTGTATTTAGAATTTGATTTGTAAAGGTGCCATCTTTATTATTTATATATAAAAAATCTGGTGTGCTAAAATCATTTGAAACATATATATCTGGCCAACCATCGTTATTTACATCACCAATGGTTGCACTATTAGAAAGGCCAAATGTTTTGAGTCCAGCTGATTCAGTGACATCTGTAAATTTTTCACCATCATTTCGATACAATTTATCAGTTTCTTCATCTCTAGTATTATTCATTTTAAACCGATAGTAATAATTTGGGGCATCAAACCTTGTGGGTGGGTAATTTGCAACATATAAATCTAAATCGCCATCGTTATCATAATCAAAAAATGTTGCTTGTATACTATTTCCTACATTTGCTATACCATATTTTTTAGCACTTTCGGTAAAAGTCAAATCACCATTATTAATATATAACATGTTTTCTTTTGACTTATACCTACCACCTACAGAACAATATATATCTAAAAATCCATCATTATTTACATCTGCCATTGTTACGCCCGTAAACCATCTAAAATCACCTTGAACACCTGCACTATTTGAAATATCACTAAACTTTAAGTTACCTTTATTTAAATATAATTTATTATCTACCATATTGCCAGTAAAAAACAAATCGATTAAGCCATCATTATTAATATCACCAGCCGCAACACCTCCACCCATATACATATAGGCAAAATTATTAAAATAATTAAGTGTATCTGATTCTGTTAGATTATTTGCAAAATCAATGCCAGTAGTTTTGAAATCTAATGGTCGGAAAATTTTATTAATTAAACCTTTTTTTTTCTGGCAAGAAATTACACTAATTAAGACACAAATAAATAAAAATAACTTCTTCATCTTTTTATTTCAAATTTACAAATAATACATTATTTACACACACAAAAAGCATTATAAATAATGCTTTTTTAAAATTAATCTACAAATTATAACAAATTCTCAAATTAATCATAAAGTCTTTGATATCAACTACCAAAGACTTTAATTTCTTAACTAAAAACCTGAATTTTGTTGTAAAATTCCGCCACTTAAATCTATAGCAGAAATAGGTATTGGTAATAAATTATATTTAGCTTGATAAGCTTTTGGTTTACCCGAAAACGATGTTATAACTCTAGCTTCATTCACAAAATAAGCATTCATTATATCAGAAGCATTACCCCATCTTCGCAAATCAAATAAACGTTTACCTTCCATAGCTAATTCTAAACGTCTTTCCATATGTACAGCTTTTCTGGCCATAGTTTGATCTGTAAATGAAGAATAAGGTTTAATTACATAATTTGCGGCGTCATTACCACTTGCATCTTTTACGTAAGTACTGTTTTTGGCTCTATTTCTAACCGTATTAACATAAGTTAATGCAGTAGAAAGATCATTGGTTTCAACAGCGGCTTCTGCAGCCATAAGCAATACATCTGCAAATCTAATTATATAAAAATTAATACCTGAACGTTGTTGACCCCAGCCACCAGTACCCTGATTAGCACTTTCGCCAGCATGATAAATATTCTTTTTAGGTAAATAAGGACCAGAAATATCAGCAAAACTAGCACGAATCCATTCTTTACCAGGATTTACTTCCCAACCATTATAGTCTATACCACGTCTCCCTACAGTAAAATCTAACCTAGGGTCTAAAGGTTTTGTTTCGGGCGTAAAAGAATCTGCGCTATTAATACCATAATCATTTTTAACATCTGTTTGGTTAAAAGTATCTAATAAAGGTAAACCATTTGCATCTGTTTGATAAGCATTAACCAAATCTTGTGTTGGTTGATAAAATCCGCAACAAGAACCAAAGGGTCCGCCTCCAGGGAAATTCAATGTTCCACCAAGATTACCATTTGGTGAATTTCCAGAATCAGCCGTAAATTGAATGGCAAATACAGATTCAGGTCCATTTTCACCGGCTAGTCTAAAATTATCTCCAAATTCTGGCAACAAACTATAGGGACCATTGTCTATAACATCTTTTAGTACAGTTAAAGCAGAAGCCCATTTTCTTTGTTGTAGTAGTACCTTACCTAAATAAGCTTTTGCTGTCCAAGAATTAGCTCTACCTGGTTCAGCTTGAGTATCAGGCAAATTATCAATAGCAAATTGAAAATCAGCCTCTATTTTATCCCATATTGGACCTGGATTAGGTTGGTTATAATCTGTATTAGCCGCGTTTTCAGCAGAAATAAAAGGGACATTACCATACATTTTTTGTAATTCGTAATTAAAATGACCTCTTAAAAATTTAGCTTCGGCTAATTGTTTAGAGAAATCTCCATTAACTATGCCATTAATTAAGTTAATAACTGCGTTGGCTCTGTTTACACCAGCAAAAATTCCTTTCCATTTTCCAAATATGTAAGGATTTCCTGTTGCCCAATCATATGTTTCTAATAAAAACAAGTCTGCTTGATCACCATCTGTACTACCTTTATGAGCGTCGTCTGATAAAACATCAAGCCACCAATTATCACCTGAAACAGTCCAATCTGCTGCCCCTTGGTTATTTCTAATACCATCAAGTGATGAATATGCTCCTGTGAGCAATAAATCAATTCCTTGCGCATTTTTAAGAGCATCATCGCTTAGAGCTCCTACAGCCACAGAATTTGTAAAATCGTTTGTATTACATGCCATTACGCCAAATAGCATTAAAAAATAAATAAATCTTTTTTTCATTTTCTTAGAATTTTATATTAGCACCTATAGTAAATATTTGAGATACTGGAAATGAGTTAAAATCAATCCCTAAAGAGGTGTTGTCATTAGACACTACTTCAGGATCAAACCCTTTATAACCCGTTATTGTTAACAAATTGGTTCCTTGTATATAAAAATGGAAAGAGGTTAAAC
Source organism: Flavobacteriaceae bacterium (assembly GCA_045046885.1). Classification (GTDB taxonomy): domain Bacteria; phylum Bacteroidota; class Bacteroidia; order Flavobacteriales; family Flavobacteriaceae; genus CG1-02-35-72. Next base: position 3,874 of record JASFYX010000013.1, read on the forward strand.
CCATTTTTTCTGAAAGACTTTTTGGTAAAGTATAACCTAATTGTACATTTTTAAGTCTTAAAAACGATCCATCTTCTACAAAATATGAATTTGGTTGCGTTTCACTATTGGTAATAGTTTGACTTAATGCAGGATATTTACCATTAGTATTAGTTGCACTAAAAGAATCTACTAACCGTGCACTTCTATTTCCATTAAAAAATGTAGGGAAGTCAGTAAATATTTTTTCATAATTATATACATCATTACCTGCAGATCCAGAAATAAATATAGATAAATCAACTCCTTTATAAGCCACATTAAAATTAGCACCATAAGTAAAATCTGGGTGTGGATTACCAATTATTGTTCTGTCAGTATCATCTATAATACCATCGCCATTAACATCTTTATATTTAAATCGTCCTACGCCGTCTGCGGCTGTAGCAAAACCTTGATCTGGTGCTGATGATACTTCTGATTCAGATCTAAAAATTCCTTCAACTACGCGTCCATAAAAAGAAGATATTGGAGAGCCAACTAATGATCTTGTTACGGCACCACCTCTTAAATTAGTTCTACCAACTTGGAAATCACTAATCAATTTTGTTACCTCATTTTTTACAGCAGAAATATTTCCACTTATGCTATAAGACCAATCTGAATTTGTTTTTTTATTATAATCAAAATTAAAGTCAACGCCTGAGTTTTTAACATTACCTAAATTTACCAAAGGAGCTCCAGCATCAATTGCAGTTGTACTTATTAAACTGTTATCAAATGTTACTAAATCTCTAGTTCTGATATCAAAATACTCTATACTCAAATTTAAAGTATTGTTAAATAAACCAAAATCAGCACCAAAGTTTGTTGAGGCACTAACTTCCCATCTTAAATTAGGATTTCCAACTTGACTTAATAAAGCACCCGTAGAGATAGAGGTCCCATCAAAAGAATAGTTTGCTAAGTTTTCATTTAGAGATGAAATATTTATAGTTGGATTATCTTTTGGTAAAGTTTGATTCCCTAACTCACCATGAGAAATTTTAAATTTTAAATAATTAACCCAAGCATCTTCTGGGAAAAATGATTCCTTACTAACTACCCATCCTGCATTTACAGAATAAAATAAACCTGTTTTATTTTTACCTAGGAAACGTGAAGATTTATCTTGCCTTAAAGTAGTTGACAATAAATATTTTCCCTTATAGCTATAATTAGCCGTTCCAAATAAAGAAAACAATGAAGATCTTCCTTTATAAGCAAAATCTACATTTGGAGTACCAGAACCATTAGACAACAAATAAAAGTCGGGTGTTTCAAATAAAAACCCAGTTCTACTTATTCCGTTACCGTTACTTATATTTTCTACCGACTCTACCCCTACAAGTGCATTTATACTATGATCGCCTACTACTTTATTAAAATTAAGAGTATTAGACCAAGTCCAAGAATAATTATTACCATTACCAATTCTTAAGGTATTAGTAGCTATAGGTTCAGAATGTTCAGGATTTAATGCATTAAAGCTTTCGCTATCAAATGCATCTATACTACCACTAATTTGTGATTTAAATTTAAAATCGTTAGAAACGTCTGCTTCTACATATAAATCGCCAAGGGCTCTAAACGATTTATTGTGGTTATTTCTTCCTCTGTAAAGTCTTGCAAAGGGGCTTTCTGCATTACCTAAACCAGCTGAAGATGCGTAAGTACCCGCTAAATTACCTGCATCATCAAAAACAGGTATTAATGGACTGCTTCTTAAAGCATTGTCAATTTGACTACCCACTCTAGGATTGGTTGTATTAGAAAAAGATGCTGATAAATGTTCTCCAATACGAATTTTATCTTTTACTTTAAATTCAGAATTCAGTCTTGTTATACCACGTTTATACCCTGTATAAGCTAAGATTCCTTCTCTATTTAAATAAGAAACAGACATATAATACTTACCCGTTTTATTTCCATTTTGTAAAGACATCGATACATTTTCAGTTTTAGCACTTCTTGTAATTGCATTTAACCAATTAGTACCTCCAGGTTTTACGGTTGCATCAACAGGTATACCTAATAATTTTGAAGGGATAACAGGTGAAGATCCATTTCCATATTGGGGATGTGTAAGAACAGCTCCGTCATTCCTAAGCGATTGAAAAATCATATCGCCATGTTGTTGGGCATTCATTAAACTAGGAAGATTAATAGCCGTAGAATTACCTGAATAAATATCAACAGATACTTTAGGTTCTGCCATTTCATAGCCACCACCTTTGGTTGTAATAATTATAACCCCATTTGAGGCTCTTGCGCCATAAATAGCAGCAGAGGCATCTTTAAGAACATTCATTTGCTTAATGTCATTGGGATTTATACTGTTTAAAATAGAAGGATCATCGGTTTGAACTCCATCTATAATATAAAGGGGATTGGTATTATTAGTTGTGCCAAAACCACGAACTGTAATTTTTGGTGCAGTACCTGGCTGTCCTGAATCAACAACTTGCACACCAGAAACTCTACCGCCTAATAATTGGGCCGCATTTGTTACGGGAGTTTTAATAGATTCACTCAGATTAACTGACGCTACAGAACCTGTTAAATCGCCTCTTGTTTGAGAACTATAACCAACAACTACAACTTCATTTAGTTGGTTTGCATTTTCCTTAAGTTTAATATTTATAGTGGTACGCCCATTTATGTTAACTTCCTGAGTAACATAACCAATAAAACTCACTACTAAAACCGCATCAGATGCGATATTATTTAATGAATACTTACCGTCAAAGTCTGTTTGAGTACCATTTGCTGTGCCTTTGACTATAACTGAAGCCCCAGGCAAAGGACCGTCAGCATCAGAAACAATTCCTGAAATAGTTTGCGCTTTAGCAAAACTATAAAGCAAAAGAATTCCTATAAAAAGGAGATTCTTAAACTGAAGTAAATTATTTTTCATAGTTTGAATATAATTAATTAAGATTAATAAAAATTTATTATTGATAATATTATTGTAATTTATTATAAATGTTAACCTTATGCTATCAGTTGAGGTAAATAAATACTATTCTTTTTAATTTTTAACTTAAAAATATAAATATTTACGAATTCATGAAATAGATTTATATTAAAAATCTTATACAATTCAAATATATTTATAACTATCCCTTTTTTAAAAAAAAATATACGAACAACAGTATATTAATAATAAAAAGCGTTTTTTTGAAGATAAACAACAATTAAATATGCGTTTTACACATAAAATATTAGAGATATAGCCTATTTTCTTTTGGGAATATTTTTCTACACTTTAATGAATAGTTATAAAATGAGACATCTCACAAGCAATAATAAAAAACTGTTTTATTGTATAGAGATACTAGTTTAGTATAATGTTTTTAGCCGTTTCAACATATTTCCTACCAATAGGAATACGCTTATCTTTTACTTCTAATAAGTTGCCTTCTACACTTATAATTTTATCAATAGCAATAGTATAAGACCGGTGAATACGTAAAAAATTATCAGATGGTAATTCTTCTGTAAAACCCGTTAATGATCTATGTACCAAATAATCACCTGTTTTAGTAAACACCATTATATAATCTTTAAGGCTTTCTACATAATAAATTTCGCTAAATTTTACTTTAATAAGTTTTTTATCAACTTTTAAAAAAATGTGAGATTCAGAATTACTTTGATCTAAATTATTTATTCCTTTTTGGAGATGTACTTTCTGAGTTATTCTATTGATAGATTTTAAAAATCTCTCAAAGGGTATCGGTTTTACTAAATAGTCTAAAATATTAAGATTATAACTTTCTAAAGCATATTCTCTATGTGCTGTTGTAATAACTACAATTGGCTTTAAATCGACACTTTTAACAAAAGCAAGACCATTCATTTTACCCATATTGATATCTAAAAATATAACATCAATAGCATTTTCTTTTAGAGTAATCAAAGCTTCAAGTGGATTGTTAAAACTGGCTACTAACTCAAAATTCTTAAATTCTTTTAAATGATTTTCAATAACTTTAATAGCTAATGGTTCGTCATCTATAATGATACATTTAATGGTCATTTTACAGGAATAATTAAGTTTACAATATACTTATTATCTATAACAAAAGTTCTAAGTCTAAAATTTTTATTGTAAAAAAGTTGTAAACGTCTTTTTACATTTTTTATACCAATTCCGTGTCTTGTGAGCCTATTTGGCGCTACATCATAGTCATTTTCTACACTAAAAAACAAATAGTTCCTTTTTCTTTTAAAACTGATTTCAATATTTTTTCCACTTTTATTTTTTAAATTGTGTTTAAAACAATTTTCTATAAAAGGCAGAAATAAAAGTGGTGGCACCTCTAAATTATCAATATCACCATCTATAGTTATGTTAGAATTAATTTCATCGCCATAGCGTAATTTTTCTAATTCTAAATAAGTGTAAATGTAATTTATTTCTTTTAATAAATTAATTTTTGATTCTTTGGCATCATACAATACATATTGCATAATTTTTGCTAATTTTAGAATGACATTTGGGGCTTTATCAGATTTTTCTAAAGCTAAGGCATATAAATTATTTAAAGTATTAAAGAAAAAATGAGGTTGAATTTGAGATTTTAAAAAATTTAATTCAGTTTTTAATTGAATATTTGCTAGTTCTGTATTTTTTTCTCTTTCATAAATCCAGTCAACTGTAAGTTTAATAACAGAAACAAATGCAATAACATATATTTCGCCAAGTGTAACAGCTACAATATGATTAAAAGTAAAAGCGTTTTGATGACCTTCTGCCTCTGGCCAAATGTTTTTAGAAACTAACAAATAAATTAAACCAGTTCTTATTATATATAAGATTGCTAATGCAGCAAAAAATAAAGCAAAATAAATTTTGTATTTTTTTTTAAGAATAAATTTAGGAATTAAATAGTAGATATTGAAATACACTATTATTATATGTAATGGGAATTCTATTATATTAGATTTTAAAGAGTATATATAATCGTTAAAATAGCTACCCCATCTTATGACGTTAAATGAAAAATAGGCAACCCAAAAAACAAAATGATATATAAAGGGTATTCTTCCATATCGATTATTAAAATTTACTCTAATCATTAAATACTAAAACTTAGTTTTATACTAAAAATCAAAAGTAATTAAAAATCAAGATTAACATAATTAAAAACTACATTCTTTTGTTTATCCTAAATAAAATGTCATTCATTATCAATTTAACGTAATTGGTATATTTAATTTTTTATTGCTTTAATTCATTATTACTTTTGAATCACAAATTTATATTATGTTAATATTTGTTTAGATTACTAAAATAAGCGGATACAATGTCCGCTTATTTTACCTAAATTATCAAAATTAAAAAGACAGCTTATGCTACTAAATGAATTAATAAATAAAGACATTACTTACAGCCCTGCTGGTAAATTCGAAGAAACAAGATTCGAAAAAATACACAACGTCATCTTTAATGATTCTAATTTAGCTTCAATTTTGGTAGCTCAAGAAATTGCCACTTTAATTAAACAAAAAGAATTAGAAAAAAAACCGTGTATTTTAGGTTTGGCTACAGGATCCTCTCCTATCAATGTTTATGAAGAATTGGTGAGAATGCATCGTGAAGAAGGTTTAAGTTTTAATAACGTCATTACTTTTAACTTAGATGAATATTATCCGATGGATAAAAGTAACATCCAAAGTTATCATTATTTTATGCACGTACATTTATTTAATCACGTTGATATTCTACCAGAGAATATACATATACCAGATGGTAAAATTCCAAGTGAAGAGCTCTATCAATTTTGTATAGATTATGATATGCAAATAGCAAAAGCTGGCGGTTTAGATTTTCAATTATTAGGTATTGGTAGAACAGGTCACGTAGGCTTTAATGAGCCAGGCTCTCATTTAAATTCGGGCACCAGAAGCATAACATTAGATTATATTACAAGAGTAGATGCCGCTCCAGATTTTTTAGGTATTGATAACGTCCCTAGAAAAGCCATTACAATGGGTATTGGCACCATTCTTAAAGCCAAACGTATTGTTCTTTTAGGATGGGGTAGCAATAAAGCTTCTATTGTTAAAGATACTGTTGAAGGAGATATTTCTTCAGAAGTTCCAGCAACTTATTTACAAAACCACCATAACACAACTTTTGTTTTAGACAATCAAGCAGCCTCAGAATTAACACGTGAAAAAACACCTTGGTTGGTTACCTCTTGTGTTTGGAATAAAGAATTAAAACGAAAAGCAGTTGTTTGGTTAAGCGAAAAATTAGGTAAATCTATCCTTAAATTAACCGATAAAGATTACAATAATAATGGTATGTCTAGTTTGTTAGTAGAAGAAGGCACAGCCTATGATTTGAACATTAAAATGTTTAATATTCTTCAACATACTATTACAGGCTGGCCAGGTGGAAAACCTTTAGCCGATGACACACACAGACCCGAAAGGGCATTACCTGCTAAAAAACGCGTTATTATTTTCAGCCCACATCCAGACGATGATGTTATTTCTATGGGAGGTACTTTTGACAGATTGGTAGAACAAGGTCATGAAGTACATGTTGTTTATCAAACTTCGGGAAATATTGCTGTTTCTGACGAAGAAGCCTTAAAATTTGCAGAGGTCTGTAAAAGTTTAAATTCCTCAAAATCTACTGAATCAATTATAAGTGCTATAAAAAATAAAAATGCTGATAATATTGATAATTTAGAAGTTAGAAAGCTAAAAGGCACTATACGTCGTCACGAATCTTTAGCAGCAACTCGTTATTTAGGGTTACCCGATAAGCAAGTTCACTTTTTAAACCTTCCTTTTTATGAAACAGGAGCTGTTAAAAAGAATAAACTTTCGAAAAAGGATGTTACTATTATGCAGAATATTATAAATGATATTAAACCACATCAAATTTTTGCAGCTGGTGATTTAGCAGATCCTCACGGCACACACGAAGTGTGTTTAAATGTGTTATTTTTGGTTCTCGAAAATTTAAAAAATGAATCCTATATGAAAGATTGTTGGGTTTGGTTGTATCGAGGCGCTTGGTATGAATGGGAAACCTCTGAAATTGATATGGCAGTACCAATGAGTCCAGATCAAGTAATAAGAAAAAGACACGCTATTTTTTACCATCAATCACAAAAAGATGGCGTCATGTTTAAAGGTGATGACCACAGAGAATTTTGGATGCGTGTTGAAGACAGAACAGCTGAAACCGCAAAAAAATACAACAAACTTGGCTTAGCAGATTACGCTGCTATTGAAGCTTTTAAAAGATATTATTTCTAATAAATTTCATTTATTTCTAACTTTAAAATTTACATTTTGAAAAATACAATTTACCTCCTCCTTTTATTTTTTGTACAACAAATTTCTGCGCAAAATTCTATTATTCCAATTCCTGTAAGCTATGAGCCCTCTGACACCTATTTTGAACTAGGTAATCAAGTTAATTTAAATATCAAATTTAAAGACAATCAAGTAAAAATTTATTCTAAAATTTTTGAAGCATTTTTAAATAAATCTGGCATTACAATAAATGCAAAAAATAATAAAAATGATAATACCATTATTATCAAAAAGCTCAGAAATAAAACTCTAAATGGCCATAATGAAGGTTATTTATTAGAGATTAAAAATCGTACTATAGAAATAAGTGCCTCAAATTCTTCTGGTATTTTTAATGGTTTAAAATCTTTACAACAACTCATTAAAACAGAATTTCTCAATAACAATTTACCACTAAAACTTAAAGGCTGTAAAATTGTAGATTACCCCAGATTTGCTTGGCGCGGATTAATGTTAGACGTCAGTCGTCATTTTTTTAGTGTTGCAGATGTTAAAGCTTATATCGATAAAATGTCTGAATATAAATTTAATGTTTTTCATTGGCATCTTACCGATGATCAAGGCTGGCGAATTGAAATTAAATCACTTCCAAAATTGACAGAAGTTGGCGCTTGGCGTGTACAACGGTACGGTAGATTTGGTTCAGACAGAACCCCACCAAAAAAAGGTGAAAAAGCAACTTATGGCGGCTTTTACACACAAGAACAAATAAAAGAAGTTGTTAAATATGCCAGCGATAGAAATATTACAATTGTTCCTGAAATTGATGTTCCTGGTCACAGTATGGCAGCTTTAGCTGCTTACCCAGAACTTTCTGTTAAAAAAGAACCCAAATTTGTGAATCCAGGATCGAAATTTGCGAAATGGAATGACAATGGTCATTTTAAAATGCTCATAGAAAACACACTTAACCCAACAGACGAAAATGTCTATAAATTTTTAGATAAAGTCTTTACAGAAGTGGCAGCACTTTTCCCAAGTCAATATATCCATATGGGTGGCGATGAAGCTTATCACGGTTATTGGACTGAAGATCCCAATATCCAAAAATTTATGAAGAAAAACAATATTAAAAATGGCGAAGAATTACAAAGCTATTTTGTAAAACGTGTTGAAAAGATAATCAGTAGTAAAGGCAAAAAACTCATTGGATGGGATGAAATTTTAGAAGGTGGTTTAGCTAAAGGAGCTACTGTTATGAGTTGGCGTGGTATGAAAGGTGGTATTGAAGCGGCTAAAATGGGTCATAAAGTTGTTATGTCGCCCACAACTTTTGCTTATTTAGATTATGAACAAGGCGATAAAAGTGTAGAAAATAATATATATGCTTCTCTTCTTTTAGAAAAAGCCTATAGCTTTGAACCTGTTCCAAAAGGTATTGATTCGAAATATATTTTGGGTGGACAAGCCAATTTGTGGACTGAAGTTATCCCTACACTATCTTATGCCTATTATATGGCTTATCCGCGTGCTTTTGCTATTGCAGAAACAGTATGGAGTCCAAAAGAGAAAAAGAATTGGACCAGTTTTATAGGGCGCGTAGAAAATCAATTTAAAATATTCGATGTCGATAATACAAATATTTCTAAAGCTGTTTTAGATCCTATTATCAAGGTTTATAAGGAGAGTGGTAAAATAATGTGTCAGCTCAAAAATAACGTACCAAACACTACTATTTACTATACAATTGACAATACTTATCCTGTAAAATTTGGACTGAAATATACAGAACCTTTTGAAATTCCTAATGGCAAATTAAGCCTACGAACACAAACTTTTAGAAATAATAAACCTCTAGGACGCGTTTTATTAATTCCTAGAACAGAATTGGTAAAAAGAATACATAAATAAATTCTACAGAAAACTAAAATAAAACACAAACAGGAGTTGGCGCTTCAATTTGATGGGCATACTTTAATAACCCTGTGACTTTATCTCTTTTAAAAGATACAATATTATTTGTGTATTGATTGGCAACCAATAAATAATTTTCATCGGGGGATAAAGTAAAATGACGTGGTCCCTCTCCACGTGTGGATTGGTATCCAATATTTTGTAACGAACCATCAACATTATTGACCTTAAAAATCATAATGCTATTGTGGCCTCTATTGGAAGTGTAAATAAAATTACCATCAGAAGATATTTGTATTTCTGCACTGGTATTGGGTTTGTTAAAATTGTTAGGCAGATTAGAAAATGACTGTGCTTTTGTATATTCCCCAGAAGCGTCCTTTTTAACTAATGTTATTGTATTTTTTAATTCGTTTATAACGTATAGCCATTTAGTATTTGGATGAAAAACAAAGTGTCGTGGGCCCGCACCTTTATCCATAGCCAATTTATTATTTAAAGAAGGTATCAATTTGTATTGTACAGTATCTAATTTAGAAAACCAAAGTTCGTTTGTACCTAAATCAACCGAAATGACATTATTGCTATGCGGCATAAGAGAAACCATATGCGCATGAGGACCTTTTTGCCTTTCTGTTGTCCCATGTCCAGTATGTTGCTCTACATCTAACAAATCTGATAATTGGCCGTTTTTTATTAATCTGTGTAAACCAACAGTGCCACTTGTATAATTAGCCGTTAATACGATACCTCTTTTATCAATTGATATAAAACAAGGATGCGCACCACCAGAACGACTGCGACTTATAAATTGCAAACTATCACCCGAAATGGTATAAGATTCAACAGTGCCCATACCTTCTACATTATCAACTTCGTTTACCGCTAAAAGGTACTTTTTATCAGCGCTTTTAATTAGATAAGAGGGGTTGGTAGATTTAGCCGCCAAACCAACAAGCTTTAATGTGCCATCATTCTGCAAATTATATTTATAAATCCCTTGACTAGTACCATCTGTATAGGTTCCTACATAAAAAGGAAATTCGTGTTTATGGGATTCTTCTTTATTTTTATGACAACTTATAACTAGAATTAGACTTAAAATGGCAAGTATCTTTTTCATAAAATAAAATGTGATTAACAGATTCAAATATACATTTAATAATTAATCTAAAAAGGCATATAATAAAGAAATATCTTGTGGTTTTTGATTTCAAAACTCAAATATCTTCACCAGTTTTGTAAAGCAAAACATTGTGGCCACTTAAAGTTTATTACGTTAAATGGAGAGAATACCACGCTTCGTCTTTGGCATGACTCGCAAAAAAAAGTTAATCAAATCTCCTAAACATAAATGGAAGGTAAAAATTAGTATAAATACTTTATATAACTCTTGACATAATAACCAAAAAACCCTTAGCTTCGCTTATAGGAGGATATAGCTGATTAAAACCAGTCCATATCTTAATTTCTAAATCAGAAAAGAAATTAATAGAAAAGGGCATTTCTAACTCTGAAAACAGAAAATTAAATTCACATTCTAAAGCCCGTAAAATTTATGAAAAGTGGTTATAAAATTGAATGGACTGATAATGCTCTGAATGAGTTGAAACCACTTATCAATACCTCGGAAAAATTGGACTGAAATTGAAAGGATAATTAAGTAAATTTCTGATAATTCTAAAATCTTTACTGTTTCAGATAAAATAAAATTTCGGGACTTAAAATTACAAGGCTAAACACCAGTAAAAATTAAAATTCCAATGCTTTATTCTTTGTAATTTTACATGATGTAACACAGGGCTCTACCATAAAATAAAATAAACGTTATAAAAGTGTCAATCTAAATTATGAAAATCGCAAACTTTAAATCCATTATTGTACTGCTAATTTATTGTTGTAGTATGGTAATTTCTGCTCAAGATATAACTACAAAAAAGACAACAGATATCTTAATAAAAAGACAACAAGCTATGCAAAGCATTGTGCTTTTAAAAAATGATAATAAGCTCATACCTATTAAAAATTTAGAGCGTACAAATATTGCTTTAGTCAATAAATTAACCACCGACGTGTCTTTTAAAACCATGCTTGATAATTATGCCTTAATCAGATCTTTAAACTTTAAATCAAATGACTTTATAAAAAACTCGGGAAACTATAATATTGTTATCATACCGCTTTATACCATTGATGATATCAGTCAATTAAATAAGTTTACATCTCTAAACAACACGATAATAATTACGTTTTCTGAAAAGGTGTTAAGGGCTTTTACAGCTACCAAGCTCAACTATAATACCTTGATATATAGCCCTACATCTGATACCCTATCGCAAGCAGATGTTGTACAATTAATATTTGGTGGTTACGCGTCTAAAGGTAAATTACAAAAGGACTTTTTAGGTTTTGCTAAAGGTTTTGGTTTAGCAACTACAAAAATTAGGCTACAATATACAATACCCGAAGCAGTTGGTATGGATGCTGCGTTTATAGATAAAAAAATAGATTCAATTATGACTTTTGCAATTAAGAATAATGCTTTTCCGGGCGCACAATTACTTGTTGCCAAAAATGCTAAAGTTATTTTTCATAAAACCTATGGCTATCACACTTACGATAGTCTTGTTAAAGTTCAAAAAAATGATTTATACGATTTGGCATCGGTAACAAAAGTAACGGGACCGTTACCAATCTTAATGAAACTATACGAACAAGGCATCATTAATTTAGACCAACCTTTTAGTAATTATTGGCAAGATTGGAAATCAAAAAAGAATAAAAAAGAGCTGACATTAAGAGAAATATTGGCTCATCAAGCCGGGTTGGTACCTTATATTGTTTTTTTAAAAAAGGTTATGAAAAAAAATGGAAAATTCAAACAACGTTTTCTCAGACCCAAACCCGATACCAATTTTACACTTCAAGCCTATGATGATATATTTGTAAATAAACGATTTAAAACTAAAATGTTTAAAATTATAAGGCGATCAAAAGTTAGTTCCAAGAAAGTTTACAAGTATTCGGGATTGAGTTTTTTAATTTATCCCACCCTCATTAAACAGCTTACCGGTGTGCCGTACCAAACCTATCTGCAAAATGAATTTTATAAACCACTAGGAGCTTATACTTTAGGTTATACACCCAAATTAAGACATATCAAAAATTCAATTGTCCCTACCGAACAAGATTCTTTGTTTAGAAAAACTTTGGTAAAAGCTTGGGTTCATGATGAGAATGCAGCCTTATTGGGTGGTTTTTCTGGTAATGCAGGTCTCTTTGCTACAGCAAATGATTTATCTAAACTTATGCAGCTCTATGTTCAGATGGGGCAATATGGCGGCAAACGCTATATTAAAGAATCTACATTTAAAGAATTTACAAAAGTGCAATATCCTGATAATGATAATCGTAGAGGTTTAGGATTTGACAAACCTCTTTTTAATAATGATACTTTAGCGTTAAAAGATTCTTATCCGGCACCAGAGGTTAGCAAAGCAAGCTTTGGGCATGCGGGTTTTACGGGAACATTTATATGGGCAGATCCGAGCAATAATTTGGTGTTTATTTTTCTATCAAATCGGGTTAATCCGACAAGGAAAAACAGGAATCTGTATAAATTAAATATCAGACCGGCTTTACAAGAGGTATTTTATCAGGCAATTAAGTAGAATTACGACCATTATCAAAGTAATCAATACTTATAATATCTCGAAAGAATTTAGTAAAACGAATTGGCAAGTAAGAGTGGCTTTAAAATTCTAAAAAACTGCGTTTTAAATTGTGGATATTAATTAAAACTTAAAATAGAAAGAGCTACTGGATTACCTTGTGGTGATTCAGTGAGGTCGAGTCCTGCAAATACAATCCCATAAAAAGCTATGCTTTTTATAGTCTTTTTGTTTTTACGCAATGCAAAGTAAACTTCGCTTGCCCAAAAACAAAAATCCCAATGCATACCGTATTGGGATTGTGCTTGATGTGGGTCCTACTGGATTCGAACCAGCGACTTCTACCCTGTCAAGGTAACACTCTAAACCAACTGAGTTAAGGACCCTTTTAAAAGGGACAAATTTAAAGTAATATTTTAGAAATTATCAAATTTATCTAAAGTTTTACTGTAAAGAATGTATGTCGCAAATACCATGTTAAACAACAAAACCCTCTCAAAAATGAAAGGGTTTTGTTCTGTGGGCAATGAGAGCCTGTTCCGAGTATCGGAAGATTCGAACCCCCGACCCTCCCGATTTAATCGGGATGCTCTGAACCAGCTATTAATTCGACAATTTTTTTCTGCTTTTCCAACTTTTTAAAACGCGTTCTCTTCTATAAGCTTCTTCTTTTGTTTTAAAATATTCTTGATACACCAACTCCCAATCATTGACTTTTCCTGTAAATCCTTTGCTTTTTTGATTGTGTCGTAACAGTCTCGCAACCATATCTGATGTGTAACCAATATAATATTTATCAATAGTTTTGCTGTAGAGTATGTAGGTTACGTAATCCATAGTAAACAACAAAACCCTCTTGAAAATTTCAAGAGGGTTTTGTTCTGTGGGCAATGAGGGGTTCGAACCCCCGACCCCCTCGGTGTAAACGAGGTGCTCTGAACCAGCTGAGCTAATTGCCCTTAAGGAGGTGCAAATATAATTGAGTTTTTAATTCTGACAAAGCTTTTTAATGAAAATATTAAACGACTTCTGCTACCACAAAAGTACTGCCACCAATGTAAATAATATCCTTAGACTTAGCGGCTCTTTGAGCCGACTTATAAGCGTCATTCACACTGTTATAAGGCGTGCCTAAAAGCTTATAATCTTTTGCTCTTTTTTGTAAAACTGTTGCTTCTAAACCTCTTGGAATATTTGGTCTGCAAAAATAGTAGGAAGCCCTTTTTGGAAATAAAGGCAAAATCTTTTCGAGGTCTTTGTCGTTAACAACACCCAAAACTATATGTAAAGCCTCAAATTTTTCGGTCTGTAATTGCTGCATGACTTCTATCAAACCCGCTTCGTTGTGCGCTGTATCGCAAATAGTTTTAGGTGATTGATCCAAGATTTGCCAACGGCCTTTTAAACCTGTGTTTTTTACCACATTTAACAAGCCCTTTTTAATAGATGTCTCTGATGCTATATAGCCTAAAGTTTTTAAAATATTTAATGAGACAGTTGCCGTTTGTTCATTCTTTTGTTGATATTTACCTTTTAAATCGGTTTCGTATTTTAAAGTATCTTCTTCTGATGCAATTGTTAAAGGACTTTGAAGTTTTGTGGCTTTATCTCTAAAAACCTTAATAACCGCTTCTTGCTTTTCGCCAATAACCACAGGAACATATGGTTTTATTATCCCCGCCTTTTCAAAGGCTATCTCTAATAAAGTTTCCCCCAACATTTGTGTATGGTCTAATGAAATATTGATAATAACTGAGAGCAATGGCGTAATAATATTAGTTGAATCTAACCTACCACCAAGCCCCACCTCTACTATGGCAATATCTACCTTTTGAAGTGCAAAATAGTGAAAAGCCATACCGACAGTCATTTCAAAAAAGGACAAACTTTGTTGATCTAGAAAGGTTTTATTATCAGCTACAAAATCAATAACGAATTGTTCTGAAACTTCTTGTCCGTTAATCTTAATACGCTCTCTAAAATCTTTTAAATGTGGCGAAGTATATAAACCCACTTTATAGCCCGCTTCTTGTAAAACCGAAGCTATCATATGGCTTGTTGAACCTTTACCATTGGTACCCGCCACATGGACACTTTTAAATTTTAAATGCGGATTATCTAAATGTTTGGCTAAAGCTAAAGTGTTTTTTAAATCCTTTTTAAAAGCCATTGCTCCTTGTCTTTGATACATGGGCAATTTAGAAAATAGCCAATCGAGGGTTTGGGAGTAGGTCACTTAATTTGATAATGAGAAGTTGTAAATTATACTTCCTATTTGTTTGCTTGGCGCTGTAACATCGGCTTGCCAAGTGGTTTTTAAAGCGGCTTCTTTAGCGCGTTCTAGCAAACAAGGCGCAGATGTTGTAGAGCCTTTTACGCCTGCTTTAGCGCTTATAACATTGCCATTTTGATTGACTTCTATGCTTACCACTACACGTCCTTCTTCGTCACAATCGTAGAGCGGTTTTGGCGTATCTAAAGGACGTCTATTTCCTAAACTGTAGTTACCACCACCGCCTTTACCTCCTTTGCCGTAATAGGTTTTTGTGTTTAAATCGCCGTCTTTCTTCCCTTTATTACCGGGTTTTGTATCTGTACCCTCCCCTTTTTTGTCTTTAGCTGTATTTTTAGGACCATTTATTAATTTCGATAAAATATCAGTTGTCGCTTTATCGGGTTTTGGTTTAGGAGCTGTTTTCTTTTTAACAACTTTCTTCTTTTTAGGTGTAGCCTTTTTAGTTATTTTTTTAGCAATAACTGGGGCGTCTATTTTGTCTTGGGTTAGCACCTTTTCTTTAACAACTGTTTTGGTGACTTTTGGCTGTGTTTTAACTTTTTTTTCTACAGCCTTAGGTTTGCTAGGAGACGTTTTTGGAATCTGTTTTGTGGATATTTTACCACGACCAACATCTGATGTACCAAAATTAACAGCCATACCGTATTCTTTTGGTGGGTCGAAATAATTGAGTCCGAAAACAAAAAGTCCTAAAATAAACAGCATCAAAATAAGGCTCGTAATAACTGCCGATTTCTTTTTATATGTGGTATCTAAAAAAGCCATTATTATTTAGGTCTGACGGCTAAAATTATTTTGTATTTATTGCGGTTGGCAATATCCATAACCATTACAACTTTTTCTATTGGCACCCCTTCTTCGGCACGTAAAACCAAAACAGGGTCTTTGGTTGTTCCTAAAAGGACTCTTAATTTCGACTCAATTTTATCTTCGACAGTTCTTGTTTTGTCATCGTTAAGATAATAGTACAAGTTCTTTTTTATAGTAACCGATACATTCTTTTTATTGGTTGTTTTACCACTGGCTTTGGGTAAAATAATATCGAGTGCACTTGTAGTCACCAAGGTAGAAGTTATCATAAAAAAGATGAGCAACAGAAAAACAATATCCGTCATAGACGACATATTGAACTGCGGATTGACTTTATTGCGTCCTCTAAAATTCATAAAGTGTTATTTAAACAGGTTCGTTTAATAAATCTAAAAACTCTAATGATGTCGCTTCCATTTGATACACTACTTTATCGGTTCTAACCACCAAATGATTATAAGCTACATAAGCAATTATCCCCACAATTAATCCGGCTACGGTAGTCGTCATTGCGGTATAAAGGCCGTCTGATAACATTTTAATATCTATTTGGCCACCCGCATTGGCTATTTGATGAATGGCAACAATCATACCAATAACCGTCCCTAGAAACCCTAACATAGGAGCAGCACCTGAAATTGTAGCCAGAACACTTACATTTTTTTCGAGATTGTAAATTTCAAGTTTACCCGCATTTTCTATTGCGGTATTGATGTCCTCTAAGGGTTTACCAATACGTGATATTCCTTTTTCTATCAATCGGCCTGTAGGCGAATTGTTTTGAGAACACAACATTTTAGCCGATTCCAAATTGCCTTGACTGACCTGCTCCTTAATCTGATTCATAAAGTTTTTATCGACTTTAGAAGCTGCTTTAATAGCAAAAAAGCGTTCGAAATAGATATATAAGGCCATCGCTAAAAGGACAAATAAAATACCTATGATAATTTGACCGCCTAAACCACCGTCCATTATTAATTTATAAATAGATAATGATTTTTCTTGAGATATATTTTCTAATAAATCTTGAGCAGGTTTAGCTATTTGTTGTAGAGCCAATATCATAAAGTTAATTTTTGGGTTATTGAAATTAGTAACGTATAATTAGTCTTAAAATTGTAAGATTGGCCTATGGTTTACCTTACATCTTCAATGATTCCATAAACAGCAATAAAATGTACCCTAAGATATACCCTACAACGGCCAGCCAAGAAATCTTTTTCATATACCAAATAAAATCTATTTTTTCCATACCCATTGCGGCAACGCCAGCGGCAGAGCCAATAATAAGCATACTACCCCCTGTTCCAGCAGCGTAGGCTATGAGGTGCCAAATACTGGCGTCCATAGGCGCATCATACATCCCCATAGAAGCCGCCACTAGAGGCACATTATCTATAATAGCGGATAATACTCCTAACAAAGAAATAACAATATCTTGATTGGGAATGGCGTGGCTCAACATTTCGGCTAAATAGCGTAAGGTGCCAACCGAAACAGCTTCGCCGTTAATCATTACCGTGCCATACACCAGTGTTTCGAGAGCCGCAACGGCCATTAAAATTCCTAAGAAAAAGAGAATGCTCGACATTTCAATCCGCGAAAGCGCTTGATTAGCCGAATATTGTTTTTTACGTTCTTCTGTAAAATCTTCTTCGGGATGGATAAATTCTGACACCAACCACACAACTCCTAAACCTAACATCATACCTAAGTAAGGAGGTAAATGTGTAACAGTTTTAAATACAGGGACAAAAAGTATCATTCCCAAACCTAAAAACAGCATTGTTTGACTGCTTAAAAGTTTGGTAATTTCTGTGGTATCTTCGTCTTTAGCAACTTTTAAATTCCCTTTAAATGCTGGAATAAATTTACTAGCCAAGAAAACAGGTACTACAAGATTCACCAATGATGGCAAGAATAAGCGTTCTACTAAATGAGCTGCAGAAACCCGTTTGCCAATCCATAACATAGTGGTAGTGACATCGCCAATAGGAGACCAAGCGCCTCCAGCATTTGCGGCAATAATTATAAGCCCTGCAAACCAAATACGTTCGTTTCTATCGCGAACTAATTTTCTCAATAATGTGATTAAAACAATTGTAGCCGTTAAATTGTCTATTACAGCCGATAAAAAAAAGGCTAAAATAGCTATTATCCAAAGTAGGCGTGTTTTACTTTTGGTACGAACCCATCCTTTTAATATTTCGAAGCCACGGTGTAAATCTATAATTTCTACAATGGTCATTGCACCGATAAGGAAGACTAATATTTCAGCTGTTTTTCCTAAATGATGCAAGAGTAAATTTGTAAAACCTTCTTCTGTTTGATCATCAATAACACCGTTTATAACTTTAAAAACAGTTTCGTGTCCGTCAATTAAACTAAACCAACCTTGATGAAAGCCTATGGCTAAAAGTGCCCACATAATAGCTGCCATTAAAAGTGCCGGCACTGTTTTATCTAATTTTAAGGGATGCTCTAAGGTTATGGTTAAATAACCCAATACGAAAATAAGGATGATTACCGCTGTCATAATTCAATTTTAAAATTTGCTAAATATATAAAATTTATTTCCAATATTTAGCTTTAAATAACTTTGAAATATCAACTATTTTTTATCAAAAATAATGAGACTTATTTTTCTTTTAATGTACACGGTTTGTAAATTACAATCTAAAAACTTTACGTAAATTTGTGAAGCTTTAAATCAAAATTTTATATGGATTTTACAAACAAAAATACACCTATAAATTACAAAACTGTAGCCGATAAAATAGCCACCTCTGGCATCCAAAACATTGGCAGGGCCTCTATTAGAGAGCTTGTTAGTTTGGTAAATACCATAGAACGCGTAACGAGCACTAAATACATCCGTATGGAAATGGGTGTCCCCGGATTAGCACCTCCAGAAATTGGTACAGCTGCCGAAATTAAAGCGCTTAAATTGGGTGTGGCATCTAAGTATCCTATGATAGATGGCATTGCGCCACTTAAACCAGAAATTGCCAAATTTGTTAAAAACTTTTTAAATGTTGATGTGAGCCCTAAAGCCTGCCTCCCAACAGTAGGTTCTATGCAAGGTGGTTTTGCGGCTTTTTTAATGCTGAATAAACTCAATGAAAAGAAAGATACGGTACTGTTTATAGACCCAGGATTTCCTGTTCAAAAACAACAATTAGATATTTTGAATCAGAAATACACAACTTTTGACGTCTATAATTACCGTGGTGACGCGCTCAAAGACAAATTAGAATCTTACTTAAAAAAAGGAAACATTTCTACTATTTTGTATTCAAACCCTAACAATCCGAGTTGGATTTGCTTTACAGAAAAAGAATTAGAAATTATTGGCACCCTCGCTCAAAAACACGATGTTATTGTTATAGAAGATTTGGCCTATTTTGCTATGGATTTCCGTAAAGATTATTCAAAACCTGGCGTACCGCCTTACCAACCTACCGTAGCCCATTATACCCCTAATTGGATGCTCTTAATTTCTAGCTCAAAAGTTTTTTCTTATGCGGGTCAGCGTGTAGGTATGATGGTGATTAGTGATGCTCTTTTTGAAAGAGAATACACCACTTTAGCTACAGAATTTAGCAATCCTAAATTTGGTTATAACCTGATTTACAAAATACTGTATGCCTTATCTTCGGGTGTAACACATTCGGCTCAATTTGGATTAGCGGCTATGTTAAAAGCTGTAAACAAAGGAACGTTTGATTTTATTGACACTGTAAAAATATACGGAGACCGCGCCAAAGTGATGAAGAAACTCTTTACAGATAACGGTTTTAGCATAGTGTATGACAAGGATGAAGACAAACCCCTAGCCGATGGTTTTTACTTTACCTTTTCATATAAAAAAATGTCTGGTTCTGAGCTCTTAGAACGCCTTTTATACTACGGCATTTCGGCCATTGCTTTGGGCATTACGGGCAGCGAACATACCGAGGGTTTACGCGCTTGTGTTTCGCAAACAGCCAGTTCTCAGTTTAAAGATTTAGAAAAGCGTTTAAAACAATTTAATTTAGATTATTCATGAATTTTAGATCAAAAAACAATTTATAATCCTTTGTTATTATTTCTATGTCTGATAAAAAGAAAGCACAGCATACTACAAAAACAAGATTGCACAATCGGAATAAACACCGTGAGCGTTACAATTTAAAATTACTGATAGATTCTTGTCCAGAATTAGCACAATTTGTCACTAAAAATAAATATGGTGATGACACTATTGACTTCTTTAATGCCGAAGCTGTAAAGGCACTTAATAAAGCTTTGCTTATGCGTTATTACGGCATCAATTTTTGGGAAATCCCTAAAGGTTATCTCTGTCCACCCATCCCTGGAAGGGCAGATTACATCCATCATATTGCTGATGTTTTAAGCGGTAGTAACTTTGGTAGAATTCCAGAAGGGTCTAAAATTAAATGTCTTGATATTGGTGTAGGTGCAAATTGTGTTTATCCCATCATTGGTATTAGTGAATACGATTGGTCTTTTATTGGTGCTGATATTGATCCCATTGCCATCGCTTCTACCAATAATATAATTACGTCAAATCCTCATCTAAAAGGTCAAATTGAGTGTCGTTTACAAACTAAAACTTCAGAAACTTTTTACGGGATTCTCAAAAAAGACGAAAAAATTGATATGTCTATTTGTAATCCTCCTTTTCACGCCTCACTGGCTGAAGCACAAAAAGGAACGCTTAGAAAACTCAGCAATCTTAAAAATAAAAAAATTACAAAAACCGAATTGAATTTTGGTGGTAAAGGAGGCGAATTATGGACAGATGGGGGCGAGAAAAAGTTTATAATCAATATGATTAAACAAAGTTCGCAATTTGCAAAATCGTGTTGTTGGTTTTCTACTTTGGTTTCTAAACAATCGAACCTGAAATACATCTACGAAACACTTGATAAATTAGAAGTTAAAAAGTATAAAACAATCCCCATGGGGCAAGGCAATAAAACAAGTAGAATTGTGGCTTGGACATTTTTGAATGCAAAAGAAGAAAAAAATTGGGTTAAAGAGCGCTGGAAAAATTAAATATTACCCAAAAATATCTCCTGAAGAATGATCTCTACTAGCCCCTGTAACACTTTTTAAACAATTAACTTTATTTTCCAAACGCAACAGCCCCAGAAAGGCAAAGATAAGGGCTTCTTTAAAGTCAATTATTTCGTCAGACGGAATAATAATTTCACAATCAGACAAAGCTTTTAAACGCTTTATTAAAAATGTATTATACGCCCCGCCACCTGTTACCAATACCGTTCCTTTTGGCGATAATTTTAAAGCCAATTGTTGTGCAGTGTGTTCTGTAAATGTCCGCAATAAATCTCTTGTCGGTATTTTGAATTGACTTAAAATAGGATTAATCGTTTCTACCACAAATTCATAACCTAAAGACTTGGGTTGGGTATCCTTATAAAAGGATAAGGTATTCAGTTTGTCTAGCAACTCTTTATGCAATTGCCCAGAAGCCGCCAAAGCGCCGCCATCGTCATAGTCAAAACCCAAAGGTTTTACCAATTGATTGAGTACGATGTTAACCGGACAAATATCATAGGCTTTACGGATGCCCTTTTCGTTAAACGAGACATTAGAAAAACCACCTAGATTGAGACAGTAATCATAATCGGTAAATAAAAGGGCATCTCCCACAGGCACCAAAGGCGCTCCTTGTCCTCCCAAAGCCACATCTTGTGCTCTAAAATCGCAGACCACTTTACAGCCTGTTTCTTCGGCTATTTGCACCCCATCACCGATTTGTAAAGTCAGTCCTTGTGCTGGATTATGAAAAATAGTATGCCCATGCGAAGCGATAAAATCAATATTTACAATCTTATTATTATCTATAAAAGCGCTGATTTGTTGTCCTAAAAAGCGCCCGTATTTTGTCGATAAATCGGTTAAATTTTCCGATGTTTCATCAAATGCGTTTTTGAGTGTATTTTTCCAATATTCTGAATAATTAAGGGTTTTAGCTTGTAATATTTCAAAGCTATAATCTTTATCAGAAATAAATTCAACATATACTAAATCAATTCCGTCAAGCGAAGTACCACTCATAAGCCCTATACCGTGCCAAATTTTCTGTGTCATAATTCTGTAAAAATACAATAGAATTTTGATATTTTTAGTACCTTTGAGCTCCCAAAATTATTTAATTTACAATTATGGATTTCAGCCTTACAGAAGAGCATATCATGATTCGCGATGCTGCACGTGATTTTGCACAAACCGAGTTATTACCCGGTGTTATAGAACGTGATGAAAAACAACAATTCCCAGCCGAACAAGTCAAAAAAATGGGGGAACTCGGATTCCTTGGTATGATGGTAGATCCAAAATATGGCGGTGGTGGTATGGATACCATTTCGTATGTTTTGGCTATGGAAGAATTATCAAAAATTGACGCTTCGGCTTCTGTTGTAATGTCAGTTAACAACTCATTAGTTTGCTGGGGATTAGAAAAATATGGTACCGAAGAACAAAAACAAAAATATTTAGTACCGCTTGCAACAGGCGAAATAATTGGTGCTTTTTGTTTGAGTGAACCAGAAGCGGGCTCTGATGCCACTTCGCAACGCACAACCGCCAAAGATATGGGCGATTATTACCTTGTAAATGGTACTAAAAACTGGATTACAAACGGTGGCAATGCCAGTGTTTATTTAGTAATTGCACAAACACATCCCGAAAAGGGACATCACGGCATTAATGCATTGATTATAGAAAAAGGCGCTCCAGGTTTTGAAGTAGGTCATAAAGAAAATAAATTAGGTATTCGCGGTTCTGACACCCATTCTCTTTTATTTACTGATGTAAAAGTGCCTAAAGAAAACCGTATTGGAGAAGACGGATTCGGTTTTTCGTTTGCTATGAAAACTTTAGCAGGTGGGCGCATTGGTATTGCCGCACAAGCCCTAGGAATTGCGTCTGGCGCATACGAATTGGCTTTAAAATATTCTAAAGAACGCAAAGCTTTTGGTAAAGAGATAAGCAGACATCAAGCCATTGCTTTTAAATTAGCCGATATGGCGACTCAAATTGAAGCCGCACGTCATATGTGTATGAAAGCCGCTTGGGATAAAGACCAACACAATAATTACGATTTATCGGGTGCTATGGCTAAGTTACACGCCGCCGAAACAGCTATGAACGTAACCGTAGAAGCTGTTCAAATTCACGGGGGCTATGGCTTTGTAAAAGAATACCATGTAGAACGTTTAATGCGTGATGCTAAAATCACACAGATTTACGAAGGTACTAGTGAAATTCAGAAAATTGTAATCTCGAGGAGTATCCTTAGAGATTAAAATTCTTTTGTTTTACATCTCGAGGAGTATTTTGAGAGATTAAAATATACTTGTCTTATTAAAAAATTATTGATACGATGACTTTGAGTCATCGTATCAATCTAAAATGAGTAAAGGCTTTAATTAAAGTAAGACGGCGAAACCGCCTGCTTCGAGTAGGAAACCTCAAAAATAAAAAATCAACTAAGCCCGATCTAAAAAGTTGGGCTTTTTTATTTTAATTGATTAGCTTTGAAATCGCAAGATTAGCATAACACCATGAAAAACTTTTACACCCTTTTATTAGCACTTTTAATAACCTTAAATTTATCAGCACAAAGTTTTAAAGTTATTCCGCTTGGCGTAAAAGGAGGTCTTGATGAAAGTAATTTATCGTCTTATATGCTAGCACCTCAAAATTCTGATAATTATATCTGCTTAGATGCGGGTACTATATATTATGGACTGACCAAAGCTGTTAAAAATGGTCTTTTTAATAAATCTGCAGAAGAGGTGCTCAATGAAAATATAAAAGCTTATCTGATTTCACATGCCCATTTAGACCACGTGTCTGGCCTTTTAATGAATGCCCCAGCCGACAGTAAAAAAACTATTTACAGTTCTCCTTTTGTAATTGAGGCTTTTAAAGATAAGTATTTTTCTTGGGTAAATTGGGCCAATTTTGCCGATGAAGGCGAAAAACCACAATTGGGAACTTATAGTTATCACAGACTCGAGCCTTTAAAAGAAATAAAAATTAAAAATACTGATTTATATGTAACACCTTTTAATTTAAGCCACGGTAATCCTTATCAAAGTTTGGCTTTTTTAGTGCGATATAAACAAAACTTTATTCTATATCTAGGGGATACTGGAGCTGATAAAATAGAAAAGTCAGATAAATTAAATCAATTATGGATGGCTATTGCACCTTTTATAAAAACCAAATTACTCAAAGCTATTTTTATTGAAGTGTCTTTTCCAAATAAACAACCCGACACTAAATTATTTGGGCATCTTACCCCAAAATGGTTTTATAAAGAAATGGAGAGTTTGGGTAGCTACACTGGAAAATCTGCCTTAAATAATTTTAAAGTTGTTATTACACATCGTAAACCTCATGCAAACAATGAAGCTATTATTAAAGAAGAACTCCAAAAGGACAACTCCTTAAAATTAAAGCTCATTTTTCCACAACAGGCGCAAAGGCTTTCTTTTTAAAGCTCCTTATTGCTATTATTTTAATCACATCTCGTTTTGTCAATATTAAATAAATGCTCAAAATCTGCTTTTTAGCCGATTTAGCACACTACAGAAAAACTTTTTTTACTTTTTTTTTAAAAAAAAGCACATTTATAAGAATCTTAAATAAAAGTATATTTTTTATATATACCCCCTATTTTTTAAATATATTCTTTCTTTTTTTATATTTTTTCAATTTTTACCCCTATTATTTTAATAGTATTATTTTATTTTATTATGTTTTCAAACACATGCCCCTTGTTTTTTCAATTTTTATAAATACATTTGTCCGCTTTAAGTTCTAACTCATTATTAACTAAAAGCAATTACTATGAAAAAAATTATTTTTGCAACTTTACTACTAAGTAGTATTATCGGGTTCTCTCAAGATTCTAAAACTACCAAGACAAGTATAGATTTTAGTGCCGATTTCCAATCGCGCTATATCTGGCGTGGTTTACAATTTGGCGGTAGCAGTCCAAGCGTACAACCAAGTATTGAACTAAGTTCAGGAAGTTTTACAATAGGAGGCTGGGCTGCTTATTCAACAGGAGGTGTTAATCAGGCACAAGAAGCCGATTTATATATAAGTTTAGCTGCATCAGACGCCTTATCTTTTACTCTTACAGATTACTTTTTCCCAACCGAAGGTGTAAAGCAAGACTATTTTAGCTATGGCTCAAACACTGGACATGTTTACGAGTTAGCGATGGCTTATGCTAGTGATAAAACACCTTGGGGGTTTATGATTGCTACCAATTTTGCAGGAGCTGATAAAAATGGCACTAAACAAAATTATTCAACTTACTTTGAATTAAACTACTCAAAATCTTTTGACGGTGTAGACTACAGTCTTTTTGCAGGTGGTGTTATTGGCGATAATGGTGGATACTATTTAACAACAGGCTCTGGTCTTATAAACTTAGGATTAAGCGCCTCAAAATCCATAAAACTCAATAAAACATTTGAATTACCTATTAACACTGCCCTCATCTTTAATCCAGATCAAGGCAATGTCTATTTAACTTTTGGATTCTCACTTTAAACCAAACATATTATGAAAAAAATCGAAGCAATTATCAGACGGTCTAAATACCGTGTATTAAAAGAAAAACTGCACGACATTGGTGTTAACTTTTTTACCTACTGGGATGTTACCGGTGTGGGCAACGAAAAAGAAGGTCATGTATATCGTGGCATCTCATACAGTACCAGCGACATACAACGCCGCTTTTTATCAATCGTTGTAAACGACGATTTTGAAGAACCTACTATTAAAGTCATTTTAGAAGTGGCCGCTACAGGCGAAATTGGTGATGGTAAAATCTTTGTATCAGATATACAAGAATCTTACAGAATACGCACAGGTAAAAAAGGTAGCGACACATTAAAATAACCTATTAAAAAAAACATTATGGAAGTAAATACAGTATTAGATATTATGTGGATTCTTATTGCCGGCATTTTGGTTTTCTTTATGCAAGCAGGATTCACCCTTGTAGAATCGGGCTTTACCCGATCTAAAAACACCATCAATATAATTATGAAAAACCTTATGGACTTTTGTATCGGGTCGCTTGGGTTTTGGCTTATAGGTTATACGCTTATGTACGGAAAAGACATCAGCACTTTAATTGGTAGCCCCAGTCTTTTCTTTAACGATGCTAAAGAAATGCACAACTTATTCTTTCAAACCGTCTTTTGCGCCACAGCGGCAACCATTGTTTCGGGCGCTATTGCCGAAAGAACAAAATTTTCGACCTATCTTATCTTTTCTTTACTAATGACAGTTGTTATCTATCCCATTTCAGGTCATTGGGTTTGGCAGGGCGAAGGTTGGCTCACAAAACTAGGCTTTATTGATTTTGCTGGTTCTACGGTTGTACATTCTGTTGGCGGTTGGGCAGCTTTAGTGGCTGCTTATTTGGTAGGCCCTAGAATTGGTAAATATACAAATGGCAAATCTAATGCCATACCAGGACACAATATGATGTACGGCGCTTTGGGCGTATTCATTCTTTGGTTTGGTTGGTTTGGCTTTAACGGCGGTTCGCAACTGGCCATTTCGGGCGATAATGTCAATGCTGTTTCTAAAATTATCATAACTACAAACTTAGCAGCGGCAGCTGGTGCCATTGCGGCATTATTTATTACATGGTTTAAATACGGTAAACCCGATATGTCTATGACGCTTAACGGTGCCTTAGCCGGATTGGTAGGTATTACAGCTGGTACAGCCGCAGTCGACAACTTTGGGGCTGTAGCCATTGGTATTATTTGTGGTATTGTTGTAGTTTTTGCAATTGAATTCATCGATAAAAAATTAAAAATAGACGACCCAGTCGGCGCCATATCTGTACATGGCGTTTGTGGTGCATTAGGCACCTTACTAGTTGGGCTTTTTGCTACAGAGAACGGTTTGTTTTACGGAGGAGGCTTTCACCAATTAGCTGTTCAAGCCATTGGTGTATTTGCCGTTGCGGTCTGGGTACTTGCTGTTTCATTTGTGATTCTCTTTACCCTTAAAAAAACTATCGGCCTGCGCGTTTCTGAAAAAGAAGAATTAGAAGGACTCGATATACATGAACACGGTATGACAGCTTATCCTGATTTTAGATTAAACGAACATTAATTACTATCTTATTTTACAACATTCAACCAACATTATATTAAGCTTCTATATAATGTTGGTTGAATTATTATATTTATATCAAAATAGCTATTATAATAATTTTACTATATCGTTTTCGTAATAATATTAAATATATTATAATGTTTTTCTTAATTTTGTAGATATATTTTAATTTATGAGACCGCAAGGATTATACTTACCTGAATTTGAACACGACAATTGCGGTGCCGGTTTTATCTGCAACCTAAAGGGCGAAAAGTCGCATAATATTATTCATCAAGCCTTAGAAATACTTATCAAATTGGAGCATCGCGGTGCCGTAAGTGCCGATGGCCGTACTGGAGATGGGGCGGGTATTTTAATAGACATTCCTCATAAATTTTTTAAGCGTGTCTGCAACTTTACACTACCACAACCTAAAGAATATGCCGTAGGTATGGTATTCTTTCCAAAATCTTACAACCAATGTGATTATTGTATTAAAATTTTCGAAGAACAAATTACACAACAAGGTTTAAGTGTTTTAGGTTGGCGAGATGTGCCAATTGACACTTCAATACTTGGTAAAATAGCTTCCCAAACGGAACCCAAAGTCAAACAGATATTTATAGGTAAAAACAATCAAAATCTCAATAATTTTCAATTTAATGCTAAATTATTTGCCGCACGAAAACAAGCTGAACACGCTGTAAATAATTCTAAAATAGCCGAACGCCATTTTTTCTACTTACCAAGTTTATCAACTACAACAATAATATACAAAGGCTTACTCGTCCCTGAAGATATTGGCACTTATTACACCGATTTAAAAGAGGAAGATGTTGTGACAAGACTGGCCTTAGTTCATCAACGTTTCTCTACCAATACTTTCCCCTCTTGGGATTTGGCGCAACCTTTTAGGTATATGTGTCATAATGGCGAAATTAACACCATCCGTGGCAACGTAAGTCGTATGCGTGCGCGACAAGAATTAATGGAAAGCCCCCTTTTTGGTGAGGAGATCAAATCATTATTTCCTATTATCCTCGACGGAAAATCAGATTCATCTAGTATGGATATGATGGTTGAATTGTTATTGATGACAGGACGTAGCTTACCTGAAGTTATGATGATGCTTATTCCAGAAGCTTGGGAAAAACACCAAACCATGAGCCCCAGAAAAAAAGCATTTTACGAATACAATTCGTGTATTATGGAGCCTTGGGATGGTCCTGCATCGGTACCTTTTACCGATGGCAATATTATTGGTGCTGTACTAGATCGCAATGGCTTACGTCCCTCAAGATATACAGTTACAAAAAAAGGTAATGTTGTAATGGCATCAGAAATTGGCGTACTGGATATTAAGCCAGAAAATGTTGTTAAACATGGCCGTTTAGAACCCGGTAAAATGTTTTTAGTAGATATGGACGAAGGTCGTATAATTGAAGATGAGGAGATTAAAAACAAAATTATTTCAAAACATCCTTATAAATCTTGGATAAAAAAGAACACATTACCTTTATCTAAAGTACCTTATAGCGATTTTGAAACACCTATTGAACTTACCGATTATAAAATCCGACAAAAAATATTTGGCTATACGCAAGAAGATATCACTACCATCGTCACTCCAATGAGCGTAAAGAGAAAAGAATCTATTGGCTCAATGGGTACCGATACACCTTTGGCAATTTTATCAGACAAACCGCAATTGTTATATAATTATTTTAAACAACTCTTTGCACAAGTTACCAATCCGCCTTTAGACGGTATTCGCGAAAATATCATTACCGATATCAGCTTGGCTATTGGCGCAGATCGTAATATTTTTAAAGTTATACCTGAACAAGCTAAAAAATTACGTATTCAAAATCCCGTTATATCAAATGCCGATTTAGATAAAATAAAAAATATCAATCATCCCGATTTTAATTCTGTTGTTGTGCCTATTCTATATCCTATTTCTGAAGGCCTTAACGGATTGGAAAGAGCTCTTGATAATATTCTTAAAGAAATTGGCGTTTTGGTTACTAATGGGGCTAATGTTGTGATACTTTCAGATAGAGGTGTCGATAAAAAAATGGCGCCAATTCCTGCATTATTAGCCTGTTCGCACGTACATCATTCACTACATAAAAAATGTTTGCGTTCTAAATTTGGTATTATTTTAGAAACAGCAGAACCGCGTGAACCACATCATTTTGCAACACTATTTGGTTATGGTGCCAGCGCTATTAATCCCTATATGGTAAATGAAATTATCAGAAAATTAGCCGCGGAAAAAGTTATAAAAGGCATCAGACCACACGATGCCGTAAGGAATTTTAATCACGCCGTTGGTTTGGGTATTTTAAAAATCATGAATAAGGTTGGTATTTCTACCTTGCATTCGTACCGTGCTTCACAAATATTTGAAATATTGGGACTTAAAACATCCTTTTCTAAAAAATATTTTCCATATACACCTACCAGAATTGAAGGTATTGGGTTATACGAAATAGAACGTGAAATTGCCAAGCGCCATCGTTTTGCTTTTTCTGATGTGGACACACAACTTGAAATTGGGGGTGCTTATCGTTGGCGGCGAAATGGCGAAAAACATATGTTCAATCCAGAAACGGTTTCAAAATTGCAGCAAGCTGTCCGTCAGAAAAATGTGGCGGCTTATAAAACCTATACACGCTCTATAAACGAACAAACTAAAAATTTAATGACCTTACGAGGATTGTTTGAATTTACAAATCTCGACCCCATTCCCATTGACGAAGTTGAAAGTTGGACAGAAATAGTTAAGCGCTTTAAAACGGGTGCAATGTCTTACGGATCAATCAGTAAAGAGGCTCATGAAAATCTCGCTATTGCGATGAACCGCATTGGCGGAAAATCAAATTCTGGTGAAGGCGGCGAAGACAAAGCCCGCTTTAAAAAACTACCCAACGGCGATTCTAAAAACAGTGCCATAAAACAAGTTGCTTCTGGGCGTTTTGGCGTTTCGAGTAACTTTTTAACTAACGCTAAAGAAATTCAAATAAAAATGGCACAAGGTGCCAAACCTGGCGAAGGTGGTCAATTACCAGGCGAAAAAGTTTATCCTTGGATTGCCAAAGTGCGTCATTCAACCCCTTATGTGGGCTTAATTTCACCACCACCCCATCATGATATTTATTCAATTGAAGATTTAGCGCAGCTTATATTCGATTTAAAAAATGCCAATCAAGAAGCACGCATCAATGTAAAACTTGTTTCAGAAGTGGGTGTTGGTACTATCGCTGCGGGTGTTGCTAAGGCTAAAGCCGATGTTATTCTAATTTCAGGTTACGATGGTGGCACGGGTGCTTCGCCATTAACTTCTTTAAAGCACGCAGGCTTACCTTGGGAACTTGGTCTAGCCGAAGCGCAACAGACTTTAGTCCTTAATAATTTAAGAAGTCGGGTTGTTTTAGAATGTGACGGACAGTTAAAAACGGGTCGCGATGTGGCTATTGCTTGTTTGCTTGGTGCAGAAGAATTCGGATTTGCAACAGCGCCTTTGGTGGCTTCCGGTTGTATTATGATGCGCGCTTGTCATTTAAATACGTGTCCGGTTGGTATTGCTACACAAGATCCTGAATTGCGTAAAAACTTTAAAGGAACTCCAGAACACGTTGTTAATTTTATGTATTTCGTAGCCGAAGAATTAAGAGTTATTATGGCGCAACTCGGATTTAGAACCCTGAATGAAATGGTAGGTCAATCTCAAAAATTGAATTCAAAAGCAGCCCAAAATCACTATAAAGCGCAAGGTTTAGATTTGTCAGCTATTTTACACAAACCAAAAGTAAAAGGTGATGGCGCTTTATCGAATAAGCAATCCCAAAGTCATAATTTATACAATGTTCTAGATAATAGAATATTGTCTGATGCCAAGACAGCTATTAACAACAAAATGCCAATGAATTTGGCTTACCCAATAAGAAATACAGACAGAACAGTTGGTGCCATAACCAGTCACGAAATATCTAAACTTTACGGTGAAGATGGTTTACCAGAAGAGACCTTGAATATCACTTTTACGGGTTCAGCCGGACAAAGTTTTGGCGCATTTGCCACAAAAGGACTCAGCTTTAAAGTTATAGGCGAAACAAACGATTACTTAGGAAAAAGTTTATCGGGTGCAAAAATTGTTATACAAAAACCTAATGAAGCCGTTTTTAAAGCTGAAGATAATATTATTGTCGGCAATGTCTGTTTTTATGGAGCTATAAGTGGCGAAGCGTATATTAATGGCATTGCTGGTGAACGTTTTTGTGTTCGGAATTCGGGAATAACGGCTGTTGTTGAAGGTGTTGGTGATCACGGATGTGAATATATGACGGGTGGTAAAGTCGTTATTTTAGGTAAAACTGGACGCAATTTTGCAGCAGGTATGAGCGGCGGCATAGCGTATGTTTACGATAAAGACAAATTATTTGCAAACGGACTTTGCAATTTAGAAATGGTAGATTTAGATCCATTAGATAGTATTGATGTTCAAGAATTACATACTTTGATAGCATCGCATAAAAATTATGCCGAAAGTCAATTGGCAACCCAAATTTTAAATAATTGGGATACAGAAAAAGCACATTTTGTAAAAGTCTTTCCAAAAGATTACAAACGTGCCTTAGAAAGATTAGCTCAAGAATCAGAGAAAGCAACAGCGTAAGATGGGAAAAATAGGCGGATTTAAAGAGTATAAAAGAGAAGACGAAAGCACTGTTGCCGTTAAAAAACGCATCAGTAATTTTAATGAATTTACCAAGCCATTAAAAGAAGTAGCTTTAAAAAAGCAAGGGTCTAGATGTATGGATTGTGGTATTCCGTTTTGTCATAGTGGATGTCCCTTAGGCAATTTGATTCCAGATTTTAATGATATGGTTCATAAAAATAATTGGGAAAAAGCACTAGAAATTTTACATAGTACTAATAATTTTCCAGAATTTACAGGAAGATTGTGTCCTGCTCCTTGCGAAAAATCTTGTGTTTTAGGTATTATTGACAATCCTGTTTCTATAGAAAATATAGAAAAAAACATTGTAGAACGCGGTTTCGCCGAGGGGTGGATCGTGCCTCAAATACCTCAAAAAAGAACAGGAAAAACTGTTGCCATAGTTGGCTCTGGTCCTGCTGGATTGGCTACCGCTCAACAATTAAATCGCGCTGGTCATTCTGTGACTGTTTTTGAAAAAGACGATGAGATTGGTGGCTTATTACGTTATGGTATTCCCAATTTTAAATTAGAAAAATCGGTTATAGATAGACGTGTTACTATTTTAAAAGCTGAAGGTATCCAATTCAAAACAAATGTTTATGTCGGCGAAAACTACAGTGTTGACCAACTAAAAAGTTTTGATGCTGTTGTTTTATGTGGCGGTACAGTTATAAAAAGAATACTTCCTGTTAAAGGAGCTGATCATAAGGATGTGGTTCAAGCTATGACTTTTTTAACACAACAAACAAAACAATTATACAATAAACCAATTGAGGGTGACTTAATAAGTGCTAAAGATAAACACGTTATTGTTATAGGCGGTGGCGATACAGGTTCTGACTGCATTGGCACTTCGAACCGACAAGGTGCCAAATCTGTAACGAACTTTGAGATAATGCCAAAACCACCGAAAGACCGCAGTGACAAAACACCTTGGCCATTTTATCCTTTGCAGCTCAAAACAAGTTCTTCTCACGAAGAAGGCTGTGACAGAAATTGGCTGATTAACACCAAAGAATTTATTTGCGATGACAAAGGTAAGCTAACAGCTCTAAAAACTGTTGAAATTGAATGGAAAATGATTCCAGATCAACGGCCAAAATTGATTGAAAAAGAAGGCTCAGAAAAAATATGGCCTTGTAATTTGGCTTTATTGGCTCTTGGATTTACCGGCCCTGAACAAACTTTAGCACAACAATTGGGTCTTAAAGTAGATGAACGAAGTAATTACAAAGCTGACAATTACCAAACCAATATACCGCACATCTTTACAGCAGGCGATATGCATCGGGGACAATCGTTAATAGTTTGGGCTATTTCTGAGGGGCGCGAAGCTGCAAAATCAGTTGATGAATATTTAATGGGAAGTTCAAATTTACCCACAAAAGGCGCTGGCGATATGGTAGGGGCTTAAAAGTTATAAGTCTATTTCAATATCTTTTAGTTGTTTACGCAAAATGGCTATATCTTTTTTTGATGTTAAATCGGGCACATGTTCAGAAAGAGGCAAGGCACGCATACTTAAAGGATGTACTTTTAAATAATTATTTATAGACACAGGTAATTCCTTTTCTTGACGGATAGGATGTAAAGGACAATCTTTTAGAAAAGGAAAAATGCATTTTCCATACAATTTAAATATATTCATACTCACGCGTATCTTACCTTCATAATCTTTAAACTTTTCTAATTGGTTAAGAGTGGGTTTTTCTACAATAGCTTTGACATAATTATTTTTAACAGAAATAACAGCAAATTTTGAAATCCGTTCAGCACTAAATTGTAGCGCATCTCTATCATAACTAATCAGAGCTTGGTCTTCATTATTATCACGTAAAACTTTAAAAGCCTTAACAGAATACAAATTATCGCTGTTACAAACCACAAAATGAGATTGCTTTAAATCTGGATATTGCGCTAACAATTGACACACGGCATCTGCTGTTCCTAAAGGTTTCATTCTATTTTCTGGAATATGCTGCACTGCAAAAAACAATTCGAGACCTAATTTTTTGTTTTTATAATGTTCTTTAAATAATGCATTGTCTTTTCCCGTTACTACATATACATTTTTAAATCCTGCTTGTTGGGCATTAAATAAAATATAATCCAATAAAACTTGACCTTTATTACCAATACTTATAAGACTTTTGGTACGTTGATTGGCTTGTTGAATGTCTTCTGAGCTGAGTTGCACCCCCCTGTCTTCTTTTTTCATCCGAGAAGACATTCCTGCTGCTAAAACAACTAAATTCTGACATTTATTACTCATAATAGATTCCTGATTTTTCTACAATATTTATTTTATAGGCGTCTTTTGCACCTGCTAATTTTAGCTGAGTAATAATATTTTCTTCATCTTTTGATTTTACTAAAACTACTATACAGCCACCACCACCAGAACCTACAATTTTAGCACCCAGCGCCTTATTCTGTTTAGCCACATCAATCAGTTTGTCAATTTCAGGAACTGTTATTTTCAATAAATCTTTTAAGATTATATGATGTTCAGACATAAATTGCCCAACATTTTCGACATCAATTTGGTTTGATTCTAATAACTTTAAAGCCTTTTTGGTAATGTCATAGTTTTTTAAAGCCGCATAAAAATACTTTTTTAAATTTTCTGGAACGCATTCTTGATATTTTTCATAATCAGATAATTTTGATTTTTCAATATCAAAATCAGAATGCATATTTTTAACAGCTGCAATTGAATCTTGAGCGTAGTTACGAAGATGTT
Organism: Flavobacteriaceae bacterium; assembly: GCA_045046885.1. Taxonomy (GTDB): domain Bacteria; phylum Bacteroidota; class Bacteroidia; order Flavobacteriales; family Flavobacteriaceae; genus CG1-02-35-72. Next base: position 38,511 of record JASFYX010000013.1, read on the forward strand.
TTAAAATAGTCAATGTCTTTTTAGGAACGCCAGATTCTGCAATAATAAGCGTGTTTAAATTCGAATTTAATAATTTATAATCACCAGTAACTGTATTAATATGAAGTAAATTACCCAAACTTATGGTAAACTGATCCATTAATCCTCCAGGCCCTTTATGTTCTAAAACCTCAATTTGATAAGCAATTTTAGCCACCCAATCGGCTGTTATTTTTTTATTTACACCAAAAGCCTTTAATAAAAAATGTATCCAAATAACAACTAAAGAAGATGAACTTGACAAACCTGCATTGATGGGTATATTTCCAAATACAAATATTTCATAACCTTTGTTTGGATTACAGCCATGACGTTTTAAAAACTGAAGTGTTGTTATTAAAAAGTCATTTTTTAGAGCAGGGATTTCTAATTCAGTAAACTTTATAACACGTGTTTTACCCATGTCTAAAAAATGAATACGAAATTCTTTAGCTTCAATTTCATCCGCTTTAAGCGTCATAAAACGGTCAATCGCCGCCGCAATTACGGGTAAGCCTAAATAATCTTGATGATCGCCAAAAAGACATACGCGCGCCGGAACATTTAAAAGTATATCTTTAGATATCATACAATTAAGATAATAAAAAGTGTAGTAGTAAAACTACAATTATCCCTGTAAAACCCTGTACTAAAGTACCTAAACTATGTCCCTTTAAAGTCTGTTTAACAGTTAAACCTGAAAACTGGCTTACCACCCAAAAATAACTGTCATTAATATGCGAAACAGTCATCGCTCCAGCGCCAATAGCCAAGACAGATAAAGCTTTATCAACAGGACTAATCAGACCAAATCCTACTAAAAGTGGCGCCATAATTGCTGCACTGGTAATAATAGCTACTGTGGAAGAGCCTTGTGCTGTTTTTAAAAGTGCTGCTAAAATAAAAGCGATTAACAGTCCTCCTAAAAACATAGAATGATTGGGATTTATAAGTTCACTAATATTTGAAGCTCTTAAAATATTACCAAAAGCGCCTCCTGCTCCTGTCACTAAAATAATATTTCCCGAATCTTTTAAGGCTTTAATTACCCAATTATTTTTGGTTTCAGTTAGCACAGATTTACTCGCTAAAAAAACAATAAGTACACCAATTAATAAAGCTATTATAGGGTGTCCCACAAAACTAAAAAAGCTCAAAAGGAATCCTTTTCCGAAAGGAAAGGTTGGATAATTAGCAATAGATTTAAAAGCTATCAATAAAATTGGAACTAACAATGGTGCTATAGTGAACAAAAAAGATGTCGGTTTTGAATTCTTGGGTGTTTTAGTTTTTGGTGTAACTGATTCATTTGATGGATGTAAATCTGTTTGAACTGAAGTTTTACCTACAAATCTTGCCCATAAATAACCCGCAAATGATACAAAAATAGCGGTTAATAATCCCAGTAACATCACCAAACCCACATCAGCACCTAATAAAGCTGCTGCAGCTAAAGGCCCCGGTGTTGGTGGTACAAATACATGAGTAGCATACAAACCCGTTGATAGTGCTACAGCAAAAAACAACATAGAAAATCCTGTTTTTTTACTCAAAGCTTTGTTTAAACTTGATAAAATGACAAAACCCGAATCACAAAATACAGGTATTGAAATAATAAAACCTATTACGTTCATTGCAAAAGGAGCTCGTTTTGTACCTATTTTTTCTAATACTTTTTCAGCGATACGCTGGGTACCACCGTTATTTTCTAAAAACACACCTATACAAGTACCAAAGGCAATTATCAATCCAATACTTGCTAAAGTTTTTCCAAAACCCTCTGTAATTAATTTGATAATTTTATCTGGGCTAAAACCCAATAAAAATCCTGCTAAAATAGCTGCCAAAACCAGGGTAAATACAGGATTTATTTTAAATTTTACAGTACCTAAAACAATTAATATAATAACAATTATTAATGTGAAAAGAATATTCATTTTTTTTATTTATGGTTTAAATTGGCTAATAAATTCAAAAATAGCCTTTTCTACAAGTTTAGCCGCATATTTCATATTATATTCAAGTGACTGAGTAGCATCGCTAATTTCAATAATTTTTAAAAGATTTATTGTTTTAGCAGATTTATGAGAAAGTGTGTTTTTCCCACAAATAGCCACAATAGGTATTTTTCTTTTGTTACCCCATTTAGCAACACCATAAACCAATTTACCATAAAGGGTTTGTTGATCTAATTTCCCTTCACCCGTAATAATTAAGTCAATCTCTTTTGGCTTAACTTTACTTAAATCCGTTTGTTGTTTCAAAATAAAATTAACACCTGATTCAAATTTGGCGTCAAAAAAAACTTTTAATCCGTAAGCAGTTCCACCAGCAGCTCCTGCACCAGCTACCTGATTAGCCTCTATCTTTAATTGTGATTTAACCTTTGAACTTAAATTTTTTAACCCGTTTTCTAATAATTTAACATCGCTCGGGCTTGCCCCTTTTTGAGGAGCATAGGTTTGGGCTGCTCCATTTAAACCAAACAAAGGATTTTTTACATCATTAACAGCAATAAACGTAACCTTATCTATTTCTTCAATAAGAGTTGGTTTAATAATATTTTCAATCTTAATTAAATTTCTACCACAAGGTTTCAAAACGCTACCATTAATATCTAAAAATTGATACCCTAAGGCAACGGCTAAACCCATACCTGCGTCATTTGTGGCACTACCACCAAGACCTAAAAATATTTTTTTAACACCCATATTTAGGGTTTGTTTAATTTGCAAACCCATACCATAAGTAGAGGTCTCTAAAACATTTCTTTCTGTAGGTTCTAACAAAGAAAGTCCAGAAGTTTTTGCCAATTCAATATAAGCTACTTTTTTTTTACTATCTAATGCAAAAGTTGCATTCAATTGTCTTCCAAGAGAATCAACAGTTGGCATTTCAACCAATTTTATTGCGTTGTTTTGAGAAATAGCTTCTATAAAGCCGTCTCCACCATCAGAAGCTAATATTTCAATAACGTTTACGGATTCGTTATACCGAGCCAATCCTTTTTTTACAGCTATTATAACTTCTTTAGCACTTAGACTTTCTTTAAATTTATCTGGAATTAACAAAATATTCATATGTAAAGTATTATCTTTTAATTGAAAATATTTGTTTTATAATGGATACAATTCTTTCTAAATCTGCTTCACTTAAATTTGAGCCAGAAGGTAAACACAAACCTCTTTTAAATAGCTGACCTGAAAAGTCATTACCAAAATAAGGCAAATGTTTATACAACGGTTGCTTGTGCATTGGTAACCACAATAATCGAGATTCAATATTTTCTTTTTCTAAAACTTCTTTGAGTTCTAAAGGTGTTGATTTATGAATTTTAGCATCTAAACAAATGGTTGTAATCCATCTATTTGAAAAATAATTATCATTGGGCTCTTCTAAAAAAGTAATACCAAAAGGAGTCAATGCTTCTTTATAAAAGTCAAAATTTCGACGACGCAGGCTTACATACGTGTTTATTTTTTCCAATTGTGCCAAACCCATTGCTGCATTTAAAGTTGTCATTTGATAATTAAATCCAAGAGAACTGTGCTCATAAAAAGGTTTATCATTTTTGGCTTGCGATGATAAAAAAATTGCTTTTTCAATCAACGACATATCTTTAGACACCATAGCACCACCTGAACCAGTTGTTATAATTTTATTACCATTAAAAGAGTAAATTCCCATAATGCCAAAAGTGCCTAATTGTTGTTTTTTATAACAACTTCCTAAAGACTCGGCAGCATCTTCAATTAACGGAATGTCATACTTATAAGCTATTTCTAAAATTTTATCTAATTTAGCTGGCATTCCGTAAAGGTGTACTAATAAAATAGCTTTCGGTTTAACTCCTTTAGCTAAACAATCTTTGATAGCTTTTTCTAAAAACTGTGGACTCATATTCCAAGTCTCAGGTTCAGATTCTATCAAAACAGGTGTTGCTCCTACATAAGTTATGGGGTTAACCGAAGCTACAAAAGTAAAAGTTGACGTCAATACAATATCATCTTTTTCAACACCTATAACACTTAATGCTAAATGGATTGCAGAAGTGCCACTATTACACAACATAATATTTTTACCATCAATATAATCGCTTAAAGCGGAAGAAAAATCATCGATATGTTTTCCTATAACGGAGGGCCAATTAGCATTTAATGCCTCATTTATAAAGTACGATTCTTTTCCCGTTAAATGTGGAGGCGATAAATAAATACGGTTTTTCATTAGTTTGATTTAACAAAGCTAAGATACAAGTATTCTTTGATTAGATTTCATAAAAAAATCCTCTAACAATAAAGTTAGAGGATTTTAAAAAGAAAGGCGATGACATACTCTCCCACCTGGAATGGCAGTACCATCTGCGCTGGTAGGCTTAACTTCTCTGTTCGGGATGGGAAGAG
>JASFYX010000014.1:0-4817 GCA_045046885.1 Flavobacteriaceae bacterium
GTAACAATGCAAGGTAAAGGCCGTCACGACCCTTGTGTGGTACCACGCGCTGTACCTATTGTAGAAGCTTTAGCTGCTTTGGTTTTAGCTGATTTTTATCTTATTGATAAAGCTAGAAAATAATACATTATTGCCTTTAGATTAGCAAACCAATAAAAGCATTTAAATTTGTTAGAAGAAAAAGAATACGAAGGAGGGCTGAAAGGACGACTGAAGCAATCTCATAATTGGAACTTCATTTCAAGAGATCGCCACGGCTAAAGCCTCGCGAAGATGTTTTGTAATTTAAAATTATAATCCCACCTTCTTTTTTAACGCTGCTTTTCGGGCGCGTTTATCGGCTGAGGCATGACAAACATTCAGCATATCGGCATAAACTTCTTCAAAATCCCTGTTGGCAATAGCCGCGTATTTAACCGCTATAATTTCAATCATCTCATCGGTTAAGGACAAACGTGCAAAGTTTTGAATGCGTTTTGAATAGTCTAAATGACCAAAAGACATACGGTTTAAATCGACCAAATAAAATTTGTATTTACCTTTTTTATCTTTAACTATAAGTGTATTGCCAGGAGAATGGTCTATAAAATGAATCCTCGCTACTTGTAAATTATAAGTGAATTCTGTAAACTGTTCTAGTATGTTTTTTCGGTCGGGATATTGTATATTTGTAATGAGTTCTCTAAAGGTTAAATCGTAGTTCAGTTGCTCAGAAAAATAAAAACTATCCAGTAAAAATAATCCTTGTCTGTTCTCGGCATAAGCGATGGGTTTGGGTGTTAAGAAACCTTTTTCCAAAAGGTACTGAGCGTATTCAAACGAACGTTGTGCCTTAGATTTCCGCAACAATCGATACGCTATTTTATTGATGAGTGGTGGTATTTTAAAAACTTTTACATTCCATTTTTCACCTCCTACCGTCAATGCTTTAACGGTATTGCGTCCTTTATAAACAACTGTTCCATTCTTGTGAATAGTCTCTAATACGGTATTAATTTGTGTCCTTTTATAAGAGGCGGCAACTACTATCTTCATCAGTTTTAAATAAAGCACAAAGTAACGTAAAATTTAACTTTTATGAAGTACTAATATTCATGTAATTAGCCTAATAAATAATATTAAAATTGTGTAGCTTTGCCCCTCTAAAATAAAAATTATGAAAGACGGATTATACGCAAAAATAAACACAAATAAAGGGGTTGTTTTATTGGCTCTTGAATTCGAAAAAACACCTGGCACAGTGGGTAACTTCGTGGCTTTAGCCGAAGGAAATATGGAAAATAGCGCTAAACCTCAAGGCACACCTTATTACGACGGACTTAAATTCCACCGTGTAATTGACAATTTTATGGTACAAGGCGGTTGTCCACAAGGAACTGGTACAGGAGATCCCGGCTATAAATTTGAAGACGAATTTCATCCCGATTTAAAACACAGTGGTCCTGGTATATTGTCTATGGCTAATTCAGGCCCCGGCACTAATGGTTCTCAATTTTTCATTACACATGTAGCGACAGATTGGCTAGATGACAAACACACCGTTTTTGGAAGCGTTATTGAAGGAATGGATGTAGTAAATGCTATTGTTCAAGATGACTTTATAGAAACCGTTGAAATTATAAGACAAGGTGCTGCAGCCGAAAAATTCAATGCTATTGAAGCTTTTAGAACTTTTGAAGGGTCACGCACTGAGAGAGAAGCCAACGCTAAAAAGGAAGCCGAAAAAGAATTAGCTACCGTTACCGCAGGTTTTGAAAAAACGGGTAGTGGCTTATTTTACAAAATAACTAAAACAACAGAAGGCAAACCTGCTACTAAAGGCAGTAAAGTATCTGTTCACTATGAAGGAAAACTCCTTAACGGACAAGTATTTGATTCCTCTTTTCAACGTGACCAGCCTATCGACTTCAAAGTAGGAATCGGACAAGTTATTGCGGGTTGGGACGAAGGTATTCTGCTTTTAAAAGTAGGCGAAGAAGCTACTTTTGTAATTCCTTCTGATTTAGCTTATGGCAGTCGTGGTGCCGGTGGTGTTATTCCGCCTAATGCATCGCTAATTTTTAAAGTCGCTTTGGTTTCTGTAGGATAAAATCTTATTTACTATCCCTCATTACAAGGAATGTAATGACGTGGTAATCTTTTTAATCAAGCGATTGCCACATCCCGATAAATCGGAGTAAAATTTAATGATACGATGACTTTGGGTCATCGTATCATTTTTTTTAACTAGAAAACTGTGTTAAATGATGGTTTAAATGTTTGTAGGTTAAAGTATTCCAAATATCGGCAGTTAAGCGCCCAAAAAAGGGATGCAGTTTATTTTCGTAAAATGCAGAACCGTTTTTATGAAATTGCTCAAAAGTATCTAGCAAAATAGCTTTTTCTTCATCAAACGATTTGGGATGGGCTTCAAAAAGTTTTTTAGAGGACTTAATCCCTTTTTTCATTTCATATTTATTGGCCAAGATATTTTTAACCACTATTTTACCGAATAATTTACCCAAAAAGTATTGCCGTTTATAATCGGTTATTGCCACTTTTAAAACTTTTGTACAGTGCGCCAACACCTGCTCATGGGTGAGGCTTCCCCACTTTCGCTCACTGTCTTCTGATAAACTTTCTATTCTTTTTTTTAATGCCTTGTAATCTTTTGTGTCGAATAAATTCATAATTTTAGTTTTTAGTTAGATTTTAAATAGGCAATCAATTGTCTAACAGCTTTACCGCGATGGCTTATCGCCGATTTCTCTTCTTGTGTCATTTGGGCAAATGTTTTGTCATAGCCCTCGGGCTTAAAAATAGGGTCGTATCCAAATCCACTATTACCGTGTTGTTCTTTTAAAATAACACCTGAACAAATGCCTTCGAAAGTTTCTGTTTCCGTCTGAGTTGTCAAAGCTACAACTGTTTTAAATCGGGCGACTCTATTATTGGGCGTATCTTTTAAAGCAGCTAACAATTTTTTGACGTTGTCTTGTGCATTACAATCCGGACCGGCATAGCGTGCCGAATAAACACCCGGCGCGCCGTTTAAGGCTTCTACTTCAAGCCCTGTATCGTCAGCAAAACAATGATAACCGTACTTTTTTGTGACGTATTCGGCTTTCTGAATGGCATTGCCTTTTATAGTTTCCTGTGTTTCGGGAATGTCTTCATAACAGCCAATATCTTGCAAACTCAAAATATGATGTTGGGGTAATAAAGCCCGCACTTCGGCTAATTTATGGGGATTGTTGGTGGCAAAAACGAGTTTCATTAAGTTATAAATTTGTATTTAGTGATTTACTTTTTATGGTTTTAAATTCCTTCGACTCCGCTCAGGGTGATTTTATTATATATATTTTCGGTTAAAAAATATTTAAAAATACTGTTACCGATAGTTCTCGGGACTGTTACTGCCAACTGATTACTATTTATGATGATAGGGTTCCTTTTTAATAATGGTAAAAGCACGGTACAATTGCTCAACGGCAAACAAACGCACCATTTGATGCGAAAAAGTCATAGCCGATAAGGCTATTTTACCGTTAGCACGTTTATAAACAGCTTCGGAAAATCCATACGGACCACCAATCACAAAAACCAATTGCTTGCAACCGCTTAGCATCTTTTTTTGCAACAGTTTAGAAAATTCAACCGAATTGTAAGTCTTACCCTTTTCATCAAATAACAATAATTGGTCGCTTGGTAAAATGTATTTTAAAATAGTTTTGCCCTCGGCTTCTTTTTGTTGAGATTCACTTAAATTTTTAGTGTTTTTTATATCGGGTATCACCACAAATTCAAAACCTATATAATGCTTTAACCTATTTTGATAGGTACTTATTAATTGTTGTAAAAAATTGTTATCTGTTTTACCGACAGCTATAAATCTAATCTTCATTTATTTCCATTTAATATTACAACCAATACTGGGTTTCTGTTCAAAGTCGACAGGTTTATTTTCCAAAATAAGGTCTAGGGCTTTGCTTAAATCTTTACCCGTTACAGGGATGCCATTATTGGGTCTCGAAGCATCAAATTGTCCGCGATAGGCGAGTTTTAATTCGGCGTCAAAAACAAAAAAATCAGGCGTACAAGCCGCTTGATAGGCTTTGGCTACTTCTTGGGTTTCGTCGTATAAATACGGAAATGGATAGCGTAGTTTTTGAGCTTGCACAGCCATCAATTCCGGACTGTCTTGCGGGTAATTTACCACATCATTCGACGATATGGCGACAAAGCCTACACCTTTGTCTATGTATTTATTAGCCAAAGTCACCAAAGTCTTGTTGACGTGTAACACAAACGGGCAATGGTTACAGATAAACATTATGACTGTAGCCATTTGACCCTTTAAAGTATTTAATGATTTTATCTCTTGAGAGACAGCATCCTGCAAATTAAAGTCGTGCGCTTTAAGGCCTAAAGGCAACATATTTGATAGCGTATTTGACATCTAAATATTTTGGTTTAAAACTACTTAAACAAAACGAGATTTTAAAATATTTTGTAGTTTTAACGCTAAACTAATTAACTATGAAAACACTAGACCAATATGGTATACCGATTATGCGGTGAGCCATCAAAACAAAACGAATCAACTGATACACTTTATTTGTGTACTTGGCCATCTTTTTTTCTATTATAACCTGATTTCTATGTACGCTTGTCAATTGTCACGGCTGTAAAAATACTTATTCTATCGGCTATTTGCATTTTTGTAAATTATTATTTAGGACTAAGTTCAAACAATAAGTGCAACAGTAAACAAATATCGGAAAGTTAACTTTCCGATATTTGAAAAAAAAACTGATTGCCGATGAATTATCAACAAC
>JASFYX010000015.1:0-8528 GCA_045046885.1 Flavobacteriaceae bacterium
CAATCTTATTGTGTAAATTTTTTAAAATATCTAGATATTACTTCAAATTTTACACTTCAAATCTCACCTTTTCTTGAGATTCTGTAAATTAAACCTTAGGTCGAACTCAGGTTATCAGTATTTTTATGGGATAAATAATTATATTTGTTGTGTTATAACAAGTTGTAACACATTTAACGCAACCAACACAAAGAACAACTATCTAAAAGAAATTATGAAACTTAGAATTTTAATTATTTCAATCTTATTTCTCGGATTTTATTCTTGCAATAATGATAATAATTGTACTGATAATGTTGTGAACATAACAAGTCTTGAAAACGAATATGGTTGCACAAACACAAAATATCAAATGGATATAGATTTATCTGACAATTATATGATTATTAGTAACCAACTAGATTTTGCTGAATTTGTATCAGGAAGTTGTCAACCCACAATTGATTTTTCTATTTATGATTTAGTAATTGGGAAAAAAGGACTTGGGAATGGAAATGAATCCATTGAATATGAATTAATTGAAAATTGTGAAACTGAAAATCAAAGCCTAACTGTTACTTTCAACCAAAATGAAACAACAGAAGAAGCTCCGAATTTAACATATCACGCTCTGATACCCAAACTTAGAAATGAACAAGAATTAAATGTTGAAATAGTAATTAAATAAAAACGTGCTACAACATCGTGTATAGCTCATTGTGGCGGAATTTTCCAAAAGGAAAATTCCTTATATTTACAAAAACAAGTGCTTCGTTGTGGAAAAATCGGCAAGATTTTTCCACAACGAAGCCATACACAAACCCGTTGTACACAAGCAAAAAACAACGCAAACTAAATGAGTGGGTTAATTAAAAAATACGCTACGTTACTAATAATTGGATTACTTATATCTCGAATTTTGTCCGTATAGAAATCAGTTTGCTAAAGATACTAATTTTTCCAAAATAGGGCAGAAGCCACGCTGAATTATAACCGATGTTGTAACACGTTTTTTTTATTCACAAGATATAATATTCCGCTTACAATTATTAAAGTCAGAATTATGTCTAATATAAGATTGTTTAAATTCCAACCGTAATTCGGATTTGGACAGTCAATCATAAATTCATCATAATATTTGAATGGAAATCCAATCTCTAAAGATTTATAGCCAATTGTTTTGTTAATTGGTGAAGTCAGATGATTCATAACAGTCAGAAATGACACTGAAAAGAAAACCAAAATTGACAAAAGGAGAGTTACTATTACTTTCTTAATCATTAATCCATTTTATTTTTAAACAAACATTCGTATTATTAGAAAAACCAGAATCCCAATCGAAGGAATTGATAGTCCAATTAACATTAACTTCTTATTAAAGTCAGTCCAAACTTTCCAATGTTTTATTGTTCGTCCTACTACAGCAAACCCAAGTCCGATAGCCATTAACATAGATGGAAGGAAAAACATAAAGTTAAAACCAAAATTATGTGGTGCGTAACCTTTTTTTATTCCGAGTAATGGTTCCCTAAATTCATTTACCAAAAGAGCAAAAATTAAAATCCCTATACTTGAAAATGCCATTCGAGTCGTCCATTTTATTTTCTTTATGTGTCTTTGTGTTAATTCCAATTATGTGGTTTGGTAAAATGTGTTACAACTTGTTATAATCTAACAAATATAACTATTTATCAGTTTGTAATGTTAGTTAAGTAGAAGTGGTAACAATAAGGTCATAAAAAAAGCCTCAAAATGAGGCTTATTAATTTATAGATTTCTCACCTTTTCAAACAAAATATTGTTTTCTAAATGTATGTGTTGAAACAAGTCATTTATAAATTCATCTAATTTAAAATAGAGGGCTTTATAAGTATTGCAAGCCCATTCGGGTGTGGTAAAGTTGTTGCTCAACGCAATAATTTCTTTGGCATAAACACCCACTTCTTCGTGCTCGTTCTCCATCATTCCTATTGGGCTTTCAATAGTACCAAAAGGGAAAGATTGATTTTTATTTGCTACATAAGATTTTATGGCGGGAAAAAGTATGCGTTCTTCTTTCATAAGATGCGGGTCTAAATCGGCTGCCATTTTTTCGTAGAGTGCGGCAATTTTTACAACTTCAGGGCTATGGTCGCCGTGCACTTTGGCTACTTTTTGAGCAAATTCGCTAATGATTCCCATGTTTTCTTTAACATATTTATGATGTACATTTACAATATAATCTACTAAGAAAGGGATGTCCCAGTCTTTAAAGTTTAAATTTGGTGTGTTACCAGTTGAAGTGTTGTTGTTTAAATCGGATATAAGACTCTCTGTATCAATATCATTTTTGCTACAGGCTTCGGCAATACTAATGCCGCCACCACAACAAAAATCTAAATTATATTTTTTAAAGACACTGGCTTTGCTAATATCATCTGTTACAACTTGTGCAATTGTTTTATTAAGAATATTTTCCATGTTTTATTTTTAATTAGTTTACAAAAATACAACAAATAAAAGATAAACACATCTTTTATTATTAAAAAGTTTTTAACTCCATTTTTAAGAGGGTAGAAGCATCGTCAATAAGTTTATTTAAAGAAGTGCTTTTAGATAAAAGAACTTCATTAAATTGAATGGGTGTTGTTGTCGTTTTAGGAATTGATAATTGACTTATATAGTTAATAGTTTCTTGCGTAATATTTTCTATATTTTTATAACAATCAGTAGAAACATATATTTTCTGTACGGCATTGTGATTGAATTCTTGTTCAATTGTGGCACTTATCAATAGCTTATAATGGGCAATATCATTAGAAATAGGTTTAATTCGTGTAACTAAGTTTACAACCTTAATCCGTTCTAAATACAGGGCAAAACGTTCTACAGCTTTTATTTTTAATGGGAAAAGGGTTTTTTGATGTGCTATTTTTGAGTCTAAAAGTATTTTTTTTAAGCTGTTTTTATGGCTGTATTTCAATAGTACAATACCTACAATCAAACTACTACAAATTATTATCAGAAAAAAAAGTATGGCAAAGTAAAAATCAAAATACATAACTATTGTTTTATTGGTTTCAGTATCAAAAATAAAATAATTAATTGTAAAAAACATCATTCTATGACAAAAGTCAGTTACTTATGTGATTGTTGTCATAAACAAGAATTATGAAATTATCTAAATTTGATACAATCTTTTATAAATATGAAAATAAACACAATTAAAATTAATCAATTATGAAAAAAAGACTTTCAATTTTTATTTTATCCTTGCTAACCAGTTTTGCATTTGCTCAAACAGGTCACATTATGCAAGGTGTAGGTGCTGTAAATATGTCAATGGGGGGTGCTGCTACAGCACAACCATTAGACATTAGTGGTGCCCTACAATGGAATCCTGCAGCTATATCTGTATTTGATGGAAGAATATTAAAATTTGACATCGGTATATTTTCTGGCTCTCCAAAAGTTTATTCTACGTTTGGACCGTTTCAAGGTTCTACTGAAGATGATAAAGGGCTTTCTCCTATGCCTGCTATAGCATATGTTTGGGGTAAAGAAGGTAGCAAACATACCTTTGGTGTTTCAGCGTTTGGCATCAGTGGTTTTGGTGTGGATTTTCCTAAAGATTTGAATTATCCACAAGATTTGTTAGGGAATCCTAACCCAAATTTTAATCCAAATGAACCTACAAATCCAATTAATTTTCCACAATTTGCTGGAGGATTTGGCAACTTATATTCAGATTATATGTTATTACAAGTTGGATTTACTTGGTCGTATCAAGTTTCTGAAAAATTTTCTATAGGTATAGAGCCAACTATAAATTATGGAGCTTTAGAAATTGGCCCTAATCCTTTAGCAAGACCAGATTTCACAGGAAAAGGTTACCCTGTAAGTGATAAGGCTTCATCACTTGGTTTTGGAGCGCAATTAGGTATATTTTATGACACACAAAGTGGTTTTAAAATAGGTGCTTCTTATAAAACACAACAATATTTTGGAGATATGGAGTTTGATAGTAAATATTTAGATGGTACAACAGCACCTTCTCCCAAATTTACTATGAATTACCCTGCTGTATATTCTATTGGCTTTGGATATTCTAAAGAAAAATTTGATTTTGCTCTTGATTATCGTTATGTGGATTATGAAAATGCAGATGGATTTGAAAAATCAGGTTGGGAAATAGGTGATGGTGGAATTCCTACTGGTGCCGTAAATGGCTTTGGTTGGAAAAGTATAAATGTTATTTCTGTTGGTTTACAACTTAAAATGATTGATAAAATACCATTGCGTTTTGGTTATACCTATAGCAGTAATCCAATTAAAGATGAATTAGCATTTTTCTCAATGCCAGCTACAGCTGTAATAACACACGCATTTCAATTTGGATTTAGTTATCCAATCAATGATAATTTTACACTAGATGCTTTATATCACCATGGTATAAGCGATGGTAGAACTGAAGGACAAATGTTAAGCCCAATGGCAATAACAGCAACAAACCCACTAGGTAAAGTTCCAGGAACAAAAATTGGCTATGATATGACTACTGATTTAGTTATGTTTGGATTTACATATAAATTAGGAAAATAAGATTTATTAATTCAATAAAAAAGCACCTTTCGAGGTGCTTTTTTATTTTATGATGTATTTAGTATGTTGTAAAGTTTTTCCATACCAACAGTGGCAGATGCTGTTATAATGGTTAAATTCTCAAATTGATTCTGTGTTATATTGGGTTTTGGGTCAATAAAATAAATGGGTGTATTAGCTTTAACAGTGTAAATTAAATTGGCGGCAGGATATACCTGCATTGAAGTGCCAATAATGATGAGAATATCAGCTTTTTGGGTGATATTTTCAGCCAAAGGTAAATTTGGGACAGCTTCGCCAAACCATACAATATGAGGTCTTAATTGCGTATTTTGTTCACAAAAGTCACCTAAATGTAAATCCTTATCCCAATTGTAAATCAGATTTCCGTTACGCTCACTTCTTACTTTTCGCAATTCGCCGTGTAAGTGGAGTATGTTTTGACTTCCGGCACGTTCATGAAGGTCATCAACATTTTGCGTAATGATGTTTACCTTGTATTTATCTTCTAAAGCTTTGAGTAGATGATGTGCTTTATTAGGTTTGGTCATTAATGATTGTTGTCGCCTCTGATTGTAAAATGTTAAAACCAGTTCAGGATTTTTGCACCAAGCCTCGGGTGTTGCAACATCTTCAATGTTATGTCCTTCCCAAAGTCCGTCGGCATCTCTAAAAGTTTTAATCCCCGATGCGACACTTATACCGGCGCCCGTCAAAACAACAATTCGTTTTTTTTGATTCATTATTCAAATATTTCCTTGATAAATTTACAATTTAATATAAAACGATACAGTATATTTGCACCTCAAAAAATAAAATAAATGAAAGCCGGAATTGTAGGATTACCCAATGTAGGGAAATCAACTTTATTTAATTGTTTATCAAATGCTAAAGCACAAAGTGCAAATTTTCCTTTTTGTACTATAGAACCCAATATAGGTGTCGTTAATGTACCAGATTTAAGACTTCAAAAGTTAGAAGCTATTGTTAATCCAGAGCGCGTTATGCCCGCAACAGTCGAAATTGTGGATATTGCCGGTTTGGTAAAAGGGGCTAGTAAAGGCGAAGGTTTAGGGAATAAATTCTTGGCCAATATCCGTGAAACGGATGCCATTCTTCATGTTTTACGCTGTTTTGATAACGATAATATTGTACATGTAGATACTACTATAGACCCCATTAGAGATAAAGAAACGATAGATTTTGAATTGCAAATCAAAGATTTAGAAAGCCTTGAAAAGCGGATAGAACGTGTTAAAAAAGCGGCTAGGACAGGCGATAAAATCGCACAAAAAGAATTAGTTGTTTTAGAACAAGTTAAAGCAGGATTAGAAAGTGCTACTTCTGTTAGAACTATTCCCCTAGATGCAAACGATAGATTAGAATTTATAAAACCTTTGCAATTATTGACAGATAAGCCTGTTTTATATGTGTGTAATGTTGATGAGGCTTCGGCTAAGGATGGTAATAATTATGTAAAACAAGTGCAAGAGGCTGTTAAAAAAGAAGATGCCGAGATAATAATTTTGGCCGTAGCAACCGAAGCGGATATTACAGAACTCGACACTTTTGAAGAACGCGAAATGTTTTTGGAAGATTTAGGCTTAAAAGAAGCCGGTGCGTCAAAATTAATACGCACCGCTTATAAACTATTGAATCTGCAAACCTATTTTACGGCAGGAGTTAAAGAAGTCCGCGCTTGGACTATTAATATTGGCGATACAGCCCCACAAGCGGCAGGGGTTATTCATACCGATTTTGAACGTGGATTTATCCGTGCAGAAGTTATGAAATACAACGATTTTGTAACTCTTGGCTCTGAATTGAAAGTCCGCGAAGCCGGGAAATTAGCTGTAGAAGGAAAAGAATACATTGTGCAAGACGGCGATATTATGAACTTCAGATTCAATGTGTAATTAATTTATTGTCAGTTCGAGCGTAGTCGAGAACATTATTTAAAAATATATGAAATTCGAACTTAAAGGTACAGATACGCAGACTAAAGCCAGAGCAGGCCTTATAACTACTAATCATGGCACTATTCAAACCCCAATCTTTATGCCAGTGGGGACTGTGGCTTCGGTAAAAGGCGTGCACCAACCCGAACTTAAAAATGACATCAAAGCACAAATAATTTTAGGCAATACCTATCATTTATATCTACGTCCTAAAACACCTATTTTAGAACAAGCCGGCGGTTTACATAAGTTTATGAATTGGGATAAAAATATCCTTACTGATAGTGGTGGCTATCAAGTATATAGTTTATCGGCCAATCGAAAGATAAAGGAAGAAGGTGTTAAGTTTAAATCGCATATTGATGGTTCTTATCACGTTTTTTCTCCCGAAAAGGTGATGGAAATTCAGCGCAGTATTGGTGCCGATATCATTATGGCTTTTGACGAATGTACGCCCTATCCATGCGATTATAATTACGCCAAAAATTCTATGCATATGACGCACCGTTGGCTTGACCGCTGTGTGTCACATCTTAAAAAAGTACCCGAAAAATATGGCTATTCACAAACCCTTTTCCCAATTGTGCAAGGCAGTACTTATAGAGATTTACGTACGCAATCGGCCGAATATATTGCCAATATTGGTGCAGAAGGCAATGCTATTGGCGGTTTATCGGTTGGCGAACCTGCCGAAGAAATGTACGAAATGACCGATTTGGTTTGCGGTATTTTGCCAAAAGACAAACCCCGTTATTTAATGGGAGTGGGTACACCTATAAATATTTTAGAAAATATTGCTTTAGGCATTGATATGTTCGATTGTGTGATGCCTACACGTAACGCCCGTAACGGGATGTTATTTACTGCTCATGGTACTATAAATCTAAAAAATAAAAAGTGGGAAGATGATTTTTCGCCGCTTGATGAGATGGGTATTACAAGCGTTGACACTTTATATTCTAAGGCTTATCTGCGTCATTTATTTGCGGCTAAAGAAAACTTGGGAAAACAAATTGCCTCGATACATAATTTGGGTTTTTATTTATGGTTGGTTGGTGAAGCAAGAAAGCATATCTTAGCAGGAGATTTTCACGCTTGGAAAACCAAGATGGTAAAACAAATGGATAAGCGCTTGTAAGACTTGAAAAAACTTGATCTATACATATTAAAACGTTACTTCACAACCTTTCTTTTTACGCTGTTAATTTTAACACCTATAGCTATTGTTATTGATATTGCCGATAAAATTGGTAAATTTCTAGCTAAGCCAGACTTAACTGCTTACCAGATTATTGTAGATTATTACTTTAATTTTGTTATAAATTATGCTAATACTTTTATGCCATTAGCCTTATTTATATCTGTTATAATGTTCACTTCAAAGTTGGCAGATAATACAGAAATTATAGCTATAAACAGTTCGGGAATATCTTTTAAAAGATTTCTAAGGCCTTATTTTATAGGAGCAACAATTGTTGCAATTTTTGCTTTAGGGATGACTCATTTTATTGTACCTAAAGCTAATAAAGTTTTAGACGATTTTGCTATTCAATTTTTAAAAAAAGGATGGACAGTTAAAAAATGGGTAAATAATGGTATTCTACAATTGGGTAAAGGTAACTATGTGTATGTAAAGTCATTTGATTTGCGAAATAATAGAGGTTTTGACTTTACTTATGAACATTATGAGCATAATAAACTAAAATTTAAACTAACTGCAGCAAACATTAGATATATTAAAAGAGATACTACGTTCTTCTTAACAAATTATAAAAAACGAACTATTTTAAATAATGAAGATATAATTGAAACTGGTAAAAAAATGGATACTACATTTAATTTTGTGCCAAGAGATTTTCAGGCGGTTAAAAACCTAGCAAGACAAATTAACACCCCAGATTTAATAGATTTTATAAAAAATGCCAAGGCAAGAGGTATCAAAAATTTGAATAGTTATTACGTGCAGCTTTATGGCCGTACAAGTTTACCAGTTTCAACATTTATATTGAC
>JASFYX010000016.1:0-90946 GCA_045046885.1 Flavobacteriaceae bacterium
TCAGATTTTGCAATAACAGCCGAGATATTTCTCTCAGAGGCTCCTTGTGCAATAGCGCGAATATTGACATTATTTTTGCCTAAAGTGCTAAACATTTTACCGCTTATACCTTGATGGTTTTTCATTTTATTGCCAACTACTGCCACAACAGCTAAATTATTTTCAACAAAAGTCGGTTTTATGCGATGTCTTGAAATTTCGAAAGCAAAAGCTTCGTCAACTACTTTTTTAGCCAATACAGCATCTTCTTGATTGATGCCGATACATATGGAGTGCTCAGATGACGCTTGTGTAATTAATACAACATTAATTTTCTGATTAGAAATACCTTCTAAAAAGCGCTTGGCTATGCTTGGCACCCCTACCATACCACTGCCTTCTAAAGTCAATAAGGCAATATTATCAATATGGCTAATTCCTTTGGCTAAATAGCCATTTACAGGACTACTTTTAGTAATAAGAGTTCCTTTATCATTAGGGGCAAAGGTGTTTTTAATGAGAATTGGTATGTTTTTTCGTAAAACAGGATGAATAGTTGGTGGATAAATAACCTTAGCGCCAAAATGCGATAATTCCATCGCTTCTTGATAAGAAATTTGTGCGATTGGTTTGGCTTGTTTCACCAAAGAGGGATTGGCAGAAAACATACCGCTAACGTCAGTCCAAATTTCTAAAACAGAAACATTTAAAGTTGCTGCAATGATGGCGGCTGTAAAATCTGAACCGCCACGTCCTAAAGTAGTTTGATGGCCATTATTTGACTTTGATACAAAGCCAGGCAGCACAACTATTTGATGTGTATTATTTTCAAAATAATTGATGATATTGTTATTTGTAATTTTAAAATTGACTGTAGCATGTCCATACTCTTCATCTGTTACAATGATGTCTTGTGAATTGCATCTAACGGCATCTAATTTTTTAGATTTTAAAGCTTCAGTAATTATAAAAGAAGACAATAATTCGCCCTGACTTACAATTTTATCTTTTGAACTTTCTGACAGTTCATTTATTAAATAAACACCCTCTAATAAAGCTTTTAAGTTCGCTAAAATACTATTGACTTCATCAATTACAGTTTGTTGCCTATCACCACTAATTAAATCTGTAACGACATCTAAATGTTTTTGATTAATTATAATTAAATTTTTAAGGTATTTTTTGTCACTGTTCGAAGCTAAATCAGCTGTTTCTAGCAATAAATTTGTGAGTCCTCCAAGAGCAGAAACCACAACAGCGACTTTCTCTTGAGCGGCACTTTGCGCTATAATTTTAAGTATCTTACTTATGTTTTTTGAGTTGGCTACAGATGTGCCACCAAATTTTAATATTTTCATTTTTATTTATGTACGCTTTGTTGATTTGTAAATAATTTTTAAGATATCTTTAATTCTTTGAATTATAAGATATAACTAATTAGGACGGAAGTATATATATTATTAACCCAAACGGGTCATAGTGAAAATAGCAGTAAAACGCATAGTAGTCTGTGCATTTAATGTAGAGATACAAATAGAGTTGCCTATTTTCATAGGGCAAATGTAAATATTTAATTTAATTTACAAAGTAATATCTACTTGATTTTTAAGAATATCTTCAAAAGTTTCTCTTCTGCGAATTAAATAGTCCTTTTTATTATAAACCAAAACTTCCGCTGGACGGTAACGTGAGTTGTAATTTGAAGCCATTGAAAAACAATAAGCGCCTGCATTATTAAAGCAAAGAGTATCTCCTTCGCTAATTTCTGTGATGCGTCTGTTAGCGCCAAATGTATCTGTTTCACATATATAACCCACTACGGTATAATAACGTTCTTTGCCTTTTGGATTAGAAATATTGGTTATATGATGATAAGAATCGTAAAACATAGGTCTAATCAAATGATTAAAGCCACTATCAATTCCTGCAAATACATTAGAAGTGGTTTGTTTCACGATGTTTACATCGGCTAAAAAATAACCTGCTTCACTCACTAAAAATTTACCAGGCTCAAACATCAAACTGATATCTTTTCCTGTTTCTTTGCAAAATTGGTTAAAGCGTCTGCTCAATTTTTTGCCCAATTCTTCAATGTTTGTCGATATATCACCTTCTTTATAAGGCACTTTAAAGCCACTTCCAAAATCAATAAAAGTTAAATCTTTAAATTGTTTAGCTACATTAAAAAGTATTTCTGTAGCACTTACAAACACATCTATATCTAAAATATCTGATCCTGTATGCATATGAACCCCATTAATTGTCATTTTGGTATTGTCTGCAATACGCAATATATGAGGTACTTGATGAACAGAAATACCAAATTTAGAATCGATATGACCTACAGAAATCTTACGATTACCCCCCGCCATAACATGCGGATTTATACGGACACACACAGGAATATTAGGATGTTTTGTACCAAATTGTTCTAAAATAGACAAGTTATCTATATTAATTTGAACACCTAATTTGGCAACTTCTTCAATTTCATTTAGCGATACGCCGTTAGGTGTAAAGATGATATCTTTAGCAGAAAAACCTGCTTTTAAACCCAAATTAACTTCTTGAATAGAAACTGTATCTAAACCCAAATTAAACGTTTTAAACAATTTTAAAATAGCCACATTAGATAATGCCTTTACCGCATAATTAATTTTTGTGTTTTTTACAGACTTAAAAGCTTCTGTAATGCGTTTATACTGAGATGATATTTTATCGGCATCATAAACGTATAAAGGGGTCTCGTATTTTTTAGCTAAACTGTTTAAAAGAGTAGGACTCATATAGTTTTATTCGAATTTTTGAGCTGTTAGTTCAGCTATATTAATAATAACGTCTATGGCTTTTTGCATAGATTCTACGGGCACATATTCGTAACGGCCATGAAAATTAAGGCCTCCTGCAAAAATGTTAGGGCAGGGCAATCCCATATAAGATAATTGCGAACCGTCTGTACCACCACGAATGGCTTTGATATCGGGTTTTATACCCGCTTTAATCATGGCTTCTTCGGCAATATCAACTATGTGTTTTACGGGTTCTACTTTTTCTTTCATATTAAAGTACTGATCTTTAACAGTGACTTTAATCAAGTCTTTACCTAATTTTTTATTTATTTTATCAGCAACAGCTATAAATTGTTTTTTGCGATCTTCAAACTTGGCAAGATCGTGGTCGCGAATAATGTATTGTAAAGTGCTTGTTTCTACTTTACCAGTCATCCCATATAAATGGAAAAAACCTTCGTAACCTTCTGTTTTTTCAGGAACTTCTTCGCTGGGTAAACCTTCAATAAATTGAGAAGCAATGGACATTGAATTTATCATTTTACCTTTAGCATAACCAGGATGTACAATTTTACCTTTTATTTCTACCAATCCACTAGCGGCATTAAAATTCTCGTATTCTAATTCGCCTACTTCACTACCATCCATTGTGTAAGCCCACTCGGCACCGAAAGCTTTAACATCAAATTTATGAGCCCCTTTTCCTACTTCTTCATCAGGGGTGAAACCAATTCTAATAGGACCGTGCTTAATTTTGGGATGATTGAGAAGGTATTCCATAGCCGTAACTATTTCTGTAATACCCGCTTTATCATCGGCGCCAAGCAAAGTTGTGCCATCTGTAGTGATGAGCGTTTGTCCTTTGTATTTTAACAAATCGTCAAAATCTTTAGTTGATAAAATGATGTTTTCTTCTTTGTTTAAAACGATGTCGCCACCATCATAATTTTTATGAATTTGTGGATTTACTTTTTCTGCCGTAAAATCTGGACTTGTATCTATATGCGCAATAAAACCAATTGTAGGTACTTTGTGATTGACATTAGAAGGTAAAGTCGCCATTAAATAGCAATTATCATCTAAATGCACATCGCTTAAGCCTAAGGAAATAAGTTCTTTTTCTAATAGTTTAGCTAAATTCCACTGCTTTTCTGTGCTTGGAAAATGTGAATTATTGGGGTCTGATTGCGTATCTATTGTAATGTATGACGTAAATCTATCTATTATGTTTTGCATGGTATAAAAATTTCTGCCAAAATTAGTGAAACCCCGCAAACAAACAAATGAATTGTGTTACATTTAGTTTAATTTTAAGGAATTAATAACATTAATGGCTTTGCAAAAACGTTTGTCAATATTTTTAGGGCCAAAACAGTGGATTTCTATTTCGAAATACTGCTTATCTGAAATAGGCGCGTAGAGGTGTAAAACAGAAACACCCGATTTAAATTTATCTGATTTGCTTCTCAATAATAATGCTGGCCAATTTTTAAAATCACCTTGGCCTTCTGAAATAAGCGTTGTGTTTTGATCTGTTAAAATAGAAGTTTTAATTTTTTCGATATCCGTCTTATTTAAAGTGAGTTTTGAGTCGATTAAAGTCGCTTTAATAAGATAGGTATTTTGATATTGTTTTGTAGTATCTGCCGTTGTAAACATAGAACTATTTTTATCTAGATATAATTCTGTTTTCCAATATTTTGGAATACTTAAACTAAAGTTATTTTTAGCATCTAAAACAATTTCTGTATCATTAAAATTAAAGCTGTTGCTACAATTAAAATTATTAAAAATATCATTGTTATTTTTACAACTTGTAAAAGCAATAATAAGTCCTAAATAAATAAAATTTTTAATCATTTTTATAAGTCAATTCTAAAATAGAAATAGTGCCACGACCTCCTAAAAAGGCAGTGTTTTTATCAGCAAATCGTATAGTATAAAACCCTTTATCGTTTAACTTATCCCAATTTTTACCAGCATTTTTTGAGTAATAAATACCTTCGGTAGAAACAGCCATTAATTTTTTACCTTTTGAATTGGGAATATATTGTACACAACTTATATAACCAGGTAAGGTATTGTTGGCTACAATTTTCCAAGTTTTACCGCCATTTGTAGTAAGGGCTTTGTTATTAAATTCAGCGTTTTTATCGGTATAATCACCACCACATATAAATCCATTTTTGGCATTGTAAAAAGCCATAGTGTAAATACCTGTTGTAGATTTCCCTTGAATAAAAGGTGTATTATAAACCTTAAAAGTCTTCCCTTTATTTTTACTGATAAAAATACGCGATTTTAAGCCACCCGTGGCTATCCAAATAGTATTTTTATAAGTCGCAATATTGGTATTACTTGCTGCAAAAGCGGCTTCGCCGTCAAAACTTTTAGGCAAATCACTACACAATTTTTTTTCCCAACTGTTGCCACCATCATTTGTTATAATAATTGAGAGACATTTATCGGTTGGATCTCCCATAGCGATTCCTATTTTATTATCTAAGAAATGCATAGCATCATAAAAGGCTTTAGGATGTTTTTCTGAATAGGTTAATTGAGCAGGCTGGTTAAAGTCGTTTTTTGTGAATTTATAGAGACGGGCAGGACTTTCAATTGTCAAAGCAAAAAGGGCATCTTTTGTACTGCCTATTGCTCTAAAATGCTTTTTAAAACTGTCTTTAAAAGTGTAATAAGCAAGGCTTTTATTTATAGAAACTTGTCCCACTTTTCCAGAGCTATTCGCAAACCAAACAGTTGAATCGTTTAAAACAGCAATAGCTCTAAAATTACTTTTACTGTTAAGAAGTGGTTTTATATTAATACTAGGATTTTGCTGTGCTGTGAGTAGATTAAAACTCACAAAAAATAAGAAGGAGAATCGTTTAAAAGTCATAGATTAGAAGTAATTTTATCAAATGTAAGTGTTTTGTAAAAAACAGGACTTAAAAATAAAAGTAATTTATGAAAGCATTGGTAATTTCGGGTGGCGGTAGTAAAGGCGCCTTTGCAGGAGGCGTAGCCGAATACCTTATTGATGTAGAGAAAAAGAACTACGATATTTTTGTAGGTACATCAACGGGAAGCCTGATGGTTTCTCATTTAGCAGCAGATAATTTAAAGGGACTCAAAGAGCTCTATACAAATATTTGTCCGCATCAGATTTTTAGCACCAATCCGTTTAAGATTACAAAACACAAAGGAGGCAGTAGAGATATAAGTATCAATCATTTTAATACCTTATTGAGTCTGATAAAAGGCAATAAAACCTTTGGTGAGAGTAAGAATTTACTGAAATTAATACACAAGAATGTTACGAGAGAAATGTATGAAAATTTACTTGTATCAGATAAAGAAGTAATAGTTACAGTATCTAATATTACGCTTAATAGAGTTGAATACAAGCGTTTAAAAGACTGTTCTTACGATGATTTTTGCGAATGGATTTGGGCTTCGAGTAATTATGCGCCTTTTATGAGTATTTTAAATAAAAACAATTTCGAATATGCCGATGGTGGTTTTGGTACTTTGGTTCCTATTAAAAAAGCCATTGATATGGGTGCCAAAGAGATAGATGTCGTTGTTTTAGAAACAGAACATCCTCAATTTAACAGGATGCCAACTAAGAATCCATTTTCACTTTTAACAACACTTTTCGGATTTATGTTAGAGCACATTGGTAAACACAATATAACCATTGGCAAACTAGATGCTAAATTGAATAATGTGTGCTTAAATTTATATCATACACCTACAATTCTGACGACCAATTCGCTTATTTTCGATAAAAAGAAAATGACAAAATGGTGGCAACAGGGTTTTGATTTTGCCAAAAATCAGAATAAATTTAAAATGAATGAACTGAAAGAAGGGTGCTATTAAAACTTAGGAATAAACGTTAAATTTTTATCAACCGTCATTGTGTTTTTTAATTGGACTTCTTTAGATCCTGTAAAAGACTCTTTTATAGGAAATTGTCTATTTGAACTAGATTTATTACCAGATACAATTAAATCTATAGCCGCTTTAAATAAAGGTTCATTAGCATCTCCTAAAATACCCAAATTAGCATAATCTTCGCGTAGCGGTACAGTTGGGTCAAAGCCATCTTTATCATTTTCGCCTAATTTATTGAGTTCTTCTAAAACTATAGGCTGCATAGCATAAGTATGATTTGGATTAGCACCTTGGCGTCCTAAATTTGGAGAATCGTAAAGCGTAATAGAGGCTACATACTTGCCAACTGTCTTAGTGCCAATAGTTTTTACAGTAATATATGGAATTAAACTGTTAATTACCAATTCGCTTGCAGAAGCAGTACTACGCGTTGTTAATATGTATAATTTGTCTAAATTAAGATGGTTTATAGTAGTATCGTCATTCATTATATCTACATAATTGTTGACTAATGATGCGGGATTATTTTTTTCAAGACTACTTTGAATAGCGTCATTCCAATGTTCTTTAGAATAGATTTCTCCTGTAAATTGCCCCGTTATCATACTCGCTAAATAACTAGAAGTAAGTACAGAACCACCGCCATTATAACGTAAATCGAGTACTAAGTCGGTTATACCCTGACTTTTTAATTGCCCGATAACATTATTTAATTCGCCGTTAAAACTGCGGTAAAAACCATTGTACATTAAATAGCCAATTTTATGACTTCCTTGTGTGATGACATTTGTTAAATGAATGGGGTTTTCTTGTAATTCTGTTTTATCTAAGGCTATGTTTTGTGTCGGTGTAATGGGTGTTACAGTGCCATCAGTATTATAAGTGGCCAATTCAATACTGTAAGACGTCGCTCCAGAAAACAATAAACTCCTGTAATTATTAATAGTAAGTGCGGTGCCATTTACCGAATTAAAAATCATACCACGCGTTACACTTTTATCTGCAGCATCAGAATTGGGCAAAACGTAGCGTACATACCCAAAAATATCTGTGTTATTATTTGAGACGTGTACCAGTCCGAATTCCATACCATTGTGAAGTGAAATGCCGTTTAAAAGATTTTCTAAGGTTATAAAATCGTCAAAAATGACACTCCATTTATCGGTATTTTGTCTATCGAAAATAAGACTCTCGAAAAGACTTTCAGGCGTGTTAAAATTATCTAGATAATTGTTGAGATCCTTCTGATTTTTATAATTAAATTCATCTAGACTTGGTACATCTGCTTTCCAAAAGTAATAAGCATTTAAGCCGCGCCAAACAAAATCTTGAACTTCAAGTTTTTGAGGGATGTCTTCTGAATTATCAGAACAACTCACAAAACTTGTAATCAGCAAAAAAGGAACTATAAAGTAAATAAATCTTTTCATCGTTTTTTCTTTTTGGGATATCTATATAATGATTGCAATTTAAAAAAATTGTGTCTAAGTATAAATTTTATGTTACAAAATCCTAACTTGTTCGTCGTAATAGTGTAATCAAACTTAAAATTAATTTTAGTTAATGCAGCAAGCCGCTTTTTTACAATTAGTTATGCCTTTTAAAGATAAGGTGTATCGTTTAGCAAAAAGATTGCTTGTGTCTAGTGATGAAGCTGAGGATGCCACTCAAGAGCTGATTTTAAAGCTCTGGAAGAAAAAGGATGAGCTGAATAAGTATAAAAATGTAGAGGCTTATGCTATGACGATGACAAAAAATTACTGTTTTGATCAGTTAAAGTCAAAAAGAGCTGATAACTTGACATTAGTCCACAGTAATTTTACAAATAATGACACATCATTAGAAAAGATAATAGAATTAAAAGACAGTGTAAATAATGTACATCAAATATTAGAAGGATTAACGGAACAACAAAAATTAATCATTCAATTGAGAGATATAGAACAATATGACTTTGATGAAATCGCAGAAATAGTGGGTTTAAAACCAACTGCCATTAGGGTCGCTTTATCAAGAGCAAGAAAATCAGTGAGAGAACAACTTATAAAAAAACATCAATATGGAATTAGTTAATATTGAAAAATTAATAGAAAAGTATTTTGAAGGTGAAACCAACCTCAATGAAGAAGCACAATTGCGTACTTACTTTACATCGCAAAAAGTACCTGCTCATTTAGAAGCCTATCAAGATTTGTTTGGCTATTTTGAAGCCAAAGCAAACGAGTCTTTTAAAAAGCCTCTTTTACCTGTTAAAAAAGTAAAAGTGCCTTATAAATGGCTCTCTGTAGCAGCTTCTATCGCGCTTTTAATCAGTGTGTTTATGTACAATAAAAACGAAACTAAAAAAGAACAACTAGCTCAAAGCTACCAAAGTACACAAGAGGCGCTGCAACTCATATCTAAAAATATAAATAAAGGCGCTTTTGCTATGGTGCAATTAGGAGAATTCGAAAAAACTAAAACAATGGTATTTAAAGAAAATAAATAATTTAATAACAATTAAAATCCTAGAAATAATGAAAAATAAAACACTTAAAACATTCGTAATTGGCTTTGTATTAGCCTTATTACCCTTATCAACTTTTGCACAATCTGTCTTTGATAAATTTGAAGATATGGATGATGTTAAAATTGTAGTCGTTAATAAATCGGCTTTTAGCCTTATGAGTTCTATAGGGCAAGAATCAGATGCTGAGTATTTCAGTCTCATAAAAGGATTAAACGAACTCAAAGTCTTCGCTACAGAAAACCAAGACATTGCCAAACAAATGCAAACTACTTTTAATGCTTATTTAAAAAAGAGTAAACTCACAGAGTTGATGCGTGTTAAAGATGGTAATAATGTAGTTAAAATATATGTTAAACAAACAAAAGACCCCAATTTTGTTAAAGAACTTTTAATGTATGTAAACGCTACAGAAAATGGTAAAAAGCAAGGTGTCATCGTTTCTTTAACAGGTAATATTGATCTTAAAAAAGTATCAAAATTAACAGCAAAAATGAATATACCTGGTGGCGAACATCTTAAAGATATTAATAGTAAAAAACAGAAATAATGATAAAAATTATAAATTATCTGGCTTTATTAATTATCACCATAATATTGGCTGTATCTTGTACAAATGATGCCGATTTGCAAAATTACTTTGTAAACCATCAAGATGATGCTAATTTTATAGCGCTAGATATCCCGTCGAGTATTTTAGGAGATACCAATGGCGTATCTGACGAAGTTAAAGAAGCCATCCATTCTTTTAAAAAATTAAACATATTAGCTCTAAAAAAGAATGATAGCAATAAAGAAGTGTACGAAAAAGAACGTGCCGCTATAAAAAAAATACTTGCTAAAAAACAGTATAAAGATTTGATGCGTTTTAAAGATGGTAAAAATATGGTCATTATTAAATATCTAGGCACAGAAGAAAGTGTAGATCAAATAATATTTTTTGCCTATGCAAGTGATAAAGGCTTGGCTTTAATCCGTGTTTTAGGCGATAAAATGGATGTAAAAAAGGCACTTAAAGTAGCTTCATTAGCTAGAAGTGGAAAAATAGACACCTCTAAAATCAAAGCTTTAGAAGGGATGTTTAAATAACTCCCTGAAATATTTAAAATATTAACCACGCTATGGCGTGGTTTTTTTTTAACAAACAATTAAAAAATTGTTATTTCAGAATAATTTATATTTGACCTTTTAAAAATCATAAATATGAAAATGTCCAAAAAAACCATCCTATTTGCTTTGCTAACTTTATTTCTTACTGTTGGTTTTGCACAAACTAAAACTGAAAATCCCTATCGCGCAGAGCGGACAAAAATTAACGATTTGGTACACACAAAGCTAAAAGTGTCCTTTAATTTTGCCAAAAGCCAAATGAATGGCGAAGCTTGGATTACTTTAAAACCCCATTTTTATCCCACAAATCAAGTTACTTTAGACGCTAAAGCGATGCTGATTGATAAAGTGTCAAAAGAGGGTGTCGCATTAAAATATACCTACAAAAAAAACAAGCTAACCATTGCTCTTGGTAATACTTATGCCAAAGGCGAAAAATACACTGTCTATATAAAATACATAGCCAGACCCGAAGAAGTCAAACAAAAGGGTAGTGCGGCAATTACTGATGCAAAAGGATTGTATTTTATAGACCCGACAGATACAGACCCCGATAAACCCACTCAAATATGGACACAAGGAGAAACCGAAGCCAATTCTGTTTGGTTTCCCACTTTAGATACGCCGAATCAGAAATCTACAGAAGAGATTTATATGACGGTTCCGTCTAAGTTTGTAACGCTTTCCAACGGTTTGTTAATCAGTCAGACACCAAATGACGATGGTACAAGAACAGATTATTGGAAAATGGATTTACCACACGCACCCTATCTTTTCTTTATGGGCGTAGGTGAATACGAAATTGTAAAAGACAGTTGGAAAGGTCGCGACGTAAATTATTATGTTTCTAAAAAATATGCTCCTTATGCAAAACAAATTTTTGGACTGACGCCTGAGATGATTCAATTTTTCTCAGACAGATTAGGCGTTGAATACCAATGGCCAAAATACGACCAAATTGTTGGGACAGATTACGTGAGTGGCGCTATGGAAAATACCACAGCTGTTTTACATCAAGAATCGGCTTATCAAGTTCCCGGACAATTAATTGATGAGAACAGATGGGAAGATGTTATTTCTCATGAGTTATTTCATCATTGGTTTGGCGATTTGGTTACAACAGAAAGTTGGTCTAATATAACTGTAAATGAGTCGTTTGCCAATTACAGTGAATATCTGTGGCGCGAATACAAATACGGAAAAGACCACGCCGATGCCCAACGCTATAAAGATTTACAAGGCTATTTTAACGGTAAGAATTATAAGAAAGACTTGGTGCGTTTTCATTATGCCGATAAAGAAGATATGTTTGATGCCGTAAGCTATAATAAAGGAGGCTATATTCTACATATGCTAAGAAATTATTTAGGAGATGACGCCTTTTTTGCCGGACTTAAAAAATACCTAGAAGATAATAAATTTGGCACAGGCGAAGCACAACAATTGCGATTGGCTTTAGAAGCCGTTAGCGGTAAAGACCTCAACTGGTTTTTTAATCAGTGGTACTACAGTAATGGTCATATTAAATTAGACGTTTCATATACTTATGATGCTACAGCTAAAAAAGTATCCTTACATCTAAAACAAAACGAAAAGACTTTTGAATTCCCATTAAAAATCGATGTTTATACAGCCAGTGGCGTAAAACATTTTGATTTATGGATTGACAAAGAAAAACGCGATTTGAGCTTTGCTACAGAAAGCGCTCCTTTGCTGATTGATATAGATCCAGATAAAGATTTGCTAATGCAAGTTACAGATACTTCAAAAACAGTATCGCAATACAGTTATCAATATAAACATGTAAAATCTTATGAAGCGAGGAGGAAAGCTCTAGAAGCTTTAGAAGATCATCAAGATAACAAAGAAGCCTATGCAACCTTGACCGCGGCTTTAAACGACAGTTATTTTGGCTTGAGAGAACTGGCACTTGATATTATTGATTTAACAAAACCCGAAGCTAAAAAAGCTATAAAAAGAATTGAAAAATTAGCTAAAAACGATCCCAAAACTTTGGTACAAGCTAGTGCTATAAATGCTTTAGGGACTTTAAAAAATAAACATTATAAAAAATTATTTACCAATGCTACACAAAGCATCTCATTCTCTGTTACATCTGAAGCAATAAGTGCGCTTTATGATATCGATAAAGAAACAGCTCTAGCAAAAGCAAGAGCCATACCAGATGAAACTAAAAAATACATGGCAGATAACTTAGTTGGTTTATTTATAAAAGAGAGAGACGCTAGTCAGATGTCTTTTATTGCTAAGAATCTTGTAAGAGGTATGTTTATGATACAAGATAAATCTGTACAAAAATCTTACGGAGAGGCTTTTAAATGGATAGCTGGCTCAAATAATAAAGAAGCTATTCAGGTAATGATAAACAGTTTTGTAAAAATTGGTAAGCAATACAAAAAATATGGTGCCGATAAAATGATGTTACAAATGATGAATAAAGTTATAGCCTTTCAAAAAGATGCTAAGGGCGCTAATACAGCAGAACTTATTGATATTGTAACCAAAGGTATTACTGAGCTGAAAGAATAATTTTAGTTAAATAGAATTCATCAAAGCCGTTTAATGATTTATTAAACGGCTTTGTATTTTTTAAAGGTACCATTCTTGTAAAATACAATGATGTGCTCTACAGCGCCCTCTGGAGGAGGCGAAGCTTCTGATAACAGTAAATCTGATTGTGGCTTTTTAATTTCCTCAGATGCTTCTAAAATGGCCGTTTCTGATTTATCAAGTTTGGGAAAACGCCCTTTCCCGTTGAGCAACCAATATAAATCAATTGCGTCGTATGCTTTTACAATTTTCATTACAAAGTCTAAACTAGGCTTATTTCTACCGGATAGGAGGTGAGAGATACTAGAACGTTGAACGCCTATTTTATCGGCCAACTGTGCGGCAGAAATGCCATAGAATAATATGATTTTTTTGATGCGTTTTGCAAATGCTTCGTTATTTACCATTGTGACTAGCTATTTGTTTACAAATGTAATAAAAACAATTTTAATATTATAAATATCTATAACAATTAAATGCATCACCTTAATTAACAACTTCAAATAAAGATTTTTAATAAGCTGAAAAACAGTCATAATAAATTAAATGCAAAATATTGTTAAATATTTTGCAGTAAGACAAACAAATTAATCCAATCTTGTTTACAAATGTTATCAAAATATGCAATTAAGTTGTTTACAAAAGTAAACATTCGATTGATTACATTTGTAAACTCAAAGAGGGGAATGAAGAGCATTTATACTATAAATAAAGAATCAAAATTACAGGGTAAATGGATTCATTTAGCGCATATAAGTCCGTTGCTTAAAATCTACAGTACTGTATTTGATGTGCAAAAAATTGGACATTCTTTTTTAAAAAAGCCAATATACAGTGTCACTTTGGGGGCTGGTCCTATCAAAATATTAATGTGGACGCAAATGCACGGTAATGAAGCGACAGCAACTAAAGTGGTATGCGACTTATTTAAACTTTTTAATAATCCCGATTGTCCCAATTCATTAAAAGAAATTTTAAAAAAATGCACACTTAAAATCATCCCTATTCTCAATCCAGATGGGGCTCAAGCCTATACACGCTTCAATGCGCAACAGATTGATTTAAACAGAGATGCCGTTAATTTACAGGCTATTGAGAGTAATGTGTTAAGAAATGAACTCGAAAAATTCCAACCCGATTTCTGTTTTAATCTACACGATCAACGCAATATTTACAGTGTGGGTCTTACAAAAGAGCCGTCCAGTATAGCCTTTTTAGCGCCTGCCACAGAAAAAACACGAAAACTAACACCAGAGCGTATAAAAGCTATGGGCATCATTGTTAAAATGTACGCAGCTTTAAAACAAGATATCCCTAAGAATTTGGCTTGTTATAACGATGAGTTCTATCCTAATGCTACAGGCGATAATTTTCAAAAAGAGGGTTTTACCACTATTTTAATAGAAGCGGGTCATTTTAAAGACGATTATAATCGCGAAAAAGTACGTTATTTTTATTTTAAAGCCCTGTTAATAGGATTATTAAGCATAACAAATAACGATTATGGCAGCGTAAAAGAGTATGAGAAAATCCCTCAAAATAATACCAAGTATTTAGATTGTATTTACCATAATGTCAATTTACGCCAAGAGGGTGTTTATAAAAATGTTTCTGTAGGTGTTGTTTTTATTGAAACTGTTGAAGATAATAAGCTCAAAAAAGAAATTAAAATTGAAAAAATTGGTGATTTATCAACTTTTGGTGCCAATAATATTTATGATTTAAAAGGTTTAAAAGTACCCACAGTAAATGAGCTTTTTCTAGTTTTATAGCAATCAAGTTATTAAATGTTTAAAATATTTAGCTATTTACTAGGAATAATTTATTTTTATTCCGAATTTTGTAAATCTTAATCACCAACCTATGAAAAAGTATCATATTGATGAACTTGACCATCAAATTATAGACGTTTTAATTGAAAATGCCCGTACACCATTTACAGATATTGCTAAAAAATATGATGTTTCTGCAGGAACCATACATATTCGCGTCAATAAAATGCTAGAAGAAGGTATTATAAAAGGAGCCACTTTAAAACTAGATTACGATAAATTGGGTTATTCTTTTATTGCTTATGTAGGTTTGCATCTTATAAAGAGTTCGAGTACTACTTTTGTACTTGAAGAGCTTCTGAAAATCCCAGAGATAACAGTCGCCCATTTAACAACTGGTAAGTTTGGCATATTTTGCAAAGTCCGTGCTAAAGACACAAAACACGCTAAAGATATTATTTTTAGAATTGATAATATTCCCGAAGTGCAACGTACAGAAACTTCTATTTCTTTAGAAGAAAGTATTAATGATAAAAATCGTTTGATGCACCATATCTTTAACGAATTATAATAAGATATTAAAATTATTAAATTAATAAACAGCATTTTACATCTTGTATTATGCTGTTTTTATTTGCTGTAAATAAGCCTGAATTTTTAAACTTTTTTAGAACGAGCACTTAACAAAATTAGCTACATTTGATTTTTCTTTATGGCATAATAATTATGGATTTTAATATCAAAAATATAAACAAAGAGACATTAATTTCACTATTTAAAAATCTGTTAAAGCCCAGATTAATAGAAGAAAAAATGCTTGTTTTATTACGGCAAGGCAAAATATCTAAGTGGTTTTCGGGTATTGGTCAAGAAGCGATTCCGGTTGGGTTGACAATGGCTTTAAAAGCCGATGAATACATTTTACCGATGCATCGTAATTTGGGGGTTTTTACTTCTAGAAATATCCCACTTTATAGATTATTTTCTCAGTGGCAAGGAAAGGCCAATGGTTTTACAAAAGGACGTGATCGTTCCTTTCATTTTGGGACGCAAGAATTCAATCTGATTGGTATGATATCGCATCTTGGTCCACAATTAGGCGTAGCCAATGGTATAGCTTTGGCTAATTTACTCAAGAAAAATAATAAAGTTACAACTGTTTTTACGGGTGATGGTGCCACAAGTGAAGGCGATTTTCACGAAGCGCTTAACGTGGCTTCGGTATGGAATTTACCTGTTTTATTTTGTATAGAGAATAATGGGTATGGGCTTTCGACACCTAGCAGTCAGCAATTTAATTGTAAACAGATGGTTGATAAAGCCATTGGTTATGGGATGGAAAGTTTGCAGATTGATGGCAATAATATTGTTGAAGTTTATACAAAAATAAAAGCTTTAGCTAAAAGTGTGCGTCAAAAGCCACGTCCTGTTTTGGTTGAATTTATGACTTTTAGGATGCGGGGTCACGAAGAAGCGAGTGGTAATAAATATGTTCCCAAAACCTTGATTGAAAAATGGGCAAAAAAAGATCCTTTAAAAAATTATCAGGAGTACCTTTTAAAAACGAATTTAATCAGTAAAGAAGATATTACTGATTTTAAAAAAATCATCACAAAAGAAATAAACGACAATTTAGCTATTGCATTTGAAGAGCCTGCTATTAAACCCGACTTAAAAACAGAGTTAAAGGGGGTTTATAATACTTTTACATATAAAGAAATAACACCAAATACCGTTACTAAAAATATAAGATTGGTCGATGCCATTTCTAAAGGCTTATACCAAGCGATGGAAAAGCATCAAAACCTTATTATAATGGGACAAGATATTGCCGATTATGGTGGTGTTTTTAAAGTAACAGAAGGCTTTTTAGACGCTTTTGGTGCAGATAGAGTCCGCAACACGCCTATTTGCGAATCGTCTATTATAGAAGCCGCCTATGGCTTATCAATTAATGGTTATAAAAGTGTGGTCGAGTTACAATTTTCAGATTTTATCACCAGTGGTTTTAATCCGGTAATAAATCTATTAGCCAAATCGTATTACCGCTGGCAGCAACCTGCCGATATTGTTTTACGTATGCCTTGTGGTGCAGGCGTAGGGGCAGGGCCATTTCACAGTCAGACTAACGAGGCTTGGTTTAACAAAACGCCCGGATTAAAAGTGGTGTACCCCGCTTTTCCGTATGACGCCAAAGGTTTGTTGGCTACAGCTATTGAGGACCCCAATCCAGTCTTATTTTTTGAACACAAAGCTTTATACCGTTCTCTTTATCAGGATGTCCCTGAGGATTACTACACATTGCCTTTGGGTAAAGCAAAGCTGCTAAAAGAAGGTCAGGAGCTGAGTATTATTACTTACGGCGCCGGTGTGCATTGGGCTTTAGAAACACTTAATAATAAAACAGTGGAAGCCGATTTAATTGATTTACGCTGCCTACAACCACTCGATTTAGACGCTGTTTATAAGTCCGTTAAGAAAACAGGAAAAGTAATTATCTTACAAGAAGATACTATGTTTGGCGGTATTGCCTCAGATTTATCGGCACTAATAACCGAAAATTGTTTTGAATATTTAGATGCCCCTGTCAAACGTGTAGCGAGTCTCGAAACGCCAGTCCCTTTTGCAAAAGCTTTAGAAGAGCAGTTTTTACCTAAAGAGCGTTTTGTAAAAGCTTTAGAAGAATTGTTGGCGTATTAATAGTCATAGCGAGCGTAGCGTGGCTATCTCATGAAAAGGAGTTATAATCATGAGATTGCCCGCCCGAACGTACCTTTTCGGTACGGGCAGGCTTCACTTCACTGCGTTTCCTTCGCAAAGACGCTGTGGTTAAAGCTAACAGTCAGGGCTTCACTCAAAGTGAAACCCTGACTAAACTGTTATTGATACGATGACTCCAAGTCATCATATCAATCTATTTAATAAGGATTTATCTGATATATTTTTTTTACCTACATTCGTAGCCTAGCTATATTAAAAAACAATTTTATGAAATCCCCTTTTCTTTATTTTTTCAGTCTATTTATATTTTTAAACTTTACTAGCAACGCCCAAAAAAAAGCCTATAAAACTATCCAATACCTAACAACAGACGGTGGCACTATTGAAGCCGATTTATTCTCGGCTAGCAAAGACAAAGCCGTCATCTTTGCACACGGAGCTATTTTTAACAAAGAAAGCTGGCATTTTTTAGCTTTAAAACTTCAAAAAGAAGGTATAACAGGATTGGCTATTAATTTTAGAGGTTACGGAAATAGTAAAAAAGGGACGACTTCTAAGCGCTCACTCGATATATTAGACGCTGTCAATTATTTAAAAGATAAAGGCTATAAGTCTATAATTATTGTTGGAGGCAGTATGGGAGGTGCTGCTGTGGTACGTGCTTTAAATACAAACTATGATAAGATTGTAACCAAAGTAGTTTTAATGGCACCTGCTGGTGGTAAAGCCTTAATGTACAAGTCGCTTGATAAATTATTTATTGTGTCAGAAAAGGAGGGGTTGTACAAGCGTGTTACGGCACTTTACAATAATTCAGCCAAGCCTAAGAAGTTACATGTGTATAAAGGAAGTTCCCATGCACAACATATGTTTAAAGCCAAATATGCTAAAACACTTGTTAAAGAAATCATAACTTTTATCAAATCTTAAAATTTAGGTTTTCAAGTTGCTTCTTTTTTGTAATTTTCAAGTTCCTAACCATTCTTGAAAATTATGAAGTCATTTAACCACCCTTTAGCCAAGCTATCTCTTTTTTTATTGCTGATTTTTTTTACTTTTTCTTGCAAACAAAGTGAAAAAAATGAACTTACAGCTTGGCAAAAACAAGCGCAAAACATCGAAATTATTCGCGATACTTATGGCGTGCCCCATGTTTACGGTAAAACCGATGCTGATGCCGTTTTTGGCTTGATGTATGCACAATGCGAAGACGATTTTAACCGTGTAGAACACAATTACATCTGGGCGATTGGTCGTCTGGCCGAAGTAGAAGGCAAAAAAGCCCTTTATAGCGATTTACGCGCCCGTTTGTTTATGACAAAAAATCAAGCCTTAGATAATTACGAGAAGAGCCCGCCGTGGCTTAAAAAACTCTGTACAGCTTGGGCTGATGGGATTAATTATTATTTATATACACATCCAGAAGTCAAGCCCAAATTATTGACCCACTTTGAACCGTGGATGACCATGTATTTTACCGAAGGCTCAATAGGGGGTGATATAGAACGTATCTCAACCAAACGCTTAAAAGCCTTTTATGAAAATAACAAACAACTGGCTTTAAATGAAACGGGAAGTGGTTTAGAAAACATCAGCCGTTTTGAAGAGCCGAGAGGTTCTAACGGTATTGCACTATCGGGTAAATTGACCCAATCGGGCAAGGCTATGTTGCTGATAAATCCGCATACGTCCTTTTATTTTAGACCCGAAGTCCATATGGTAAGCGAAGAAGGTCTTAACGCCTATGGCGCCGTCACTTGGGGGCAGTTTTTTGTCTATCAAGGGTTTAATGCTAAAACAGGTTGGATGCACACCTCAACTTATACCGATGTGATAGACGAATACAAAGAAACTATTAAAGAAATTGATGGTAAAAAAATGTATAAATATGGCGATGAATGGCGTCCTGTTAAGAGTAGTCAAGTCACCTTAAAATACAAAGACGGAGACAGTTTAAAAGAAAAATCATTCACAATGTACCACACACATCACGGGCCCATCACCGAAATAATTGACGATAAATGGACAGCTATTTCACTTATGTGGCGTCCTGTTAAAGCGCTAGAGCAATCGTTTATAAGAACCAAACAAGACGGTTATAAGGGTTTTAGAAAAATGATGGATATGCGTACCAACTCCTCAAACAATACCGTTTATGCCGATGCACAGGGCAATATCGCTTATTTTCACGGCGATTTTATTCCGATACGCAACACAAAATACGATTACACCAAACCTCTTGACGGTAGCAATCCCGAAACCGATTGGCAAGGCTTACACAAAGTAGATGACATTATCCACATTTTAAATCCGCCAAACAGTTGGATTCAAAACTCTAATTCAACCCCGTTTACAGCCGCCGGAAAATACAGTCCCAAACGTGCAGATTATCCCAAATATATGTCGGTTGACATACAAAATCACCGTGCCATCCATTCTATGAGTTTGCTTAAAACAGCTAAAAACATGACCATAGATAAGATGATAAAACTGGCTTACGATCCTTATTTACCCGCTTTTGCCGATTTAATTCCTGGTCTTATAAAAGCTTATGATAAACATCCTAGAGGACATAAGAATATTAAAGAAGCTATAAATGTGCTCAGAAAATGGGATTATAGAACATCAGAAAATTCTGTCGCTATGTCTTTAGCGCATTATTACGGTATGATATGCAGTCAGCAAAGGCGTCCTAAAGGCTTGTCGTATATGCAGATGTTGCAATATTTTGGCAATAAATCACCCGAAAAAGAACGCTTAGAGATGTTTAGTAAAGCTGTAAAAAAACTGAATACAGACTTTGGTACGTGGCAAACACCTTGGGGTGCAATAAACCGTTACCAACGCTTAAATGGCGACATCCGTCAAGCATTTAATGATTCCTTACCCAGTTTACCTGTAGGATTGGCATCGGGTAGGTGGGGTGCTTTAGCGGCTTTTGGCGCCCGTTATAACAACAATACCAAACGTATTTACGGCACACGAGGCAACAGTTTTGTAGCCGTAGTTGAATTTGGCGACAAAGTCACAGCTAAAAGTTTGTTGGCAGGCGGTAATAATGCCAATCCGAAAAACAAACACTTTAGCAGCGAAGCCTTGCCTTACACAAAAGGACAATTTAAGGAAGTACATTATTACAAAGGCGATGTTTTAAAAAATGTTGAAAGAAAATATCATCCGGGAGAAACGAAAAAAAATTAAAAATTACGTAACAAATTAATCATTTACTTGTCTTATAAAAAATAACTTAAATCTTATGAAAAAAATTAAAGTACTCATTATGGTATTGGTTGCCGGATTTACTGTGCAATTAAATGCCCAAACTGTTGATGAAATTTTGTCAACTTATTTCGAAAACATTGGCGGATTGGAAAACCTTCAGAAACTAGAAGGTGTTAAAATGACAGCTAAAGTCAATCAACAAGGTATGGAAATACCTTTAGAAATTATCCAACTAAAAGGAGGTGAACAAATGACAGTCATTACTTTTCAAGGTAAAAAAATTAAGCAAGGAGTTTTTGATGGCACAACACTTTGGAGTACCAATTTTATGACGATGAAAGCCGAAAAGAGTCCTAAAGAAGTAACCGATAATATGAAGTTGGAGATGAACGATTTCCCCGATCCTTTTATAGATTATAAAAAGAAAGGTTATAAAGTAGAATTGTTGGGTAAAGAAACCATTGACGGTACAGAAATGTTTAAAATTAAACTGACTAAAGAACCTGTAACTGTTGACGGTAAAAAAGAAGACAATGTTTCGTTTTACTTTTTTGATACCGAAAATTTTGTGCCGCTTGTCGTACAAGCCGAGATTAAATCGGGGCCTGCAAAAGGCAAAATAAGTGAAACTAAATTTAGTGACTATCAAGAAGTTGAAGGTATTTACTTTCCGTTTTCAATATCACAAGGTTTAAAAGGACAACCCGGTCAAGGTGTTACAATAGACACTTTGATTGTCAACCCTAAAGTTGATATGACTGCTTTTAAATTTCCTGAAGATACCTCTAAAAAGACAGAGGATAAAAAATAAATTCATTTAAATCCTCAATCTTCATTGGGGATTTTTTAACATAAAACCTAAAATATTATGAAAAGAATACTTTTTGCTTTTTTTGCTGTGCTCTTTTTAATGACAGTTAATGTCACGGCACAAAATACGACCAAAATTTCTGCCAAAAATCTGTTTGGCAATTTACGAGCACGTCATATAGGTCCCGCTTTAATGAGTGGGCGCTTTATTGACTTAGCCGTGCATCCAACAAATTCAAGAATAGTTTATGCAGGAGCTGCCGGTGGAGGTGTCTGGAAATCTAATGATGCCGGAACGACTTTCAATCCCATTTTCGACAAACATGCCCAATCTATTGGAGCCATTACCATAGACCCAAACGACCCTGATAATACCATTTATGTAGGAACAGGTGAAATATGGACACGTAACAGTGTCTCTGTAGGCGACGGATTGTACCGTTCTAAAGACGGCGGTGTTAATTGGATCAAATTGGGTTTCGATAAATCTGAGCGCATTGCCAAGATTATTATCAATCCTAAAAATTCAAAAGAAATTTACGTTGCTGTTTTAGGCGCTTTATGGTCTGATAGTGAAGTACGAGGTGTTTATAAATCTACTGATGATGGTGCTACGTGGACAAAAATACTCTATGTCAATCCTAAAACAGGTGCAGCCGATTTAGCTATGGATCCCACAAATCCAAACGTACTTTATGCATCTATGTGGGAGTTTAGACGTACAGGTTGGTCATTTGAATCGGGTGGCGAAAACTCAGCTTTATACAAAACTATTGACGGTGGCAAAACATGGCATAAAATCCACAATGGGTTTCCTAAAGGTAAATTAGGACGTTTAGGAATAGCTGTAGCCCCTTCAAATCCCAATATACTTTATACGGTTATAGAAGCGCAAGAAGATTCAAAAAGAGGCCTTTATCGCAGTGATGATGCGGGTAAATCTTGGAAACAACTCAATAACGATTTTGGCATTACGGTACGTCCGTTTTATTTTTCGCGTATCGTTGTCGACCCTAAAAATCCTGATGTTGTCGTAAAAGGCGGTTTAAGTGGTTCCATATCGAGGGACGGTGGTAAAACTTTTAAAAGCTTGGGCAATATGCACAGCGATATTCACGATATTGTATTTGATATAAATAACTCTGACCGTATGTATTTTGCCACAGACGGGGGTGTTTACCGTTCTTGGAATGGCGGTACTACGGTAGAAATAGTCGAAAATTTACCGGTGTCACAATTTTATCAAGTGAGTGTAGATGATGCCGAGCCCTACAATATTTATGGCGGTTTACAAGATAACGGCTCATGGTATGGTCCTTCTTCTTCAACAGGTGGTATCAACGCTAAAGATTGGCATTCTATTGGCTATGGCGATGGTTTCCGCGTCTTAAAACACCCTACAAAAAACATTATCTATTCTGAGATGCAAGGTGCTGAAAGTGTTTGGCGTTACGATGTTGATAATAAATTAATTAAAACCATTCAGCCTTTACAACAAAAAGGCTATCCTAAATTGCGCTTTAATTGGAATGCGCCGATGGCTATTAGCGCTCATAATCCTAACAGGTTTTATATGGGCAGTCAGTTTTTACATAAATCTGATGATATGGGTGATACTTGGACAATTATTTCACCCGATTTATCTACAAACGACAAGAGCAAACAACAACAAGAAAATTCGGGTGGCCTGTCTAAGGACAATTCGGGTGCCGAAAAACACACAACTATTTTTACAATAGCCGAATCGCCTTTAGACGAAAATGTCATTTGGGTCGGTACCGATGACGGTAACGTACAAGTAACACAAAACGGTGGTAAAACATGGACAAATACTGTTGCGAACATTCAAGGCTTGCCAGCTCATACGTGGGTGTATCATATAGAGGCCAGTGTGTTTGATAAAGGCACAGCTTATGCTGT
Organism: Flavobacteriaceae bacterium; assembly: GCA_045046885.1. Classification (GTDB taxonomy): domain Bacteria; phylum Bacteroidota; class Bacteroidia; order Flavobacteriales; family Flavobacteriaceae; genus CG1-02-35-72. Next base: position 23,298 of record JASFYX010000016.1, read on the forward strand.
TTTTGAAGGTCATACAAGTGGCAATATGAATACCTATGTTTATAAAACAACCGACTTTGGTAAAACGTGGAAAAGTATTGTAACAGATGACATAAAAGGTTTTGCCAGAAATATTCAAGAAGATTATGTCAATCCTAATTTACTGTTTTTAGGAACAGAGTTTGGTTTGTATATTACTTTAGACGGCGGACAATCTTGGACAAAATTCACCAATAATATGCCAGCTGTTTCTGTGCGTTTTATAGCCTTGCAAAAACGCACAAACGATTTGGTTTTAGGTACACACGGTCGTGGCATTATAATTATTGATGATATTTCACCATTGCGTGATATAAATACAACTACTTTAAAAGAAAAATTACATTTCTTTAAATCTAAACCTTTTGTCATGTCAGACCAAGGTGGTTTTTCTGGCAGTTTTGGTAGCGAAACAGAATTTGTAGGCGCTAATCCGCCAAGAGGCGCTTTGATTAAATATTTATTGCCAAGGCGTCATACTTTTGGTAAAATGACTATGGAAATTCAGGATATGAAAGGCCACAAGATTGTCGATTTATCACCCAGAAAATCAAAAGGCATCAATATAGTTAACTGGAACTTTACAATTAAACAACCCAAAGTTGCTACCGGTAAAACCTTTAGCTTTGGCGGATTTACTTCTCCAAGAGTAAAAGCAGGAAAATACAAAGCGGTTATTAAAAAAGGTAAAGCTGTTTACGAACACGTTTTTGAAGTGATATACGATAAACATTCCGGTTTAACGGCCGAAGAACATGCTTTTAAGCATAAAATTACGATGAAGATGTACGATATGACCCAAGATTTGGCTTATATGGTTTATAAATTAGACGCTATTGAAAAGGCTTTGCCAAGTAAAAAAGCCAAACTCAAAGCTAAGTTTGAAGCGTTGCGAAAAACTTTGGTTGTAACAACAGGTGATAACTACGTAGGAACGGCAGAACGTCAATTACGTGAAAAAATGGCCGACCTATACAGTAAAATTGCCGGTAGTTATGATAAACCGTCAAGTGCTGAGCTAGAAAACCTCAAACTTATTGAAGAACGATTTAACAAGGCTAAAGTCGATTTTGTAAAACTCGAAAAGAAAGCCAAACTCAAAGATTTAAAATTAAAATCTTTTGAAGAATTTGTAAAATAATTCTTTCAAATTTTATTAAAAAGACTATCTATTTTAGGTAGTCTTTTTTGTTTGTTATAATCTTTTTTAAAGTTTCTTTTGCATAGTGATAAAATGTAAAGTATATTTGTCAAATAGAATAATATATTTTACTAAAAGAATTAAATATTTGTCAATTTAAATTAATTATTATGAAAAAAGAAAAAATATGCAATTATGAAAATCAACAACTTGCCAAATTGAGTAAGTTCCAATTACCCAATCATTATAAAAAAGTGGGTGTTGGTTTAATAGTATTTTTATTACTAATGGCTATTGCATTTATGTTTACTGATAGAGAACCCGCTTGGATAAGCGAATTATTAAAACCAGGATTGTTATTAGGGTTATTGTTAATATCAATTTCTAGAGAAAAAGATGAAGATGAAATGATAGTGCAGCTACGCGCTCAATCATATAGTTTGGCTTTTGTAATTGGTGTTATAGATGCTTTTGTGCAACCTTATGTGAACTATGGCATTACTTTTTTAGCAAAACCAGAAAAAGCATCATTGGATATGAGTCAATATCAAGTGCTGTTTTTTATGTTGCTCGTGCAAATAATGTTTTTCTACAAGCTAAAAAGACAAAACTCATGACCAATACAATCAAAGTAGAACGTGCTATTCTAGATATAACTCAAGAGGATTTAGCCCATAAAATAGGAGTGTCGAGACAAACTATCAACTCTATCGAGAAAAATAGGTATGTGCCTTCAACGGTATTGGCTTTAAAATTATCAGCATTATTTAATAAGCCTGTAAACGAATTCTTTAAATTAAGCACAGATGATTAAAGTAGTCCTAATAATCAGTATTTTAATTGTAAATCTTATTTTTTTATTAGTAAGCCTATTTTAAACCAGTTCTTTTCTAGAATACCAAACTAAGAAAATAGAGACTAAAATAATTACTATCGGTCCACCTGCTGTTGCAACAGAAATAGGCATGTCTGTCTGAATAAAAAAGCTATAGAAAGACTGTATTAAAACACCAATAAGAGATAATAATAAAAGTAATTTAGCCATTGGTTTACGTAGCAATAAAGTCAAACAACCCAAAGCACCAGCAAAAACGGCAATAGCAAAAGCGCTCGTATACCAAGCAGGGACATGGGCATAGAAATCTTGGTTTTCTTGAGGTAATAGAGCCTTAGCTTCATCGGTTAAATAGACTTGTCCCAAATACGCAAAGACACCCATTAAATTCCAAATTAAAGCTACAATAGCTATAATTTTAAATGTTTTTGTTGCTTTTTTTGATTGATTTTCCATAATAATAGCTTTTAGTTAGACCTTAAAAATAGTAAAAATTATTTAGTGCTATAATTGTAATTATAGGATAAAGACAATAAAATCATAACAAAAATAGAGGTTGCAAGGTGAAATTTAAATTGAAGTGTTATATTTGCACTCTATAAATTTTAAAAACTAATATAGTTAATGGCTAAGTCGCAACAAACTTTTGGAAAAAGTGAAAGAGAAAAAAAGCGTTTAAAAAAACGTGAAGTAAAGCAAAAGAAGCGTGAAGCACGCAAAGCAAGTTCAAAAGGTGGTGGCTTAGAAAACATGTTGGTGTATGTAGATGAGTATGGTAATTTTACAGATACACCACCAGATCCTGCCAATAAAATAAAAGTAGAAGCTTCAAGTATTGAGATAGGTGTTCCTAAAAAAGAAGATCGCCCAGAAGAAGAAGTTGATAAAGATGGTAAAGTTTCTTTTTATGATTCTTCAAAAGGATTCGGATTTATTATTGGTAGTCTCACTCAAGAAAAATATTTCTGTCACGTAAGTGGTTTAATCGATGAAATTCAAGAAGGTGATAAAGTCAGTTTTGAATTAGAGCGCGGATTAAAAGGCATGAATGCCGTTAAAGTTAAAAAAATATAAGCCCCTTATATTTAATACACTTACCTTAAAATTAAATGTACCTTTGCCGACTTAAATATATAAAGGTATGTCTGCATTTTTAGCACTTGGAATAAAAAAAGAATTTATAAAAGCAATAGCTGAATTAGGGTTTAAAAATCCCACAGAAATTCAGCTTAAAAGTATTCCAAAATTATTAAGTAATCCTACAGATTTTATTGGTTTGGCACAAACCGGAACAGGCAAAACGGCTGCTTTTGGGCTGCCCTTACTTCATAGAATAGACATACAATCTAATGACATTCAGGCTTTAATTTTAGCGCCTACACGCGAATTGGTACAACAGATCAAAAAACACTTATTTAAATACACTAAATATACAGATAAGCCCATTTTTGTTGAAGGTATTTATGGCGGTGAAAAAATTGATAAACAAATACTCAGATTAAAACGCACAACTCATATAGTGGTTGCAACACCAGGTAGACTAATTGATATTCTGGAACGCGGTGATATTGATTTAAGTCATATAAGGACACTTGTTTTAGATGAAGCCGATGAGATGCTAAGCATGGGTTTTAAAGAAGATTTAAATCGTATTTTACGCTATACATCAGGCAAACGTAATACATGGCTTTTTTCTGCCACGATGCCAGAAGGCATTAAGAGTATCATAAAAAAATATATGTCACCTCAAGCGACTCGTGTTGAAGTGAATAAAGAATCGTTGGTAAACGTCAATATTGAACACCTTTTTATAAAAACGACAATTAAAGACAAATTTACAGTTTTAACTGATTTATTGAAAAGGCGCAAAGGAGAAAGAGGTATTGTTTTTTGTCGTACAAAATTAGGGACGCAAAGTTTAACCACAAAGCTTCGTGAAACAGGTTTTAATGTAGATGCTTTAGAAGGTAATATGCAGCAGCGTGAGCGCGATAAAGCTATGCGTGCTTTTAAAAAGGGCACACTTCAGGTTTTGGTTTCAACCGATGTATCAGCTAGAGGTATTGATGTCAATAATTTGGCTTTTGTAATCCACCATCAATTACCTGAGCAAACAGATTATTACACACACCGAAGCGGCAGGACAGCCAGAGCAGGTAAAAAAGGACAATCTATTGCTTTAATTATACCGAGTGAGTTACAGCAAATCCACCAACTTCAAAAGAAATTAGATATCACTTTTGAAGAGGTGAAATATTGATATTACATTGTTATAGCTCCAATTCCGGCTTGCCACAAAGCTTTATTAAAGGCCGGTACAGTGACATTTATAAATTCTTCGGCTTTAGCTTTTAAGGGAACCCATTGAGCGTCTAACTCTTTTTTTCTGTTAATAGAACTTTGATTGACACGCGGAATAGCACTTTCGGTTTGATTGATTAAAAAAATGTATTCTGCCGTGAATTTATTTGGAAAATTCTCAACATCATCATAGGCTTTAGATTTTCGCTGTACCATATCTTCATCCCAAGATTTTAATTGCGACAATAAATCTTTACCCGATTTTATCAAATCGGCCGACGCTTTCTTTTCTTTTAAGGTCTTAAGAATGGCTTTAAATTGGTCTTGTACCTTTTTTAAAGCGTTAACTTTATTGTGCATATCGGTTAGTTTTAATTCCATATCCGTCATAAAGGCATCGTAGGTTTCAAGCTGTCCTGCTTTTATGTCATACAACGGATTATTTTTGATAATGGCTTTTGTCGTCATGACTTTATCATCCACTTTCAAAGTTGCTGTGTAAGTCCCAGGGTTTACCGAATGACGTCTGAAGCTAGCCTCGTAATACACATTAGGAATACCTGGCATTATAGGATAGCGTTTATCCCATACAAAGCGGTTTAGGCCTTCCCTTTTACTCAATTTTGAAGCAGATGGTGGCCCTCCTGCCCAACGTCTATACGATTTATCTTTTTTTGAGGTAAATGAATTCACCAACTCATTTTTACTGTTTCTTATTTCTAAAGTTACCTGTGTCTTAGCATCTAATTTAGGTAGTTCGTAATAAAAAATAACGCCATTGGCGGGATTAACACCTTCAAAAGGATTAGTCCCCTTACTTTTATTGCTGTTCAAAGAACTTCCCCAAAAACCGTAAATGGCGTCTTGTGGTTTGTAAAATTTGACCGTCTTTTTAGCCGATTTGTATTGTTCTAGGACGGCTAAATCGTCTAAAATCCAAAAAGAACGTCCGGATGTAGAGACAATTAAATTGCCCTTATGTACCATTAAATCGGTTATAGGTGTAACGGGTAAGTTTAATTGTAATGGCTCCCACATTTTGCCGCCGTTAAACGATACATAAACACCTGTTTCTGTACCGGCATATAAAAGATTTTTTTTAATGGGGTCTTCTCTAACAACTCGTGTATAAGCGCCATAAGGAATCCCTGTACTTATGTTTGTCCACGTTTTACCGTAATTGGTTGTTTTATAAAGAGCAGGGGTATAGTCGTTAAATTTATAACGGGTTGTGGCAATATAGGCTGTCGCCGGATTGTGAGGCGATACTTCAATGGCATTTACAAGCGTTTCTTTCATGCCTTTGGGTGTAATATTTTTCCAATGTGCCCCGTTATCTCTTGTAACATAAACATAGCCATCATCGCTACCAGTATAAATGACGCCTTTTTCACTAGGTGATTCTTTTATATAAGTCAATGTACCATAGTTTTCGGCACCAACAGCCTCAATTGTGTAAGGACCACCACCATGACCTTGTTTACTATCTATGTTGCGGGTTAAATCGGGTGAAAATTCTGTCCACGTTTGCCCCATATCGGTTGTTTTTAAAACCATTTGTGCTCCGTGATAAAAAGTATTTTTTTCGTGGGTACTTCTTATAATAGGTGCGTTCCAGTTAAAGAGGTATTTCATTTCGCGTGCGGCACGTCCTAAATACTGAATAGGGGCTTCCATAATATTTGTACTGGCTTTAGATTTCATATCTAAAACTTCAATAGTTCCCAAATAACTACCGCCTAACACATAGCGTGGATTGTCGGGATCGAAAGCTAAAAAAGCACTTTCGCCACCAGCTGCATAAGTCCAATCTTGTGTACTGATGCTATAGCGTCCCAAAGAAAGACTCGCTATTTTAACCGATGAGTTGTCTTGTTGCCCGCCATAAATATTATAGGGAAACAAATTATCGGCATTAATGCGGTAAATTTGTGCTGTTGGCATATTGCTTTGTGTTGACCAAGTTTTAGAACTGTTAAACGAAATAGCGGCGCCACCATCGTTGGCAATAACCATATTTTTTCCGTTGTTGGGATTTATCCACAGTTCGTGAAAATCGCCGTGAGTACCGCTAATTCTCTTCCAAGTTTTACCGCCATCAATAGATTTTAATGCGGCTGCACTCATAACATAAACCACGTTTTCGTTAGTAGGGTCGGCGGTTACTTTTATGTAATACCAAGCCCGTTGTGTGAGGCGATTGTCGTCGCTTACGCGATGCCAATTTTTACCGGCATTGTTTGATACAAACAAGCCTCCTTTATCTTTATTACTGTCGCTTTCTATCACAGCAAAAACCTTATCGGAATTGGCACGACTGACAGAGATGGCCATTTTACCCATTTCTTTAGGAAGCCCTTTTGTCATTTTATGCCACGTTTCTCCGGCATCTGTAGATTTGTATAAACCACTTCCGGCACCGCCACTTGTCATTTTCCACGGGGTGCGTTGATGATGCCACATTGATGCATATAGAACTTGTGGATTATTCATATCCATAGATAAGTCGGTAGCACCTGTTAAGTTATTTACATACAGTACTTTTCGCCAATTTTTACCGCCATCGGTAGATTTGTATATACCTCTGTCGGTTGTTGGTGCTTGATAGGCGCCTTGTGCCGCTACATAAACAATATCGGGGTTTGTAGGATTGATGATTATCCTAGAAATGACTTGTGTCTTATCTAAACCTAATTTTACCCAGGTCTTTCCGGCGTTATTCGATTTATAAACACCATCGCCATACGAAGTCATAACGCCTCTAATAGCGTGTTCGCCCATACCTACATATACTATATTTGGATTAGATTCGCTCACAGTAACAGCACCAACAGAACCTGTTTTAAAGAAGCCGTCAGATATGTTTGTCCACCGTTGTCCGGCATCGGTAGTTTTCCAAACACCACCACCAGTTGTACCCATATAATAGGTGAGGGGGTCATTGACAACACCACTGGCTGAATTGGAACGGCCACCTCTAAAAGGACCTATATTGCGGTATTTAAGCGGTTTAAAATAAGTGTTGGCATTTTGAGCAGTAACTGTACTTAAAATAAAAAAACTGATAACGAGGCTAAAAAGGGTTTTCATAGTGTTAAAATTAGATTTGGAACATCAAATATACAGTATTTATCCACTTTTAATTTCCGATTAATCTAAAAAAAATGTTAATACTTTTGAAGGATAAAAAACAAGGTTTAAAATAATTTACAATAATTTGTAACTTGTCAACATAAAAATTAATAGATGATTCAATCTTACAAACAAAACCCAAAGCTTCAAGATAATTACGATACTATAATTATAGGCTCTGGAATGGGCGGATTAACCACAGGTGTAATTCTAGCCAAGCAAGGCCAAAAGGTACTTATTTTAGAGCGTCATTATACCGCAGGTGGCTTTACACATGTTTTTAAGCGCAAAGGCTACGAGTGGGATGTGGGTATCCATTATATTGGCGAAGTGCAAAAGCCTAACAGTTTGATGCGTAAATTGTTTGATTATATTACCGATAGTCAGCTTAAATGGGCTGATTTAGGCACCGTTTACGACCGCATTATAGTAGGAGAGAAGTCCTACGATTTTGTAAAAGGAACGCAGAATTTTAAACAACAATTAATTAGCTATTTCCCTAAAGAAGAGGAGACTATAAATAATTATCTAAAGTTAGTATTTACCGCTGTAAAGAGTAGTAAAAACTATTATATCAGCAAAGCATTACCACCTTTTTTAAATACTTTAGTTGGGGGATTTATGCGGAAACCGTTTTTCAAATTGGCCGATAAAACAACTTACGAAGTTTTAAAATCGGTAACCGATAATGAAGAGCTGATAAAGGTGCTTTGTGGCCAGTACGGTGATTACGGTATGCCACCCAAACAGAGCAGTTTTTATATGCACGCCTCGGTGGTACGTCATTATTTAGACGGGGGTAGTTTTCCTATTGGTGGTTCTTCTCAAATTGCCAAGATAATCGACAAGGTAATTGAAGCCGGCGGTGGTACTATTTTAATCAATGCAGAAGTGTCGCAAGTTATAGTAAAAAACAACAAAGCAACAGGGGTGCTTATGGCAGATGGTAAAATATTTTCAGCTAAAAATATCATCAGTAATGCAGGAATTATGACGACTTATAACAAGCTATTACCCAAAGAAATTGTTGCTAAACACCACCTAAAAGGACAATTGCAAAAAGTAAAACGTTCGGTAGCACACATTAGTTTATACGTCGGTTTAGAAGGGAGTCCTGAAGCTTTAAATCTACCCAAAACCAATCACTGGATTTATCCCGAAAAGGGTGATCACGACACTTGTGTCGAAAATTATATAAACGATATCAATCGGGAATTCCCAATGGTTTATATTTCATTTCCTGCCTCAAAAGATCCTGACTGGCTTAAGCGTTATCCAAACAAAAGCACCATAGACATCATTACCTTAATGCCGTACAGCATTTTTGCACCTTGGGCCGATAGCCGTTGGAAAAAGCGTGGTGATGATTACGAAGCACTCAAAGAAAAATTAGCCCAACGCTTGTTAGCGGTATTGTATAAATATGTGCCCCAAGTAAAAGGTAAAGTTGCTTATTACGAGCTTTCTACACCGCTAACAACACAACACTTTGTCAATTATGAAAAAGGCGAAATATACGGTTTGGACCACAGTCCGAGTCGTTTTAGACAAAAGTTTCTGAAACCCCAAACGCCCATTAAAAACTTTTACCTAACTGGACAAGATATTGTGACGGCAGGGGTAGGCGGTGCCTTATTTTCGGGAGTGCTAACGACTATGGCGGTGACGGGTAAGAATGTGTTGAAAAAGATTTGGAAGTAAATGCATCGTGATTATTCGTACATCTTTTCACCTGTAAGTATCTTTACAGCTAAATTGTTTTCTTTTGGCGGAATAGGACAGGAATGGTTTGGGTTGTACACACAATAAGGGTTGTAAGCCAAATTAAAGTCGAGTGTAAGTGTATCACCGTTGGGTATGTCGAGTACTAAATAACGCCCCCCTGCATAGGTTTCTTTGCCTGAAGTTGCATCTGTAAAAGGTAGAAAAAGGGCATTTCTGGTTATAGGAGAACCCACCAGACGGGCATCTTGATAAACATTCAATTTATAAGGCTTACCTTTTATATTAAAGCTTAAAGTACCATAAATAACATAAATATAAGATTTGCCTGTAGATGTTTTAATAACAATATTTGGAGGTGTTTCTAATTTAGTTAGTTGTGCTTTTACTTTATAACTATAATCTACCGGAAAATATTTAAGTCCTTTAAAACCCTTTAAAAGCTTCGGTGTGAGCATTGTTTTTTCTGGAATTTTGTAGGTCGCATCTTTTTGCTTTCTAAAAGTTTCAATGTGCTTTTTGTGGTTTTTTATCTGCCTAATAGTACCTTTCTGTGCTAAAAGAGTTGGAGTTGTTACAAGAAAAGCTATAAGCAATATAAAGTGGGGTAATTTTTTCATGATTTTAAGTTAGTTTAGTAGAGTGCCAAATATAATAATTAAATTTTCTTTAAAAAGATTTTGTTTCTTTAAGTTAGGTTTTACTTTATATAAAAATTAATTTAAATAATAAATTATTGTTTAAATTTGAAAACTATTTTAATGTATTAGGGTCTAAGGATTCTAACAATATATATTAATCGATTTTGATGAATAAATCATTAGCAAACGAGTCAGAATTTATAAGCAAACTGTTAAACAGTAAGCATAGAGATTTGGCGTTTAAACAGTTGCTAGACTTATATCAAGAACGTTTGTATTGGCATATCAGAAAAATGGTAAGTACTCACGACAATGCCAATGATGTTCTTCAAAATACCTTTTTACGTATTTATAAAAGTCTTCCAAAATTTAAGCAAAATAGTTCTTTACATACGTGGATGTATAAAATAGCCTATAATGAATCGCTTCGTTTTATAGAGCAAAACAAAAAGAAACATTATTTGTCTATAGACGAAGTAAATACCAAGTATTTAGATAATTTAGAAGCAGATACTTATTTTGATGGGGACTATCTCCAATTAAAATTACATAAAATTCTGGCAAGGCTTCCTGAAAGGCAAAAACAAATTTTTCAGATGAAATATTATGATGATTTAAAATTTAGAGAAATATCAGCAATTTTAAATATCAAAGAAGGCACTTTAAAAACCTTGTATTACGGTGCGGTTAAAGTAGTTGAATCTGAACTGACTACCGTTGATAACCATCTTAAAAGTGAAGCATCATGATAAATAACCTAAAAATATATAACATGAAAACCAATGACAACAATTTGTTTGATTCAAAATTAGGTAAATTACACAAAACAGAATTAGGTTATAAATTACCTAAAGATTATTTCGAAAAATCTAAGCAAACTATTTTTGACAATATTGTTAAAGATGAAAAAGTAAAAGTTTTGCCCTTGTATAAAAATCGGGTTATTTGGACATTAGCGGCATCAATTGCTTTAGTAATCACTTTAACTATCTATAAACCAAATATATTTAAGGGCTTAAATCGGTTTCAATCTGCTGTTACAGATACATTAGAACAATTCAATCAGCCACAACTTGCCGATAAAAATTCGCAGTATGATGATAATGTTTTATTGAGTTCTTTATTTGTATCAGATGAAAATCTAGATGATTTTGTTGATGATTATGTTTATAATGAAACCTTGAATAGTAATTCTGTAAATCAATAAAAAATTGAGATGAAAAGAACTTTTTTGAATAACATTGGTCTAAAAGACAATGAACGTTCAAAAAATTGATTAACACAAAATTTAATAAAAATGAAATCCATAATTAGAAATTTAAGTTTAGTATTGATATTACTTTTTAGCTTTAGTAATTTAGAAGCACAAAGTAAGTTACCTATCAATAATTTGACTCCAGAACAAATCAGCTTATTACAAAAGCAAAAAGATTTGATAAAAGCAAATAGGGCAAAGTTTAAAGCCAGTATGACCAAAGAGCAATTGGCTATTTTACACAATACAAAATTATCAATGAAGGAGCGTCACAATGATCTTATAGCTTCATTTACAGGAGCTCAAAAAGAAATGATGAGCCATAATACGCGAATTGTTAACGATTTAAAAAATCAATTTAGAGCTTCGCTCACCAAAGACCAACGCCAACAAATGAGTATGCATGCTAAGGACCGCGCCAAACAACACGATGGTACCGAAATGCGTCATGATGTAAAAGATATGCGTGATAAAAAGATGCATGGCGGTAATCATAATGATGGCAATATGGGCGGTGGCAATATGGGAGGGTAACTCAAATCATGGCAATTAATATATATTTAAAATAAATTGTAAGTACTAAGAGTGATTGATTAGTTTCAATCACTTATAGTTTTTATAAAAAACATTTCAATTAAATGAAAAATTATATAACCATTACTTTGCTATTGCTTAGCACGGTATTTTCTTTTGCTCAAGATAAAACAGAATCAACAAACAATGAAGAAGATCAAATCATAGACGAATTATTTAATTACGATGAAATTGATGACCTTGTTGATTCATTTTCGAATTACCAATTTTTATATGTTTCACTTAATTATAGTAGCGATACCTACTTTTCTGGTCGCGATATTGGTATAAACCAATATAACTTAATACCTCAAATAACCTATTTTAATTCTAATGGTTTATTTGCGAGCCTTTCTGGGATATATTACAGTGCTTTTGTTCCAAAATGGGATTATACTAGTGTAACTGTTGGATATGGAAAATCCTTTGGTAAATTTAAATCTATGAGGTATTTTGTAGATTATACCCGGTATATATACTCTAATTCCTTAGATAATCTATACCAAAATAACATAGAAGCAGCCCTAACTATTCATAACAAAAAGAATAATTTAGGTTCTCAATTATCTGTAAACTATTTGTTTGGAACAGAACAATCTATAATTTTATCTTCACGAAACTTCGCCACTTTTAAACTTTTTAAAACCAAAAAATCAACATTAAATTTTAAACCACAAGTCAATATTACATTTGGACAACAAACCATTGAGCTGGCTCAAACTTTAAACATTGGCGGTTCTCAAGTTACCAATTACTTACAAAATAAGGTATTCGATTTAATCAACACGCAAGTTCAACTACCTTTACAATTAAACACAAATGATTTTGATTTTGAATTGGGTTATAATATTAATTTACCAGCGGCCTTAGGTCAAGAAACCAATTTATCTACAAATGGCTTTTTTAATTTTTCTATGGCTTATTTATTTGATTTAAAATAGCCTAATTATTTTATAGAAACTTTATACTTTCCTTTAGAACGTTTTCATCAGCACATTTTAAAATTGTAAAAGGCCTCATTTTGGTTACAAAAATTCCACAAAAACCTAAAACCGACTTAGAAAGAAAAATTAGCATCAGTTATATAAAGAACTAAAAGAAAAAAACAGGAAGAGCTAAAGTCTAAAGCGGAAAAATGATTTTATCTTGTATTATTTTCACAAAGATTTAATTAATTGGTTTTTTCACTTAAAAGTGTGCCTATCTTTGCCAAAAATTATTTTATGCCCAAAAAGTTTTCCGATTTAGGAATTAATGCACAATTGCAAGAAAGTTTAGTTGAATTACAAATAACAATTCCCACAGATATTCAAGAAAAAACAATTCCAATTGTATTAAATCAAAACGACGATATCGTTGCTTTAGCCAAAACGGGAACTGGTAAAACAGCTGCTTTCGGATTGCCTTTATTGCAATTAATTGATACTGAAAATAATGATATTCAAGCTTTAATTCTAGCACCTACAAGGGAATTAGGACAACAGATTTTTGCAAATTTGATATCGTTTTCTAGTAATAATACTGATATTTCTATCGCTTCTGTTTGTGGCGGTATTCCGATAAAACCTCAAATAGAAAAATTAAAAACCAAGACACATATTGTTGTAGCTACGCCAGGCCGTTTGGTAGATTTAATAAAACGAGAGGCTATAAATATTAAGAGTTTAAAATATTTAGTTTTAGATGAAGCCGATGAAATGGTAACGGCTTTAAAAAAAGATTTAGATATCATTATTGACGCCATTCCAAAATCACGCAGAACATTTTTGTTTACAGCCACAATGCCTGGCACTATAAAACAATTGATTCAGAATTATATGTCAAAACACGTCATTCATGTTGAAGCTGATATGTCAACTTTGGGGCATCAAGGGATAGATCATCGTTTTGTTGTTGTAGAACCCATCGAAAAACTAGAAGTGCTGCTTCATTTTTTAAATTCTAAAGAGGGGCAAAGAGGCATCATTTTTTGTAGAACCAAAGCAGCCGTTAATAAATTGGCTAAAAAATTGGCCATCAATAAATTTTCATCAGGCGCTATTCACGGCAGTTTAACGCAAGGTATTCGCGACCGTATTATGGGTCAGTTTAGAGAAGGCTTTATAGATATTTTAGTCGCCACCGATTTAGCGGCACGTGGTATTGATGTTAAAGAAATTTCTTATGTTGTAAATTATCATCTACCAGATACTTATGACGCTTATGTGCATAGAAGTGGGCGTACGGCTAGAGCTGGCGCAAAGGGGCTTTCTTTAACCATTTTACAAAAAGAAGAAGTTGATGATATTGCTCATTTCGAAAATGAATTGGGCATTGTTTTTAAGGAATTTGTAAAAGCTGATGCACAAAGTATCGCAGAAAATAATGCTTTGTTATGGGCTAAAAAAATATTCAAAACAAAACCAAATCACACAATTCCCACAGCATTTAAAAAGAAAATAAGTACGGTGTTTCACCATCTTACAAAAGAAGAATTAATCGAAAAAATTCTGGCCAATTATTGGGCACAAAACGGCAATAATCAAAAATCAGAAAAGTAAAAAAGGCATAATTAATATGGCAAATAATATAAAAGAACAAAAAGATATTTTAGCAAAATTTAATATCCATAAGCTGAACAAAATGCAAGAGGAAGCCATTGCCGTCATAGAAAAAACGGCCAATACTATATTGCTTTCACCTACAGGAACAGGTAAAACATTGGCTTTTTTATTGCCTATTATCAGTACCTTAGATCCAAATTGTACAGACATACAGGCGCTTATTTTAGTGCCGTCGCGCGAATTGGCCATCCAAATTGAACAAGTTGTGCGTAATATGGGCGCAGGTTTTAAAGTCAATGCGGTTTATGGTGGCAGATCTATGGCTAAAGATAAAATTGAAATCAAACATGTGCCCGCTATTTTAATAGGAACACCGGGCCGTATTTCAGACCATTTTAACAACGACCGTTTTTCTAAAGACAGTATTAAAACATTGGTGCTAGACGAATTTGACAAATCATTAGAAGTCGGTTTTGAATACGAAATGCGCAGTATTGTCAAACAATTGCAAAATGTAAATAAACGCATTTTAACTTCGGCTACAAAAGGTGTTGAAATTCCCGATTTTGTACGTTTAGACAAACCAACAATTATCAATTATTTAAAAGATACTATTACTTCAAAATTGCAGATTAAAATAGTTGTTTCGCCTTCAAAAAATAAACTAAAAACTGTAGTCGATTTATTAAGGCATATTGGCAATCAGCCCGGTATTATTTTCTGTAATTTAAGAGATAGTATTGACCAAGTGAGTGATTATTTAGAGAAAAATAACATCAATCATACCTGCTTTTCTGGCGCTATGGAACAAAGAGATAGAGAGCGCTCTTTAATTAAATTCAGAAATGGGACTTGTCAAATATTAGTAGCTACAGATTTGGCCGCTAGAGGAATAGACATCCCAGAAATGAAATATATTATGCATTACGAACTCCCAAACACTGTAGAAGAATTCACACATAGAAATGGTAGAACAGCTCGCGTCAACTCTAAAGGAACGGCTTATGCATTGAAATGGGAAAAAGAATACTTACCCGACTTTATTAAAAGCGCTAAAGCCACAGATATTTCTATAAAAGCGCCTATCAAATCGCAGTATTGGGAAACATTGTTTATCTCTGGCGGTAGAAAAGACAAAATATCTAAAGGTGATATTGCAGGCTTATTTTTTAAACTCGGTAATCTCAATAAAGACCAGTTAGGTGCCATTGAACTCAAACAAGATTGTGCTTTTGTAGCTGTGCCGCATTCAATTGCGCCCCAATTAGTAGAGAAATTGAATAACACCCGTTTAAAAAAGAAAAAAGTGCGGATTACATTTATATAATATTTGTTTATAAATTCGAAAAATTGATATACGCAAATTTTATTTTTAGTTCTCTTGACAAAATTTCTTTTAACATAATAGCTATCGATATAGTTCACTGCGTGAAACGATATCTGATATTATGTCAATCAGCAAGCTGAGCAGAAATTACTGTGTTTGCACTATAATTTATATTATGTTAAATAGATTATTTGAAACCCATCCTCTATTTAAGAGGCTGCAGCAAAATAATAATTAATTCTTTACAGCTATACGCAACAATTTACGTTGAAATACATCGCCTACATAAATATTAGCCCCAAATTTAAAGGCGACACTCGAAGCCGAAATTTCTGTACCGTCGTTTATATAAAAAACTTTTTGTGTGTAAATACCATTGTCTTGCTTATGAATACGCAAAACTTCCGAAGGCGAAATCTTTGTAGAATCTTTGGCGTGTCCAGAAAATTTTAACAATTTAGGATGTGCACCTATCCATAAATCATTATTGTTGTCTATGGTTATGTTGTCGTTACCTGTATGTGTATTGATATAGTGCTCTAAATCCAAGTTGCCATTTTCGTTGCGGTTGTATATTAATATTTTCTGCCCTGTAGAAGTTGCCACATAGAGCTTCTTTTTATCTCTAGACAGTATCACACCATTGGCATATTTCAGTTTAGAAATAACTTTTTTGTATTTATGACCGTCAAAATACACCACATAACTTCTAGGCAATTGAAAATAAGCTTCTAATGTTGTTCCTAAAGCTGTTTTAGACCCGTGGTCGTTTGTGGCGTAAAAAGTAGAATCGCTTACAGCAGTAACGTCATTCGGACTGAATAACAGTGTATTAGTATAACTTTTAAGGTGCTTTAAAGTACCATTTTCAAATTTAAACTTTTCTATATAACTACCTGTTTTATTGTGATTTACAACAAAAAGGTAAGTGCTTCCCTCCTGTTGTAAAACAGAAATTCCGTGCGGATGGAAATCGCCACTATAGGTTGTCAATATTTTTTTGGGCACCTGATTGAGGCTGTCCATATTTAAAGCGTAAATCCCGTCGAGGGGATTCTCATGTTTTAAAGTCGTCGCCCAACGGTTAGCCGATGATATAAAAAGTAAATTGTGAACAGCGTCGTAATCCAAGTCTTCTGTACCGGGCATATTGGTATAAATATGGTTTGTTTTACCAGCGTTATAATTGACAATAGATTTAAAGCTCCCCGCAATATAAAGGGTTTTAAATACTAAAATAACGATAATAACAAGCACTAACTTAAGCACTATTTTTAAATACTTTTTAAACATTTTGATGAGAGAATATTTGAGCAGAAACAGCGCACATTATTTTTAAGGTATAAAATAAACTATCAAACACAAGTGGCGTTTTCTGTTTCATTGTTAAAAAATTAGTAGGATTTCAAAGGTACACATTTTTGTTAAAAAATTATTTTTCAAAAAATTACGTCAATTTATCTTAATTGTTACCTTTACCTGCACTAAAACCTAAACCTTATGAAAACACGTAATTTAACTTTTTTAGTTCTAGCTCTAGTCGTAATGAGTTGTCAAAACACCCCTACTATGAGCAAAGAAGAAGCTTTATTAGCTAAAGCCAAAAAGATTCATCAAAATGTCATTACACTCGATACACATAACGATATAAGTGTCATAAATTTCACCGATTCAATTAATTATAGCAAAGATATAGATACGCAAGTTAACATTCCCAAGATGGAAAAAGGCGGTCTTGATGTTACGTGGCTTATTGTTTATACAGGTCAGGGTACGCTTGACGCGGACGGCTATGCTGCTGCTTATAATAATGCGATGGATAAGTTTAATGCCATTCACCGCTTATGCGAAAAATATGCCCCCGATAAAATGGAATTAGCTCTAACATCAGATGACGTTAGACGTATCCACAAAGCCGGTAAAAAAGTTGCTATGATTGGTGTAGAAAACGCCTATTCTATAGGATTAGACATTGGTAATGTCAAAAAATTCTACGATTTGGGCGCGCGTTATATGTCTCTTTCACACAATGGTCACAGTCAATTTTGCGATTCACATACAGGCGAAAAAGACAGTATTTGGCTGTACCACGGTTTGTCTGATTTAGGTAAGCAAGCCCTTGCCGAAATGAACAAATGGGGTATTATGGCCGATGTGTCGCATCCGTCAAAAGAATCGTTTATGGATATGATACAATTGAGTAAAGCGCCTATAATTGCGTCACATTCATCGGCTAGAGCCCTGTGCAATAATAGTCGGAATTTAGATGATGAAGAACTTAAATTATTAGCTAAAAACAATGGTGTTATACAAACAGTTGCTTTTCCAAGTTATTTAAATGCCGATAAAGACAAAGCCTATAAAGAAGCTGTTAAACCTTTATTTGATACCATTGCTAAAGAAATGGGCATTACCCTAGCCGACCCAAGTACTATGATTACTATGACCGATGCCGAGTTTGAAATTTTTGCTACAGACCTAAGAAAAGTTAAGAAAAAAGCTGAAGCCGATAAACGCATGGTCGCGATTAGGAAAAATACACCACCTGTTAACGTACAAGATTTGGTAAATCATATAGATTATATGGTGAAATTGATTGGTATAGATCACGTAGGTATCAGTTCCGATTTTGACGGTGGCGGTGGCATTGATGGTTGGAACGACGCTTCAGAAACTTTTAATGTCACTTTAGAACTCGTAAAACGCGGTTATACAGAGGCACAAATAGCTAAATTGTGGAGCGGTAATTTACTCCGTGTATTAGATGATTGTCAGCGCGTAGCCAAACAATTACAAGCCCGTTAAGGTTTTAAAATATTAAGAATATCGTCTTGAATACGTTTAGGACGCATAGTTTTAGCATCTACTAATACCCAAACTGTTTTACCTTTAGAAAGCAAAGTTTCGCTGTTGTAAATTTCAACATAACGTACAGATTTTACCCCACCGGTCTCTCCTACCCAGGTTTTTACAGTGAGAACATCGTTTAAAAAGGCGGGTTTTAAATAATCTATTTCGTGGCGTAATGCAACCCAAACATATTGTGCATCAATTTTGTCATTAGATAATTGCTGCCAATGTTTTGTTGCTGCCCGATTTATCCATTTTAAATACACGTTGTTATTTACATGATTAAGTTCATCTATATCAGCCGCTTCTACTGTTATTTCAAAACTATAAGTCGCTGTATTTCTAATTTCTTTATCAGACATAAATAAAATATTTAAGGTAAAAATACATATTTTAAAAGTAACATTTATCACTTTTTTAAAAGATAATAAATCGGAAATTTGCATTATAAAATTTGTAAAAAAATGAATAATACAATTGCCATTACTTGTCAAAATAGAAAAGAAGTATCAGGTCATGCCGGAATGTGCCGTAACTTCTTTATCTATACCGTAGATGATACCAAAATACTTTCAAAAGAACTGTTAGAACTGAGCAAAGAAGAATCACTCCACAACGCTTTCCACAATCCCGAAATGGCAGGAACTCCCCACCCTATTTTTAATGTTAATACTTTTTTAGTCGGAGGAATTGGCATGGGTGCTATTAATAAACTAAAAACACATGGTGTTTCTACCTATATTATTCAAGAGAAAAATCCCGATATAGCTGTTGAAAACTTACTCGCAGGGACTTTAGAAGTTGTAGATTTAGAACATGAAGAAGGCGCTTGCAACTGTGGTGACGAAGGACACCATCACCACCATCATTAAAATGTACAACTGATATAGTATTTTATTTAACTATTATTTGAATTTTATATGTTGTATCTACGGCACAAAGTAGTATATTTTATTCCTTATTACTCATATTTCGTCCCTAAGGGACGAAACCTTTATTAGAATCATGTCTCGTTAAAGATAATATATCGGTAATTTTCCTATCTCCGAAGTTTTTAAAAGTATCATATAATAATGTCCCGTTAGGGACAACATATCAGTAGTTTTTAACGGGTAATATGTTTATTGTGCCTTTAGGTACAACATCTAAGTATTTTCAGACTTTCTATTTGCGTGTTATATTATTTAAATACTTAGTACATTTGTTTTATTTTTTTAAAATGAGAGTCGACAAATATTTATGGTGTATCAGGATTTTTAAAACACGTAGTTTAGCTACAGAAGCGTGTAAGAAAAATCATGTAAGTATTTGCGGGCAAAAAGTCAAACCTTCTAAAGAAGTATTTGGTAGTGAAAAATTGATCGTCCGTAAGAATCAGATTGATTACCAATTCGAAGTTTTAGATTTACCCACAAATCGTGTTGGTGCCAAAATAGCGGGATTATTTTACAGAGATATAACCCCTAAAGAGGCTTTTGAAAAGCAAGATTTATTACAATATTCTAAAGATTATTACCGCAAAAAAGGCACAGGACGTCCCACAAAAAAAGACCGTCGCGATATAGAAGATTACACAGATGAAAATTAATTTAATAGGAAAAAAAGCATTAGTTGGTGGAAGCTCTCAAGGATTGGGAAAAGCCATTGCTAAAGAATTAGCTAATTGTGGTGCAACAGTTACTTTAGTTTCAAGAAACAAATGTAAATTACAAAAAGTACTGTTAGAATTACCTACCAAATTTCAACAAAAACATCAATTTTTAGAAGTTGATTATTATAAATTTGATGCGTACAAAAAAATAATTCAAGAATATTTTAAAATACATACTGTTGATATTTTAATTAACAATACCAATGGACCTAAAGGTGGAACTGTATTTGATAAACAAATAGATGATTATCAACAAGCCTTTGATTTATTATTCAAATCTGTGGTTTTTACCACTATGGAAGCCATAAAAAATATGAAAAAAACCGGATTTGGTAGAATTATTAACGCGACTTCTTTAACTGTAAAAGAGCCATTAGAACAATTGGTCTTGTCTAATTCAATAAGGGCAGCAGTTGCTACGTGGGCAAAAACTTTAGCTGGCCAAGTTGCTCCATTTGGTATTACAGTAAACAATATTTTGACCGGTATTTTTGATACAGAACGAATAGTTGAGCTCAATAAGTTAAGAGCTAAAACCCAAGGCATATCGTACCGAGAAGTGTTAAATTCTCAAATTGAATCAATTCCAATAAAAAGACTTGGTAAGCCCGAAGAATATGGATACTTGGTTTCTTTTTTAGCTTCAGAATATGCCTCATATATTACTGGATCTAACATTCCTATCGATGGAGGATTAATTAAATCATTGTAAATTTCTTATGAAACCAAATAAATTTAATGCACAATTTTGGGAAGATAATTACCAAAACGACAAAATAGGTTGGAATATTGGCTATCCCTCTACCCCTATTAAAACCTATATAGACCAACTCACAGATAAGGATATTAAAATACTCATTCCCGGTGCGGGCAATGCGTATGAAGCAGAATATCTACATAACAAGGGTTATAAAAATGTATGGATAATTGACTTGGCTAAAACACCACTTGAAAATTTAAAAAAGCGTGTGCCAAATTTTCCTGAAGCACATCTTATTCATGGTAATTTTTTTGACCACAAAGAACAATATGACCTTATTATTGAGCAAACTTTTCATTGTGCCATAGCTCCCGCTTTGCGCGATGATTATGTTGTAAAAATGGCAGAATTACTCAAAGCAAACGGAAAATTAATTGGTTTGCTTTTCAATTTTGAATTGACCGAGCAGGGTCCTCCTTTTGGGGGTAGTATTGCTGAATACCAAAAACGCTTTTCAAAATATTTTAAAATTAAAGTTTTAGAAAGGGCTCATAATTCTATAAAACCACGTAACGGAAGGGAATTGTTTGCTATATTTGAAAAAATTAATTAAAAACTGTTTATGGAATCTGTCATTCTAAACAATACACAAATTCAGCATAAAATAAAACGCATCGCTTATCAAATATACGAGGCTAATTTTAAATCGTCTAAAATAATCTTGGCGGGTATTGCCGATAATGGTTTTATTTTGGCCAAGAAATTAGATGTTGTTTTAAAGGAAATAAGTTCGCTAGAAATTGTGCTGTGTGAAGTTAAAATTGACAAAAAGAAACCCTTAAATTCTGTTACAACTTCTCTAAAAGCCGAAGATTACAAAAACACTTCGCTTGTCTTGGTAGATGATGTTTTAAACTCGGGAACTACGCTTATGTATGCCGTTAAACATTTTTTAGAGGTGCCTTTAAAGCAGTTTAAAACAGCTGTTTTGGTCGATCGCAATCATAAAAAATATCCTGTAAAAGCCGATTTTAAAGGCATTTCACTTTCTACCTCACTGCAAGAACACATTCAGGTAAACTTTGACGCTAAAGAAGCCAAAGCTTATTTGGTCTAAATCTATCCGATTAATTTTATAATTTCCGAAGCTATTTCGTCAGGGCTTTTGTCTGCTGCCGCGATAGTGTATTGCGCTTTTTTGTAAAATGACATGCGTTCAAAGAGGTGTTTGGCGACAAATTCCGGTAAATCGGCGTCATTTAAATCGGCCACCAAAGGACGTGTGGTTTTCTCAGATAAAAGTCGGTTGACCAAGATTTTTAAAGGCGTATTTATAAAAATTGATGTCGCTTTTTGGTTGATTGAAGCCATATTTTCTCCATAGCAAGGCGTCCCACCTCCTACCGACACTATTATAGTAGCCTTTTGCGATAGTATTTCATCGAGGTAAAAGCTTTCTTTTTTTCTGAAATATATCTCGCCTTTCTGCTTAAAAATATTGGGGATACTCATAGCCTCTTTTTGAGAAATAAAGTCGTCTAAATCAATGTGTTTCAAGCCACTAATAGTAGCAATAACACGTGCTACAGCCGATTTACCACTGGCCATATAACCCAACAAAACAAGTGTGTTTTTCATCAAATTTTTCAGCTTAAAAGATTAGACAAATATCGTATAAAATAATTATAAATTCGGTTTGTATAATTAATAAATGATAGTATATTTGCAACCGCAATTTAAAAGACCTGGTAGCTCAGTTGGTAGAGCATCTCCCTTTTAAGGAGAGGGTCCTGGGTTCGAGCCCCAGCCAGGTCACCATTTCAAAACAAAACCGTACAATTTAGTGCGGTTTTTTTATTTTAAGAAGTTAGTTAAAATTGGACTGGTTTTCTTATTTTTGCGCCACCTTATGCACATATGGCGGAATTGGTAGACGCGCCAGCTTGAGGGGCTGGTGAGCAATAGCTCGTGCAGGTTCGACTCCTGTTATGTGCACTATTTAAAACTCTTGATATTCCTCAAAAAATCGGGTTTAATTTTATATATTTGATGTCCTTATGCTTAAAATAAGCATTTATACGATTTTAAAATAAAATTATAACCTATATGAATACACTTTCAAAACAACCCGAAGTTCAAAACTTTATTAACGGACAGTTCACAAAAAATAACGGCCAAAAAATGATGGACGTTATCAGTCCGCTTGACGGCAGCGTCATTTCTACCCTGCCCCTTTCTACTTATAACGATGTTGACCAAGCTGTAAAAGTAGCTCAAAAAGCCTATACAAGTTGGTCGTCTAAAACACTAAAAGAACGGATACAAGTATTTTTTACCTACCGTCAATTGCTTGAAAAAAATATGGACGAACTCACAAAACTTGTTCAACTAGAAAACGGCAAAACTTATGGTGAGGCCAAAGCCGAAGTTGAAAAAAGTATGGAGTTATGCGAATTTGCCGTGTCTATGCCGCAGATTATTGGCGACGAAGTGCAAGAAGTCAGTCGTGGTGTTGAATGCCGTATCGAACGCAAACCAATAGGCGTTGTAGCGGCTATAGCCCCGTTTAACTTCCCTAATATGGTACCGCATTGGACGATGCCTAACGCCATAGTTTTAGGAAATACCATGATAATGAAACCCTCAGAAATTGTGCCACTTAGCGTGATGCGTATGGCAGAACTTTTAAAAGAAGCAGGTTTACCCGATGGCGTTTTTAATGTGGTTAACGGTGGTAAAGAAGTGGTTGAAGCCCTGTGCGATCATCCCGGCATCGAGGCCGTGTCTTTTGTAGGCTCTACTAAAGTGGCTAAAATTGTGTACAAACGTGCCACATCAAATTTAAAAAGATGTTTAGCGCTTGGCGGTGCTAAAAACCATTTATTGGTACTTCCCGATGCCAATCCTGATATGACGGCCTCAAACGTAGTAGCTTCTATGTCGGGTTGTGCCGGTCAGCGTTGTATGGCTGCTTCGGTTATGGTGGGCGTCGATAAAGTGCAACATATTATAGATAAGATGGTTATTGAAGCTAAAAAACTCGTAGCAGGCGACAATTTAGGCTCGGTTATCAGTAAGGCTGCTAAAGAACGTATCGAAAATTATATCGCTCAAGCTGAAGCTGATGGTGCTAAAATATTAGTCGATGGTCGTAACACAATAGTTAAAGGTAAAGAAGGTGGCTATTATGTTGGCCCTACTATAATTGATTACGTTACTACGGATATGTCTGTCGCTCGTGAAGAAATATTTGGTCCCGTCATTTCTATTCTTCGTGCTAAAAATTTAGATGAAGCCCTTGAAATTGAAAACGGCTCTAATTATGGTAATGCGGCAGCTGTCTTTACACAAAGCGGTGGTATGGCCAAAGAAGTGATGAAGCGTGCCAGTGCCGGTATGATTGGTGTAAACATTGGTGTGCCCGTTCCTCGTGAGCCTTTTTCTTTTGGCGGATGGAACGATTCTAAATTCGGCGTAGGCGATATTACAGGACGCAGTTCGATAGAATTCTGGACGCAAAACAAAAAAACGACCACCAAATGGAATCCCGAAGCCCAAATTAATTGGATGAGCTAGATAGAACACATGAAAGAATAAAAATGTCATCCTGAGCGAAGTCGAAGGATCTCTTATAAAAATTAAAACAAAATGAACAACATCATAAAAAACAACCTCGATTATACCCTTTTTTCATGGGCCAAACAAGGCGGTCTTAATCCCATTAACGCCAGCCATGCCAAGGGCAGCTATGTGTATGACAGAGACGGTAAAAAATACCTCGATTTTTCGTCGCAACTCATGAACGTCAATATTGGTCACGGCAACCAACGTATTACCAAAGCTGTAACTAAACAAATGGAACAAGTCAGCTATGTCTATCCCGGTATGGCGACAGATGTACGTGGTGAACTCGGTAAAAAACTAGCCGAAATAACACCAGGTAATCTCACCAAATCCTTTTTTACTTTAGCTGGTGCAGATGCTATAGAAAATGCCATAAAATTGGCTAGAATTTATACAGGACGCCACAAAATAATAACACATTACCGTTCTTATCACGGCGCTACTTATGGCGCTATTGCTGCAGGAGGCGACCCACGAAAATTTGCAATCGACAGTCAGGGTATGGGTAATTTTGTGCACGTAGAGAATCCTTATGCCTACCGTTGTCCTTGGGACTCCACCTCTATTGCCGAATGTGGCGAGAGGGCTTTGGCGCATTTAGAACGTGTTATTAAATTCGAAAATCCGGATGCTATTGCCGCTATCCTTTTCGAAGGAGAATCGGGTTCATCAGGTTGTATAAAATATCCGCCAATGTACCTTAAAAAGGTTCGTGAAATCTGCGACAAATACGGTATTTTAATGATTGATGACGAAGTGATGAGTGGCTTTGGGCGCACCGGAAAAATGTTTGGTATAGATCATCACGATGTTACGCCTGATATTATGTGTTTGGCAAAAGGTTTGACTTCTGGTTATTTACCTTTAGGAGCGATGGTAGTTACAGATAAAATAGCACATTATTTTGATGATAAACCTATGCTTTTAGGGCTCACCTATTCTGCTCATGCAGTTGCTTGTGCTGCCGCTATTGAAAACCTTAAAATAATTGAAGAAGATAATTTGGTAGCTAAAGCTGCCGAAATGGGGAAATATATTGAATCTGAGGTAGAAAAATTAAAAGCCAAACACCCATCTATCGGTGATTTTAGAAATACAGGTTTATTGGGTTGTATAGAATTGGTAAAAAACCACCAAACAAAAGAACCTATAACACCGTGGAATGCCAAACCAAACGACATGGAAGTGACCAATAAAATGGCGGCAAAAATACGTGAATTGGGTATGTTTACTTTTGTAAGGTGGAACTGGATATTTATTGCGCCACCACTAAACGTCAGTAAAGAAGAAGTAGACGAAGGCTTAGACATTATATCACAAGCCATCGCCATTGCAGACGACTATTGTTATTGAAATATAGAACACAGATAACGATGATTGTTAAGATAATAACTGATATAATAAAGTTATGCTTTATTTGGGATTCTGCATCTTTATGAAATTGAATTATGAATAAATTAAATGAACTTAATGAATTATTAAAAAGATTTAATTTTACTAGACAGGATCTAACCGAGTTTGAAGACCACATTGAGCATACTCTTAAAAATATACCTGCCTCACTAATGAAGATTGAAAAGGGTAGAGCAATCTACAGATGTAGGAAATACAACCTACCCCTAAAATCATTATTTTGTTTTGAATCTGACCTATCATTTAGAACAGACCTAAATAACATTTCCGAATTTAATAGATGTAATGTGCCAAACACTTCAGTATTTTATGGAAGCACATATTATCCTAACATACATGACAAACCTCAAATGATTGACCCAGGGTTTATTACAGCTATTCTTGAAACTACCAAACTTTTAGATCCTCCTAAATCGTCAGAAATATCAGAAGGTATAGAAATTTATGGTGTTGGTATGTGGGAAGCTACTGAGGATTTCGACGTATTCATAATGCCGCCGAATGAGGCTTGGAAAAAAGAGAGTGAATTAGCAAAAAAACTTCTAGAAATTCATGAGGAAAACATGATTCAGGCAAAAGCTAGTAATGAAATTAGAGAGTTTTATAAAATTATGGGAAGTGAATTTTCAAAGTATATGCATAACAAACCGAATGAAGAATATGGAATTAGTGCTTTGTTTTCGCTACATACTGTTAAGTCTGCTGGTGGTGTTGCATATTCTTCCGTAAAAACAGAACATAATGGCTTTAATCTAGCGTTGACACCAGACACTATTGATAGCAAGTTTAATTTCAAAAGAGCAGGAATTGGAGAATTGTGGAAGTTTGGTAAAGATATTCACTTCAATTTCACTAAAACTGCTGAAAGAAATCAAGGTATACCACTAGTCTATAATAAAGTTGAAGTCCCTGAGTTTTCTGTTGAGAAAATGATAAACTACTATAAAAATAAAGGAATTGATCCTAATCACATAATCAAGATTTTGGTTGAATGTAATTATATGAAGATTTAAAAACAAAGCATAACAACGGCTATACTCTATTGTGGTTTAGAGCTTTATCTAAGGGGTTGCTAATTTAAAAAAATTAATTTAATAACGGAAAATTTTGGCTAATTTAGTCCACAACTGAAGCATAGCCAAACCGTTGTAAATAAAATAATAAGAATCATAAAAAATCTGCGTCATCTGCGTTCTATTAATAAAACAAACTATGTATAGAAGAAAATATTTTAGAATAACAGTACTCGTTTTCCTGTTACTCGGTCTATTCTTTTATTATCATGGCTTTTATTTTGCTGTTAATATAAAAGGCCTTTCTATCGCAAAGAAATTCTATAATTTTAACAACAAACCTTTTAACGATAGCATTAAACTTAAATTACATGTTTTTAATACTGGCATAAATAAAGTTTCATCTTTATTGGTTGGTAAAGTTAATCCCTGGCGGTCTGTGCCGGCCTTTGTTATTGAACACCCCAAGTACGGACTCATAATCTTTGACACAGGCTTATCTTCTAAAATAGCCAAAATAGGTAATATAGCACTTCACCCCATAACTCGGCTATTTTTTGATACACGTTCTATTTTGGGTAAAGACTTACCAAATCAAATGAGAAACACTGGTTTACTTCCTGAAAACGTAACCTTAGTTGTTTTTTCACACTTACACTTCGACCATATTGGTAATGCCGATGCCTTTAGCAACGCTATTTTTAGTTTAGGACAAGAGACCGACTTGGATGATATGACACGCATGGAGGGCTTTGAACCCGAATTTATAGCCAAATTACAAGAGCATCGTCCTTTTGTAAATATAGATTTTTCTAAGGGCAAACCCTTTGCTACTTTCGATAAAGCTGTAGATTTACTGGACGATGGCAGTATTATAGCCATACACGGAAATGGACATTTAAACGGAAGCATCAGCTTGTTTGTACGACTACCCATGGGCATGGTTTTATTAACAGGTGATGAAGTGGTTCATTTTGATTGGTTAAAAAGTGACGATGTGCAAAGAATTTCTAAAAATCCTGAACGGGCTGCCGAGGTGAGAAACCGTGTGAGAATGCTAGAGAAGTTAAGACCCGATATTCTTATTTTTCCGGGGCACGATTTTCCTAAAATACCTAAAAACAGAACAGACATTATAATTCATCATCCCGAATTATTTAAAAATAAGGCTTGGCAGATAAACTGATAAATTAAATTATTAAAAAAGCGTTAAATAATTGATAATAAAATTAGATAAAAAGTTAAGATACTAGCTACCAGACACCAACTACTAAATACTAGAAAATGAATAAAGACATCGTAGAATTACAAGAAGACGTTTCAAAATCACCACTATACAGCGAAGATTTAGCGCCTGTCCCCTCTTCAAAACGCACATGGACAAAATGGGATTTAGCAGCTATCTGGGTAGGTATGGCCGTGTGTATTCCTACTTATTTGCTGGCATCGTATATGATTAAAACGGGTCTTAGTTGGATGGAAGCCCTTTTAATTATTGGTATTGCTAACCTGATAATTACCATCCCTATGGTTTTAAATGGTCATGCAGGTGTAAAATACGGCATCCCTTTTCCTGTTATAGGTCGTGCGTCGTTTGGAACAAAAGGCATTCATATTCCCTCAACTATCCGTGCTATTGTAGCTTGCGGTTGGTTTGGCGTAAACACATGGTTAGGCGGTATGGCCATCTATTCAATTTTTATAGCCATTTCTGGAAATAATCCTGCTGTAGGATTGTCTATTGGGCAATTTGTTGGCTTTGGTATTTTTTGGGTAATAAACATCTTTTTTATCTGGAAAGGCACAGAAAGTATTAAATGGCTAGAAGATTATGCGGCGCCTATTTTAATAATAATGGGACTTGTTTTAATAGGATGGGGTTATACAAATGCAGGTAGTTTTGGACTTGTTTTAGAACAAGGTAAACAATTAGAAAAGCCTGTAGCCGAAATAATAAGTCTAGAAAATCAATCTTTTATAACAGTTAATCCTATTACTGATAAGGACGGAAAAGTAAAGGCTAAAGATTACCAGCTTATTTTAAATGGTAAAGATTTAGGTTGGGAAAAACTAACAGCTTTTCCTATAAAAATTAACCCATTACATAAAAATGATGCGTATCAAATTCAGTTAAAAAATGATATCTATACCTCTTCTGTAGCAAATGTTTCTACTGATATTACAAAAACTTCTTTTGGCGATAAAATATGGAGTTACCTTATTTGGTTGACAGCCATGCTGGGTTTTTGGGCAACAATGTCTTTGAGTATTGCCGATATTACGCGTTATGCTTCATCTCAAAAAGCGCAGGTTAAAGGTCAATTTATAGGATTGCCGGGGACAATGATGCTTTATTCTTTTGTGGGTATTTTTGTGACATTTGCTGCCATTATTAATTTTGATGATATTTTAATTGCTAATGACGTGCCGTGGGATCCAATAGCTTTAATAGCAAAATTCGATAATGTTTGGGTCGTTGTTATTGCGCAAATATTTATGATTATTGCTACATTGAGTACAAATATAGCCGCCAATGTTATTGCGCCAGCCAATGCTTTTTCTAATTTATTTCCTAAAAAAGTGAGTTTTAGAATGGGAGGCGTCATTACAGGAATCATCGGTATTTTAATATTTCCGTGGTTACTTTTAAATGAGATTCAGGGTTTACTTATTGACGTCAGTGCCATACTCGGACCCGTCTTGGCTATTTTGGTATGCGATTATTATGTCATCCGCAAAAAAGAAATCCAATTAGCTGATTTATACAAAACAGATGGCGTGTACGCTTTTGGCGGATCTGGATTTAACAATAAAGCAATTGCATCCTTTTTAATTGGTGCCTTTATCGCCATTGGTGGTAAATGGATTCCAGCAATGCAACATTTATATGCTATTTCTTGGTTTTCTGGATTTATAATTTCATTTGTACTGTATTACATTTTTATGCAAAAACAGATTAGAAAAGCTTGATAACAAAATACATCATATTATTTATCTATTTTGCCATTCTTTTTCTGATTGGTTATTTCGCTTCAAAGCGGATTAAAAATACTGAAGATTATTACGTTGGCGGTAAAAAATTAGGCTATTGGGTTGTAGCCTTTTCAGCGCGTGCTACAGGTGAATCGGCGTGGTTATTATTAGGACTTACTGGTTTGGGCGCTATGGTGGGTGTTTCGGCTTTTTGGGTGGTTTTAGGTGAAGTTTTAGGCGTGAGCATTTCGTGGTTTTTTATGGCCGAAAAATTTAAAAACTTATCCGACAAGTACAACTCAATTACCATCCCCGATTATTTGGTCAGTCGCTTTAAATCTAAATCGAATACGCTAAGAATTGTGGCTGCTACTGCTCTATCGCTTTTTGTGATTATCTACGTCAGTGCTCAAATTGACGCTACAGGGACGGCGTTTGAATCGTTTTTGGGATGGAACTATTTTACAGGCGCCATTGTCGGATTTTTTATAGTTCTTGCTTATATTTTTTCAGGTGGATTTGTGGCTGTCGCTTGGTCAGATTTATTTCAAGGCCTCATTATGCTTATCGGATTAGTACTGTTACCCATAGTCGCTTTTTTTACAATAGATTCTAGTGTTTCAGTGACACAGGAATTGGTAAAATTAGAGCCGTCTTTTCTCAATATTTGGGGTGTCGGCGGATTTAATCTGTTAAATCTAGTCACCATTTTAGGTTTTTCTTTTATTGGTCTGGGGTTTATGGGCTCCCCCCAATTGTTTATCCGTTTTATGGCGATAAAAAATACAGCCGAGATAAAAAAAGGCAAATGGGTTGCCATAGTTTTCACTTTATTAACAGATTCTTGTGCGGTGCTTATCGGTATTTATGGACGTTATTTGTTGACATCAGTAGGCGATAATCCTGAAGCTATTTTAGGTAATGGTGCACAAAATATTTTACCACTTTTGGTAGAAAAAGTGATGCCTTTGGCTTTAATAGGTGTCTATATTGCAGCCGTTTTATCGGCTATTATGTCAACCATAGACTCGCTTTTGGTAATGGCATCAAGTGCTATTTCACGTGATTTTTACCAACAGATATTTAAACCACATAAATCGGAAGTAGATCTGACAAAAATAAATCGATACGTAACACTTATAATGGCTATTTTAGCTTTGATAATCGCTATGATTGTGTCTGTCATATCGCCTACGCGGACGGTTTTCTGGTTTGTTATTTTCGGATGGTCTGGTATTGCAGCTACTTTTTGTCCGACAATTATCATGTCTTTATTTTGGAAAAGGTTTACAGAAAAAGGCGCTATTGCCTCTATGATTACAGGCTTTTTAGCCATTCCTTTTTTTAAATTTGGGATGACCACATTAGACAGTATCGGCATTTATTTTGAAAAGTTAGGTGAACTTGGCCCCTCGTTTTTCTCGGCAATGATTGTTGGAATTCTTGTAAGTCTATTTTTACCGGATAAGAATTTAAGTAGCAAAACAGCTGATAATAGCGTGTAAAACCTTGTTGAATTAAAAAATAATTGCGATATTGAAGCCTCAAAAATTTAAGTATAAAAATATGTCAGTATTAATTAAAAATGGTCGTGTTGTAACGGCTGCGGAAAGCTATATTGCCGATGTCTATACCGAAGGTGAAAAAATTATTGCCATTGGCAAAAACCTAAATTATAAAGCCGATACCATTATTGACGCTACCGATAAATTGGTCTTTCCTGGAGGTATAGATCCGCATGTTCATCTAGATATGCCTTTTATGGGTACTTATTCTAGTGATGATTACGAAACGGGTACACGTGCGGCCTTACATGGTGGCACCACTATGGTAATTGATTTTATACTTCAAAAGCAAGGCGATACTTTACATAATGCACTTAAAACTTGGCAACAAAAATCTATTGGTAAAGCTGTGGGCGATTATTCGTATCATATGGCTGTAACCGATTTTAATGACGCTGTAGCAAAAGAGGTTGTACAGATGATTGAAGAGGAAGGTATTTCATCCTTTAAAACATTTATGGCTTATAAAGGCGCGTTGATGATTGACGATGGTCAGATGGTGCAATTGATGAAAGTGGTCAAAAAACACGGAGGTTTGGTAACTGTACACGCTACTAATGGCGATATGATAGATTCTCTTATTGCTAAAAACAAAGCTGAAGGCAATATGGCACCGATATATCATTATTTATCACAACCAGAAGTAACCGAAGCTGAAGCCTCTGCCCGCTTTAGCGACATGCTAAATTATACGGATTGCCCAGGCTATATTGTACATATGACGTGTGAGGGTGCTTTAAACGCCGTGCGCAAAGCCACACAACGCAATCAGAAAGTATTTGTAGAAACATGTACACAGTATTTAATGCTAGATGCATCGCTTTACAAAGACGATTTTGAAGGTGCTAAATGGGTAATGAGTCCGCCACTTCGTGAAAAGAAAGACCGCGAAGCCTTATGGTCGGGTATCAACCAAGGTTTGGTTCAAGTTGTGGGTACAGACCACTGCCCTTTTAACTGGGAGCAAAAGAAAATGGGTAAGGATGATTTTTCTAAAATACCCAACGGCCATCCTGCTATTGAACACCGTATGGAATTTATGTACTCCGAAGGCGTAAAAACAGGCAAAATTTCATTGCCAAAATATGTTGAATTAACTTCGACAAATGCCGCTAAAATATTTGGCATGTATCCTCGAAAAGGCACTATTGCTATTGGCTCTGATGCTGATATTGTGATTTTCGACCCTAATAAAGAACACACTATTTCTGTAAAGACACATCATATGAATTGTGATTATTCAGGATATGAAGGTCGTAAAGTAACAGGCAAAACAGAAACCGTCATTTTAAGAGGTCAAGTAGCTATAGAAAATGAGACTTGTAAATTAAAAGCGGGTCACGGACAATTTATCCCAAGAGGAAAAACCTCTAAAACGGCTATTTAGTTAAGAGTTACTGAATTATGAATGTAGAGTTAAAAAAAGAAAACAAAAGTATTATTGCTGATAAAGCATATGCTTTTGCTCTACAAATCATTTCAGTATATAAAGAACTAAAGAAGGAAAATGAAATTATCTTGTCAAAACAAATTCTTCGTTCTGGAACATCAATTGGTGCTAATGTAAATGAGGCTGTTTCTGCTATTTCAAAAAAAGATTTTGTTTTTAAATTAGGTATATCCTTAAAAGAGGCCCGTGAAACTAAATATTGGTTGAACTTGCTTAAAGATAGTAATTTCATTAACCAAGAAACATTTAATAAATCAAATAAAGATTGTGTTGAGTTGATAAAAATTCTCAGTAGTATTATTCTAACTACAAAACAGAGATATTTAAACAACTCATAACTTCAAAACTAATAACTCATAACTATTTTAATTATGCCAAGAAAAGTAAAATCAGGATTAATACAAATGAGTCTTCCAATGACGGAAGGCGAAGGCAGTATCCAAGAAATTATGGATGCTATGTACAACAAACATATTCCGTATATTGAAGAGGCGGGTAAACAAGGCGTCCAAATTCTTTGTTTACAAGAAATTTTTAATACCCCTTATTTCTGTCCTAGTCAAGACAATAAATGGTATGCTACAGCCGAATCTGTTCCAGGACCTACAACAGAAAAAATGCAAGTATTGGCTAAAAAATATAATATGGTCATTATTGTGCCTGTTTACGAAAAAGAACAAGCCGGTGTATTGTATAATACGGCTGCTGTTATTGATGCCGATGGTACCTATTTGGGTAAATACCGTAAAAATCATATTCCGCATACCACAGGATTTTGGGAAAAATACTTTTTTAAACCCGGTAATTTAGGTTATCCTGTTTTTCAAACAAAATACGCTAAAATTGGCGTGTATATTTGTTACGATCGTCATTTTCCTGATGGCGCTAGATGTCTAGGTTTAAATGGTGCTGAGATTGTTTATAATCCTTCTGCAACCGTAGCCGGATTGAGCGAATACCTATGGAAACTGGAGCAACCTGCTCATGCTGCGGCTAATGGCTACTTTATGGGCTGTATTAACCGCGTAGGTACAGAAAAACCTTGGAATTTAGGCGAATTTTATGGCCAATCTTACTTTGTAGATCCACGTGGACAAATATTTGCACAAGCGTCACGTGATAATGATGAGTTATTAGTTGCCGAATTTGATTTAGATTTGATTGATGAAGTCCGTTCTACTTGGCAATTCTACAGAGATCGTCGTCCTGAAACTTATGGAAAATTGACAGAACTTTAAAATTATTAATTAGAACTGAGGGCTTCACTTAAAGTGAAACCCTCAGTATTACGTTATCAAATATGTCACAATATAAAAGACCCACATCCTTAGCGGAATTTAAAAAGAATTTCAAGCAGAAAAAGCCCTTGATGAACACAACCGAAGCGTATTACGAAAGTGCGCGCTGTTTGTTTTGTTACGATGCACCTTGTGTTCAAGCTTGCCCTACACATATAGATATTCCGCTGTTTATCAAACAAATTCAGACCCAAAACACCGAAGGAGCTGCGCAAACAATTTTCGATTCCAATTGGTTAGGCAATGCTTGTGGTATTGTTTGTCCGACAGGTGTTTTATGTGAAGGAGCTTGCGTTTATAACGCACAAAATGTATTACCTGTTCAGATTGGGCGTTTACAGAATTTTGCTACAAATACAGTCATCAACAAGCAAAAAGAACTCTTTAAAATAGGTGCCGATAATGGTAAGAAAATTGCTGTTATTGGAGCAGGTCCTGCTGGAATTGCCTGTGCTTGTGAACTCCGCACATTGGGCTTTGATGTAAGCATTTATGAAGCTAAAGATAAGCCCTCCGGATTAAGTGTTCACGGTATTGCTCCTTATAAAATTACCAATGAAGAAGTGCTTAAAGAAATTGACTATTTGCAAAAACAATTAGAATTTAAAATTCTTTATAAATCGCCTATAACATCAAAGGAACAGCTTAAAAACTTAGAAAATGAATTCGACGCTATTTTTTTAGGTGTCGGACTTGGTAAAACCGGCGGTTTAGAAATAGATGGTGAAGATAAAAAAGGTGTCGTAGGGGCGGTTGAATTTATAGAAGAATTACGATCCAAACATCATAAAACAAAAGTACCCAATAAGGTTGTTGTACTAGGCGGTGGTAATACTGCTATGGATGCCGCTTCTGAAGTCGCTAGAATGGGAGCTCGAAAAACCGTTTTAGCCTATAGAAATAGTAAAGAAAAAATGAAAGCCTACGGATTTGAATACGATTTAGCTATTAGCGCTGGGGTTGATAGTCTGTTTAATGTGTCGCCAATTGCCATTGTGGGTAAAAATAAAGTTGAAGGTGTTAGATTCAGCAAGACAAAAATGGTTGACGGCGTTTTACAACCAGATAAAGCAAATACTTTTGTTGTACGTTGCGATATGGTGATTAAAGCCACAGGACAAGCCAAGCAAGGTTCTTTTTACAATTTGATAGATAATCTTGAAATTGACAATAAAACACGACTTGTAGTTGATGCTGAAACGAATCAAACAAGTAATCCGAAGTATTTTGCAGGAGGCGACGCCGTCAATGGAGGTGCCGAAGTAGTTAATGCGGCTTACGATGGAAAAATGGCAGCACAGGGAATACATCACTGGCTGAATAAGTAGGCAGTCCCGATAGCTATCGGGATCGGTAGTCAGTAGTAGTAAAAAAATAAATAATTTAAGCTCTGAATTGGGAGTAAAAATAACTCATAACTCATAACCTTATAACTCATAACTTATTAAAATGGCCGATTTATCAATAAATTTTGCAGGCATAAAAGCTCCCAATCCGTTTTGGTTGGCTTCTGCTCCACCCACAAACTCAGGATATCAAATTATGAAAGCTTTTGAAGCCGGTTGGGGTGGCGCGGTATGGAAGACTTTGGGCATTCCTGTGGTTAATGTCTCAAGTCGTTACGGCTCTGTAAACTATAGAGATACCCGTATGATGGGTTTTAACAATATAGAATTAATAACCGACCGTCCCTTGGCGGATAACTTGAGGGAGATTGAAGAAGTCAAAAAATACTTCCCCAATCATGCGGTTATCGCGTCCATTATGGTGGAAAGTAAAAAAGAGTGGCATCAAATGGTTAAGGACGTCGAAAATGCCGGAGCAGACGGCATTGAACTGAACTTCGGTTGTCCGCATGGTATGTGCGAACGCGGTATGGGCTCGGCTGTAGGTCAAGAACCCGAAGTACTTAAACTCATCGTCAGTTGGGTAAAAGAAGTCGCTAAAATTCCAGTTATCACCAAATTATCACCTAATATTTCGCATATTATCGATCCAGGGTTGGCGGCTTACCAAGGTGGTTCAGATGCTATTTCGCTTATCAATACCATAAAAAGTATTGTAGGGATTGATTTAGACAGCTACGCCCCCTATCCTATCGTTGATGGCAAAGGAAGTAACGGTGGCTATTGTGGCCCTGCGGTAAAACCGATTGCGATGCATATGATAAAAGATTTGGCGCAACATCCTGAGATTAGTAAAATACCTATTTCGGGCATTGGTGGTATAGAAACTTGGCGTGATGTGGTAGAATTTATTTTGTTAGGAGCGACCTCTGTACAAGTGTGTACCGCTGTGATGCATTACGGATTCGGTATTGTGCGTGAAATGGAAACTGGCTTGCGCCGCTTTATGGACGAAAAGGGCTATAATACAATATACGACTTTGCGGGAAAGGCACTTCCTAACATAACCGAATGGAAACATCTCAATCTTAAATACAAAGTAATAGCCGAAATTAATACCGATAAATGTATTGGTTGCGATTTGTGTTATATAGCTTGCGATGACGGCGCCCATCAAGCGATTAGTTTGCCTGATGATGCAGCTAAAAGAATTCCAAGCATTATAGAAGAAAACTGTGTTGGTTGTAATTTGTGTTCGTTGGTTTGTCCGGTGGAGAATTGTATCACTATGGTTAGAAAAGATGACGGTACTGAACACGTAACTTGGGCAGAACGTACAGAAAATGATGATGTACCCAATAGTTTTAATGATGATCGTGCTGGTGGTAAAGACCATTTTGTGCCCAAACCTACGGATGCGTTAAGGGTTAAAAAGTAAATATTAAAGCCACTTGCTTTTCACATTTGTTTAACTATTTTTACGCACTATATTATTAATTTCGCACTATGCAAAAAAGAATCCTATTTTTATTATTTGTTTCCTGTGTTTTTATCGGCTTTAGTCAAGACACACAGCTGACCAAAAAGCTGGTTTTAAAAGGAAAAATTATTGACAATGTTGATAGCAAACCCTTGCAAAGTGCCGATATTTTAAATCTCAATTCTGTTGTAGGCACAACTACAAATAGAAATGGAAAATTCCAAATAACAGCACAGCCCAATGATACTTTATTTATTTCGTATGTTGGCTATCAGTCTATCAAACTTAAAGTTACAAATGATTTATTAAAAGGAAATGAGCTTTTGATTTCTATGTTTGAAAAGGTAATCAATTTAAATGAGGTAACGCTTAAACCCTATCAACTTATTGGTGTATTGGTTGTTGATGCCAAAAATGTACCCGAAGATAAATTTACACGTATTCATATCAACGGCATTTCTCAAACTTATGAAGTGGGGCGTCCTACGTCGCAAAATTACGGGTCTGTTTTAAGTGCATTGTTTAATCCCATAGATTTTTGGTATAAAAAATTCGGTAAAAGGCCCAAACAATTACGACGTCTTCAAAAGTTAAAAGAGGGTGATAAAGTCCGTGAAATCATGCAACAAAAATTCAGTCGTGAAGTTTTGATGGATTATATGGATATGAGTAAAAAAGAATTAGACGATTTACTTAACGAATGTAATTACTCTGAATACTTTATCAAAAAAGCAAGCGATTTACAAATAATTGAAGCCGTTTTAGATTGTTACGAAAACTACAAAGCACTGCAAAAAGGCAAAGTAAGAAATGACTTTGTACCTTCAAAAGTTACAAATGATACCATAAAAAAAGCCAACAATTAGTTGGCCTTTTTTTATATTTCTAAAAGATAATTTAGTTATTTCCCAAAATTAATGGTAAACCATCCTTGCCTCCTACTATAACAACTTTAGTGTTTGGAGAAGTGGCTAGCTTTAAAGTAGCATCAATACCTTTATCTCTTAAAATTTTATCGGTTAACGAAGCACTTAAAATACGGTTGGCATCAGCTTTACCTTGGGCTTCTATAATTTGTTTTTGAGCTTCTTTAGTAGCTTTGGTTAATCTAAACTCATATTCTAAAGATTCTTGTTCTTGTCTCAATTTACGTTCTATAGCATCTTTTATAGCGGCAGGTAAAGTAACATCTCTTACTAATACAGCATTTAATTGTACATATTGAGGTTCTACAATATTTTTAGTTTCTTCATAAATTTCTTCCTGAATAGCATCGCGTTTGGTAGAATATAATTGTTCTGGTGTATAACGCCCTACAACGCTACGTGTTGCAGAACGTATAGCAGGAATAATAACATCTTGTAAATAATTGCGACCTCTTGTTTTGTGTAAAAATCCTAATTTTTTAATATTAGGTTGATATAAAACTGAGGCATCTAATGTGATTGCCAGTCCGTTAGAAGATAATACAATCATACTGCGTTCAAATAATTCTTGCTGTTTTACATTGTAAACAGTTACATTGTTCCAAGGTGCAATAAAGTGAAACCCTTCGTCTAAAGTATTTTCGGTGTCAACACCGCCGTCAAATGTTTTAAATAAAACACCGGCTTCTCCATAACCTATTGTTACAGCAGATTTTGCTAGGAAAATTAAAAAAATAACGAGCAGTACAAAGGCCGGGATTAAAAATTTAGGTGGATTTTTCATAAGTAATTGTTTAAAAATTAGTATAGTATATGTTTAAATGAGTCCGTGATATTTTCTTAAAAACCATTCGGTCACGGCCGATGCAACAATCAATAAAAGTAACCATTTAAAAGATAACAACGGAATTGTTTTTACTTTTTTCTTTTGAATGCTTTTAAAATCATTATTAGCAAGAAGTGCAGATTTAAGTTTTTTATAATCTGAAAGCAAAAAGGCCTGCCCTTTATTACTATTTGCTAACAAAGATAATTTTTTAAAATTGCTATTATAAAATTGCTGTTCTATAGGAAAATTGAGCACAATAAAGGCTCCTTTTTTGGTTAAACCACTTGTTTTATCTTTAAGGATAAATTCGTAATTCCCTGGATTTAAATTTTGAAGACTGAGATAAAATTTGTCTGATTTTAAAGCTAATGGATAAATATTTTTTAATTGTGATTTTTCTTTATTAATCGTTAATTCTAATTTTGCACGATTGTCAAAAACTTTTGTAGCATCTAAATAATTAGCCCAAAATTCTATGGGTTGATTGGCATACACAACAGGTTTGTACTTAACTGTGAGCTGACTGCTTGATTTAAGTTCAATTAAGTACTGAATAAGTGAATTGATAAAATTATCAAAACCATCAAAACTATTGTTTTTACTAAAATAGGCCATACGCCATTGCCATAAATTTTCACCAAAAAGAACTGCGCCTTTATTGTTAAAATCTTTAAAAGTGGCTAATAAGGGTTGCTGAGTTGAAACGGATTCAATATTCTGATATAGTAATACTTGTGGACGAGTTATAAATCTAATTGAACCAAATTTACCAATTAAAGGAGGCATATCTTTAAAACCTAAATCTTTAAAAGAAAAAGGTTTATATGTTTTGTTGACGCGTCCAAAAATTTCTTGATTCTGATTGATTGCATTTTTAATAAAAATACTTTGTGCTTTATTTAAAAAAGACCAATCGGTTTTAGAACCCGTTATTACAAAATAAGGTTTCTTGTTTTTTTGTAATGATTTAAATAAATTATCTGAATCTGAATTGGGTTGGTAAAGAATTACAAGCTGGTATTTATTGAGGTCTGATAAATTAAAATGACCAATAGCAACACTTACTTGCCTTTGCTTGTTTATCTCAATACTCCTTTTTAAAACCCCAATATCAGGATGATTTATAGCGCTGTATATTAGTATTTTAGAATGTTCATCTAAAGTTGTAGTTGAAAAGTAAGCAATGTTGTTTTTAAGGTTTTTTTCTTTATTTAAAGGGTTAATTTTAACTTTATACTGATGAATACCGACTTTATTTGTCTTTAATTTTACAGTGACAATTTTACTATTTTCACTATCAGAAAAAATAATATTTTTAGAAAATAAGGTTTTACCTTTTTCACTTATTCGAAGATTCGTTTTAAAGCCATTTTCTAAATTGTGATTTAGAAAGACTTCTACGGGGAAATTATTACCTAAATAGGTATATTCATTGGCGTTAATATGGCTTATTTCAAGATCTGTAAATTTTGCTGTATCGCCTGCTACTAATGCATATAGAGGTAAATTCATTTTTAAATAAGCATAATCTACTCCTTGTGTTTGATTGCCATCAGAAAATAAGGCTAAAGCTGTATTTTTAGAGTACAATTGCCCTATCTGTTTAAGCGCATCATAAATATTTGTACTTGTGTCCTTAAAATTCAAGGAATCTAATTGTCTGAGATTTTTTCCAAAAATAAAGCTTGAAATACTGAATTTCTTTTTTAAATCTTTATCGGCTAATAGCCTATTATAGACAGATTTATATTCCCTATCTGCTTTTAAAAAGCGAATAGATTGCGAATTGTCTAAAGCAAAAACCAATTTAGGTTTAGCGACAGTATAGTTTGTGCTTTTAAATTTTGGATTGATAAAAAGCAGGACTATAAGAAAGAAAGTCAGCGCTCTAAGTCCAGCTAAATAACGATAAATATCTCCTTTAAATTTAGTCTTATAAAAGTATTGATAATATGAAATGACAAGTGCAAGACCTAATCCGAGGAAAATGTAGAACACTGTATATAAAGTCATTTTTTAAAAGTTTAAGTCAGCATACCGCCATCAACATTTATAACCTGTCCTGTTATATAAGTCGCCAAATCTGAAGCTAAAAATAGACAAACATTGGCAATATCTTGTGGTGTACCGCCTCGCTTAAGCGGAATAGCTTTGCGCCAACCCTCTACTGTAGCTTCGTCTAATTTGGCAGTCATTTCTGTTTCTATAAATCCTGGCGCTACGGCATTACAACGAATATTACGAGAACCCAGTTCTAATGCAACTGACTTTGTAAAGCCAATAATACCGGCTTTAGAAGCGGCGTAGTTTGTTTGTCCGGCGTTTCCTTTAACACCTACAACCGAACTCATATTAATAATGACGCCATCACGTTGTTTCATCATTGGACGAATGACAGCTTTAGTTAAATTAAAAACAGATTTGAGGTTGACTTCTATTACTTTATCAAAATCGGCTTCAGAAATGCGCATCAGTAAATTGTCTTTCGTAATACCGGCATTGTTAATAAGTACGTCTATTGTGCCAAATTCTTTTAGAATATCGGCAACCAAAGCTTGTGACGCTTCAAAATTGGCAGCATCAGATTGATAAGCTTTGGCTTTTACACCTAAGTCTGATAATTCTTTTTCTAAGCTCTTGGCTGCTTCTACAGATGCACTATAAGTAAATGCCACATTGGCACCGTACTGTGCAAAAGCTAAGGCAACCCCTTTACCAATACCTCTTGTAGCACCTGTTATTAAAACTGATTTGTTTTTTATTTGTTTCATCTGTTTATTTAAAAGTTAGTCAAATATAAAAAAAAGCTATCTAAAAAGTAAATATAAATGTCATATTGAGCGCAGTCGAAATATCTCATCTAATCATACCTGAGATTCTTCACCTTGTTCAGAATGACAAATTTATTTTTTACTTCTTTTTAGATAGCTTTTATAAGTTTAAATAAGTATTTGCTTAACCAAGTACTTCTTTTACTTTTTTACCAATTTCAGCAGGAGAATCTACAACATAAATACCATTGTCTCTCAGAATTTGCATTTTAGCTGCCGCTGTATCGTCTTTACCACCCACAATAGCACCTGCATGACCCATTGTGCGACCTTTTGGAGCTGTTTGGCCTGCAATAAAACCAATAACAGGTTTTTTATTGCCACCTGCTTTAATCCATTTAGCCGCTTCGGCTTCTAACTGACCACCAATTTCACCAATCATAACAATGGCTTCTGTTTCGGGGTCG
The DNA here is from genome assembly GCA_045046885.1 of Flavobacteriaceae bacterium. Lineage (GTDB taxonomy): Bacteria > Bacteroidota > Bacteroidia > Flavobacteriales > Flavobacteriaceae > CG1-02-35-72. The sequence continues at coordinate 65,142 of JASFYX010000016.1, forward strand.
TTCATAAACATTTCAACAGCATCTTTTGTTGTAGTACCAATAATAGGATCGCCACCAATACCAATAGCTGTAGTAATACCTAAACCTTGTTTTACAACTTGATCGGCAGCTTCATAAGTTAGTGTTCCTGATTTTGAAACGATACCTACAGTTCCTTTTTTAAATACAAAACCAGGCATAATACCTACTTTAGCTTCTTCGGGTGTTATAACACCTGGACAGTTAGGACCAACCAAACGACAATCCATTGTAGAAATATAATCTTTAACTTTAACCATATCTGCAGTTGGAATGCCTTCAGTAATACAAATAATGACTTTTATACCGGCATCTGCTGCTTCCATTATAGCATCGGCGGCAAAAGCTGGTGGGACAAATATTATTGAAGTATCGGCTTGGGCATTTTTAACAGCATCTGAAACTGTGTTAAAAACGGGTTTATCTAAATGGGTTTGCCCCCCTTTACCGGGTGTTACACCTCCTACTATATTGGTGCCGTATTCTATCATTTGTGAAGCGTGAAAAGTTCCTTCTCCACCTGTAAATCCTTGAACAATTATTTTTGAATCTTTATTGACTAAAACACTCATGAAATTTTAAATTTTAATGTGGTACAAAATTAAGTTTTTGAAAAGGATTATTGAAATAAATAGCCTATTAATTACTATTTATTTTTTACCTTTTAATAGTCGTCTTAAAAAAGCTAACTCTTTTAATTTATCACGCGACTCTCCTATAGGAGTTCCGAAGTAGGTTTTACCTCCTTCTACTGATTTTGTAACACCGGTTTGCCCCAAAATTACAGCCCCTTTTCCTATGGTTATGCCACTATTAGTACCGACTTGCCCCCAAATAGTGACGGCATCTTCTATGATAACACAACCTGCAATACCTGTCTGTGATGCAATTAAGCAGCGCTTGCCAATAATGGTATCATGACCAACATGCACTTGGTTGTCTAATTTGGTTCCTTCTTTTATAGTGGTTATTCCCGATACACCTTTGTCAATTGTGCACAAAGCACCAATATCTACATTATCTTCTAAAGTGACGCTTCCGCAACTAATTAATTTATCATAGCCTGTCACTTCTCTATTTTTATAATAAAAGGCATCAGCACCTAAGACAGCACCGGCATGAATTGTTACGTTATTACCGATGGTTACACCATCATACAAACAAACATTGGGATGTATAACACAGTTTTTACCAATTGTAACATCATTCCCTATAAATACATTGGGCTGAATGACTGTGCCCCCTCCTATTTTGGCTGTTTTAGAAATAGAAGAATCGGCTTTTTTAAAGGCATTAAAGTGTTGTGTTATTTTGTTAAAATCTCGAAAAGGATCGTCTGAAATAAGTAAAGATTTACCTTCTGGACAAGTTACTTCTTTATTAATTAAAATAGTTGTCGCCTTAGAATTTAAGGCTTTATCGTAATATTTAGGATGGTCAACAAAAACAATATCGCCTTTCTCAACCACGTGAATTTCATTAATGCCTGTAACCTTAAAATTAGGATCTCCCTCAAATGGACATCTAATTAAATCTGCTATATCTTTAAGGTTTTGGGCTGATTTAAATCGCATAAAGCTTAATAACTATTGTTTAACGCGTTCTAAATAGTTTCCTTTTTCTGTATCGACTTTTATTTTATCGCCTTCGTTTATAAAAAGAGGCACATTTATGCTAGCCCCTGTTTCAACCGTAGCCGGTTTAGTGGCGTTAGTAGCAGTATTACCTTTTACGCCTGGTTCGGTATGTGTTACTTCTAAAACAACACTTGCAGGCATATCTACAGAGAGAGGCATTTCATCATCGGCATTAAAAATAATGGTTACAATTTCGCCCTCTTTCATTAAATCAGGGGCATCTAACACCTCTTTTTGAAGTGCTATTTGATTGTAATCTACCGTATTCATAAAATTAAATGAATCGCCATCAGCATATAAAAATTGGAATTTATGTGTCTCTACACGGACTTCGTCTAGTTTTCTTCCCGAAGGAAATGTATTATCTAATACACGTCCTGTTGTTAAACTTTTCATTTTAGTTCTCACAAAAGCAGGGCCTTTACCAGGTTTTACGTGTAAAAATTCTACCACTTTAAAAATATCACTGTTGTATCTAATGCACAATCCTTTTCTAATATCTGATGTTGTTGCCATATATTGTTTAAAAATAAATTTATTGTTTGTTTGTATAACCTTTCATAATACCACGCTGAGAATTGCGAATAAATTCGATTATTTCATCGCGCTCTGGCGTTGCTTCCATTTCGCCTTCAATAATACCGACAGCTTGCGTGTTGTTGTAATTTTTTTGATAAAGTATGCGGTATATGTTCTGAATCTCTCTAATCTTTGCAGGTTCGAAGCCGCGACGTCTCAGTCCTATTGAATTAATTCCGACATAAGACAAAGGTTCTTTTGCCGCTTTTGTATAGGGCGGAACATCTTTTCTTACCAAAGAACCACCAGAAACCATAGCATGTTGTCCGATATGAATAAATTGATGAATACCAGCTAATCCTCCCACGATGGCGTGTTTACCGATTTTTACATGACCGGCTAAAAGCACACCATTTACAATAATAACATTGTCTTGTAAAATACAATCATGGGCAATATGCGAAGTGGCCATAATAAGGCAATTTTTACCTATTTCTGTTTTACCATAGGCTTTTGTGCCTCGATTGATAGTAACACATTCTCTTATGGTAGTATTGTCGTCTATAGTAACAATAGAATCTTCATCTTCAAATTTTAGGTCTTGCGGAATAGCAGAGATAACAGCACCTGGAAAAATGCGACAATTTTTACCAATTCTGGCACCTTCCATTATAGTTACATTAGAGCCAATCCACGTACCCGAACCAATTGTTACATTATTATTGATGGTAGAAAATGGTTCTACTACGACATTTGTAGCAATTTTTGCACCTGGGTGTATATAAGCTAAAGGTTGATTCATAAATTATTTTTTTACGATTTGCGCCATTAATTCGGCTTCGACAACTAATTTATTGTTGGCATAGCCATAGGCTTGCATATGACAAATACCACGTCTTATGGGCGAAATTAATTCGGCTCTAAGAAGAAGGGTGTCTCCTGGTAAAACTTTACGTTTAAATTTTACCTTATCCATTTTCATAAAATAGGTAAGATAATTTTCAGGATCTGGTACAGTACTTAAAACTAATATACCCCCACATTGCGCCATAGCCTCTACTTGTAAAACGCCTGGCATAACAGGTGCTCCTGGAAAATGTCCTGCAAAGAAAGGTTCATTCATAGTCACATTTTTCATACCGACAACATGGGTGTCAGATAATTCTAATATTCTATCAATTAGTAAAAAAGGTGGTCTATGAGGCAAGATTGACATAATCTTTTCAACATCCATTAAGGGTGGTTCTGACAAGTCGCAACAAGGTACTTTATTGCGTTTTTCTAATTTTATTATTTTAGACAATTTTTTGGCAAACTGTGTATTAACCGCATGACCTGGTTTATTGGCAATTACTTTGCCTCTTATAGCCACCCCCACTAAAGCTAAATCGCCTATAACATCAAGTAGCTTATGACGTGCTGCTTCATTTGGCCAGTGTAATGTTAAGTTATCTAAAATACCATTGGGTTTGATTTTAACCGAATCTTTTTTAAAGGCTTTTCGCAGTTTAGCCATGGTTTCTTCAGATAATTCTTTATCTACATATACTATGGCATTGTTTAAATCACCTCCTTTAATTAAGTTATTATCAAGCAGCATTTCTATCTCGTGAAGGAAACTAAAAGTACGGGCATTAGCAATTTCTTTTTTAAAGTCTGAAACCTTATTCAAAGTAGCATTTTGAGTGCCTAATATTTTTGTGCCAAAATCTACCATCGCCGTTACTTCATATTTGTCAGAGGGCATAACTATAATTTCACTACCAGATTCGGTGTCTTTATAAGTTATAACTTCTTTTACAACATATTCATCTACAAAAGCCTCTTGCTCCACTAAACCAGCTTTTTCTAAAGCTTCTATAAAAAACTTAGAAGAACCATCCATTATTGGCGGCTCTGCACTATCCATTTCAATTATAATATTATTTATTTCTTTTCCTACAACGGCAGCAAGGACATGTTCTGAAGTATTTATACTAACACCGTTTTTTTCGAGATTGGTACCGCGTTTTGTATCTATAACAAATTCAGCTTTAGCCTCTATAACAGGATTTCCAGCCAAATCTACTCTAATAAAAGCATAACCATGATATTCTGGAGCCGGTTTAAAAGTAAGATTTACCTCTTTGCCAGTATGCAATCCAACACCAGATAAATGTACTTCGTTTTTAATAGTTTTTTGTTTAATGGTACTAGTATTCATTAATTTTTCTTTATGTTTTTTAATTCTTTTTCTAATGTATTGACTTGATCGGCAAGTTTTGCGAGGTTTTTAAAATGAACATAAGCTTTATTATAATCTGAATAAGGCAAAGCTGGACTTCCTTGTACAACTTCATAATCTTTTAAGTTTCTACCGATACCAGATTGTGCTTGAATTTTAACAAAATCGCCTATTACCAAATGTCCTGCAAAACCCACTTGACCTCCTATCTGACAATTTTTACCAATTTTTGTAGAACCTGCAATGCCTGTTTGGGCGGCAATCACTGTATTTTCACCAATTTCTACATTGTGAGCAACCTGAATTTGATTGTCTAATTTAACGCCTTTACGGATTATTGTAGAACCCAAAGTTGCGCGATCTATAGTTGTATTAGCACCTATGTCGACATTATCTTCAATTATTGCGTTACCAATTTGTGGAATTTTCTCATAATCTCCTTCAGCATTTGGCGCAAAACCAAATCCGTCCGATCCAATTATAGCACCAGAATGAATAGTGCAATTATTACCAATAATACTTTCAGAATATATTTTAGTGCCAGAAAATAATGTGGCATTATTACCTATAACGGTATTCTCTCCTATAAAGACATTGGCATAAATTTTGACATTATTGCCAATTTTAACATTGGCGCCAATAGACGAAAAGCGCCCTAAATACAAATGCTCACCAATAGTTGCAGAATTATCAATAAAACTGTTATCTTCTATACCTTCCTTATTAAATTTCACTTCATTGTAATAAGATAATAGCTTTGAAAAGGCTTTATAAGAATCGGCTACTTTTATAAGTGTTGTTTTTATTTCTTTTTCTGGAACAAATGAATTATTTACAATAGTAATAGAAGCATTTGTGTTGTATAAATAGGGTGTGTATTTTGGATTTGACAAGAATGTTAAAGAGCCTTCTTCACCTTCCTCAATTTTAGAAAGTTTAAAAACTTCTACATCTGGATTACCTTCTATTTCTCCTTCGAGTAATTCAGATATTTGGGTAGCGGTAAATTTCATTTTGCAAAAGTATAAAAATATAATTGTTTATGGACTTCTTAGAGTTCTTTAGGATAGTACATAAAATATTTTATTATGGGTTTGGTTAATGTTTCTGATCTATTAAAGTCCGAAGCTTTTAAAAAATTGGTTACTTCACCGTTTTTAAAAACTATTTTTATGGGATTATTATTCTTATCGTATGCTAAATTCATAATTTTATCCGAATGTACAAAATATTCTACTTCTTTTTCTGATATCGGATATTTAGCCAAAACTTTATTAGCAAGTATTTTTAGAACATCTTTCTTAGGCGATTTATTCACAATTTCAATATGAGGCAAGCGTCTATTAATAATAACCTTACTAAGGTAAGATAGTATAAAATCATCATTTTTTTGCCATTGTTTTATAGCTGTAAGCACATCATAATCATCTAGATTGGCAAAGGCTTCTAAAGCTTCTTCATTCCAATTTTCATGGGATACTGATTTTCCCAAGAAATAAGCAAAGGCCTCACTTGCAGGTAATTTCACCCCTTTTAAGCTTAAATATTTGGCCCGTTTCAAGACTTTAACAAGAATTTGTTCGGCTGCGACACCTGTTTTATGAAGATAAACCTGCCAATACATTAACCGCCGTGCTGTTAAGAATTTTTCTATTGAATACAAGCCTTTACCTTCAATTACCAAGTCGTTATCAACCACATTAAACATGGTTATGATGCGCTCTGAATTGATATTTCCTTCAGAAACACCTGTGTAAAAACTGTCGCGTTTTAAATAGTCCATTCTGTCAATATCAAGCTGACTCGTAATGAGTTGTTGGAAAAATTGACGCTTGTATTGCCCTTTAAAAATCTTAATTGCCATATCTAATTGCCCATTAAACACGTTGTTTAAAGCTTCCATAAAAAGAAGTGATATGTCTTCATGTGTAATTTCTTCTACTATACTGTGTTCTAGGGCGTGTGAAAAAGCGCCGTGACCAATATCGTGTAATAAAATAGCAATTAAAAGAGCATTAGATTCGGCATCATTAATAGAAACACCTTTAAATTTCAGTACACGAATAGCCTTTTGCATAAGGTGCATACATCCTAAAGCGTGATGAAAACGCGTATGATGCGCCCCAGGATAAACCAAATACGACAAACCCATTTGAGAAACACGCCGCAATCTCTGAAAGTATGGGTGCTCTATTATGTCAAAAATTAATTCGTTTGGAATTGAAATAAAACCGTAAATTGGGTCGTTTAATATCTTAAGTTTGTTCAAACTTTATAGTTTATAATAAATACAAAAATACATAATTCCATATAACAAATTTTATGCAAAAGGTAAGAATTCTCTGGGTAGATGATGAAATTGATATTTTAAAGCCTCATATTATATTTTTAGAAAACAAAAATTACAATGTAACTCCCTGTAACAGTGGCTATGAGGGGCTTGAATTGGTTGAGAGAAAAGGCTTTGATGTTGTGCTGTTAGACGAAAATATGCCAGGTTTAAGCGGCCTTGAAACGCTCTCTGAACTCAAAAGCATAAAACCCAACCTTCCCGTTATTATGATTACTAAAAGCGAAGAGGAGTATATAATGGATGAAGCTATTGGTTCTAAAATTGCCGATTACCTCATAAAACCCGTCAATCCAAATCAAATTTTATTGAGTTTAAAAAAAACTTTAGAGCATTCGCGTCTGATAAGTGAAAAAACAACCTCTAACTATCAACAGGAATTCAGAAAAATAAGTATGGAATTGGCAACTGTCAATTCTTTTGACGAGTGGAATAGTCTTTATCAAAAATTATTACATTGGGAACTTGAACTTGAAAATATTGACGACGATGGGTTGACCGAAATTCTTGAAAGTCAAAAAGAAGAAGCCAATGCGCAGTTTTTTAAATTTATTTCAAGAAATTACGAAGATTGGTTTCATTCTGATGATGCACCGCTATTAACCCCCAGTGTTTTTAAAAAATGTGTAGTACCTTCAATAAAAGAAAATGAGAATACACTCTTTATTGTTATAGATAATTTGCGATACGACCAGTGGCGTATTTTCGAACCGCTTATTCAGAATTATTACCGTGTTACAGAAGAAGTGCCTTATTGTAGTATTTTACCAACAGCTACGCAATACGCTAGAAATGCCTTATTTTCTGGTTTGATGCCGCTAGAAATGGAGAAAAAATATCCTAATTATTGGAAGAATGATCCAGATGAAGGGGGTAAAAATCTTTACGAAAAAGAGTTTTTAGCAACACAATTAAAGCGTCTCGGACTTCAAATTCCATTTGATTATTTTAAAATAACCAACTTACAAAAAGGGAAAGATTTACTCAATAATTTTGCGAAAACGAAAAATAATAAACTCACTGCTGTTGTCTATAATTTTGTAGATATGCTTTCACACGCCCGCACAGAAATGAATATGATAAAAGAATTGGCTTCAGATGACAAGGCCTACCGTTCTCTTAGCCTTAGTTGGTTTAAAAATTCTACACTTTTAGAACTCATTCAAAAAGCACAACAACACAATTATAAGCTCATCATTACTACAGATCACGGGACTATTAATGTTAAAAATCCTTCAAAAGTCATAGGCGATAAACAAATTAGTGCCAATCTTCGCTACAAAACAGGCAGAAGCTTGACGTATAACGCTAAAGATGTTTATGCAGTTAGCAATCCTAAAGATATATTTTTACCGAGTATTCATATGAGTAGTTCTTTTATATTTGCTAAAGAAGATTACTTTTTTGCCTATCCTAATAATTATAATCACTTTGTAAAATACTATAAAAACACGTTTCAGCACGGCGGTATTTCATTAGAAGAAATGATAATTCCGTGTATTATTCTAGAACCAAAATAATTGTGAAATAATTTATTGTTGTCAGAGTAAAAAATTAAATAATCGCTAAAGTATTGTGTTTGTCATATTTTAGAGGTTTTATCAAATTGACATCTTGCTTTTATTCATAATATATATATTACTCAGCCTTATAAATTTTAACTAGAATATTATCAATTAGTTACAATGTAGTCTTGATTCTTTGTTCTTGCAGCGAAGCGGTCTGATGTCTTTAGTCGGACACTAATGAAAATAATTTATAACTTTTAGCTTTTATTTGCAATAATTTGCACAAATTTGTAGTGTAAAACAAACTCATTATGAAAATGCACAATTTTAGCGCAGGACCTTCTATTCTACCACAATCTGTTCTTAAAAAAGCTTCAGAAGCTGTTCTTAATTTTAACGATTTAAACTTGTCTTTAATCGAAATTTCACATCGCAGTACCGACTTTGTCGCTGTGATGGAAAAAGCACGTCAATTAGTGTTAGAATTACTCGGTTTAGAAAACAAAGGATACAGCGCCGTATTTCTTCAAGGTGGGGCGAGCTTAGAGTTTTATATGAGCGCTATAAATTTATTACCAATAGATGGTAAAGCCGCTTATTTAGACACAGGGGCTTGGAGTGCCAAAGCCATTAAAGAAGCCAAATTATTGGGCAATATAGAAGTTGTCGCGTCCTCTAAAGATGATAGCTATAAAAGTATTCCTAAAGGATATACTATTCCGTCTGACGCTTCTTATTTTCATTGTACGAGTAACAATACCATTCACGGGACGCAGATAAAAGAGTTTCCAAAAGCTGAAACACTTATGGTTTGCGATATGAGTTCTGATATATTTTCGCGTCAGCTAGATTTTTCTAAATTCGATTTAATCTATGCGGGTGCTCAAAAAAATATGGGACCTGCAGGAACAACTTTAGTTGTCGTAAAAGATAGTATTCTAGGTAAAACAGGACGTACTATTCCTTCAATGTTAGATTATCAAGTACATGTTTCTAAAGATAGCATGTTTAATACACCCGCTGTTTTTCCTGTTTATGTATCTATGCTCACTTTGCAATGGCTTAAAGATTTAGGTGGTATTTCTGCTATAGAAAAAATAAATAACGCTAAAGCCGATTTACTTTACAGCGAAATAGATAACAATCCTAATTTTAAAGGAACAGCCAACAAAGAAGACCGTTCTAACATGAATGTTACTTTTGTTTTGACAGATGATTCTAAAAAAGAAACATTCGACAATCTGTGCAAAGAAAATGGTATAAATGGTCTTAAAGGACATCGTTCTGTAGGTGGTTATCGCGCCAGTTTATACAATGCTTTACCTCTTGAAAGTGTGCAAGCGCTTGTAAATATTATGAAACAAATTAATTAAACTCTATTATCTCTATTTAAAATGAAAGTATTAGCAAACGATGGTATTGCTGCTGTAGGCGTTAAAGCCTTAGAAACAGCAGGATTTAAAGTCTTTACAAACAATGTACCTCAAGAACAATTGGTCGATTATATAAACACAAATAAAATTGACGCTCTTTTGGTGCGTAGCGCTACTACTGTTCGCAAAGATTTGATTGATGCCACCAATTTAAAACTCATTGGTCGTGGTGGTGTTGGTATGGATAACATTGACGTTGACTATGCTAAAAGCAAAGGTATTCACGTCATAAACACACCAGCGGCTTCGTCTCATTCGGTGGCCGAATTGGTTTTTGCACATCTCTTTGGGATGGTAAGATTCTTACACGATTCAAACAGAAATATGCCTTTAGATGGCGATAGTAAATTTAAAGCCCTTAAAAAATCGTATGCTAAAGGACGTGAATTAAAAGGTAAAACTCTGGGCGTCTTCGGTTTTGGTCGTATCGGTCAAGAAACGGCAAAAATCGCTTTAGGTGTGGGTATGAAAGTCATTGCCTTCGACCCCTTTTTAGAAGAAGCGTATTTAGAATTAGGCTTTTTTGACGGACAACACATAGGTTTTCATATTAAAACACAATCAAAAGAAAGCGTTTTAAAAGAAGCCGATTTCTTTAGTTTTCATGTCCCTGCTCAGAAAGACTATCTCATTTCAACAAAAGAGTTTAATATGATGCAAGATGGTGTCGGACTCGTTAATGCCGCTCGTGGTGGTGTTATTGATGAAGTCGCTTTGGTTGCAGCTTTAGAATCTAAAAAAGTAGCCTATGCAGGAATTGACACTTTTGAAAGTGAGCCAACGCCAGAACTTAAATTGTTAATGATGCCGAATATTTCTTTAACGCCTCATATTGGCGCGGCTACTGTTGAAGCGCAAGATCGTATTGGTTTAGAATTGGCAAGTCAAATAGTCGATTTATTAAAATAATTCTGGCGTAATTATTATGACGCTTATAAGACCTTTTAAAGCCGTAAGACCTATGCGTGATAAAGCCGCTTTGGTTACCACGCGCTCCTATGATATTTATGGTGAGGAAGAATTAGAAGCCATTTTAAAATACAATCCTTTTTCTTTTTTGCATATTTTAAGACCGGGGTTTAAATACCATTTACATTTAAAAGGAGCCGAAAAGTTCACATTAGTCCGCAATAGGTATAAGGAGTTTAAAGAAAATCATTTCTTTAAACAAGATACCCAACCTATGTATTACCTCCATCAAAAGACTTATAAAAACGATACTTTTTGTGGTATCATCGCTACTTCTAGTATTGCTGATTATAAAAGTGGTGTCATAAAAAAACACGAAGACACTTTAAAAGAACGTGAAGCGCTTTTCGGAAAATACTTAGAAACAACGGGATTTAATGCCGAACCTGTGCTTCTGACTTATCCAGATAACGATGCCTTAAACAAACTAATTACCAAATACAAAAACCGACGTGCCGAATACGAATTCACAACCAATAAAAAACGTACACATTTGTTTTGGCCCATTAGCGATGCCAATGATATCGCTATCATTTCAAAAACGTTTAAAGATATTCCCGCTGTTTACATCGCAGATGGGCATCACCGTTGTGCATCGTCTAATTATTTGGCCAAGCTTAAGAAGCAAAGCAATCCCAATCATACAGGACAAGAGGATTACAATTTTTTTATGAGTTATTTAATAGCCGAATCAAATTTAAAAATATCGGCTTTTAACCGTTTTGTAAAAACCCTTAACGGATTAAGTAAAAATGAATTTTTATTAAAATTGGACGCCTATTTTAGGATAGAAAATCGCAGTAAAAATTATTATGAGCCTTCTAAAAAACATCACTTTAGTATGTATTTTAATGGTGAGTTTTATTCTTTGTACTTGCGCAAATCTGTTTATAAAATTGACAATGCCTTAGATGATTTAGATCCGCAACTTTTATACAACACTATCTTAAAACCTATTTTAGGTATAAATGACCTGAGTAACAGCGATAAAATTATTTATAAACCCGCTATTCATAGTAAATTAAACCTAAAAGCAGATGTTGACAGCGGTAAATTTAAACTGGCTTTTGGCTTGTTCCCTACTTCGGTAGCCCAATTAAAATCGGTTGCAGATGCAAAGCTCACAATGCCTCCAAAAAGTACTTATATAGAGCCTAAATTACGCAGCGGATTAACTATCTTTGAGTTTTAACAACTTTGTCACCCTGAGCATCCCGAAATTTCGGGAGAAGGGTCTTTAAAACTAAAATGACTCGCTCTTAAAATTTAATAACAATGAAAATCCAAGATATAAGCACCAAACTAAAAAACATTAAAGAAACCCTACCAAAAGACGTCACCCTTGTAGCTGTTTCTAAAACCAAACCCGAATCTGATATTCTCGAAGCCTACAAGGCCGGACAACGTGTCTTTGGCGAGAATAAAATTCAAGAAATGGCTCAGAAATACGAAGCCTTGCCCAAAGATATTCAATGGCATATGATAGGGCATTTACAGCGGAATAAGGTTAAATATATGGCGCATTTTGTCAGTTTAATTCACGGGGTCGACAGTCTTAAAACGCTGAAAGAAATAAACAAGCAAGCCTTAAAACACAATCGTGTAATCAATTGTTTACTGCAAGCCAAAATAGCGCAAGAAGAAACCAAATTCGGATTGTCATTTCAAGAAGTTGAAACTATTTTAAACTCAGATGAACTCAAATCTTTAAACAACATCGCTATTGTAGGGCTGATGGGTATGGCCAGTTTTACAGCCGATTTAAACCAAGTTGAACAAGAGTTTACCAGTTTAAATACATTCTTTAAGCAACTAAAAACTAGTCATCCTGAGCGCAGTCGAAGGACACAACTCACAACTCTCTCTATGGGTATGAGTAGCGACTACCAACTAGCCATAAAATGTGGCTCTAATATGGTACGTATTGGCAGCAGTATTTTTGGCGAAAGGCATTATGTTTAATTAACTTTGAACTCTCCAAGGGTTTTGAACCCTTGGAGAGTTCAAAACTTTAACTTTTAACTAACAATTCATTTCACCTCAAAGTTGATTTTATTTATACATTTGTTTGGCTTTTTTAAAGTAAACCAAACAAAAATACCAATCATGAATAAATTTTATTACAGTCTGCTCGTCTTGTTTTTTACAAGTTTTTCAATTACTGCACAACAAACAGCCTTTGCCCCTTCTATTTATAGGATGCAAAAAAATCCATATCGCAACGCCGATGGCACCCCCGGGGCGAAATATTGGCAAAATAGCACCGATTATAAAGTAGCCGTTTCGTTAAACACAAAAACCAATATCATCAGTGGCAACGTTGTTATAGATTACACCAATAAAAGTCCGAATGACCTCACATTTGTTTGGTTACAATTAGATCAAAATATTACAAAAATGACCTCGCGTGCCGCCAGTAGCCTATTCGCTGTAAATCCCAAAAAAGAAACCAAAGGTTTTAAACTGAAAAGTGTCAAAATTCAATTAAACGGAAAATGGGTTGCTGCCAATTATCTGATTAGCGATACCCGCATGCAAATACAGTTACCCCAAAAGTTAGCCGCTAAAAAAGGACTTTTAAAAATAGCGATTGATTACAGTTATCTTTTAGGCGCACACGATCCACGTGCCGGTATATTAGAGACTAAAAACGGCAAAGTTTACGATGTCTCTTATTTTTATCCGCGCATGTGTGTGTATGACGATATAAGAGGTTGGGACACGCTACCCTATTTAGGCTCAGGCGAATTCTATTTAGACTACGGCACTATTGATTACACCGTTACCCTGCCAAAAGGTTATTTGGTAATGGGCTCGGGTGAACTACAAAACCCCACAGAAACTTTAAGCAAAGCCCAACAAAAAAGGCTCACAAAAGCCAAAAATTCTGACACTACCGTAATGATTAAAACGCCCAAAGAAGTGGCTAAAGAAGTTAAAAAGACCTCAGATAAATTGGTGACTGTGACTTGGCATTTTAAAATGTACAATACCCGAGATGTGGCTTGGGCTGCCTCTAAAGCATTTGTTTGGGATGCCGCCAAAATAAATTTACCCAACGGTAAAAAAGCGATGGCTATGAGCGTTTATCCCGTTGAGAGTATGGGAAGAGACAAATGGAGTCGCGCTACCGAATACTTAAAACAATCGGTTGAGCACTTTTCAAAAAAATGGTTTGTATATCCTTATCCAAACGCCATAAATGTGGGAGGTCCTGTTGGAGGTATGGAATTCCCCGGTATTACTTTTGATCATTGGAAATCTAAAACCAAGCATTTATACGCGCTTATTTCACACGAAATCGGTCACAATTGGTATCCTATGATTGTGGGTAGTAGTGAACGTCGTTATGCGTGGATGGACGAAGGTTTTAATACTTTTGTCGATATTTATGCTCAAGAGGAATTCAACAATGGCGAATACGCTCCTAAACGTGATGGCGAGTACGCTAGAAATGGCGGTAATCCGGCCGAAGAGATTATTCCCTTTATCACAAAACTGGGCATTCCTCCCATTATGACGGCTGCCGATAATTTTAAAGGCGAAGACACACATCCGGTTTCGTATTTTAAAACAGCATTCGGATTGGTTTTGTTACGCGAAATAGTTTTAGACCCCAAGCGCTTTGATTTTGCTTTTAGAAACTACACACAAAATTGGGCTTACAAACATCCTACCCCAAACGACTTTTTTAACGCTATAGAAAATGCTGCCGGTGAAGATTTAACTTGGTTTTGGAAAGGCTGGTTTTTAAATAATTACCAGCTAGATCAAGCTGTGATATCGGTTAAATACATTAAGAATAGCCCTAAGAAAGGCGCTTTAATAACGCTTGAAAACAAAGCTAAAATGGTGATGCCAGTATTGATAAGTGTTACTGATATTAATGGCAAAATTTATCAAATTAAACGCCCTGTAGAAATTTGGAAAAAGGGTAAAATTTGGACGCTTAAACTTGATACTAGCATTAAAATTAAAAAAGTGGTGTTAGATGCACAGCATCGTTTACCGGATGTAAATCGTGATAATAATGTGTGGGTAGCTGAATAAATAGTTTAGACCTAACAGGTTTTAAAAACCTGTTAGGTCTTTAAAATTAATGTAAAATCTTAAACAACAGCTCTTTTAAAATAGCACCACTGTCTAATTGACGCGCCCCGACACCCTTACTTTTTACATCGGCGTCATTTAGATATGAAATAATTTGAGCCACTTTTTTCATAGAATAATTTCGCCCAGCAGTAGTGTAATCTTTAGCGAAATAAGGCGATATTTTTAAAGCTCTGGCGACACTAGTACTGCTTTTATCCGTTAAGGCATGGTATTGTAACAATTGTGTAAAATAACTAAATAGTAACGAAATAATTACAACCAACGGATTGGTCTTGGGGTTTTGGGCAAAATAAGTAATTATTTTATTGGCTTTAGCTATATCGCGTACGCCAATAGCATTGCGCAATTCAAAAATATTATAGTCTTTACTTATACCTATATTTCTTTCAATATCAGCGGCTGTTATGGTACTGCCATGCGGTAAAAGCGACATAAGTTTGGTAAGTTCATTGCTGATTTTACTTAAATCTGATCCTAAAAACTCTGACAACATTAAGGTTGCTTTATCTTCAATTTTATACTTTTTACCGGCTAAAACACGGCGTATCCAATCGGGTATCTGATTGTCGTATAATTTTTTACTATCAAATAGGAGTCCGTTTTTTGTGATGAGCTTGGCGAGTTTCTTGCGTTTATCGAGTGTTTTGTATTTATAGCACACTACCAAAATAGTAGTAGGCTGCATATTTTCTACATAGCTCCCTAAATTTTCGATAGTACGACTTAAATGTTGTGCTTCTCTTACAATTATAACCTGATGTTCTGCCATCATAGGGAAGCGTTTAGCATTGGCAACAATATCGTCTACAGTAACATCCCCTCCGTATAAAACCATCTGATTAAAACCTTTTTCTTCTTCAGTTAAAACCGAGTTGGCAATTAAATCGGCTATTTTATCTATGTAATAAGGCTCATCACCCATCAAGAAATAAATAGGCTTAAGATTTTTGCTCTTAATGGCTTCGGCAATTTGTTTGATAGTATTCATTTAAATAAAATAGGGCTTTATCTTAGTTAATATTTGTATTTTTAAAGCGTGATAGCACTCAATCTACAACCCTATAATTACAAGCTCAAAAATAGCGAAAATAAAACGTATATTTTTGATGTTATCCGTAAAAAATATGTTTTGTTAACACCCGAAGAATGGGTAAGGCAACATGTTGTTCATTTTTTAATGAATAGTAAGGGGTATCCTAAATCGCTTATAAATGTAGAAAAGCAACTTATTGTGAATAATTTAAAAAAACGGACAGATATTATAGTCTTTTCTAAAACAGGAGCGCCTCATATAATTGTAGAGTGCAAAGCACCATCGGTGAAAATTACACAAAAAACATTCGATCAAATATCACGGTATAATCTAAAAATTAAAGCCAAATATCTTATGGTTACTAACGGATTAGATCATTATTTTGCCGAATTGGACACTAAAAATGAGTGTTTTCTTTTTTTAAAAGACATCCCAAAATATTAAGAACAAATTAATATTTAATTGCCCGAATAAATGTTAAGTTTGCACTGCTATAAAAAAATAGCTGATTAAATGACTGTAGCTGTCGTAATTTTAAACTGGAATGGCAAACACTTGCTTGAAGAATTCTTACCGAGTATTGTGAGTTATAGTCCGGAAGCTACTATCTATGTAGCCGATAATGCTTCTACAGATAGTTCGATTGGTTTTTTAAAAGAGCATTATAGCGAGACGGTAAATATTGTCCAGAATAGCTCTAATGGCGGCTATGCCAAAGGCTATAACACCGCTTTAAAAAGTATAAAATCTGATATTTACGTCCTTCTTAATTCTGATGTTGAAGTCACTAAAAATTGGTTACAGCCCATTGTAAAACATTTTAACAGCAATCCGAACACAGCCATTATCCAACCCAAGTTTTTAGACTACAAAAAACGCACACATTTTGAATATGCAGGTGCCGCAGGTGGTTATATAGATTTTTTTGGCTACCCGTATTGTAAAGGACGTGTCTTTATGCACTTAGAAAAAGACCAACATCAATACGATGACACCTACCCTATTTTTTGGGCTTCTGGCGCGTGTTTGTGTATAAGAAGCGTATTGTACCATCAATTAGGGGGCTTTGACGAAGATTATTTTGCACACCAAGAAGAAATAGATTTGTGTTGGCGCATGCACAATTTAGGTTATTCTGTTAATTATGTGGGCAGCTCTACGGTTTATCACGTAGGTGGTGCTACTTTAAAAGAAGCCAATCCCACAAAGACATTTTTAAATTTTAGGAATAGCTTGTACTCTATAGCCAAAAATGTGCCCAAACGCTTTCTAGTGCCTGTTATTTTAACACGCCTAATTTTAGACGCTATTGCCGGTGTGAAATTTATATTAGAACTACGCCCCATTCATACTTGGGCTATTATCAAGGCACATTTTAGTTTTTATGCCCATCTTAAAAAGATGCTCAGCAAACGCAGAGAAAGTATTGGCAAAACAACACACTATTTTAAAATAATAAGTATTGTGTGGCATTACTTTGTTTTAAGGCATAAAACCTACAAGCAATTAAAGTAAGTGTTAAATTAAACCTTTGGCCTTAAATTCTAGGTATTTATTTATAACGTTAACAGTCAGATTTTGAGGCTTGGTAAGGATGCCAAAAATACCTCTCAATTTTAATTCTTTTAAGATTTGTTGTTTTTCTAAAGCAAACTTTTGAGCTATTGTTTGATGATAGATACTTTGTAAATCTTCTACATTACTTTGTAACAAATTATCTAGTTCTGTATTTTCAAAAAAGACGACTACCAATAAATGATGTTTAGCTATAGCTTGAAGATAGGGTAACTGTCTTTTTAAAGCAGAAATATGTTCGAAATTCGTATAAAGTATTAATAAACTGCGTTGCGTAATATGACGCTTTAAAAAACTGTACAGATAACCATAATCGGCTTCTAAATATTCGGTATCTATAGCATACAAGGCTTCATTAATTTGCTGTAACTGATTTTTTTTTGAGCGGGCTTTAATAGAAGTTTCTACTTTTTTAGAAAAAGTAACCAAACCTGCTTTGTCTTTTTTGAGTAAGGCTATATTTGAAAAAGCTAAAGCCGAATTTATAGCATAATCTAGCAATTTTAAGCCTTCAAAAGGCATTTTCATGGCGCGTCCTGTATCGATAAGGGCATAAATAGGTTGCGATTTTTCGTCTTGAAACTGATTTACCATCAACTGAGCCCGCTTGGCTGTCGCTTTCCAATTTATGGTTCTAAAATCGTCACCCGCAATGTAATTTTTAATTTGCTCAAACTCCATGGAATGACCTATACGACGTATTTTTTTGAGTCCGAATTGTGTCAATCTTTTATTAAAAGCTAAAAACTCATAATTACGCATTTGTATAAATGACGGATAAACGGCTACGTCTGCCCCCGCATTAAAAATCATACGTTTCTTTATCAGCTTGAATTTAGAACTGATATAACAATTTAGATTGCCAAAAATATAAGCACCACGCTCAACCGGACGAACACTGTAATCAAGATAAGCCGTTTCTCCCGATTCAAGAGTTTGATTTAAATAAAAATCACGTTTTTGAAATTGTGAAGGCAACTCGTCAATTATTTCTACAAAAATTTTAAAAGGATAGTTATTTATCAGTTCAATCTGAATTAAATTCTCATCAGAGTTCGATAATTTTTTGGGTAGCTTTCGTTTGGCTAAAAACGAATTGCTAAATCTGAAGAGCATAAATCCGTCAAGAATAAAAATTAGTCCGAACAATAAAAGCACATAAACAAAAAGAGAAAACAAAACGGGTAACCAATAAGAAAGTAGAAATCCTAGCGATATAAATGCCAATACCCAATAGACACGTTGGTGTAAATAGAAACTTTTTATGTAGGCCAATATTTTCATTTAATTTTAACGCGGTACCGTAATAGAGTCAATTATCATTTTTATGACGTGGTCTGTTGTAAGCCCTTCCATTTCATTTTCGGGTGTTAAAATTATGCGATGTCTCAAAATAGGATACATAACTTTTTGAATGTCTTCTGGAATTACGAAGTCACGCCCATTAATTGCAGCTCCGGCTTTTGAGGCTTGTAAAATAGCGATACTAGCACGCGGCGAACCGCCTAAATACAGTTGCGGATGAGAACGCGTTGTTGTTACCAAATCGGCTATGTAAGTCACTAATTTGTCGTCTATTAAAATATCAAATATTCTATTGCGATACTTTAACAAATCGGTTTCAGAAAGCACCGCTTTCACCAAGCTTTCAGGTTTAGAACTTTTCCTTTTAATCTGACTGTTTAAAATTTCTATTTCTTCTTCTTTAGAAGGATAACCGACATTAATTTTAAACAGAAAACGGTCTAATTGTGCTTCGGGTAAAGCATAGGTTCCCTCCTGCTCAATGGGATTTTGTGTCGCTAATGTCATAAAAGGCGGCGGCATTAAGTAAGTATGGCTGTCTATTGTTATTTGACGCTCTTCCATTACTTCAAAAAGTGCTGCTTGTGTTTTGGCAGGGGCTCTATTTACTTCGTCAATTAAAATTAGATTTGAGAAAATGGGACCTTTTTTGAATTCAAAGTCGGCTGTTTTCATATTCAAAACCGATGTGCCTAAAATATCGCTGGGCATTAAATCGGGTGTAAACTGAATGCGACTAAAACCACTGCTAATAGTTTTTGCTAACAATTTGGCGGTAATGGTTTTAGCCACGCCCGGCACGCCTTCTATAAGCACATGACCATCGGCTAAAAGAGCTATAATTAAAAGTTCTATAAAGTCGTCTTGACCTACAATAACCTTGTGTAATTCAGTTTTAATTTTTGCCACAGCCTCTAGCAAATCTTGAAGCGGTAAGCGGTTTTCGAAAGGTAAACCTTCTGTATTTTTATCTTCCATATTTAGATGTTTTAATAAGTGAATTTAAATAAGCGTTTAAAGTTACAAGCTCTTCTTTTGTGACTTTATCTTGTGTTTCTATATATTTTATATAATTGACAATTTTTTCTGTTTCTTCTAACCGCTTACCTACTTTAAGAGCTAATTGTTGTGTGAAATCCTTTTTGTAAATATCTGTATTTAACTGATATTTCTGACGTATTAACGTCAGAATATAGCGTATTTTATGGGTTGCCATCGTCTTATGAGCCTCTTTTTTATAATACATACCGGCAATGGTTCGTGTAAAAGCCAAAGTCTGATTCTGTAAGGGTTTTATAATAGGTATTATGCGTTGCACACGCTTACCCCCAAATAATACAAATACAAGTGCGCCTAGCAATAAAATGTAATAAGCATATTTTAAACTTTTCTGTGATAACACATAATACAAAGGAGAAGCAATTTGACTTTTTCCCGATTTATAATAAGCATCCCAATAAATGGTTTTAGGATTTTTTAAATAAGATAAAACACTTGCGGCATACTCTTGATTGGGACTTTTTAAAAGAGTGTAATTTATAAACGCTTCGGGATAAGTAGAGAATAAAAATTGTCCTTTTCCATACTTATAGCTTATAAAATTAACACCATTAGCCACACGTTCTCCATCTTGATTTACAAAGCCCGTTTTTCCTAAAACGGTTGTCGCTAAAGTATCTACTTTTTTAAATACAAAATTATCAAATGCACGATCGAACCTGTATTCTTTGTTTCTAAATACTCTATTGGCTAAGGTAAAAAAAGGGAATTCGTCTAAAGCGGTACTGCGCAATAATTTTGTCTCTAAATTAAGCGTATCTATGTTTATACCGTGAGTGACCATTAAAACCTGATTGCCACGGGCTACAAATTTTAGAAATCTATTCAACTCGACTTTGCTAATATTAAATCCTTTATCTATTAAAATATAAGCGCCTGTTTTGGTAGAATCTTTTAAAAATAGGTACGGAG
Source organism: Flavobacteriaceae bacterium (assembly GCA_045046885.1). Classification (GTDB taxonomy): domain Bacteria; phylum Bacteroidota; class Bacteroidia; order Flavobacteriales; family Flavobacteriaceae; genus CG1-02-35-72. The sequence goes on from JASFYX010000016.1 coordinate 85,797, forward strand.
GTGTTTGGACTTTCTTTATTTCTGATTTTGGAAAAAGATCTGATAATTCATTATAAAGCACATAAGTGCCATAAGGTATCTTATGTTGCGCTACATAGCTTTCAAACCAATTAATGGGTTTAGGTTTCTGCAATTCGTTCAGCACAACTAAAACAATACTTGCAAAAAGTAAAAACAGATATATTTTATTTTGCCGACTCAAATTGATTTAATTTAGTTAAAAATGTATCGAGTGTTGCTTTTAATGAACTGTAATGTCCTTTATCGACTTTAAAGTTACCATACCACACACAATCGTAAAGATGTGTACTTTCTTTAAAAAGAGGTTTTAATTGACTGTTTTTAATTTCGTTGTAATAATCCAAATTTGTTTTTTGTACCTGCCAGTCTATCAGGTTAAAAGCTGTTAATTGTTTTAGAATTTTTAAATATTCAAAACGAATGGCCAATTGGTAATTGGCATTGGCAATGGCTTTTTGTAATAAAGCATCTATATCTTCAGTTTCTAAAATAGTTTCGTCATCTAAAACTTTAATCTGTCCTTTTTTAGAAAGACTTCCGCGAGTAAGGCTGTCTCTATTTATTTTTATAAAGAATTTAGCCAAAATAAATAAGGTCAGCAATAAGATAAAATAAGGCAGAATTTTAAATACCCATAAGATAATGCCGAAGGCTTGTTGTTCGCCAAATAACCACGATAGAAACTTTTGAAACAGTCGCCCCAACCAATTAAAAATACGTATTATAAAATTAGGTTCTTGCTTTAGGGTTTCGTAATTAAAATCAGGATTGTCTTTGTATTTAGTTAAATGCTTTGTGTTAAAGTGTTTTACATTTATATGCATACTGTCTGTTGCCAATGTGACAGCTTCTTTCTGTTGCCCAAATGAAGCGACAGAAAGACTTAAAAACAGCCAGATGTACAGTAGTTTACGCACTTAGTTACTTCCTAATGACTCTATGGTTTCTATTGTACCCGAATGGAATTTTTGTTCGTTTAAATCAAAATACACAAAGACAGTTGCTACAATACTAATAGCCGATAAAAGAAAACGTCCTGCATAAGAAATAATAGTTAAAATCAAATAAATAGGGTCTGACATAAGACCTGTCATAGCTGTAGGGTCGTTATCTTTAATTAGGCCTATCATTTTAATTATAGAATAAATCATAGCCGGAATATTAAAAATATAACCTAAAATACCCACTAAAAGGCCTACAACTAACAAAACACCAAACGTTTCCCACCATTTTGTTTTAATAAGTGTAAAACAATATTCTATGGTTTCGCCAACACCCTTATCTTCAAAAATCAAAATGGGGACACCTAATGCAAAAACATACATAATATAAATACCGGGAAAAAAGCACAACATTAAAGCAATGATTATAAGTAAATATGAGAGGAAGAAAAATCCTAAGAGCGACCAAAATTTAGTCTTAACTTGCTTTGAAATACTGCTAAAATCTATATTAGTAGCATCGTCTATATAAGCTTTTATATAAAACATAGCTGCTAGGTGTAATAAGGTATAAGTCACCAAAACGGAAATCATTAATAATGATATCCATAAGAAAAAATCGCCGCCATACATAGCAAAAGGCGAACTAGAATTAGACATATTTTTCAAATTAGAAAACATATTTGAAAACGAATAGAGGTACATCCCCATAAAGAAGGCCGTAACAGCAACAAAAGGCCATAATATTTTAAAAATAGTGATAAAAAAAGGTTTCCATTGCGTGCGTATAAATCCGAAAGTATCGGTAATAATGGCGCCTAAATCGCGTTCGCGTTTGAAGTTAATCGTTTTACTCATATTTGTAATGTTTTTTTATGTAATTGAATTGGATAAATAACGTAATAAAATATAATAAGACTTAAAGAAGCGCTGATAATAAGAATGGCCAACCAGTCGGGCATTTCTGTATGACGTGTAACAAAACCTTCTAAAAATCCGGCTACTATAAAAAACGGCACGGTACTCAGCATGATTTTTAAACCGTCTTTTACACTCCGCTTAAAGGCGTTTAGACGTGAATAGGATCCCGGAAACAGCAAACCGCTTCCCAGAACTAATCCGGCACAACCGGCTACAATTATGACCGATATTTCTATGGTGCCGTGTATCCAAATGGTTCGTGCCGACTGCCAAAACAGACCTTTTTCTACAAAAAAGTAAGTAAAAGCCCCTAACATAATAGCGTTTTGCATCAGTATATAAAGACTTCCTACAGATAGTAAAATGCCATAAATAAAAGCCATTAAGGCTACTTTTAAATTGTTAATAGTTATCAGTAAAAACATTGTTGTCTCACCTACTTTGGCATATACAGCCATTGGGTCACCTTTTTCAATATTGTCTATGGTTGTATTAACATAAGCATCTCCTAAAATAAGACGTACAAAACGACCATCTTTACTGGCAGAAAAAGCCCCGATTATGGTAAATAGTACAAATACAGAAAAAGCAATGGCTAAGTATTTTTGATAAGAATAAAATAATAAGGGGAATTCTGTTTTAAAAAAACTGACAATTCTGTTTTTAGATTCTTTTTTCGACTTGTAAATCTTTTGATGTGCTTTTACCGATATGGCATTTAAGTACAAGGCGGTATTGCTGTTAGGATAAAACGTCTTGGCATAACTCAAATCGTTTGTAATATCTAAGTATAAGTCAGATAGTTTATCGGGTTCAACCGCTGTTTTGTTATCTAAAACGGCTTCAAATAAAAGCCATTTATCTTTATTTTTTTTTAGGAAAGCTGCTTCGCGCAATTTTTTTATTTTTGTCATTCAAATAACGACAAAAAATGGATGAATTTCAAATAGAAACGGCACAAAATATTAGTATTAATCAACATGTTGCCAATTTAGGAACGCGTATTGGGGCTTATTTACTCGATTTTCTTATTATAATGAGCTATGTAATAGTCGTTTTTTATATAATTAATTCTTTAAATATCATGAAAGGATTCGACCTTAATTTAACTTATACACTTCTTATGTTACCTGTATTTTTTTACAGTTTGTTATTTGAAACGCTTTTTAACGGGCAATCTCCCGGAAAGATGCTCACCAACATACGCGTGGTTAAAAAGGACGGTAGCAAACCCACATTTGGTAGTTTTTTAATGCGATGGGTTCTTAGAATTATAGATGTTCAGTTAGCTTCCGGAGCTGTAGCCATATTCACCATACTTCTCAACGGTAAAGGACAACGCTTGGGCGATTTAGCAGCAGGGACTACTGTTATTACAGAGCGTCATAAGATAAGTTTAAAAAATACGCTTTTAACCGATTTAGAAGTCGATTACAAACCCACCTACTCTCAAGTGACACTTTTAAGTGACTCAGATATTCAGACTATTAAAAATTTGTATCAGAAATCTGTGAGACGTGGTAATCATAACATTATTTTACGCCTTTACGATAAAATTATAAAAATAACAGATATAAAAACCGAACAAAAACCTTTTGAATTTGTGGAAACAGTAATCAAAGATTACAATTATTTCACACAAAACGGTTAACTGTTAATCGGGTAAATTTTCTAACAAAAAACGTTTGACATTACCGCCCATTACTTTACTGATATCTTGAGGTGTGAAACCTAATTTTAAAAGTTCTTCTGTTATGAGTGGAATACCTGTAACATCAAAAGGTGCTGTTATGGCGCCGTCAAAATCTGAGCCTAGAGCGACGTGCTCTATTCCTATTAAATTTACGGTGTACTGAATGGCTTTGGCAATATGTGCTGCATCGGCTTTGCATACAGCTTTTTCAAAAAAAGCAATGCCCACAATACCACCCGTTTTGGCAATGCCAATGAGGTGTTTATCAGAGAGATTGCGCACATTATTACAAGTCCCTTTAACACCTGTATGCGAACTAATAATGGGTTTTGTTGTAACGGCTAAAATATCATCAATCAGTTTTTCTGAGCTGTGTGCCACGTCTAAAATCATATTTTTAGATTGCATTCGTTTAATAACCTGTTTCCCAAAATCGGTTAAGCCTCCGTGCGAAACACCGTGCGCCGAGCCGCCTAATTTATTATCGAAAAAGTGGACAGGCGACATCATACGGACACCAGCGTCATACAACACATCTACGTTTTCTAATTTACCACTTAGGGCGTGCATCCCTTCAATACCGAGATAACCTGCTGCTATTTTTCTATTTTTCTGACGTTTTTCTAAATACGCTTTAAAATCCGCTTTCGATTTTATGACATAAAAAGTGCCGTTAGATTGCTCGGCAAAATGATTTAAAGCAGCACATTGTACCAAAGCCCGTTGGGTGAGGTTAAACCACGATTTAAAAGGACGTCCCTCTACAATAAAAGGCAATGTAATGGCATCTGTTTCGTCCGTGTTTTTATCGAAATTCATGTTTTTAGGCGCCTTGGTAACAATTGTAAAGGCTTGTAAAGCTGTATTTGAAGCTATCATACGCGGAATATCAACAGCCCCAAAGTCGTTTTTCTTGAGTAAGTTGCGTTTCCACAACAAAGCATCGCAGTGTAAATCGGCTATAAAATTGAGGGTGTCATTTAATTGTTGCGCCTCTTTAGAAAGTGTATAGGGTGCTTTTTGTATAATTTGATTGAATTTTTTATCGACTATACTAGGCGTTAAAAGGGTCGTAATAAAGTACACAACTAATAAGGAAGCCACGACTCTTAAAGCTATTTTTATAGATTTTTTCATAAGTAAGTTTGGTAAAAAGGTTAATTTTGAAAATCTAAAGTAGCAAATAAATTGGACTTCAATCTTTTTTTGGAAAACATCTCTAAAATTAAATCGGCAAAATTAGGAGGCTTAAAATCACAATTCAAATTGGCGCCGGCTGTCAGGATGCCGGTCACTTTTGAAGAAATTGACAAAAATAATCCTAGAGAAGCCGCCGTATTGGCTTTATTTTATCCCGATAAGGACAACAAGACTTGTTTTGTTTTAACTGAACGCGCACAGTACAAAGGCGTTCATTCGGCTCAAATAAGTTTCCCCGGTGGCAAAATAGATAAAAAGGATAAAGATTTAAGTGCAACAGCTTTACGCGAAACAGAAGAAGAAATTGCTGTGACTGATGTTAACTTGATAAGAGAGTTGACAAAAACCTACATTCCACCTAGCAATTTTTATGT
>JASFYX010000017.1:0-80529 GCA_045046885.1 Flavobacteriaceae bacterium
TTTTATCTCTTAAAACTCTAATAAATTCAAAAAAAAGTTTTAACTTCGTAACCTGAAATTTTAAATCCGACTTAATAACAAAAAATCCATAAAAAATGAAAATATTAGTCTGTATTAGTCACGTCCCCGACACCACGTCTAAAATTAATTTTACCGAAGGAGATACCAAATTTGACACTACCGGTGTACAGTTTGTCATCAATCCACACGATGAATACGCTTTAACGCGTGCTATTTGGTTTAAAGAAAAACAAGGCGCTACCATAACAGTCGTTACTGTAGGCAATCAAAGCGTTGAACCCACTCTACGCAAGGCTTTAGCTATTGGTGCAGATGACGCTATTCGTGTTGATGCCAAACCCACAGATGGTTTTTACGTAGCGCAACAATTAGCCGCAGTTGTTAAACAAGGCGCTTACGATGTAGTAATAACTGGCCGTGAATCTATTGATTATAACGGCGCTATGGTTCCCGGCTTTTTAGCCGCCAATTTAGATTACAATTTTGTTAACGCATGTGTTGGGATAGAAATTGAAGGCGACGCTGTAACTGCTACCCATGAAATTGACGGCGGTAGCGAAGTCCTTTCTACAAAATTACCTGTTGTTTTAGCAGGTCAAAAAGGTATTGTAGAAGAAAAAGACTTACGTATTCCCAATATGCGCGGCATTATGATGGCGCGTAAAAAACCTCTAAACGTCGTAGCAGCGGTAGAAGGCTTAACAGCAAGTAAGGCTATTAGCTTTGAAAAACCACCTGTAAAAGGTGCTTGTAAATTAGTAGATGCCGATAATGTAGATGAATTGATTGATTTACTACACAACGAAGCCAAAGTTATTTAATTATTAACCCTTTCAAATTCTAAAAAAATGTCAGTATTAATATTCGCAGAAACATCAGAAGGAAAGTTTAAAAAAATAGCTTTCGAAGCCACATCGTACGGCACAAAAATTGCCGAAATGCTCAATACAAATTGCGTAGCAGTTAGCATCAATGCCAACGACCCAAATGAACTGTCAAATTATGGTGCCACAAAAATTATAAATATCAAAAACGACAAGCTAAATAACTTTAATGCCAAAGCTTACGCCGACGTTGCCACACAGGTAGCCGCTAAAGAAGAAGCTACAGTTGTAATTGTAGATTCAAGTGCTAATGGACTGTATTTAGCTCCACTCGTGGCCTTTAATTTACAAGCCGGCTTGGCGTCAAACACAGTGGCTTTACCTAGCAGTACAGCGCCTTTTGTGGTAAAACGCAAAGCTTTTTCTAGCAAAGCTTTTAACAATACAGAACTCACAACTGCTAATAAAGTAATCGGTTTGGCTAAAAACGCTTTCGGATTGTTTGAAAACAAAGTCGATGCCAATATAGAAGAATTCAACCCCACTTTAAGTGATGCCGATTTTAACATCACTTCTAAAGAAATAAACAAAGCCAGTGGTAAAGTTACCATTGCCGATGCCGATATAGTAGTTTCAGGCGGTCGTGGTTTAAAAGGCCCAGAAAATTGGGGTATGGTAGAAGAATTAGCCGAAGTTTTAGGCGCGGCTACAGCCTGCTCTAAACCTGTTGCCGATTTAGATTGGCGTCCTCACGAAGAACACGTGGGGCAAACAGGCAAACAAGTGGCTGCCAATCTTTATATCGCCATAGGTATTTCTGGTGCTATTCAGCATTTAGCAGGTATCAATTCGTCTAAAGTAAAAGTAGTTATCAACACCGACCCCGAAGCTCCTTTCTTTAAAGCTGCCGATTACGGTATTGTAGGCGATGCTTTTGAAGTTGTGCCTAAGTTGGTTGAAAAATTAAAAGCCTTTAAACAAAATAACGCATAAATTTTATTAAATTGTGCTCCGAAAGGGTGCCTAATTATTTGGAATATGATACCCAAGTAATTAGGCATTTTTGATATAAAAACAATTTCTAATTGAGTTTAATACGTTTAAATATTAAAGGGATTTCTTATAGCCAAACGCAAAGTGGCGCTTACGCTTTAGTGCTGAGTGAAGTGGCAGGTGATAGAACTTTACCCATTATAATTGGTGCTTTTGAAGCGCAATCTATTGCCATAGCTTTAGAACATGAAATCAAACCGCCACGTCCTTTAACACACGATTTATTCAAGAGTTTTGCCGACAGATTTGGTATAAAAGTCAAACAAGTTATTATCCACAAATTGGTTGACGGCGTATTTTATTCGAGTTTGATTTGCGAATGTGACAAAATTGAAGAAATTATTGACACGCGTACTTCAGATGCTATTGCCTTGGCTATAAGATTTAATGCCCCCATTTTTACCTATGCCAACATCTTAGATAAAGCCGGCATTTTTCTCAAACTTAAAGATGAAATTAAAACCCAAAAAGAGCAGAAAATTATACAAAAACCTATTCCAAAAAAAGATGCTTTTTCTAAATTGACGCTTAAATCTTTAAATAAAAAATTAGATCAAGCCATTGCCAATGAAGATTATGAATTGGCCGCACGCTTACGCGATGAAATTAATAACAGAAAATAAACAATATGAATATCAAACTACGACTGACTATTTTAAATTTTTTCGAACTCTTTGTTTTTGGTGCCTGGCTTATTTCGCTGGGTGGTTATTTAGGGGGCAAACTCCATTTTACCGGTGCTCAAATAGGGACTATCTTTAGTACTTTAGGATTGGCTTCTATTGTTATGCCGGCTATTGTGGGTATTATTGCCGATAAATATTTACCTGCTCAAAAGCTTTTAGGGATACTACATATTGTTGGGGGTATTTTTATGTTTTACTTATCGAGTATTACACATTTTGACGGCTTTTTTTGGATAATGTTAGGATACCTTTTAGTTTATATGCCAACTATTGGTTTAGCCAATGCGGTTTCTTACAGCGTATTAGAAGATAATAATTTTGATATCGTAAAAGTTTTTCCGCCTATTCGTGTTTGGGGAACAATTGGCTTTATAGTAGCACTTTGGGCTGTCGATTTTTTAGGTTGGGCGCAAAATTCAAATCAGTTTTTATTTACGGCAGGCTTTTCGTTTGTTATGGGTATTTACAGTTTTACGATGCCTAATGTACCTTGCTCAACAAGTAAAAGTCAGACATTAATTCAACGCTTAGGTTTAGATGCTTTTGTCTTATTTAAAGACAGAAAGATGGCCGTCTTTTTTATCTTTTCTATGCTTTTAGGTATCGTCCTTCAAATATCAAATGCTTGGGCTTCTGAATTTATGAGAAGTTTTAATGACTTATTCCCTGAATCATTTGCTGTAAAACATGCAAGTACTTTAATATCGTTATCACAAATATCTGAAACTGTTTTTATTTTAACCATACCTTTTTTCTTAAAACGCTTTGGCATAAAAGCTGTGATGCTTATGAGTATGATTGCTTGGTTTTTTAGATTTGCCTTATTTGGTATTGGTAGTCCAGAAGGTATAGGATTGGGTTATATGGTATTATCAATGATAGTTTACGGCATGGCCTTTGATTTCTTTAATATCTCGGGATCTCTATTTGTAGAAATGGAAACAGACAATAAATTTAGAAGCAGTGCTCAAGGATTATTTATGTTACTAACCAATGGCTTGGGTGCTTTTGTAGGTGGTTACACTAGTGGTTTGGTAGTAGATTATTTTACCCAAAATGGCAGTAGGGATTGGACAAGCATCTGGTTTGTTTTTGCGGCTTATGCCTTGATATTAGCCATTGTTTTTGCCATTGTTTTTAAATACAAACACAATCCGGAGGCTATAAAAAAGGTAAAACATTAGCTTCTAGTATCAGGTAACTGGTATCTAGTAGTTGGTATTAAATATCAAGAATTAAGTACAAAGTAATTAGAAACATATATTAATCCCTTCCCTTTGGGAAGGTTAGGATGGGATGAAACAATATTTAGATTTAGTAAAACACGTTATTAAAAACGGCGTGGGTAAAGACGACAGGACAGGAACAGGTACAAAGAGTGTTTTTGGCTATCAAATGCGCTTTGATTTACAAGAAGGTTTCCCGATGCTCACCACCAAAAAGTTGCATTTAAAATCGATTATTCACGAGTTGCTGTGGTTTTTAAAAGGCGATACCAATATTGCCTACCTCAAAGAAAATGGTGTCAAAATTTGGGATGCTTGGGCTGATGAAAAAGGCGATTTAGGACCCGTTTACGGCCACCAATGGCGCAATTGGAACAGCGACGGGATAGACCAAATAACAGAAGTTATTGATTTAATAAAAACAAACCCAAGCAGCCGCCGTATGTTGGTGTCAGCTTGGAACCCTAGCGTATTGCCCGACACTTCGGTGAGTTTTGCCAAAAATGTAGCCAACAACAAAGCTGCTTTGCCTCCCTGTCATGCTTTTTTTCAATTTTATGTATCCGATGGTAAATTATCGTGTCAGCTATACCAACGCAGTGCCGATATATTTCTAGGTGTACCGTTTAACATTGCCTCTTATGCACTTTTAACTATGATGATGGCGCAAGTTACAAGTTACGCTTATGGCGATTTTATACACACTTTTGGCGATGCACATATTTACAACAATCACTCAGAACAGATAGATTTACAATTAAGCCGCACACCAAGAGCTCTGCCAACTATGAAACTCAATCCGGCTATTAAAAGTGTTTTTGACTTTACTTATGACGATTTTGAGTTGGTGGGCTATGACCCATATCCTTTGATAAGAGGGAAGGTGTCTGTGTAAAATATTGACATAGAACGCAGATGATACTGATTAAATATGATTTACACTGATAAATCTGTGACAATCTGCTAAATCAGTGTTATCAGTGTGCCTTAAACAAGCTTAAAATATTTTCGTTGTTAAAATATCAATACAAAATCTTATATTTGGGATGGTTATACATTAAAATAAAAACTATGCAAAAAGCACTTATCGCAATTCTCTGTTTACTAGTAAATATTTCTTTTTCGCAAGAAACTATTGAAAAACGCGTAAAATCTACAGTTAACGAAGTCACAGTCTTCCTAAATGGTGCCCAAGTCACAAGAAAAAAAGCCGTTGATATAAAACCTGGCAAGAGCGTTTTAAAATTCGTCAATCTGTCACCCTATATAGATGCCAAAAGTATTCAAGTTAAAACAGACAATGCCATAACTGTATTATCGGTTAACCACAATAAAGACTTTTTAAACAAACTCAAAAAAAGTGAAGAGCTTAAAAACCTAGAGAAAAAACTCGGTACCGTTAAAGATAAAATTGAATTAGAAAATACTTATTTAGATATTATAAAAGAGGAACTCAATTTTTTAAAAGCCAATAGAAATATTGGTGGTAAAAACCAGACCCTAAGTGTAACAGCTTTAAGAGATGCCTCAAAATTTTACGGCACAAGACTTACAAGTTTAAATCTAAAGAGGATTGAACGCAAAAAAACGCTAACTAAGTTAAGAAAAGAACAAAACGACATTAACAACCAGATAGCCACAATAACCAATAAAAAGGAATTTCCAACCGGAGAAATACTTGTTAAAATAGACGCTAAAAAAGCCTTAAAAGCCTCTTTTAAGATTTCTTATTTGGTAAATAATGCCGGCTGGTATCCTTCATACGATGTACGTGCTAAAAACATAAACGAACCTCTCGAGCTGGTTTACAAAGCCAATGTAAGACAAGACACTAAAGTTGATTGGAATAATGTAAAATTAAAATTTTCTTCAACCAATCCTGATATTTCTGGTATAGCACCAAAATTAAAAACCTATTTTTTAAACTATAATACTTTGCCTCCCATTTATGGTACTTTTAACAATACCGTTACAGGTATCGTTTCCGATAATTCGGGGCCCTTGCCCGGTGTAAACGTACTGGTAAAAGGCACAACTATTGGTACAGAAACCGACTTTGACGGACGTTATACCCTAACAGTACCCGATAATAACAGCCGTTTGCAATTTACTTATATCGGCATGGAAACAGCAACCGTCATTGCCAATAGACCACAAGTAAACCTTGTAATGAATTCAGATGCCAATGTTTTAGACGAGGTTGTTGTAACCGCACAAGGCATAAAAAGAGATAGAAAAGCTCTGGGTTATGCAAGGACTTTAAACGGGAAAGCTAGCGGTATTATAATTAGAGGTGCTTCAAGTATAAGAGGAGCTTCAAGTAAGAAAAAAGAATACAAACTAGCAAATCAAATAAAACAGATTAGAAAACAAACCACAGTCGAATTTGAAATAAAAATGCCACACACCCTTAAATCGAGCAACAAAAATTATGTGGTGACCATGAAAGGTTATAAAATTAATGCAGGCTATCAGTATTACAGTGTGCCCAAAATTAAACCGACAGCCTTTTTAATTGCCAACATTACCAATTGGGAAAAATACAATTTACTTGATGGCGAAATAAATATCTTTTTTGAAGGTACTTATGTAGGTAAATCACTTTTAGATTTACGTCAAGCCACAGATACATTGCAGATTTCTTTAGGAAGCGATAAACAAGTAAATGTTAAACGTGAAAAGATAAAAGCCTTTACCACCAGACAATTTATCGGTAACAAAAAAGCAGAATCAAAAGCATGGAAAATTACTGTACGTAACAATAAGAAGGAAAGTATTAATATAGTAGTTTATGACCAAGTACCTGTTTCTACTCTAGATGAAATAAAAATTGAAATCGATAAAAACAATGGGGCTAAATTCAATTCTAAAACAGGAGAAATAAAATGGTTGTTTTCTTTGGCGCAAAATTCTAAAAAAGACTTAAACTTAAAATACACCGTTAAATATCCTAAATACAGGAGCTTAATTATAGAATAAAATAACTCCCGAAGGGTTTGGAACCCTTCGGGAGTTTATCAAAAATTAGCTTGTAACCCTGCTTCCCATTCGTCTAAAAACTCTTGAATTTGAGTGATAAATTCCTCCTGTTTCTGAGTGCGATTTATGGTACAATGCAAAACAATCTTATGGCGCTCGGGCGGGTAACCCGTAGTAATAGTCCACGTAAAAGCGTTGGGGCAATCGAGTAATGTAAACCTAACACCACCATTTATTTTATGGTAAGTTATTTTAAATTCGCCCCACAAAGTAGCACCATCAAAATAATCACCTTGTTCTTCTATTAAAAACATGGTTTCTGTAAAGGGCTCTAAACTATGGGGTGTTATTTTATTTTGAATAATCTCTTGAGTGACTTGTCTGTCTATAATTCTAAAAAATTCCATTGTGCAAAATTATGTATTTATTATGGAACGCTGATGACACAGATCACTTATGATTTACACTGATAAATCTGAGACTATCTGCTAAATCAGCGTCATCAGTGTTCTATTTTATTTAGCAACTAATAGTCTCTAAAATAGTAAGTCCTTTTTGAACCGAATCTATCTTTATAAAAGTAATCATCAAGCGTAAACCTTGACGGGTTTCCTTTTCTTTAATCACACAGTCTTTGGGGTGATTCTGTACATATTGCAACACTTTTGTAAAACTAGGCGATTGGTAAAAAGCACTTTGTTGGTCGGCTACAAAATAGCCTATTAAACGTTTATTTTTTAAAATCACACGTTCTAAGCCCAGTGATTTGGCTATCCATTTTAACCTGACACTGTCTAACAAATCGTCTACCTGAACAGGTATGTTACCGAACCTATCTTTTAAATTTTGGGTGAATTCTAACAATTCTTCTTCGGTTTTTAAGGTGTTTAAATGGCGGTAGAGATTCAACCTTTCGGTAATAACATTTACATAATCATCGGGAAAGAGAATTTCAAAATCGGTATCTATTTGAACCTCTTTTACAAAATCTTTTACCGGTGCGTCCTTTTGATTGTAGAGTTCTTTAAAGTCGCTTTCTTTAAGTTCTTCAATGGCTTCGTTTAGGATTTTCTGATAGGTTTCAAAACCAATATCGTTTATAAAACCGCTTTGTTCGCCACCCAATAAATCGCCAGCGCCACGAATTTCGAGATCTTTCATAGCAATCTGAAAGCCACTGCCTAAATCAGAAAATAATTCGAGCGCTTGAATGCGTTTGCGTGCTTCGTCTGTCATCATATGATTCGGTGGCGTGATAAAATAACAAAAGGCTTTTTTGTTAGAGCGTCCTACTCTACCTCGCATTTGATGCAAATCTGAGAGTCCAAAATTATTGGCATTATTTATAAAAATAGTATTGGCATTGGGTACATCTAAACCACTTTCTACAATGGTTGTCGAAACCAAAACATCAAATTCATTATCCATAAAATCCAACATTAATTTTTCTAATTTTTTACCCTCAATTCGGCCGTGACCGATACCAATTTTAGCATCGGGTAACAAGCGCTGTAACATTCCAGCCACCTCTTTTATGGTATCAATTCGGTTATGGATAAAAAATACTTGCCCGCCCCTCTGAATTTCGTACTGAATGGCATCACGTATTATTGCTTCGCCAAAGCGGATGACATGCGTTTCTATAGGATAACGATTGGGTGGCGCTGTGTTAATTATGGACAAATCGCGTGCCGCCATTAACGAAAACTGCAATGTTCTAGGAATTGGTGTGGCTGTTAAAGTCAGTGTATCGACATTTTCTTTTATGGTTTTGAGTTTGTCTTTTACAGCTACGCCAAATTTTTGTTCTTCGTCAACCACTAAAAGACCTAAATCTTTAAATATGACACTTTTATTTACCAATTGATGTGTCCCTATAACGATATCAATTCTGCCATTTTCAAGTTCTGCTAAAACTTGAGTACGTTGTTTGGTGGTTCTAAATCTATTGAGATAATCTACCGAAACCGGAAAATCTTTTAGTCTTTCAGTAAATGTTTTAAAATGCTGAAAAGCCAAAATGGTTGTAGGCACTAAAATAGCGACTTGTTTACCATTATCAACAGCTTTAAAAGCGGCACGTATAGCCACTTCGGTTTTACCAAAACCAACATCGCCACAAACCAATCTATCCATAGGACGCTCATTTTCCATATCGACTTTTACGTCTTGCGTAGCTTTGTATTGGTCTGGTGTATCTTCAAATATAAAACTGGCTTCTAATTCGTTTTGCAAATAACTATCTGGATTAAAAGCAAAACCTTTTTGCATTTTACGTTTGGCGTACAGTTTTATGAGGTCGTAGGCAATTTGCTTGACACGGGTTTTGGTTTTTTGTTTTAACTTTTGCCAAGCACCCGAGCCGAGTTTGTAAATTTTAGGAGCTGCCCCATCTTTACCATTGAATTTGGCAATTTTGTGTAAGGCATGAATGCTGATATATAGAATATCACGATCTGCATAAACCAATTTTATAGCTTCTTGTGTTTTACCCGCTACGTCAATTTTTTGAAGACCTCCAAAACGTCCGATTCCGTGGTCGATATGAGTTACATAATCGCCTATTTCAAGATTTGTCAATTCTTTTAAAGTGATAGATTGCTTTTTAGCAAAGCCATTTTTAAGTCGGAATTTATGATAGCGTTCAAATATTTGATGGTCTGTATAACAGACTATTTTAGCTTTTTCGTCTATAAACCCTTGAAATAAAGGATAAACCAAAGTTTTGTAAGAAACCGTAGCATCTAACTCGTTAAAAATATCGTGAAAACGTTGCGCTTGTTTATCATTGGTACAACACAAATAGTTTGTATAACCCTTATTAGAATTAATTTTTAAATTTTCAAGAAGTAAATCGAATTGTTTGTTAAAAGCCGGTTGTGGTTTGGTGTACCAAGCGATATTTAAAGTATCTTCTTGTGTGCTATTGACATTGACCAAAGTGAAGTCTTTTAACTGACTTTCTATCAGCTTGCCGTTACAAAACAAGTCGGCCGGTTTCATATGCTCCAAAAGCGTATCTAAATTGTTAAAAGCTTCTTCGGCTTTCACAAATAAGCTGTCTAATTTTTGCGACACCATTTTGACATCTTTCGCAAAAACAACCGTTTTAGCCGAAATATATTTTAAAAAGGAAGCGCGTTTTTCTTCCAGCGTTTTATTCTCAACATTAGGCAAAATGCTCAATTTGTTGATTTTATTAATCGATAATTGTGTTTCTACATCAAAGGTGCGAATGCTTTCAACCTCATCTCCAAAAAAGGAAATACGATACGGCTCGTCATTTGCAAACGAAAAGACGTCAATTATCCCACCACGTACGGCAAATTCGCCTGGTTCTGACACAAAATCAACACGCTCAAATTGCAATTCAAACAGGAGTTCATTGATAAAATCGAGTGACAACTCCTGACCTATCACTAATTTTAAAGTGTTTTTGTTAAGCTCGGCTTTGGTAACCACTTTTTCGAATAAGGCTTCGGGATAGGTTAGAATTAAAGCCGGTTTTTTTTGTGAATTGATACGGTTTAAAACTTCGGCACGCAACAGTATGTTGGCATTATTGGTTTCCTCTACCTGATAGGGTCTTCTATACGAGCCCGGGTAAAACAACACTTCTTTATCGCCTAAAAGTTGCTCTAAATCATTGAGGTAATAAGCCGCTTCTTCTTTGTCGTTAAGAATTACAAGAAATGGTAAATCGGCTTTTTTAAAGGCTCCAGAAATAGCAAAAGACAATGCAGAGCCAACCAAATTTGTAATTGAAATTTGTTGTGCATTGTTTTTTATAGCTTTTACCAAGGCTAAAACCTCGGTATTTTGCTCTAAAGTAGCAACTAATTTTTGCTTGCTCAAAGCTTAAAAATTTTGGGCAAAGATAGGTTTTAGTTGTTAATTATTTAAGGATTTTAGATGTAATACAAGCACCTCTTTGTGCAACTTATTATTTGCTTTGTGTAGCTTTGTGAAATAGCTATAACACAAAGAATTACAAAGATTCACTAATTATTTATGTTATTTAAAACAACTTACAAACCTATCAAAATCGGCTTTGGTGTTATACACATTAGGAGCTACACGAATAGCTTTTCCTCTAAAAGACACATATATTTTTTGTACATTAAAACGTGCTTTAAGCTTATCTACATCAATTGTATCAGGTAAATAAATTCCAAATAAATGTTTGGCGCGGTAATCTGCTTCTTCAATAAAGCAACCCAAATCTCTTAAATTGTCAATAGCTTCTCGTGAAATTTCTTGACAATAATCTTGAATATTTTGCGGCTGCCACTTGAGGATTTGTTCAATAGCCGCCGTTAACATCGGAGTATAAACAAAATTACTGACTTCTCCCATATTATAACGACCGGCACCAGATTGGTAACGCGATTCGTAGTTAACCAAATCAGCAAAATCCTGACTGTTGTAACGGTTAATCCAATTTTCTTCTATGGGATTACCGTCATTAAATTTTTCTGAATAATACGCTACGCCCAAACCATAAGCACCCATCAGCCATTTATAGCCAGCACACACTAATGCATCAGGTTGTATTTTTTCGACCGAAAAAGGCAAAGCACCTACACTTTGGGTACCGTCAATGATTAATAAGGCATCATTTTCTTTGGTTTTTTTTCGAATAGCTTTCAAATCAAATAAAGTTCCGTCTGCCCAATGCACATGCGGCACAGCTACCACCGCTGTTTTAGCAGTGATACTGTTTAAAATACGCTTGTTCCATTCTTGACCGCGATTCGCTTTTAAATCGGGTGCTTTAACCGTAATTATTTTGGCTTTGTATTTATCAGTCAATTTTTGCCATATATAAATATTACTAGGAAATTGTTCTTGCAATACCAATATTTCGTCATCCGCTTTAAGTGAAATATTATTGGCAACCGTAGCCAAACCGTAAGAAACCGAAGGAATTATAGCAATTTGCTCGGCTTCTTTTACATCGATAAGTTTTGCAAATATTTGTTTGAGCTTTTTGGTTGGCTCAAAAAAATCATCACCAAAAATCTTGGTTGGATTTTGTTTTTGTAAAAGCGCTTTTTGCCCTATCTCTGCAACGGCATTTGAAAGTGGCGCCATATAAGCACCATTAAGATAAGTCACATCGGTTGGAAGGCTAAATAAATGAGATTGATTGCTAAGCATATTTTTTATGTCAAATATAGTACTAATAAATAGTTTTTAATAATTTTTAGACAAGTCTAAATTTTATTTTATATTTGCCTAAATATTTTTATCGATGTCGCAAGCCGAAGAGAATTATTTAAAAGCCATTTTTGCCTTACAATCGGAATTTGGAAAAAATTTAAGCACCAATTTAGTTGCAAAAAAGATGGCTACAAAGCCATCTTCGGTAACCGATATGCTTAAAAAACTAGCTCTCAAAAATTTTGTTGTTTACAAAAAATATCAAGGTGTACATCTTACAAAAAAAGGAAGTGATTTAGCTAAAAATGTTATTAGAAAGCACCGTTTGTGGGAGACCTTTCTCGTCAATAAATTAAATTTTAATTGGCATGAAGTTCACGATATTGCCGAACAATTAGAACATGTAAAATCGGCAATACTTATTGATAAACTCGACGCTTTTTTAGGTCATCCTAAAAGTGATCCGCATGGCGACCCTATTCCAGACAATAAAGGCAATCTACCCCAGCCTGAACAGGTTTTTTTAGCAAACATGGCTCTTAATACAAGCTGTATTTTAAGAGGTGTTAAAGATTCATCTGACGTGTTTTTAAGTTACTTAAATCAGAAAAACATCCGTTTAGGAAGTCTCATTAAAGTAGAACAAATAGAGGTATTTGATATGAGTATGCAAATAAAAGTTGATGAGGAGCTTATAAATATTTCACAAAAAACAGCCAACAATTTAATTGTATCAAAACTATGATGCCTCATTTTAAAAAATCGTTAGAAGAAGTTCATGCCACGGTTGATACAACGGCAAAAAAAGGTTTTTTTAAGAAACTTTTTGCCTTTATGGGACCTGCTTATTTGGTTAGTGTGGGTTATATGGATCCGGGTAATTGGGCTACAGACATTGCCGGAGGTAGCCAATTTGGATATACCTTAATTTGGGTTTTACTTATGTCTAATATCATGGCAGTTGTATTACAAAGTTTAAGTGCCCGATTGGGTATTGTACGTGGTCGTGATTTGGCACAAGCTTGTAAAGAAACCTATCCCCCTTTTGTAAATATCAGTTTATACGTTATGGCCGAAATTGCCATTATTGCTACCGATTTAGCCGAAGTTTTAGGTATGGCCATAGGTTTACAATTGCTTTTTGACATCCCTCTATTGTGGGGTGTTGCTTTAACCTTTTTAGATACTTTTATTCTGCTCTTTCTCATCAATAAAGGCATGCGAAAAATGGAAGCTTTTATTTTAGCTCTTGTGGTTATTATAGGCAGTGCTTTTTTTATTGAAATGATTTTGGCTAAACCTCATATACCAGATTTAATGGCAGGGTTTATTCCTTCTATACCCAACAATACAGCTTTATATATTGCCATTGGTATCATTGGGGCTACAGTAATGCCTCATAATTTATATCTGCATTCGTCTTTAGTACAGAGTAGAAAATTTGCTAAAACTAAAATCAAGATTAAGGAAGCTATTAAGTTTAATTTAATCGACTCTGTCATTGCTTTAAACTTGGCCTTTTTTGTCAATGCAGCCATCTTAGTTTTGGCGGCTGCCACTTTTTATAAAGTAGGGATGTATCATGTAGAAGAAATTCAGGATGCGCATAAATTATTAGCACCCCTTTTAGGTACCAAATTAGCCCCCATTCTTTTTGCTATTGCTCTTATTGCAGCAGGACAAAGCTCTACTTTAACAGGCACATTAGCTGGACAAATTATTATGGAAGGCTTTATAAATTTCAGAATTCAACCTTGGGCTAGACGTATGATTACGAGACTATTGGCTATTATTCCTGCCGTAATCGTTTTAATTTATTTTGGCGAATCATACACAGGTAAACTACTCATTTTAAGTCAGGTAGTATTGAGTTTACAATTGGGTTTTGCTGTTATTCCGCTTATTCATTTTGTGAGTGATAAAAAGTTTATGCGCGATTTTACCATCAAACGACCCACCAAAATAGCTTCTTGGATAATTGCTCTAATAATAATAGCTTTAAATGGTAAATTGGTTTTTAGTGAAATTAATGATTGGGTTGGCTCGAGTACACATCCAACGCTCTTATTATTGATGATGATTCCTTTTTTATTACTGATATTAGGTATTCTTCTCTATATAAGTTTTGTACCACTTATTAAAAAAAGTAGTGAGCAACAGTCGCGTAAATTTCATACCAATATTACAGCTCCTAGTAACTTACAAAAACAAGAATTTAATAAAATAACATTGGCGTTAGATTTTTCTGAAATAGATAACAGCGTCATTCAACACGCTTTGTCTTTAGGAAACAAAGAAACCCAATATCAATTTATACATATTGTAGAAAGTGCTACTGCTATAGTTTATGGTGAAGACACAGACGATTACGAAACCACTAGCGATAAAAAAGTATTAGAAAATTACGCCTCATCTATACAAAAATTAGGTTATAATGTAACTTCTAATTTAGGTTATGGCAGTCCTAAAAAAGCCATCCCAGAATTGGTAAACAGTTTTAATAGCGATGTTTTAGTATTGGGTTCTCACGGTCATAAATGGTTTAAAGATTTAATATTTGGTACCACAATTAACGCCGTAAGACACAGTGTTAAAATTCCTGTTTTAATTGTTAGAAACGATTAATTTTTAGCAATTTTACATCTTCCTTTTGACCTAAAATGATTAATTTGCCCTAAAATTCAATCCGTGCAAACGCCGTCTTTATTTAAAGTTTATAATGCCTCTGCCGGTAGCGGTAAAACTTTTACACTTGTAAAAGAGTATTTAAAAATTGTGCTCAATACTACAGATGTTTTTACTTTTCAGAAAATTTTAGCCATCACTTTTACCAATAAGGCCGCCAATGAAATGAAAGAACGTGTTCTTAATAATTTACACGCTTTCGCGGATGGTAATTTTAACGATATGGCACAAAAAATCTGTCAAGAAATAGCCATTGATAAGACTATTTTGCAAAAAAGAGCTTCAAATATTTTAAGAGAAATTATAAACAACTATTCAGCTTTTGCCATTACCACAATCGACAGTTTTACGTATAAAATCATCCGCAGTTTTGCTTTTGACTTAGGCCTTTCGCTCAACTTTGACGTTGAATTAAATAGCCAAAACATTTTAGAAGAAACTGTAAATAATTTAATTTCTAAAATGGGAAAAGACGACAATCTAACCAAAACACTTTTACGTTTTGCACTTTTTAAATGGCAAAAAGACGAAACATGGGATGTGACTTTTGCCCTTAACACTGTTGCCAAACTTTTGGTAAAAGAGGATGCCGTAAGCGAACTCGAAAAACTAAAAGACAAAACCCTAGACGATTATTTAAATCTCCATAAAAAACTAAAAAAACAAATAACTTTATTTGATACCGATATCCATAAATTAGCTACACAAGGGCAACAAATTATTACAGAAATAAACGTTTCTAAAAAAGCTTATGCCGGAGGTGGCGACTATCCTAGTTTTATTACAAAACTTCTAGATAAAAATTACGATATAAACTTTGAAGGACGCCTTGCCAAAAGTATCGCCAAAAATAGTTGGAATAGCGCAAAAGCTACCTTTGAAGAATGTAGTGCTATTGAGTCTAGATTAGAAGCGCTTGAAAAAATCTATTTTGAAATTAAATACTACTTTGACACGCAGCATAAAAATTATATTTTAGCACAATTGGCTATAAAAAATATTATTCCGTTATCGGTTTTAAGTCAGCTAAATAGGGGCTTAACCGATTACAAATTAGATAATAATATCCGATTAAATTCCGAATTTAACACGCTTATTAGAAAACATATAAAAGAAGAACCCGTACCTTTTATCTACGAAAAATTAGGCGAAAAATACAGTCATTTTTTTATAGACGAAATGCAAGATACCTCCGTTTTTCAATGGGAAAATTTAATACCTTTAATCAGTAATGCTTTACATCAGCCCAATGGGAGTTTGTTTTTGGTAGGCGATGCCAAACAGGCTATTTACCGTTGGCGTGGCGGTAAAGCACAGCAATTTATAGACCTTACTTTAGATGAAAATCCGTTTTTTATAGAAAAGAAAGTCGAAACACTGCCGACAAATTTTCGCAGCTTTTCTCAAATTATTCACTTTAATAATGACTTTTTTGAAAGCGCTTCAAAATATTTATCAAACCCAACTTATCAAGCTCTTTATAAGGATAACAGTGCTCAAAAAACAACTGATAAAATAGGCGGTTATGTGCAGATAGATTTTTTAGAAAAAGGGCTTTCTGGAGAAGATAAAACCAATGCTTATGCCGAA
Organism: Flavobacteriaceae bacterium; assembly: GCA_045046885.1. Taxonomy (GTDB): domain Bacteria; phylum Bacteroidota; class Bacteroidia; order Flavobacteriales; family Flavobacteriaceae; genus CG1-02-35-72. Next base: position 16,228 of record JASFYX010000017.1, read on the forward strand.
AATATTCTCAATATTTTACAAAATTTAGATACGTCCTATCCTTTTGGAGATGTTTGTATTTTGGTAAGAAAAAAAGGAGATGGCGCTAAAATTGCCAGTATTTTAAGTGCGCACGGGTATGACATAATGACTTCGGAATCTTTACTACTCATCAATTCAGTAAAGGTTAATTTTATATTAAATTTTTTAAACTATTTGGCCGATAATTCTAACAAAAAAGCTTTAGCAGACGTCCTTATTTTTCTTCACCAATATCTCGAAATAAAAATTGCTATTCACGATTTTATAAGCTCATTTTTAAACCTTTCGTCTATTGAAGTGTTTAAAAAATTCACTTCTTTAAATATCAATTTTTCTGATAAATTATTTAACGAGCAGTCGTTGTATCAATCTGTAGCTTATTTGATTCGCAGTTTTAAATTAATTAAGAATTCTGATGCTTTTATACAATTCTTTTTAGAGGAAGTCTTAAATTTTGAACAAAAACAACAAGGAGCACTCACGTCCTTTTTAGAGCATTTTGAAAACAATAAAGAAAATTTTAGTGTGGTGTCCTCAAAAAACGAACACGCCATCACTATTTTAACCATCCATAAAGCCAAAGGCCTTGAATTTCCCATTGTTATTTTTCCGAATAACGTAACTATCCATTACGAAAAAGATCCCACAGAATGGTACAAGCCTAAAGAGCCAGTTGCTTTTAATAATTTTGACACTTTACTTATAAATGGCGGTCCTAAATTAGAAAAAACGGATGCGGTTGGACAAGCCCTTTACAAAAAAACAAAAGAAGCTTTAGAACTCGATAATTTGAATTTATTGTATGTAGGTTTAACACGCGCCGTTGAACAATTATACCTCGTTACCGAGCAGCCTCCCACTAGGAATTCTAAAAGCATTACTTACAGTTTGATGTACGAAGATTATCTAAAAGAGCAAGGCTACTGGCAAGCGGGACAAAACAGCTATTCTTTTGGTTCTAAAGAACGTCCCAAACATCCCTCTTTAGAAGAAAAGGAAACGCAAACAAACATTCTTAAAGTCAGACATATTTCTACTGATTGGCAATCGCATAACATACACATAGTACCAAGCGCATCAAAATATTGGAATAAAGAAATGAAAGATGCGGCCGAATTCGGAACCCTCTTACACGATATTTTAGCACAAATATTAACAGCAGACGACATTAACACTGTTCTAGACAGCTATTTTAAAATGGGTAAAATAAGTGCTTTAGATGTGGCTAATTTTCGAAAACTTATTTTGCAAATTGTAAATCACCTGGAATTAAAAAACTATTACGCTGTAAATACCACTGTTTATAATGAATGTGAAATTGTTACCGCCAATAAAGAATTAATCAGGTTAGACCGCCTTATTTTAAAAGACAAAACGGCTGTAATTATAGATTATAAAACAGGCACGCCTAACACAAAACATGAGGTACAATTAAACAATTATGCTGAAGCGATAAGTGCAATGTCTTATACCGTTATCCATAAAATCTTGGTTTATTTGCGAGACCCTGTACAGGTTGTTTTTGTGTAATACTTCATTAATTTAGAGTTTCTTATATCAACCAGATAGAAAGCCTTAGAATACTTATATATTGTACCTAAAGGCACAATATATAAATCACTTATTTATTAATTACCCACATACTGTCCCTAACGGGACACATTCTGATACTTGAGTTCTACCTATAAGGTTAATAAAAGTTAACGTCCCTTTAGGGACGAAATATGTGTAACAAGAGATAGAAATGTACCGATTTGTGCCGTAGGTCCAACATATACACTTTAAACGGATATTAAATAAAGACCCTTTTCATTTTTTTTATTAATGTACAACTGTAATAATTATATATTTGTAAAAAAGAAAAAATGAACACGATAGATATTATCATTAGTGTCTTACTTTTATTTGGTTTGGCCCGCGGTATTATGAAAGGCCTCATTGTAGAAGTCGCTTCGCTTGTAGCTCTGGTAGGTGGCATTTATGGGGCGATGAATTTCTCTTTTTACGCTTCAGATGTTTTAAAATCCTATGTCAGTTGGAACGAAAAATATATTCAAATTACAGCTTTTGCTGTAACTTTTTTAATCATTGTAATCTTGGTATCACTCTTAGGGAAAATCTTAACTAAGATAGCCAAAACCATTGCTTTGGGCTTAGTTAATAAAATTTTTGGTGGCCTTTTTGGGGCTTTAAAAATTGTCTTGGTTTTAAGTATTGTCTTAATGTTTTTTAACAAAATTAACAGCACCCTGCCTTTTGTAAAAAAAGAAACGATAGACAATTCTATACTTTACAAACCTGTAAGCGATTTTGCACCAATGGTGTTTCCTTTCTTTTTAGAAGCTAAGAAAGAGGCGGAACAATTATAAATAACTACTTTTACGCTTTAAACATATAAACTATGTCATCAGCAAAAAAACAATACAAGCGCATTACCATTAAATCGTTAATGGAAATGAAGGCTAACAATGAAAAAATAGCCATGTTAACTTCCTACGATTACACCATGGCTAAAATTGTAGATCATTCGGGTATTGATATTATTTTGGTAGGCGATTCGGCCTCAAACGTTATGGCGGGTCATGAAACGACTTTACCAATTACACTAGATCAAATGATTTACCATGCGGCGTCTGTTATTCGTGCCATCGAACATTGTTTAGTGGTGGTAGATTTACCTTTTGGCACCTATCAAGGCAATTCTAAAAGGGCTTTAGAATCTTCTATCCGTATTATGAAAGAAGCCGGTGCCCATGCTGTAAAATTGGAAGGCGGTGGCGAGATAAGCGAATCTGTAACCCGAATTTTATCGGCTGGAATTCCCGTTATGGGACACTTGGGTCTCACACCACAATCTATTTACAAATTTGGGACTTACACAGTCCGCGCCAAACAAGAAGCCGAAGCCGAAAAATTAAAAGAAGATGCTTTATTACTCGAAAAATTGGGTTGTTTTGCAATTGTTATTGAAAAAGTTCCCGCTAAATTGGCCGAAGAAGTGGCTAAAAGTGTGCGTATTCCCATAATTGGTATTGGTGCTGGTAATGGTGTTGACGGACAGGTTTTAGTAACGCATGACATGTTGGGAATGACAGTTGAATTCCAACCCCGATTTTTAAGGCTTTATGCCAATTTATACGATGAAATGTCTAGTGCTTTTAAACAATATATTAAAGATGTAAAAGCGGTTGATTTTCCAAGCAAAAAGGAACAGTATTAAAATAACATTACCCTATAAAATTAAAACTGTGATTAGAATTTAAATGTCAATCCTGCTTTAAATATAGTTCCGTTAAATCCGAATTGGTTAACTTCCCAAGGATATTTAAAACGTCCACCTAAGTCGGTTACAAAATCACCTTTGGTATCAATAGCATCTGGATAAACATTTAACAGATTGTTTACCGTAAAGCTACCGCTTACTTTATCAGAAAATTTATAACCCAAAACCAAGTCAGTTACAACCTTACCAGAGAAGGTTTGATCTTTACTTGGGTCTGTAGCGTGTTGCCAAGTCACTTCGCCAAAATAAGTATTGTTTAAGTTAGCACTGAACTTATCTTTGCTATAATCTAAGCCTAAAATTACTTTTGTTTTGGGTCTAGCCGATAAGATTCTTGATTGTTCTTTACGATTGAATATTTCGTAACCGTTAGCAGCTAAAACGGCTGGTGTTGCAATTTTACCTACAATACTTGTTTTATTGTAATTAGCAGCTACATTAATATCTAAATTACCTCCTGCAAAATCGAAGTTTTTAAAATTGGCAACTACATCAACACCATCTGTATTGGTACTTACAGCATTGATAAAGAATTTAATACTGGTTACACTAAAATCATTTAGAATTTGCTCTACAGGGTTAATTGTAGTAGCATCGCCGTCAAATCCTATTTCGCCCGTAAACAATACACGATTGTGTACTTTTACATTGTAATAATCTATAGAAAAGTTAACATCACGAGAAGGCTTAAATGTAAATCCAGCCGATACGTTGTTAGACGTTTCTGCGTGTAATTGTGGTACGCCCAATCCGTCACGAATAACGGGACTTACATTATTAAATGTTCCTTGGTTAGATATGGTTCCACCAGACACTAAAGTCTGAATATTACTCAAATAAATTTGATGTAAAGAGGGGGCTCTAAATCCTGTACTATAAGAACCTCTTAACACCATTTTATCGGACACTTTGTAACGAGAACTTATCTTGGTCGAAGTATTATCGCCAAAATCACTAAAAGATTCATAACGCACAGCACCACTTACTAAGAAATCTTTAGTAATATCCCAATCAACATTTAAATAACCACCAACACTTGTACGTGTAGCATTGACTTCGTTACTGGGTTGTACTCCAGGGAATGATTGTACACCGCCACCAATATAAGATTCAGGTTGACCTGCTACTGCAATAAAACGTTCTTGTTTGGCTTCAAAACCCATAGCCCAACTAATGTCGCCATAACTACGACTTATATCTAAATTGCCAATTAAATTTCCAAATCTATAACCCCCTACGTCAAATCTAGTAGGACTAGAAGCTCCTAAGTCTGGATTTAATGAGTTACCTACATTATAGTCAACGGCATTTCTACCATAGGTAATACTTACATCAAATTTAAAATCATCAACATCAAAGTTAACACCTACAACGTTTGTATTATCGCGAATATCTGTTTCAAAAGTGGGTTGAAAGCCTTCGTAAGTATCACTCGCATTGTGTAATAAATTAAAAGGATCTGGCACCCAATAAGGTGCTCTGTACAAAGCAAAACTTTTACCTTGACGGTAAGTTAAGCCACCAAAAGTATAAAACTTACCATGTCCATTTTTAAAAGGTACTTCTGAGTTAAAAAAGAACTCCCCTTTTTTAATTTCTGGTTGACCAACAGTCATACCTAGATTAGGATGTGCTTGTAACCAAGGTGTTGTACCATTTAAAATAGCGGGATCGCCAAAAATAACACCAAATAAGCCATCGCCCCCAGGTGTTCCTGCTCTATTTGTAATATTTTGACGGAAAACACCGGCAGTAAAGTTTATAAACCCACCTGCATCCAATTGAAGAGTTGTGTTTAAATCGGCACCAACGGTAAAACCATCACCTTTAGAGGTTACACCAGAGTTGACATTTACTTGAGTAAAACTAACATCCTTTTTAAGGATAATATTTACCACACCAGCAATGGCATCAGAACCATATTGGGCAGAAGCACCGTCTCTTAAAACCTCTATATGGTCTATGGCAGCCGCAGGGATACTTTTCATATCTGTACCCACTTCACCTTTACCAGGCGTGTCATTAATATAAACTAAGGCACTTTGGTTTTTACGTTTACCATTTACTAAAACCAACGTTCTAGAAGGACCTAAGCCTCTTAAATCGGCTGGGTCAAAATGAGCAGTGGCATCAGAAATTGTTTGATTACTTGAATTGTAAGAAGGTATCTTATAAGTCAGCAATTGTTCTACAGTAGTTTGTCCGCTACTCGCCAAATCTGCCATACTGATATTATCAATAGGCACAGGAGAATCTAAAATTGTTCTGGGCTTGGCGCGGTTTCCTGTTATAACAACCTCGTCTAAACCTACATTTTCTTCTTGCAATACTACATTCACAGCACCATTAGCAATTACTGTTTTTGTAACATATCCCACAGAAGAAATAGTTAATTTTACTGGCAATTTTGCTACATTTAAGCTAAAATTACCATTGTCGTCGGTAGTTGTACCGTTACTTGTTCCTTGCTCAACAACTGTTGCAAAAGGAATGGCATTACCTTGAGTGTCTGACACTTTTCCTTTAACAGATTGTGCTAACAGACCTAAAGGTAACATAAATAAAAAAAACAGTACTGTTTTCTTTAAAAGTAGTTTTGTTTTCATATTTGAAAATTAAATTATTATACGCGACAAATGTTTGCATTTTTTTAATTAAAATCAAAGTTTTATTAACTTATTTTTAACAATTAAATCAAAATTGTTATTTATTAGAATATTTTTAAGAGTTTTATAGCTGAATTTATATTATTATTGTTCTACAAATAACTAACTTTTATCTTTAACCAAATTTTAACAAGACATACTTATTATAAGTATTAATTTTGTTCTCCTAAAACTTAAAATAAGAATTAAAAAAAAGTAACTATATGGACAATCAAAACACATCAGTTGATGTTAAAGCTATTAATGAAAAGATAGAAAAAGGAAGTGCGTTTGTAGAGCTCTTAACTTTAGAGATGAATAAAGTTATTGTAGGACAAAAGCACATGATAGAACGCCTGTTAATAGGTTTATTAGGTAACGGTCATATTTTACTCGAAGGTGTTCCTGGATTGGCCAAAACCCTCGCCATTAACACGCTTTCTAAAGCCGTTGACGGCTCGTTTAGTCGTGTACAATTTACACCTGATTTATTGCCTGCCGATGTTACAGGTACCATGATTTACAACATAAAGGACAATAAATTTTCTATAAAAAAAGGTCCCATTTTTGCCAATTTTATTCTGGCTGATGAGATAAACAGAGCACCGGCCAAAGTACAATCTGCTTTACTAGAAGCTATGCAAGAACGTCAAATTACAATTGGTGATACTACTTTTAAATTAGATGAGCCTTTTTTAGTTATGGCTACACAAAACCCTATAGAACAAGAAGGTACTTATCCGTTACCCGAAGCACAAATTGACCGTTTTATGCTTAAAACTGTTATAGATTACCCCGCCATAAACGAAGAACAAACCATTATGCGTCAAAATATGAATCGCGAATTTGCGCAAGTGAATAAGGTTGTATCTATCGACCAGATTTTAAAAGCACGTAAATTGGTTCAAGAAGTATATATGGATGAGAAAATAGAAAAATATATTCTAGATATCATTTTTGCCACACGGTATCCAGAAAAATACGGTTTAGCAGATCTCAAACCACTTATAAGCTTTGGTGCTTCACCTAGGGGTAGTATTAATTTGGCCATTGCTACTAAATGTTATACTTTTATTAAACGTCGTGGCTATGTAATTCCAGAAGATGTTCGCGCCATAGCGTTGGATGTTTTGCGTCATAGGATTGGGATTACTTATGAGGCTGAAGCCGAAAATATAACGTCCGAAGACATCGTCAATAAAATTATCAATCAAATAGAAGTGCCTTAGGCTTTTGATAAAATAAATTTTCTACTTGCTCAATTTTATAATCAAAATCAGTGTGTTAATCCTTTATGGAAACTAAAGAAATACTTAAAAAAGTTCGAAAAATAGAAATCAAGACACGGCGTTTGTCTGATCATATTTTTTCTGGCGAATATCACAGTTCGTTTAAAGGACGCGGTATGACTTTTAGTGAAGTAAGGCAATACAGTTATGGCGATGACATCAGGTCAATAGATTGGAATGTTACAGCGCGTTATAACGAACCGTTTGTTAAAGTTTTTGAAGAAGAACGCGAGCTCACTATGATGCTTATGGTTGACGTGAGTCATTCCGAATTTTTTGGCACCACCAAACAATTTAAAAAAGAAGTCATTACAGAAATTGCTGCTACCCTAGCCTTTTCGGCTACTCAAAATAATGACAAAGTTGGTTTATTGTTATTTTCTGATGACATAGAACTTTTTATTCCGCCAAAAAAAGGCCGTTCGCATGTATTGAGAATAATTAGAGAGCTTGTAGAATTTCATCCTAAAAGTGTTAAAACAAACATTGCAGAAGCTTTAAAATTCCTCAGTAACGTCACAAAGAAAAAAGTCATTCTTTTTGTGTTATCAGATTTTATAGATGACGGTTATGAGCAAACCCTTAAAATTATTGGTAACAAACACGATGTAACGGGTATTAGAATTTACGATAAAAGAGAAACCGAAATACCCAATTTAGGGATGGTAACCATGCAAGATGCAGAAACGAATGAAGTTCTTTTGGTTAACACAGCCTCTAGAAAAGTACGCCATGCTTATAAAAGTCACTATCTAGAACAAAAAGACTATTTCGAAAATGCCTTTAAACGCAGTGGTGCCGGTTTTATTAATACCGAGACCAACGAAAGTTACGTCAAAAAATTATTGTTGTATTTTAAACAAAAAGGCGCTAGATGATATTAAAAAAACTACATATTATTATTGTCTTGTTGTTTTCTTTTTACGGATTTTCGCAAGAAATAAAACCCGTTACTGTCAAAATAGACACAACATCAATCCGTATTGGCGAACAGTTTAATTTAAGTTTAAGTGTTGCTAAAAAAGATACTGTTAATTTTCCTGTTTTAAAAAATAAATTAGGGAAAATTGAAGTTTTAGAAAGCTCAATTGACACCTTACCAAATACTTATTTAAAAAAATATCTTTTAACTAGTTTCGATAGTGGTAAGTGGGTTATTCCACAACAAAAAGTATGGCTCAATAACAAAGTCTTTTTAACAGATTCTATTGTTATAAATGTCAACACTGTAAAAGTAGATACCACAAAACAAAAATTATTTCCTATAAAACCCATTAAAAAAGAACCTTTTGCGTTAATTGATGCGCGACCTTATTTGTGGTGGCTTATTGGCACTTTGGTTTTAATGGGCATTGGATTGTACTTTTTATTGCGCAAAAAAGTAATAAAATTGATAGAAAAACCAGCTATTCCACCTTTTATAATTGCCATGAATAGTTTAAAAACTTTAGATAGCAAACACCTTATAAAAGAACAAAAAATTAAAGCTTTTTATATTGAATTAACCAATATTATTCGCCGTTATATTGAAGCTGATTTGGCTATCCCCGCTCTAGAATCTACAACAGACGAATTGCTAACAACCATAACCGATTTTAATATGGCTAGTAAATTGGCTATTGACGAAGAAACTATTTCTAAATTGAGTCACTTATTAAAAGAAGCCGATTTGGTAAAATTCGCAAAATACAAACCCGATATGGCTTTATCTCAAGCCGATAGATTAGTAGCCGAATTTATTTTAAACGGGTTAAAACCTAAAGAAAAGAAGGAGGAAAATGATGTCTAATTTTGAATTTGCAAATCCGGGGTTTTTATGGTTATTAATTTTAGTACCACTAATAGGTTTGTGGTTTTTTATAAATCGTAAAAATGATCAAGCGACACTTAAAACGCCGAATATTAAAGCTTTTAAATTACAAGGCTCATTGCTTACAAAACTCAAACCTCTATTATATATTTTGCGCTTAACAGCTTTGAGTTTACTCGTTTTAGCTTTGGCGCGTCCACGGAATGTAGCTGTAAGTAAAAAAACGAAAACAGTTAGAGGTATAGATATTGTTATGGCTATAGATGTATCGGCTAGTATGCTGGCACGCGATTTAAAACCAAATCGTCTAGAAGCACTTAAAAAAGTAGCAGAACGTTTTGTGAATGAGCGACCTAACGATCGTATTGGCATAGTAGTTTATGCGGGGGAAAGTTTTACACAAACGCCTATAACTAGCGATAAACGCATAGTAATTAGCACCATTAGAAGATTACATTGGGGCGAGTTAGAAGGCGGCACTGCCATTGGTATGGGATTGGGGTCTGCGGTAAACAGACTTAAAGATAGTAAGGCCAAAACAAAGGTTATTATTTTATTGACTGATGGCGTAAACAATTCGGGATTTGTAGATCCTAGAACAGCAACAGAATTGGCTAAAAATTTGGGTATTAAAGTTTATACAATTGGTTTAGGGACAAATGGCATGGCTTTATTTCCTGTTGCCAAAGACATCAATGGCAAATTAAAATTTGATTATGCCAAAGTAGAAATTGATGAAGATTTACTAAAATACATCGCTACGCAAACCGAAGGTAAATATTTTAGAGCTACAAATAATAAGAGTTTATCGGCCATTTATGACGAAATTAACAAGCTTGAAAAGACAAAAATAGAAGAATTTAAGTATTACAATTTTGCTGAAAAATACCGCATTTTGCTCATATTGGCAGGGGTGTTATTATTTATAGAAGGCTTTATGCGTTTTACATTATTTAGAAGTTTAATTTAGAAAGAGACTATGTACAGACTAGAAGAACCCATTTATTTCTTTTTATTTATAACAATTCCTATAATTGTTGTAGTCTTTCTTGTGTCTTTATGGCTAAAAAAACGCAAACAAAAAAAGTACGCCAATCCAGAAATGTTTAAAAAATTGAGTCCAGATGCGTCTTTGTTTAAATCGACTTTAAAACTAATAAGTTTGTGTATGGTACTCAGTTTTATGATTTTGGCTTTGGTAAATCCTAAAATGGGGATAAAACTCAAAACTATAAAACGTGAAGGTGTAGATGTTGTTTTTGCAATTGATGTTTCAAGAAGTATGTTAGCCGAAGATATTGCACCCAATCGTTTAGAAAAAGCCAAACAAATAGTCACAAAAATAATTGACAAACTGGGTAGCGACCGCGTTGGTATTATTATTTATGCAGGCAATTCTTATCCTTTATTGCCTATTACAACCGATTTAGCTGCTGGTAAAATGTTTCTTCAAAATGCAGATCCAGATATGGTATCCTCTCAAGGGACAGCCATAAACGAAGCTATAAATCGCGCATTAACTTTTTACGACAATAAAGATCAAACAAATAAATTTTTGGTAATTCTATCTGACGGTGAAGATCACGAAAATCAATCTGAAAGTTTGGCTAAAAAAGCGGCAGATACGGGCATAAAAATATTTACAGTTGGCATTGGCACAGAAAAAGGAAAGCCCATACCTATGCGTGTTAATGGTATTTTTTCTGGCTATAAAAAAGACCTTAAAGGCGATGTAGTTATTACACAGCGTCATGTAGATGTACTTCAAAAAATTGCTTTAGAAGGTAAAGGCGCATTTATTGATGGTAATATTACAGACAAGCCTGTAAAATATATTGAAGACGTCATTGTACACGCTCAAAAACACAAATTTGAAACCAAACAATTTTCAGATTATAAAGATCAATTTCAATGGTTTATAGCTTTTGCATTATTGTTCTTAATTATAGACAGTTTTATGATGGAGAAGAAAACAAAATGGTTGAAAAAAATAGATTTATTTAACGAATCAAAATGAGAAAATTAATCGTCATCATATTTATAAGTTTTAGCGCTATTTTAATAGCTCAAGAAAAAAAGGAGAAGCCTTTAGACATCGCCAACGCACGATTTTTATTGAGAGCTGGTAACAAACAATACGCTGCTAAAAATTACAGCGAAGCACAAGCTTTGTACAAAAAAGCACTCGATAAAAATAGTGATTATCCTAAGGCTGTTTTTAATTTGGGAAATGCCATTTACAAACAAAAGAATTACAAAGATGCCTTGCCTCAATTTGAGCTCAATGCCAAGCTAGCTAAAAGCAAACAAGACAAAGCGCAAGCCTATCATAATATTGGTGACTTACAGATGAAACAAAAGCAATATAGCAAGGCTGTTGAAGCTTTTAAAAATGCGCTTAGAAACGCTCCTGAAGATGAAGATACCCGATACAATTTAGCTTTAGCACAAAAATTACTTCAGAAAAAACTAAAAGAACAAAAGAAAAAGAAGAAGAATAAAAACGATAAGAACAAAAAAAATAAGGATAATAAAGATAAAAACAACAAAGACAAGGATAAAAAAAATAAAGATAAGGACAAGGGCGGCAAAGACAAAAACAAAGATAAAAAAGACCCTAATAAAGATAAAAAGAAAGACCAAAATAACAAAGGTGATAAAGACAAGAAAAAACAACCACAACAACCTAAAAAGGGACAAATGTCGCCTCAAAAAATGAAACAGTTGTTAGAGGCTATGAATAATGAAGAGAAAAAAACACAAAAGAAAATGAACGCCAAACGTGTTAAAGGTAAAAAAGTAAGACGCGCAAAAGATTGGTAAATATTATAAATAAATTATGTTACTTGCAAAGTGAAAGGATTGATGATGACAACTAAAAAATTTATTGTTTTTACATTTTTAATACTGCTTACACATGTTACTTTTTCGCAAGTAACATTTAAAGCGGCTGTTAACAAATTTAAGGTTGGCTTAAACGAGCGCCTTAAAATTGATTTTACAATTGACAAACAAGGTGCCGATAATTTTACACCCCCGTCCTTTAAAAATTTTACCGTTTTAGCAGGACCGAGTCAAGCGACAAATTTTGCTATGATTAACGGCAGAACATCGTTTACACAAACCTATTCGTATATTATTCAGCCTACAAAAAAAGGAACGCTTACAATTAACTCAGCTAGTGTTGAATACAACGGAAACACCCTAAAATCTAACACCTTAAGAGTAACTGTTACCAATGCTGTTGCTATTCCTAAAGACGTTAACGATCCGCGATATATTGCTTCACAAAACATCCATTTAGTGGCTCAAATATCAAATAGACATCCTTATGTTGGTCAGAGTATTAGTGTAGTTTATAAACTTTTTGTCAATGTAAATAAAGTGAGCGTTAGAAATACGCGCGAAACACAATCGCCCGCTTTTAATGGTTTCTGGAATCAGAATATTGATGTCCGTGAACTCGTGGTGCAGCAAGGCACTTATCAAGGGCAAGCTCACAAATATGTGGTGGTTAAAAAATCGGTCCTCGTTCCGCAAAAATCGGGTAAGCTTATTTTAGATCCTATGGAAATTGAAATCACAGCAGGTGTCCCAATTGGCCGCCGTGATTTATTTGGCAATATGATGTACAACAATATAAATTATGTTGTTACAACCGGTAAAAGAACGATTGATGTCAAACAGTTACCTCTTGAAGGAAAACCTGCCAATTTTAATGGCGCTGTAGGCGATTATAACTTTAAAGTTATTGCTGATAAAAACATACTCAAACTCAATGAAACAGCTCAGATAAATATTAAAGTACAAGGACGCGGGAACTTAAAATTGATTGATTTACCAAAGCTCACTGCACCCAACGGGCTTGAAGTTTACGAACCCGAGCACAAAGAAAAAATAAGAACAACCTTAAGAGGTATGCAAGGTGAGATTTATGACCAATACACTATTGTACCCCAATTTAAAGGGAAATACAAAATCCCTTCGATAAATTTTTCTTATTTTAATCCAGATGATAAAAAATACCACGTTATAAATTCTCCCGATATTTTAATTGATGCCCCTTACGGTAAAAATCCGGGGAATACAGTTATCACATCTAACAAACGAGATGTTACTTTAAGCGGGAGCAATATTAGATATATACATACCAAAACAAATTTCCGTCCTATGACAAAACCTATATTTTTTGGTAGTTCAAAATTTTATATGTGGTTGTTATTGCCGTTTGTATTAATTCCTATAGCTATTGTGGTGGGTAAAAAACAAAAAGAACGCGCCAATGATGTTTTGGGGAACAAGCGTCGTAAAGCCGATAAGTTGGCTCGAAAATATTTATCAAAAGCTAAAAAAGAAATGGGCAACAGAGAAGCTTTTTACATCGCTCTAGAAAAAGCTTTACACAACTATTTAAAAGCCACTTTACATGTAGAAACATCAGAAATTAGTAAAGATAAAATTGCAACACTTTTACAAGAAAGAAACATAAATCAAGAACATATTGATGCTTTTATTGCTTTACTAACCGATTCTGATTTTGCACGCTATACGCCTTCTACTCAAATGAAAATGAAAGAAGATTACAACCGTGCCAAAAGTATCATCGCCCAATTAGACAAACAACTTTAATATGGAAACAATTTTTATAAAATTTTCTGAAATATTAAAATCTAAAACAAGTCTTTTAGTTATTTTATTTGGTTTGATGAGCAGTTTAATAGTGGCGCAAACCCCAGATAGTTTATTTGTAAAGGCCAATAATTTTTATCAGAAAGAAGCCTACCAAGAAGCCGTAGATACTTATAAAAAAATAGAATCGCAAAATACTATTTCAACCGATTTGTACTACAACATGGCCAATACTTATTACAAACTTAACGAAGTAGCACCCGCTATTTACTATTACGAAAAAGCTTTGCAATTAGACCCCAACAACCAAGATGCACACTATAATTTGGCTTTTGCAAACCGTATGACAATTGATAAAATTGATGTTTTACCTAAAAGTTTTTTTCAAAAAATTGAGGACAATTACATCCGTGTTTTTAAATACGACACTTGGGCTCTTATTGCTGTTGTGTCTAGTATTTTATTTGTGTTGTTATTTCTGAGTTATTACTTTTCTTATACCTCTACGCGTAAACGTTTGTATTTTATTAGTGCGATTATTAGTCTTTTTGTTTTAGTAATGAGTTTTGCTTTTGCTTATAGTGGCCATACTTATGCTAAAAACAATAACCCTGCAATTATTTTTGCTTTACGCGCAGCTGTTAAAGATGCGCCAACACCTAATAGTAATACCGTTTTCGAATTACACGAAGGCACTAAAGTGCTTATTTTAGAAAAGGTAGATACTTGGCAAAAGATTAAATTAGCCGATGGTAAAATAGGTTGGATAGACCAAAACGATTTAAAAGCCCTTTAAAATTTTATGATTACAATTATAGCCGCCATAGCACAAAATAATGTCTTGGGTAAAAACAACCAACTTATTTGGCATTTACCAGCCGACCTTAAGCGCTTTAAAAAAACCACTTCTGGTCATTGTGTTATTATGGGGCGCAAAACTTATCAATCTTTAGGGAAGCCACTCCCAAATCGTACCAATATTGTAGTAACAAGAGATACTGCTTTTAACCCTGAAGGTTGTGTGATTGTCCATTCTTTAAAAGATGCTATTGATGCCGCTAAAGCTGATGATAATCCGTTTATTTTAGGAGGTGCTCAAATTTACAAACAAGCTATGGCTATAGCCGATATACTTGACTTGACTTTTGTACACCACACCTTTGAAGGCGATGTTTTCTTCCCTGAAATTGACTTAAATATTTGGAAAGAAACTTCTAGACAAAATTTTAAAGCCGATGACAAAAACAAATATGATTATAGTTTTGTACGGTTTGAAAAATCTCATCCCTAACCCTTTTAGGGTTTTGAACCCTAAAAGAGTTCATTACTTTTTAAGCCTATGAAAACTTGTGACTTTTGCGGAAATCCTGTAGCAAAACATTTAAAGATTTGTCCTTACTGCAATCAGGAATTAGCCGTTCCTGAACAAGTTACAAAAACAAGAAATCAAGAAATAGAAATTATCAATCTTGAAGCGGGTATGCCTTTTGTTAAAGAGGCTTTAGAGCGTTTTGATAGAGAATTCTCAAGTGCTCAAAATAGACCTATTGGCTTACTGAAAATTATTCATGGGTATGGCTCTTCTGGCAAAGGTGGTAAAATAAAAATAGCTTTACATCATAAATTAAAATTGATGTACTCAAATCAATTGATAAAAAGTATCATCAAAGGCGAGGTGTTTTCTAAATCTACCAACTCTAAAGTACATCATAAAAAATTAATTGACTGTTACCCAGAATTACTAGAGACTTTACGTGCCGATACTTATAATTTGGGGATTACGTTTGTTGAATTATAAACTATTAGACCTGCTAGGTTTTAAAAACCTAGCAGGTCTTTTTAATTTTTATCGCCATTACGAAAAGCGTACGAGTCAAAAAATTAGTTGAATATTACCCTGAATTATTAGAAACTTTACGTGCCGATACTTATAATTTAGGGATTACTTTATCGGTTCAAGTCCCATCTCAAGTACAAAAAGCCATAACTTAATTGTTATGGCTTTTTTTGTTTTAAAAATTAATTTATCTCTTTAAGATATTCAGGCAATTGTTTGTAATGTAAAAGAATAACATTTGTCGAATTTGCTAATTGTTTTGCTGATTTTGTAAAAGAAGAATTTGTGACTACAACTGCTATATTACCTTGATAAAAATTCTTAGCTGAATAAACTTCCTGTACTGCTTTATTTCCTACTGGACTAGAATATAGCTTACACTGTACAACACAAGTATTATCTTCTTTCTTAGCAATAACATCTGCTCCTTGGTCACCTGTTGATTTAGTTTTTCTTGAGTTCCACCCTGAATTTCGAAATATTCCTGAAATTGATTCTTCAAATAAAATAGGATCAGATAAATTAACTTCAGTTGTTATATAATAATCTACATCTGTACCAGTCTGTTGAATCATTGCATCTATTAATTCACATATCTGTGAGAAAATATGGTTTTCAAAATAGTAATGAACTTCACTCCTCAAACCATATCTAGGATAAGAATTAAAATCAAATAAAATATCTAATTCATTTTTACACTCTTCAATTATTTTTTCAAATATGAAATCTAATTTTCTATTTACAAAATCATCTCTCTCCTTAATCCAGTCTTTCAAAACCACATCTCCATAATCATCTTTATAAACTAACTGGTTAGATTTTAAATCTAAAGTATTTATATGAGGTTTAATTTCATCAATAAGTTCATTTTTAAATTCATTTATTTTCCTTTTAAAAATATCCTCTTTTAAAACCTCCAATTCATTTAATTTTTCTTCGATTCTTCTATTGAATTCCCCCTCCTCTTCTTTCTGTTTTTGATTAAATTTTTCAATTTCTAAATCATCATAATATTTATCAATTTTAGACTTAAATAAAGCTAAAATTATTATAACTATTGCAAAAAGTATTATAAAAAATTTAAGCATCTTAATATTTAATAATGTTAATATGAAGCCCTACAAATTTAATATATAATAATTTGATTAGACAACTGTTTTAAATTAATTATTATTAAATATCAGCGCTTTATAAAAATACTACTAAAATTTCCCGCTACAGCACGTATCCATGCGTGTGGTATTTAGTTTTTAGAATCCCATTGGTGGCACTACAATATATAATTTTTGCGGTTTTTGATGTTCCATTTATTGCGCTAAGTCCAAAGACTTTGCACAGCGGTGTTGCGGTTTTTTTGTTTATATTTACTTATTAATAATCTAAAAATCATAAACTGTTGTTTAAAAACTTATTGATGTTGTCTTTATTCATCTTATTGCAAATATCATTTAATTTGGTGTTTGCCCAACAAGACTCACATATTAAAGATAAAATTATAGGCAATTGGTATTATTTTGCTGATGTCAATAAAAACAGTAATTTCAAAGATTATAATGAAATATATTTTGATGGAAACAAAGTTCAAGAATGCTTAGAAGCTGTCGGAGTAGTACATGGAGTCAAATATAAAATTGAAGGAGATATCCTTAAAATAGATAAAAAGGACACCATCTTTTCGTATAAAGTAGAATCAATTTATTTAAATCAATTTACTCTAATTCAAAATGGAATAAAAAGAACTTTCTATAAAGTAAAAAGTAGAACAACATTAGATAA
The DNA here is from genome assembly GCA_045046885.1 of Flavobacteriaceae bacterium. GTDB lineage: Bacteria > Bacteroidota > Bacteroidia > Flavobacteriales > Flavobacteriaceae > CG1-02-35-72. The sequence goes on from JASFYX010000017.1 coordinate 33,518, forward strand.
AGTTCTAAATAATAAAATTTCTGATAAATATTATTCTAAAGCTTTTGCAAGAAGAATGTTTAAAGCCAAGAAAAGGTTTAATATAACAACTCCTAAGAATTATTACAAAAAACACTAATCTCATAATAAGTAAAATATTATACCCGATATCGCGGATTTGAAATCCTCGATAAAACAACAAAACTTTTTGGTTAAACTTGGGATTCAACAAGATTTAAAAAATAAATTGAGTAAATATTTTATAAAACACACCCCTTAAGGGGACAATTTTACCTAATTAATTATTGAAATGGTTATATCTACTATTCTAAATTTATTTTTGAGTTTTTATATAAGCCTTAAAATTTTTACTTTCATCAACCAGTAGCTGAATCATCTCAATTTTTTTACCTGCCATATATAAGTCCACAACTCCTTTTGATCGACAATAATTTATAAAAACGTCTATTTGATCTTTTGGTATTTTTAACTGCTCTTCAAAAAAAGCATCGCCTAACTCTCTTCTAATTTTATCAGGAACTGTTTCAGCTTCTTTTTTATAAGCTTTTTTAGCAGTTTTAAGTTTACGCTTTCTTTCACCAATCTTAGAAATACCCTTAAGGATTGGTCTTACCAAAAACATTAAGCTAACGCCTCCTGGAATATTTGGATTGGTTAATTTTGAAACATTTGCAGGCCCTTCTCTATCTGTAGCATCAATATCATCTACCACATTAAAATTTATATGACTAAAATCTAAAGCTCCTTTAGACACCTGAGAAATAGGTTTTTTTACTTTTTTGGCATCGTTTACCAAATCGCCCGTTAGATTGTGATTCTTAATTTCAACAGTTGCTAACTCATTTATATTCTGTATTAATGTCACGTCAACCGATTTGGTTTTTACCATTCGCTTTGTAATAACAAGTTCTTTTTTCTTAAACTGAATCCCCTCAAAAATAAGTGTGTCATTTATAGTAACAGGAATATTAAATACGCCGTACTGATTACTAATAGTCCTTTTTTTTGTGTTCTTGTTGAGGACATGGATACCTTCTACAGATAAAGAATCGTTCTTGATACGCCCAACAATCGCATGTCTTAAAACTTGCGCCTGACTTTGGTAAAACAGAAAAACAAAAAAGATATAAGTTAGTTGCTTGGTCATCACTACAAAGTAAACAAGCAGACTGCAAAATAAATATTAAAATTATTGTAAACTTTTGTTAAAGAAATAGTTGAATTTAACTTAGAACACTTTCTAAGTCTTCCCAAAACTTAGGATAAGATTTAGACACCACTTCAGCCTCTTCAATAACAAGCGGAACTTTTAAAGACAGTGGTGCAAAAGCCATCGCCATACGGTGGTCTTTATAGGTCGCAATTTTTATATCAGAATTAATATGTTGCGACGGTTTTAAAGAAAGAGAATCATCGGTAATAGCAACTTCTGCTCCCAACTTTTCGAGCTCTGTTTTTAAAGCTACCAAACGGTCTGTTTCTTTAATTTTTAAAGTATGTAAGCCTGTTAAATGACAAGCAATGCCCAAACCAAAACAAGTAACGGCAATGGTTTGTGCCAAATCTGGCGCATTGACCAAATTGAGCTTTAAATTTTGAATTTTGAATTTTGAATTCTTGATTAATGTTATAGAACCCCCTTCAAAAATAGTTTCAATACTTAATTTTTTATAAATAGAAACAAGAGCAGAATCACCTTGAATACTCTCTTTTTTATAGGATGATAATTTAATAGTTACCGAATCACTCAAAGCGGCTAAACTGTAAAGATACGAGGCCGAACTCCAATCTGATTCCACTTTTATGGTTTTAACCGACACCTTTTCTTTGGGTAAAACAGAAATACAACCCTCTTGCCAAGAATAATCAACTCCAATTTGTTCTAATAAATTCAAGGTCATTTCTAAATAAGGTCTTGAGGCAATTTTGCCTACTAAATTCAAGTGCAAGCCTTGATTGAGTTTAGGAGCTATAAGTAACAGCGCCGATAAATATTGACTACTTACGTTTCCGTCAATTCTAACGGCATTATTGGTCAGGTTTTTTCCTTTAATAAGTATCGGTGGATAGCCTTCTTTACCTTTATACTCTATATCGGCACCCAAATCGCGTAAAGCGTTGACTAAAATTTTTATGGGTCTGTTTTGCATGCGCTCAGACCCTGTTAATATAACTTTTCTGCCTTCTTGAATCGAAAAATAAGCTGTTAAAAAGCGCATGGCTGTACCGGCATGACCAATATCAACAGTATCTGAAGTACTTAAAAGGGCTTCTTTTAAATGATGTGTATCATCGGCATCAGACAAATTTTCTATGGTAATTTGCGGATACAATTTCTGTAAAACAAGCAACCTATTCGATTCACTTTTTGAGCCCGAAATTGTTAAAGTTCCGTTAATTTTTATGGTTTTGGTATGGTCTAAAGATAGATTCACTTGTAAAAACTAATGCTTAAATAAATTATTGATTAACTTCATCGCTCAATTAACAAACCACTTTCCAATTATGAAAAAAATCGCTTTATTATTCGTCTTTTTTTTAGGCTTGTTGGGTTACAAAGGTAACGCTCAAAAACAAGCTACCAAATTTTCTGAGAAATATTATGACGCTATCTCTTGGCGTAACATCGGACCTTTTAGAGGTGGCCGTAGTGCTGCCGTTACGGGTGTTCCCGGGAAACCTAATTTATTTTATTTTGGTTCAGCTGGAGGTGGTATTTGGCGCACCACAGATGCGGGTAATACTTTTAAAAATATTAGCGATGGCTTTTTTGGTGGTTCCATTGGATCAATAGCCGTAAGCGATTGGGATAATAATGTTATTTACGTAGGTGGCGGCGAAGTGACTATTCGTGGTAATGTATCAGACGGAGACGGTATTTGGAAAACAGAAGACGCCGGAAAAACGTGGCATCATATGGGTTTAGAAAACTCAAGACATATTCCAAGAATTCGCATCAATCCAAAAAATTCAGATATAGTTTATGCGGCTGTTTTAGGCGATTTGTATAAATCTTCTACAGAAAGAGGTATTTATAAATCTACCAATGGTGGTAAAAACTGGCGACGTGTTTTATTCGCTAATGCAGATGCAGGCGCTGTAGATTTGGTAATGGATCCTAACAATTCAAGAATATTATACGCTTCAACTTGGCGTGTAAACCGCACGCCTTACAGTCTAAATAGTGGTGGTAAAGGTTCTGCCCTGTGGAAAAGTACCGATAGCGGTGAAACTTGGACAAATATTTCATCCAATAAAGGATTACCAAAAGGCGTTTGGGGTATTAGTGGTGTAACAGTATCGCCTGTTAATTCTGATATTGTATATGCCATAATCGAAAATAAAGAAGGTGGTGTATATAAATCTACCGATGCTGGCAAGACTTGGAAACGTGTCAATAAAGAGCGTAAATTACGTCAACGTGCGTGGTATTATTCTCGCATTTATGCCGATACCAAAGACAAAGATATAGTTTATGTGCTTAATGTTCAGTATCATAAATCTACTGATGGTGGTAAAACTTATAAGACTTTTAATGCGCCTCATGGCGATCATCACGATTTATGGATTGCACCCGAAGACAACCAACGTATGATTATTGGCGATGACGGTGGTGCTCAAATTACTTTTGATGCCGGTGTTAATTGGAGTACTTACAACAACCAACCTACGGCACAATTTTACCGTGTTACAACCGATAACCATTTCCCATACCGTATTTACGGAGCGCAACAAGACAACTCAACCGTAAGAATTGCCCACCGTACAGATGGCCGTTCAATTACAGATAAAGATTGGGCTAGTACCGCTGGTGGCGAAAGTGCGCATATAGCCGTTGACCCCTTAAATAACGATATTGTTTATGGGGGTAGTTACGGTGGTTTATTAACACGAGTTGATCATAAAAATCATCAAAATAGAACGATAAATGTGTGGCCAGACGATCCTATGGGGCATGGCGCAGAAGATTTTAAATACCGTTTTCAATGGAACTTTCCCATTTTATTTTCGCCTAACAATCCTAAAAAATTGTATGCGGCATCAAATCATCTGCACGTAACAACCAACGAAGGACAATCTTGGCAAATTATCAGTCCAGATTTAACCCGCAATGATCCAAAAACTTTAAAATCATCGGGTGGCCTAATCACACAAGATAATACAGGCGTTGAGTATTACGGCACTATTTTCGCTGTAGCGGAATCTCCTTACGAACCTAATCTTATTTGGACAGGTTCAGATGACGGATTGGTTTATATTACTAAAGACGGAGGTGAAAATTGGACAAATGTCACCCCTAAAAAAATGCCAGAATGGATGATGATTAACAGTATAGAAATTGACCCATTTCATAAAGGAGGTGCTTATATAGCCGGTACCAAATACAAAAGTGGTGACTACCATCCTTACCTCTACAAAACAGAAAATTACGGTAAAAGCTGGAAGTTGATTACAAACGGTATTCCGAATGAGTATTTTACACGTGTTGTAAGGGCTGATAAACATCGCAAAGGATTACTTTATGCGGGAACGGAAAAAGGTATGTTTATCAGTTTTAACGATGGTAATAATTGGCAAAAATTTCAGCTAAATCTGCCTCAAGTACCCATAACCGACTTGGCTGTAAAAGACAACAACCTCATCGCGGCCACGCAAGGACGTGCTTTTTGGATTATTGACGACTTAACACCTCTTTATCAGTTAAATAACACCTTAACAAAACAAAAAGTGGTGCTGTACAAACCACAAGACACTTACGATATGGGCGGTGCCAGATCTTCTAAAACATCTAAAACACAAGGTCAAAATCGTCGTAGCGGCGTGGCCGTTAATTTTTATATTAAAGACACTGCCAAGACCGATAAAATTAGCCTGATATTTAAAGATGCTCAAGGTAAAACTATAAGAATTTTTAAAACCAAAGCCGACAAAAAGAAAAACGAAGCAAAACTCAAGTTGAAAGAAGGCGATAATGTTTTTTATTGGGATATGATGTATCCGGGAGCCGAAAAAGTTAAAGGTATGATTTTATGGTGGGGATCTTTAGCAGGGCCAAAAGCTATTCCGGGTACTTACAGTGTTAGCCTTAAAGTAAATGACAAAAACCTAAATCAGACTTTTAATATTTTAAAAGACCCTAGAAGTAATGTTTCTTTGGCTGATTTAAAAGCCAAATTCGATTTTATTTTATCAGTACGCGATAAATTAACCGAAACGCATAAGGCACTTAAGAATATTAAAAAAATTCGCAATCAAGTAGCTTCACTCAAAAAAGCTATTGATGATAAAAAAGCACATAAAGACCTTATTGCTTTTGCCGACGATATTGTAAAACGTATAACGGTTATAGAAAATAATTTGTATCAAACTAAGAGCAAGAGCAACCAAGATCCGCTTAATTTTCCTATTAAACTAAACAACAAATTGGCACATTTAAATTCGTTGACCAGTATTGGTAATTTTAAACCAACCGATCAAGCTTATGCTTTTAAAAAGGAAGTCACTGCAGCCATTGACAAAGAGCTCACAGCTTTGTACACAATTTTTAATACCGATGTCAAGACACTCAATGCCAAAGTAAAAACCAGTGGTATTGATTTGATAAAGGTTGACTAAAACTAAAACTCTGGAAGGGTTCAAAATCTTTCTAGAGTTAAAATATCATACCTAGTAAAGTTATTTTATTGATACGATGACTAAGAGTCATCGTATCAATTTATTTTTCAGCTATTTTCTTTGCCCTACGCTGTAAAATAAATGCCATAAACAGCCCGTAAATTAGCCCTCCTACTAGCTTAGAAACCAAATACTTTATAACAAAAGGATAACTAAAGTTCTGTAAAAAGCCGCTAAATCCTGTTTTAGAAAACAAACTAAACAAGGCTTCAATCAAGATTAATACAATTATAAAGGCTACAGCTGTAAAAGCAAAGGTTTTAGTAAAACTAAATTGTTTTTTTCGCCCCATCATTGTAATTTTTTATTGTTGTGATGACGGTCGTGGTCGCGTTTGGCTTTAGCGGTCAACTTTTTGTCAAAAGCGTCTTGTAAATTAATGCCGGTTTGGTTCGCCAAACACAAAACTACAAACAGAACATCGGCCAGTTCTTCGCCTAAGTCTTTGTTTTTGTCGCTTTCTTTTTCGCTTTGCTCGCCGTAACGACGGGCAATGATACGGGCTACCTCGCCTACTTCTTCGGTTAGTTGTGCCATATTGGTCAACTCGTTAAAATAACGAACACCGTGTTTTTGTATCCAATTATCGACTTCTATTTGTGCATTTTTGATATTCATGGGTGTGTTATTTAAAGGTCAAAAGTAAGAAAAATTGTCACCTCGAGCGCAGTCGAGAGATTAATTGTTTTAAACTTGAATGAGGTCTCGACTGCGCTAGACCTGACATTATTACAAATAACTTAAAAAATCTTTTCTCGGTATTTCTACAGCGCCCAAACTATCTAAATGTTCGTTGTACACTTGACAATCTATCAGTTTATAATCTTTATCAGCTAAATAATTGGCCAACCCAATAAAAGCGACTTTTGAAGCATTGCTCACTTTGCTAAACATACTTTCGCCACAAAAAACATGACCTAAATCTACCCCGTAAAGTCCGCCAACCAACACATTATTTTGGTACACTTCAACCGATTTAGCCCATCCTAATTTATGTAATTCATTATAAGATTTTTCCATAGCATCAGTTATCCAAGTACCCTCTTCACCATTTCTCTTTATGATTTTACAGTTATGAATAACATCCGCGAAAGCGCTATTAAACCGAATTTCAAAAGGGTTTTTCCGCATAATTTGTCGCATACTTTTACTGATTTTAATGTCTTTTGGAAACAAAACCATGCGCGGGTCAGGACTGTACCACGTAATGGGATAACCTTCTGAATACCACGGGAAAATACCGCTTTTATAAGCTAAAATAAGACGGTCTGGAGATAAATCGCCACCAAAAGCTACTACGCCTTCGGCATTGGCAGAAATAACAGGAGGAAAATACAACGATTTATCTAGAATAAACATCTTACTTTCCTCCTTTAAAATTATAATATTTTATGTGCTTAAAACGGTAAATCGTCTGGCTCGGCATCACTTAATTTATCGACTGCTTCAAAGGCATCGGTGGCATCTAATGGGGGTAATTCTGCTTCACCACCTTGTGATAAAGCTTCAATACGCCATCCATTTATAGAGTTAAAATATTTGACTTCACCTTGTGGATTTGTCCATTCTCTACCACGAATATTGATGCTTATTTTAACATCTTGTCCAACATTGTAGTTATTTAAAAGTTCACATTTGTCTTGTGTAAATTCTACCATTATTGATTGCGGATATTGCTCACTAGTAACAATAACTACTTCTCTTTTTCTAAAACCTTTGGCACCAAAAGTCTTTACTTCTCCTATTAATTTAATTTTTCCTGATACTTCCATTGTGTAATTTAATGTTAATTTATGTGATTAAAAGTGTTAACCACGCTTTTGTTATATGATTGTTTTCTAAAAATTCTTGTGCTTTTTTGTGTTTTTCTGTTTCTGATAATTGCGCTAATTGCGGATGGCTTTTGGCAAAATCACCAATTACTTCCTTGCCTGGCAAAGCCTCTACATTAGCCAGTATCCCTAAATTATTACCCGTTAAAACGACACTATTGCGGATAGTTGAAGGTAAAGCATCAACACCAATTCCTAAAGTTGATAAAGGTTTTGGGATTTCAAAAAAACCTTTGTTGGCTCTAGAATAGTAACTGCCTCCTGCACGTGCTACCAAATCTAATTTTTCTTGATTTATAGAACCGTCCTCTTTTAAAAATACTTTTTTGATGTGTATTTTAAGGACTTCGCAAATGACTAAATTTCCAGCGCCGCCTTTATCGCCTAAAGCGATAACATCATTCACCTTGCACTCCATTTGAATGGGCGCTTCGGCTACTCTAAAAGGTTTAACCACATCAGATTTAAGCATGGTTAATCCTGCTTTTTCAAACTCGTTTACACCTTCGGCATATTCGGTACTGGCCAAACTCATCTGTTGTACCAAATCGTAATTCACCACATTTATAACCACTTCTTTAATGTGTTTTACATTTTCTAAAGTGTGTTTTGTTGTGTTATTGGTGACACGCCGTGCCGGTGAAAAAATTAAAATAGGCGGATTGGCACTAAAGACATTAAAAAAACTGAAGGGTGATAAATTAGGACACCCTCCTAAATCTAATGTGCTTGCAAAAGCTATAGGTCTGGGTGCCACAGCACTTAACAAATAAGCGTGTAACTCTTGTGTATTAATATCTTTAGGATTTACAGATAGCATGATTTTAATTTAGTCAGCATACAAAAGTAAAGATATTCTCTTAGAAATAAATACCCTTTTTAAATTTTAGTTTTTTATAAGATAAGGTTTATATTTGTTTTAAATGACAAATACTAAATACAAAAATATTATCCGATGGGCTGTTGCGGCTTTGTCCTTTATTATTGTGGGACTTATTTTATGGAATACCTACGATTTTTTTCAGAAGTTTAAGCACGAAGAACGTCAAAAAATGGAAGTCTTATCAGAGGCTTATAAGCGTTTTAATTCGGCTGGCTTAAAAGAAGATATTACGCTTTCGTCAAAAATTATTAGCAGTAATAATAACATTCCGATGATTGTTACCGATGCTCAAGATAGTATCATCCTCAATCAAAATTTAGACAGTATAAGGGCAAAAAAGGCGGGGTATCTAAAAAAGCAATTGGCTATTATGAAAGCTCAAAATGAGCCCTTAGAAATAAGCTATAATCGTGGTAATTTGAATATTAAAAATTTTGTTTATTATCGTGATTCCGAGTTGCTTACAAAGCTAAAGTACTACCCTCTAGCACTTATTTTTATTTTAATTTTATTCGGAATAATAATATATCTTGTTTTTAAATCGAATAAAATTGCAGAGCAAAACAAGCTGTGGGCGGGAATGGCTAAAGAAACAGCACATCAAATAGGGACGCCTCTTACTTCTTTATTAGGATGGCTTGAATTACTCAAAGAACAAAATGCCGATAAAAAGACAGTCTCAGAAATTGAAAAAGACATTGAACGTCTTACTGTAATAGCCAATCGCTTTTCTAACATTGGGTCGATTCCTAAAATGAAAAAGACTAATTTAATCTCAGAAATTAAAACTATTGAAAGTTATTTTAAAAGCCGAATTTCAAAAGGTATTACGCTTTCAAGTGATTTTCAAATCGAAAAAATATACGTCAATTTAAATCCGCAGTTATTTAGCTGGGTTATAGAAAATCTCATTAAAAATGCCATTGATGCTCTAAAAGGAGAAGGTGCTATTCTCTTATCTGTTAAAGAAAAGCAAAATAGCGTTTTGATAACAGTATCAGATACCGGAAAAGGTATTCCCAAAAAGAATTTTAAAGCTGTTTTTAAACCGGGCTATACAACCAAAAAACGTGGTTGGGGTTTGGGTTTATCATTGGCAAAACGCATTATAGAAAACTATCATGAAGGTAAAATTTACATTCATAAATCAACTGTTAATAAAGGGACAAGTATAAGGCTAGAACTTCCTTTAGTTAAATAGTTTTAAAAGCCTCTGAAACCTTTTTAGTCAACTCTTCAAATTCTTCTGAAGTCAGTTTTTCTTTGTGTTTAAAATCTATATTTTTCATACTGTGTAGTGGAATTAAATGCACGTGTACATGAGGTACTTCAAGTCCAATTACCGAGACGCCAATACGTTCACAAGGCACCACTTTTTCAAGAGCTTTAGCCACTTTTCTAGCAAAAGCCATCAGACCTAAATAGGTCTCTTCTTCTAAATCAAAAATTTTGTTGACCTCTTTTTTTGGTACAACTAAAGTATGTCCTTTTGCATTTGGATTAATGTCTAAAAAAGCAAAATAATCATCGCTTTCAGCTACTTTGTAACAGGGAATCTCACCTTTTATAATTTTTGTAAATATACTAGCCATTATCTGGAAATTTCTAAAATTTCGAATTTCATAATACCATTTGGCACCGTAATTTCGGCAACCTCACCAATCTTTTTCCCTAACAAACCTTTTCCAATTGGCGAATTCACACTTATCTTACCAGAAGCCAAATCAGATTCAGAATCAGCCACTAAAGTATAATTGAATTCCATCTCATTACTTTGATTCTTTATTTTTATTTTCGAATGTATCAAAACTTTAGAGTTATCTAATTGCGATTCGTCAATTAAACGTGCCGTAGAAAGTACTTGTTTGAGTTTGGCTATTTTTAATTCTAAAAGTGATTGTTCTTCTTTTGCCGCATGATATTCTGCATTTTCACTCAGATCACCTTTGTCTCTAGCTTCTGCAATGGCATTTGTAATTTTTGGACGCTCAACATGTTCAAGCTGCTCTAACTCTTCTCTTAGGTTTTTTAAACCTTCTTTGCTATAGTAAGAAACGTTTCCCATAATTTATTGTTTAATATTAAAATATAAAAATCCCAATTCCAAAAATAGTGGACTGAGATTTAAAACAAAGATACAAAATATTTAGAGAATCAATAAGTATTTGTAATTTAGACACCTCATAAAATAAGATTATGCGTTTTAAATTTTTGACAGTTCTATTATTAGCTCTTTTTATAAATTCTTGTTCTTCATCATCACCCGATAACAACGAAAATTTACCTAATGTACCCGTTAATGTAACTCTTTCGCTAAACAGCCCGCAATATCAAAATTTGCTCGTCCCTGGTGGTTGGGTTTATGCTTCGGGAGGCATTAAAGGCTTAATTGTTTATAATTTTAATGGCACTGAATTTGCCGCTTTCGATCGTGCGTGCCCTCATGTTTCAGTTTCTGAAGCCTGTTCTCAAATGATTGTAGAAAGTAGTATTAAAATGGTATGCCCTTGCGATGATGCTGAATTTAATATTTTAAATGGCGCACCACTTACCACAGGTATTACCGTTGGTGCAAGAGCTTATCGTGCCGTTTTGGTCAGTAGTTCAACATTAACCATTACAAATTTTTAAAATATTCTTGTTTTATATTTCCTATTTTTGTGGCATTATTTAAACAGATATTATGGCAAAAGTGAGTATTATTATGGGTAGCGCTTCAGACCTTCCTATTATGCAACAATCAATTGATATTTTAAAAGAATTTGGAATTACAACCGAAGTCAAAATTATTTCGGCACATCGTGCTCCAGATGTTTTAGCCGATTATGCTAAAAATGCAGTGGCTAATGGTATAAAAGTCATAATTGCCGGTGCCGGTGGAGCAGCTCATTTGCCAGGTGTTACAGCCGCCTTTACGCCACTTCCCGTTATTGGCGTCCCTATAAAATCGCATAATTCTATCGATGGATGGGATTCTATTTTGTCAATTCTACAAATGCCATCGGGTATTCCGGTAGCAACAGTAGCCTTAGACGGTGCTAAAAATGCTGGTATTTTAGCCGCTCAAATTATCGCTGTAGCGGATGAAACACTGACTAAAAAAATTGTCGCTTTTAAAGAAGCGTTAAAACAAAAAGTGATAAAAGCTTCAGAAGATTTAAACAAATAAAACACTTTATTTTTTACCAAATAACTACAATAGATAGATGTCTAAAAATAATCCCTTACTTCAAAATTTCGATACACCCTTTAATACAGCGCCTTTTTCTAAAATAAAAACCGCTCATTTCAAACCCGCTTTTAAAGAAGCTATCGCTTTAGCTAAAAAAGATATTGATTTAATTATCAATAATACAGATGCGCCTACTTTTGAAAATACAGTTATAGCCCTCGATTTTGCTGGACATACTTTAGACCGTTTGTCGAGTATCTTTTTTAATTTAAATTCGGCCGAAACCAATGACGCTATTCAAAAAATTGCACAAGAAGTATCCCCTTGGCTGTCTGAATTTTCTAACGACATCCGTTTAAACGAAAAACTTTTTATCAAAATTAAGGTCGTTTATAAACAAAGAGAAAAATTAAATCTCAATGCCGAGCAACTGACTTTATTGATAAAAAAATACAAATCATTTGCCCGTAACGGTGCCAATTTAAGTTTATCCGATAAGGAAAAATTACGTAAAATTGACACCCGATTGTCAAAACTGAGTCTCACGTTTGGCGAGCATGTTTTAGCCGACGCCAATGCTTATCAAATGCATTTAACAAGAGAATCTGATTTAGAGGGTTTACCAGAAAACGCCAAAGAAGCTGCTAAATTATTGGCCGAAAACAAAGATTTAAAAGGATGGTTGATCACATTAGATTACCCCAGTTACATTCCGTTTATGACCTATGCCAAAAACAGGAATTTACGTGAAAAATTGGCCAAAGCTTTTGGTAAAAAAGGCTTTAAACAAAATGATAATAACAACGAACAGGTTGTTTTAGATATTGTAAAATTAAAGGCGCAAAGGGCTCAATTATTGGGTTATAAAACCCACGCCGATTTTGTTTTAGAAGAACGTATGGCTAAAAATCCGACAAGGGTTTTAGATTTTCTCAACACTATTTTAGTCAAAGCCAAGCCTGCCGCACAAAAAGAATTTGAACAGCTAAAAAATTTGGCTGAAGCCGATGGTATTCAAGATTTTCAGAAGTGGGATGCCGCTTATTACAGCGAAATCCTCAAAAAACAAACACTCGATTTAGACGAAGAGCAACTCAAACCCTATTTTAAACTTGAAAATGTTTTAGAAGGTGTTTTTAAAGTGGCTCAGAAATTGTACGGTATTAATTTCGAACTTATAAATAACATCGACACTTATCATCCAGATGTTAAAACCTTTAAAGTAACCGATGAAAAAGGTGCTTATAAAGCTATTTTTTATGCCGATTTCTTTCCGCGTCCCGGAAAGCGACAAGGTGCTTGGATGACTTCTTATAAAGATCAATGGATAAAAGAGGACGAAAACAGTCGCCCACATATTTCTATCGTTTGCAATTTTACCAAACCGACAAAATCGCAACCTTCACTGCTAACTTTTAATGAAGTCACAACTTTATTTCACGAATTTGGACATGCGCTTCACGGGATGTTGGCCAACACCACTTACCCTAGTTTGAGTGGCACCAGTGTATATTGGGATTTTGTAGAGTTGCCCAGTCAGGTTTTAGAAAATTGGTGTTACGAAAAAGAAACTTTAGATTTATTTGCAGTCCATTATAAAACAGGTGAAAAAATGCCGTCAGATTTAATCAAAAAAATAAAAGCGGCGTCAAACTTTTTAGAAGGTTTGGCTACTTTGCGACAACTGAGCTTTGGTTTATTGGACATGCAATGGCATACACAAGATCCATCAGAAATTAAAGAAGTTAAAAGTTTTGAATCTGCCGCTTTTGCAAATACACAATTATACCCAGATGTTACTGAAAACTGTATGAGTACAGCCTTTTCACATATTTTTCAGGGCGGTTATTCTGCTGGCTACTATTCCTATAAATGGGCAGAAGTTTTAGATGCCGATGCCTTTGCGTATTTTAAAGAAAATGGTATTTTTAATAAAGCTATAGCCAATGCTTTTAAAGAAAATGTCTTGTCAAAAGGCGGTACGGAAGACCCTATGATTTTGTACAAACGCTTTAGAGGACAAGAACCCAACCCTGAAGCTTTACTTAAACGGGCAGGGTTGACAAAATAGTTTGTTATTTCGACAGAATTCCACATAGCGTGATGACAAGAAATCTCAAAAAGCAAGAGCTTTTCTAACAAAATGTGTTAATTCAGGGTTTCACTCAAAGTGAAGCCCTGAATAATTTTATTTCTATTGATACGATGACTCCAAGTCATCGTATCAATTTACAGAGACAAGATTAAACTCATTTAATAAAACAAAAGAATTGTACGACTAATCTTTAGCATTTATTTAAATTTGCGCTCAGACTAATAAAATTATTATCCTAAAAAAGGTTAAAAATACTACTATGAAAAAATTCGACGTTGTTATTATTGGTTCAGGTCCTGGCGGCTATGTGTCGGCTATTCGTTGTGCTCAATTGGGTTTTAGCACAGCCCTAATAGAAAAATACAATACTCTGGGCGGCACTTGTTTAAATGTAGGTTGTATTCCCAGTAAAGCTCTTTTAGATTCGTCGCATCATTACGACGATGCGCAAAAACATTTTGACAAACACGGTATCGACATTAAAGATATCAAGCTGAATTTTAAACAAATGATAGACCGTAAAAACGAAGTGGTTGCCCAAACCACAGGCGGCATCAATTATTTGATGGACAAAAATAAAATCACTGTTTTTAACGGATTCGGTTCTTTTAAAGACGCCACATATATCAATATCATGCAAGCAGATGGCGCAACAGAAACCATAGAAGCGAGCAAGACCATTATTGCCACAGGGTCGAAACCTTCAAGTTTGCCTTTTATCACTATCGATAAAAAACGCGTCATTACGTCAACCGAAGCTTTAAATTTAACCGAAGTACCCAAACATCTTATCATTATTGGCGGGGGTGTTATTGGTTTAGAGCTCGGACAAGTGTATTTGCGTTTAGGCGCTCAAGTATCCGTCATAGAATTTATGCCAAGTATCATCCCAACAATGGATGGTATGTTGGCAAAAGAATTGCAACGCAGTCTAAAAAAACAAGGGATGAAGTTTTATACCGGCCATAAAGTAACTTCTGTAAAAAACGAAGGTGTAGAAGTGACTGTTATTGCTGATGATAAAAAAGGTAATCCAGTCGCATTTAAAGGCGATTATGTTTTGGTAGCCGTAGGACGACATCCATACACAGATAAATTGGGTCTTGAAAATGCTGGTGTAAAATTAACTGACCGTGGCCAAGTTGAAACCAACGACCAATTACAAACCAATATTCCCACTATTTATGCTATTGGCGATGTAGTTAAAGGCGCTATGTTGGCTCATAAAGCCGAGGAAGAAGGGGTGCTGGTAGCCGAAATTATGGCTGGACAAAAACCACATATCGATTATAATCTTATTCCAGGTGTTGTTTACACTTGGCCCGAAGTGGCTTCCGTTGGGCAAACCGAAGAACAACTTAAAGCCAATGGTATTGCCTATAAAGTAGGCGCTTTCCCTATGCGTTCTTTAGGACGTGCTCGTGCCAGTATGGATATTGACGGCCAAGTTAAAATTTTGGCTGATGCCACAACCGACGAAATTTTAGGCGTTCATATGATTGGCGCCCGTGCAGCAGATATGATTGCCGAAGCGGTTACCGCAATGGAATTCCGTGCCAGTGCCGAAGATGTGGCGCGCATGAGTCATGCGCATCCTACTTATACCGAAGCTATTAAAGAAGCCGCTTTAGCCGCTACCGAAAATAGGGCTATTCACGTTTAAAACTTTAACTCTGATAGGGTTTTGAACCCTATCAGAGTTATAATATTTTCCTATTTTTGAGGAAATATAATATATGTCCTCTTATACTTTTCATTTTACAGTTTCGAATACGGCTTTATTTGGCCAATATTGGCAACCCAAAACAAGCCCCAAAGCCGTCATCATTTTAGTACACGGTATGGGCGAACACATAGGACGTTATGAAAAAAGCGTAATACCCCATTTGGTAAAAAACGGTTATGCTGTTGTGGGTTACGACCAGTTTGGGCATGGTCAAACCAAAGGTAAACGCGGCCACAATCCCAATTTTGATGCCGTTTTAACCTGCGTTACCGAAGTCATCATAAAAAGTAAAAAGTTGTTTAATGGTTTAGCGCTGTTTTTATATGGGCATAGTATGGGCGGTAATGTGGTTTTAAATTATGTACTGCGGCGTAAGCATCCGTTTAAGGGAGTAATAGCTACTAGTCCGTTTTTGCGTTTGGCTTTTCAACCCCCTGCTTTAAAACTTAAAATTGGGAAACTTTTGTATAAAATAGCCCCAGGCTTAACCATGTCTAATGAGTTGAATCCTAATGATATTTCTAGAATACCCGAAGAGGTAGTTGCTTATATTAACGACCCTTTGGTACACGACAAAATTAGCCCTAATTATTCTATAAAATTTATTGAAACTGGTCAATGGGCTTTAGACCATGCCCAAGACTTACAAGTTAATACCTTACTTTTACATGGTACGGACGATAAAATAATAGACCATAAAGCCACAAAAGAATTTGCAGATAAGAGTAACGAACAAGCCTCTATTAAACTTTTTGAAGACGGTTATCACGAATTGCACAACGATTTATGTCGTGATGACATGCTAAACACAATAACAGATTGGCTTAATCTACAACTAAAAGCCAAAGTGGAATAATATTTGATGAGATTCTTTATATCTTAGAGGCTTAAAACGACCTCCTATTTTTATGAAAAAATATTTTATAATCTGCTTCTTAGCCTGTAATTTTTTAGCATTTAGCCAAGAAAAAAGTGGTAATATCTCTATATCAGACAGTATAAAAGAGCCCGTTGCTATTTCTAAAATTGCCCAAGGTTTTAGAGATTTTGAAGAAACACGCAAAATGGACAGTCTATGGTTGGCTGCCAAATACAACTCGCCCTTATACGATAGTTTGGCTTATGTAATTCCGGACGCCGAATTATTACCCTACACGCCCGATAGTTTGTTTACATCGAAACTTAAATCACGATTAGATAGTTTACATCATAATTCGCCTTTTAATATTGCCTATAATCCCGTTTTAGAACGGGTGATAAAAACCTACCTAAAAACGCGCAGAAAGGCTATTGCCAATTTAATGACAAAGGCAAAATTTTATTTTCCCCTTTTTGAAGAAGTTTTAGACAAATACGACATTCCGTTAGAAATGAAATATTTAGCCATTGTAGAATCGGCTTTAAAACCCAATGCAAGATCGGGTGCCGGAGCCAAAGGTTTATGGCAATTTATGTACAATACGGGTAAGATGTTCGATTTAAAAGTCAGTTCTTATGTTGACGAGCGCGCCGATCCTTTAAAATCTACTGAAGCCGCATGTAAATATTTAGAAAGTTTACACAACACTTTTGACGATTGGGATTTGGCTTTAGCAGCTTATAATTCGGGCCCTGGTAATGTTACCAAAGCTATCAGGCGTTCTGGTGGTTATAAAAATTATTGGAATATTAGACCTTATTTACCAAGAGAAACCCAAGGATATGTCCCTGCTTTTTATGCCACAATGTATATTTTTGAGTATGCCAAAGAGCACAATTTACGTCCTAACGCTTTTTCAATTTCCTATTTTGAAACAGATACCATTAGGGTTAAAAGACAACTCACTTTCGCACAGATTAACAAAGTTTTAGAGACTGACAACACTTTATTATGGCAACTCAATCCGCAATATAAATTGGGTATTATTCCGTATGTAAAAGGACGTCATTACAGTCTGCGTTTACCCTACGATTTATCGGGTATTTTTGTTGCTAATGAAGATTCTATTTACGCTTATGCTGCCGCGGATGATGCTGCTCGTGAAAAACCATTACCCAAATATTTTGAAATCAACAGCCGTATTAGATACCGTATCCGCAATGGTGATTTTTTAGGTAAAATTGCCAATAAATACGGCGTTACCATCAGTAAATTAAAAAGGTGGAATGGTTTAAAAAGCTCTAGACTGAGTATTGGGCAACGTCTTACTATTTATCCGCGTCGTTTTCCTTCAGTTAAAAGGAGAAGTACAAAAAAATCTACTCCTAAAGGTAAATACACCGTTTATATAGTTAAAAAAGGAGACTCGCTTTGGAGTATTTCTAAGAAATATCCTAAAGTTACTATGAAGCAATTAAAAGATTGGAACAATATTTGGAATGGTAAACAATTAAAACCCGGCACCAAATTAAAAATATATAAAAGCTAAACTCAAATGAAAAAAGTATTTGTACTCATTGGTATTTTAATTGCCTTTGTAAGTTGTAACACTGGTAAAAATAAATTGATATTAAAATCGTCTACAGGACGTATAAATTCTATGTTGGTTGTTATAAAAAACAGCCAATGGAATTCACAAGTTGGTACAACTCTCAAGGAGCTGGTAAATGTACCTGTTGCAGGATTAACTCAGCCCGAAAAACAGTTTAGAGTTACGCAAATAAGTCCCGAAAAGTTTAATACTCTTTTTGAAAATAATCGCAATATTTTAGTTGTAGGAATTACTCGAAAAGCTACTTTTAAAATTGTCTCTAACAAATATGCCGGTCCCCAAAAATTTATAACTATTACAGGTAAAAATGAAGCTGATTTAATAGCCCGAATAAAACTATATTTTGACGAAATAAAAAATATTTTTAAGCAAAATGATTTAGCCTTATATCAACAAAAACTAGCCAAAAAAGTTTGGGATAACAAGCAACTTTTGGCGCTCAATAAATTTAAGATGATTGTCCCAAAAAAGTATAGAGTTGTAGAGAACACCTCCGCTTTTTTATGGTTGCGTAAACATTTAATAAATGATGGTAATTTAAACATCTTGGCTTACTCAATGCCATTGACAAATGAAAATTTAACTCTCTCTAAAATACTCAGCAAAAGAGATAGTATTGGTAAAAAATATCTACTAGGCCAGTTGCCAAATTCATATATGCAAACATCTTACGAACTTAAACCAATTATGACGCCTTATAAAATAAATGGTATAAAAGCTTATGAAATTCGCGGTATTTGGGAAGTGAAAAACGATTTTATGGGTGGCTCTTTTATAAATTACAGTTTTATTGATACAAAAAATAATAGGGTTTTATGCCTCGACGGATTTATTTATGCGCCCAACCAAAATAAACGCGATTATCTTTTTGAATTAGAAGCCATATTTAAATCTTTAAAGTTTAAATAAATACTATTTAATTAGTAATTTTGAATCAGATTATCGGCCTCTAGCTCAGCTGGCAGAGCATCTGACTCTTAATCAGAGGGTCGTGGGTTCGAACCCCACGGGGCCGACATGAAAAACATAAAAAAAGCAGCTTAAAAAAGCTGCTTTTTTTATAAATATATCGAAAATATTATTTCAATTTTTTCTTAACAGATACTTCTTGATAGGCTTCTATAATATCTTCTACACGAATATCGTTGTAATTTTTAATACTCAATCCGCAATCAAATCCTTTGGTTACTTCTTTAACATCATCTTTAAAACGTTTTAACGAAGATAATTCTCCTGTATAAACTACCACACCATCTCTTATGAGGCGTATTTTAGAGTTTCTCAAGATTTTACCAGTAGTTACCATACAACCTGCAATAGTGCCAATTTTAGAAATCTTAAATATTTCTCTAATTTCTACATTACCTGTTATTTCTTCTTTAATTTCTGGCGATAACATGCCTTCCATTGCATCTTTTACATCGTTTATAACATCATAAATAATGGCATAATTTTTAATATCTATTTCTTCTTTATCTGCCAATTGTCTAGCTACAGCTGATGGTCTCACATTAAATCCTATAATAATAGCCTCAGAAGCAGACGCTAATAAAACATCAGATTCTGTAATGGCACCAACACCTTTATGAATAATTTTAACCTGAATTTCTTCAGTAGATAATTTTTCTAAAGAATCGGTTAATGCTTCTACAGAGCCATCAACATCACCTTTAAGGATAAGGTTTAATTCTTTGAAATCGCCTAAAGCAATACGACGACCAATCTCATCAAGTGTAATGTGTTTTTGTGTTCTAACAGATTGCTCACGTTGTAACTGGCTTCTTTTGCTAGCAACTTGTTTAGCTTCGCGTTCGTCGTCTAAAATATTAAATTTATCGCCCGCTTGTGGTGCACCATCTAAACCTAAAACAGAAACTGGCAATGATGGTCCTGCTTCTTTTACTTTATTACCGCGTTCATCGAACATAGCTTTGACCTTACCACTGTGTGTTCCGGCCAACATATAATCGCCTATTTTTAAAGTTCCTGCTTCTACTAAAATAGTTGCTACATACCCTTTCCCTTTATCTAATAAAGCTTCTACTACAGTACCATTCGCATTTTTATTTGGATTTGCTTTTAACTCTAATAATTCTGCTTCTAAAAGTACTTTTTCCAGTAAATCTTTAACGCCTTCTCCTGTTTTAGCAGACAAATCTTGCGATTGTATTTTACCACCCCAATCTTCTACTAATAAATTCATTTGGGCTAAACCATCTTTAACCTTTTCGGGATTTGCATCTGGTTTATCTATTTTATTTATAGCAAAAACCATAGGGATTCCTGCGGCTTGCGCATGACTAATTGCTTCTCTAGTTTGAGGCATAATAGCATCGTCTGCAGCCACTACTATAATAGCTAAATCTGTAACTTGAGCCCCTCTAGCACGCATCGCTGTAAAAGCTTCGTGACCAGGCGTATCTAAAAATGTAATAAACTGACCATCTTTAAGTTTTACAGAATAGGCACCAATATGTTGTGTTATACCACCTGATTCGCCAGCAATAACATTTGTCTCTCTAATATAATCTAATAAAGATGTTTTACCGTGATCAACATGTCCCATTATGGTAACAATAGGCGCACGAGGTACTAAATCTTCTTCTTTATCTTCTACTACAACTATTGCTTCTTCAACATCTGCTTTTACAAACTCTACGGTATAACCAAATTCATCTGCAACTATACTTAATGTTTCAGCGTCGAGGCGTTGGTTCATGGTTACCATCATTCCTAAAGACATACAAGCCGAAATAATATCTGTAACAGAAACATTCATCATTGTAGCCACTTCACTAGCCGTAACAAATTCAGTTACGCTAAGAGTTTTACTTTCTGCTGCTTGAATTTCTAAATCAATTTCGGACTGTTGGCGGTGTAAATCACGTTTTTCCTTACGATGCTTTGCCCCTTTTGATTTAGTCTTTCCTTGAAGTTTTTCAAGTGTTTCGCGAATTTGTTTTTGAACTTCTGCTTCTGTGGGCTCTTCTTTTACAAAAGGTGTGCGTCCTTTAGCAGAGCGGCCTTTGTCTTTGTTGTAAGCACCACCTCTGTTATTATTTGAACCAGCTCCTGTTTTAGCAAAAGGTTTGTGTATTCTTTTACGTTTTTTACGATTCTGATTTTGTCTATCAGCACTCTCTTTTTTGGTATTAGCTACAGTTTCTTTTTTCTTTTTTGGTTTTTCAAATTGTTTTAAATCAATTTTTTGACCTGTTAATCTAGGACCCCCTAATTTTTTATATTGTGTTTTTATTTTGGTGTCAGTAGACGTTTCTTTAACGGGTTTTTTTACTTCTTTTTTAACCTCCGATTCCTTAACTTCTTCTTTTACTTTCCCCGTTAAAGGCTTCTCTTCAGAAACACCTTTAACTTCCGCTTTAGCTATAGGTTCTTTTGGTTCTGGTTTTTCTTCTTTTTTAGGCGCTTCAACAACAGGTTTGTCTTCTTTAACCTCTTCTATAACAGGAGCAGGTTCAGAAATTTTTTCTGGTTTTTCTTCTTTTTTAGGACTTGGGTCTAAATCTATTTGACCAACTTTTTTAAACATGACCTTTTCTGAGTCTGTTTTAAAGATTTCTTTACGTGCTCTTTCATCTGCAAGACGTTTTTCTTCTTGCTCTTTTTCGAGGGCTTCGCGTAGGGCTTCTTTTTCTTTACGTTTTTCTTCGCCTACTTCTTTAGAAGCGGCTTTCTTACTTCTGTCGGTTTGGAAACCATCTAAAAGTACATTGTAAACATCGTTTGATATTTTAGAAGTCGGTCTGGCTTCTATTTCAATAC
Organism: Flavobacteriaceae bacterium; assembly: GCA_045046885.1. GTDB lineage: Bacteria > Bacteroidota > Bacteroidia > Flavobacteriales > Flavobacteriaceae > CG1-02-35-72. The sequence goes on from JASFYX010000017.1 coordinate 55,156, forward strand.
CATTTTTTGCCAAATGTTCTACTGCCCTATCTAGAGAAATATTGAGTTCCCTTAAAACCTTGTTTAACCTTAATGTTTTGTTTTCGGCCATATTTTAAATTTAAAAAACCTGATTCTTAACTGTCAAATTCTTCTTTGAGTATTCTTTGTACTTCTATAATTGTTTCTTCTTCTAAATCTGTGCGTTTAACCAAATCGTTTACATCTTGTTCTAACACACTTTTTGCGGTATCTAAACCTACATTTTTAAGCTCTTGTAAAATCCAAGCATCTATTTCATCTGAAAATTCTGTCAACTCTACATCTTCATCGCCATAACCTTCGCGTTGCACATCTAATTCAAAACCTGTTAACTGACTTGCTAATCTGATATTGACACCGTTCTTACCAATGGCTTTTGAGACTTCTTCAGGTTTTAAATACACATCTACACGTGGTTTTTTACCTTCTTCGGCTTCATGAATCGTCATAGAAACAACTTTAGCAGGACTTAAAGAACGTGCTATGAGTAATTGTGTGTTATTTGTAAAATTAATAACATCAATATTTTCGTTTCCTAATTCTCTTACAATTCCGTGAATTCTTGAGCCTTTCATACCTACACAAGCCCCAACTGGGTCAATTCTATCGTCATAAGAATCTACCGCTACTTTGGCTTTTTCACCTGGAATACGGGCTACTTTTTTAATATTTATTAAGCCGTCAAATACTTCTGGTATTTCTTGCTCGAATAATTTTTCTAAAAATTCTGTAGATGTTCTAGACATAATAATTACGGGTTTGTTTCCGCGTAATTCAACAGATTTTATGACACCTCTAACAGATTCTCCTTTTCTAAAATAATCTGAACGAATTTGTTCGCTTTTTGGCAAAATAATTTCATTCCCATCATCGTCAAGTAAAATAACGGCATTGTGTTTTATATGATGTACTTCTGCACTATAAATCTCTCCTTCTAAGTCTTTAAATTGTTTAAAGATATTGGTATTGTCGTGTTCTTGAATTTTAGCAATTAAATTCTGACGTAAAGCCAAAATAGAACGACGTCCTAAATCTATGAGTTTAACCTCTTCAGACACATCTTCACCAACTTCAAAATCGGGTTCTATTTTATGTGCTTCTGTAAGCGATATCTCTTCAAGAGGTTCTTCAACTTCGCCGTCGGCTACAACAACACGGTTATGCCAGATTTCTAAATCGCCTTTATCGGGATTTATAATAATATCAAAGTTATCATCAGACCCAAATTTACGTTTTAAAGTGGCTCTAAATACATCTTCTAAAATGGCCATAAGTGTAACCCTATCGATACTTTTATCGTCTTTGAATTCTGAAAATGATTCGATTAATGCGATATTTTCCATTACTAATTTTTAATTGAATTTTATTTTAACTTTTGCTTCTTTAATATCATCAAATACAATTGATGCTTCTTTTTTTACTGTTACTTTACCTTTGCCAATTGGTTTAGGTTCGCGCGCTTTCCAGCTTAAATTTATCAACTCTTCATCAACAGTTGTTAAAGCACCTTCTATTTTGGTACCGTCATTTAATTTTACACTTAAAGTACGGCCAATATTTTTACGGTACTGTCTTTTCATTATCAAAGGTTCAGATGCTCCTGCGGTTGTTACCTCTAATGAAAAATCTTCTTCTTCACGATCTAAATTGTGCTCAATTTTTCTACTTATCCTCATACATTCGCTTAAAGGAACACCTTCATCTCCATCTACCACAACTTTTATTTTATTATCTACGCTAATTGTAGCCGAAATTAAAAACAAACTTGTGTTTTCTTCTAGCGCCTCATTTAAAAGATCAAATACTTTTTTCTGCTCCATTTTGCGTACAAAAAAAGGGCTTTTAATGCCCCACCTGTGTTCTTCGTCGTAATTTTCGGTGCAAATATAATACATATTATGCATTTTGACAAAAAACTGTGCTGAAAATCCTTCCTTGTATATTAAAGGTTTTTCAGAATAAATATTTGAGAAGTAATAATACTTATTTTGTGTACACTTTATTTTCTTGTTCTGCAACGCGAATAAAAGTTGTGCGCTTGGTTAATTCCTTAAGCCTTTGTGCGCCCACATAAGTACAGGCGCTTCTTAAACCACCTAAAATATCTTGTAGCGTCCTTTCGACTTTACCCTTATAAAGGACTTCAACAGTTTTGCCTTCGCTAGAGCGATATTCTGCTACACCTCCAGAATGTTTACCCATCGCTGTAGCGGAGCTCATACCATAAAACTTTTTAAAGGTTTGTCCATCGCGCTCTACAAAGGCACCACCACTTTCATCGTGTCCTGCCAACATACCGCCAAGCATTACAAAATCGGCACCCGCCCCAAAAGCTTTGGCAATATCGCCCGGAATTGTACAGCCGCCATCGCTAATAATTTGTCCGCCTAAACCATGAGCGGCATCGGCACATTCTATTATAGCCGATAATTGTGGATAGCCTACTCCTGTTTTAACACGTGTAGTACAAACCGAACCCGGACCAATACCCACTTTAACAATATCGGCACCGGCTAAAATGAGTTCTTCAACCATTTCTCCAGTAACTACATTACCCGCAATAATCACTTTATCAGGATATTGTTTACGGGTTTTACTGACAAAATTTACAAAATGCTCTGAATAACCATTGGCTACATCAATACATATAAATTTTAATTTAGGGTTAATCTCAAATATCGAAGCCAATTTTGAAGCATCATTTTTACCTGTTCCTGTACTGACTGCTATATATTCTTCTATATTTTTAGGTGCTTTTTTAAAAAAGGTTTTCCATTCTGTATTTGTATAGTGTTTATGAACAGCTGTGAATAATTGTTTTTTTGACAAAGTTAAAGCCATATCAAAAGTACCAACAGTATCCATATTGGCTGCCATAACAGGAATGCCCGACCAATCTTTTTTACTATTTAAAAATTTAAACTCACGATTTAAACTCACCTCTGCCCTACTTTTTAGGGTTGACCTTTTAGGACGAATCATCACATCTTTAAAACCCAGTTTAATATCGTATTCTATTCTCATAACTTATTGTAAAATTTATTGACTTTCAAATTTAAGCGTTCTTAGCGATACAATAAAAATAGACTGTTAATATTTATGAACAAATAAAATTTAAATAAAGTCAAAAAGATTTTTAATACACTACACAAAAAATATTTTCAAAAAAAATGACCAAATTTTATTTTTGGAACACTTATTGTATTCACATTTTTAACCATCCTAAAAGTTCAATAATTTCAATTACTATTCCAAAAATCCTTGGGAAAGACAGGATTACTCTGAACGCTTTTGCATAATAATTACCAGAGCTTAGCTCTTTTTATAACATATTTTTTAATCGTTTTTTTAATCTTAATACTATTTTATTATGCGCAATCTATTCAGAATTACTACGCTTGTTTTTGTCTTATTAACCCACTTATTTTCTTTTGCTCAAGAAAAAGAATCCCAAAAAGTTTTATCGCCTTATTTTGTTGTTAAAAGTTCAAATCCTGATACCGATAGATTGCCGTTAAAAAAAACTGTGGCAACTGTTAATATTGTAGGTGTTATAGCAGATGTAACTATTAAGCAGATTTATAAAAACGAAGGTCGGCATCCGTTAGAAGCTATTTATACCTTTCCGGCACCCACCAATGCGGCCGTCTACGCTATGGAAATGACCATTGGAAAGCGAAAAATTATTGCTAAAATTGAAGAAAAACAACAGGCGCGTAAAAACTACGAAGCTGCTAAAAAACAAGGTAAAAGAGCCTCCCTTTTAGAGCAACAACGCCCCAATGTTTTTCAGATGAATGTTGCCAATATTATGCCCGGCGATAGCATTAGTGTCAGTTTGAAATATACCGAATTACTAAAACCAACCGACGGTATTTACCAATTTATATATCCTACCGTTGTGGGCCCTCGTTATGCCGATATCACTCAAAGTAAAGACACACAAAACAATTATATTAACACACCATACCAACATCAAGGTGAAGCCAGCTCCTATGATTTTGATATTAAAATAAATCTCAATGCTGGCATGCCCATTCAGGATATCAGTTGTAAAACACATCACGTTAAAACACATTTCACCTCAACACAACAAGCAGTTGTTACACTTAGCCCTACAGAAAATAAAGGCGGTAATCGTGATTTTGTTTTATCTTACCAACTATCAGGTGCCAAAATTGCTTCGGGATTGATGCTTTACGAGCATCATGACGAAAAGTTCTTTTTAATGATGGTGCAACCTCCTAAACGCATTGAAAAAGCTGCCATTCCACCACGTGAGTATATTTTTATCAATGATGTATCTGGTTCTATGAGTGGCTATCCTATGGATGTTTCAAAAAAAATAATGCGCAATCTTGTGAATAATTTACGTCCTCAAGACCGATTTAACGTTTTGGTTTTTGCAGGCACTTCTGGTTGGTTGGCTAACGAATCTTTATCGGCTACAGCCGAAAACATTGATAAAGCCATTAATTTTATAGATACCCAAAATGGTAGTGGCAGTACCCAGATTATTAGTGCTTTAAAAAAAGCCCTAAGTTTTCCAAGAAAATACGAAAATATGTCGCGGTCATTCGTTATCGTTACAGATGGATATGTAAATGTTGAAAAGGAAGTGTTTGACCTGATAAAGAACAATAACAATCACGCCAATACTTTTGTTTTTGGCATTGGCAGTTCGGTTAACAGGAATTTAATTGAGGGCATTGCCCATGTTGGCATGGGAGAACCTTTTATTGTTTTAAATAAAAATGAGGCCAATGAAAAAGCCGAAAAGTTTAGAAAATATATTTCAAATCCTGTTCTTACACAGCTAAAAGCTGATTTTGTAAACTTTGATGTTTACGACGTTGAACCCGTAACAATTCCCGATGTTTTTGCCGAAAGGCCTATTATTATTTTTGGAAAATATAAAGGAACACCTAAAGGCAGTATCAAACTTAAAGGTTATACTGGTAACAAAATATGGCGTACAAAGATTGATGTGTCAAAAGTAAAACCCAGTTCAAAAAATGCAGCATTGCGTTATTTATGGGCCAGAAAACGTATTCAGATGCTCGATGATTATAGCCAAGTGTCTTACGGACTTGGCAAAGACAGCATAACACAGCTCGGTTTAAAATACAATTTGCTAACAAACTACACCTCTTTTGTTGCCATAGAAGAAACCCCTGTTAATAGCGATTCTTTAATAACTGTAAAACAGCCCTTACCGCTTCCTTTAAATGTATCTGATGCAGCCGTAGGTTACGAGCTTAAACTTGACAAAGTAATTCTTAATGAAACAGTTCTTGATATTGATGAAATAAGTTTTTATAAAAATATAGTTCTTGAAGCTGACTTTTCAAAAACTACCAAAACAATCTTAAAAAACTATATTGAAGATACGTTAATGCCACAACTCAATACCTGTTTTGAATCGGCAAATAATTTAGATGGCATTAAAATTAGTATTGATGCGAAAGGAAACGTCAAAAAAGTGAGTATTAATGGCCATAAGCTCGATAAAAAGACCTCATCATGTTTTGAAAAAATAATCAAGAAATGGGATTTTAGCCAATATCATTTAAATAAAGCTTGGACTATAGCTATTCAATTTTAGATTAAATGCTTCGAAAACTGAACCCTATTTATTTTATAAGTATCCTTGTCGGATTTTTATTGCTGCTGCTTGTTGCTTTACCAAAAAAGTCAGTTGTTATAAAAACCCCCAAAGGTAAATCGATTACATTTATTTTAGGAACAGATAAACATCCTGATAATCCTTTTTATCGCTATGCCGAAAACTACTATCGTTTTAACGCGAAAGATAAAACCGAATTAGTTGTTACAACGTGTAGATCACTGGTTGAAGTTCACAATTATTTAATCAGGCATAAGCCAAAAAACAAAGTGCCTTGGCGCTGTATAAATTTAGTGTCGCATGGTAATCAATATTTGGGATTAAGCGTTAAAGTTACCCCAAAGAGCAAACGTGCCTCTGCCCAAGAAATATGGAAATACTGTAACAATGGGACGTTAAAAAAGCTTCCTGAAGACGTGATAAATCAACAAACAATTATCGCTTTACATGGCTGTGGATTAGGTAATAACAAAGATTTATTAACAGCTGTAAAAAGTGCCTTTTCTACTCATTTGGCAATGCCAAAAATAGAAGCCAGTGCGTATTTTGAATATTATGTTGCTAAGCCATATAATATGCAAAAAGTAACGAGGTTTTTAGCAAAATCATATAACATTAATTTTAAAATGGGCTACAAACCCTCTAACAAAATTATAGAAAGACGGTTCAAGACTAAATACAAAAATGATAGTGTTGACTGGCATGCAGCCTTAAGCAGAAAGCAAGCTTCAAAAATTGGAGCAGTATTTTACATGTCGTTTAATGTACCGGTAAAATGGATATTTACATACGATGGTATGAAAGACGTTCCTAATTTAGATACTAAAAGCGACCGGCTAAATTGGGTTAAGCAAAATGCCAAAATTATAAATGATTTACAAAAAATCGCTATTTCTCCTCAACAATTTAATTGGTGGATGCGTAGAGTCTATATCAAAGAAAAAGATGACACAAAAGTTGCCGCACTTTGGGTTAAAGGTTATAGTACAAGTTTTAATATTTTAAAGATTGTGAAATGATAACGTATGTATTAACTAAAAAAGCCTCCCAAAATTAGGAGGCTTTTAAGTTGACCCACAAGGATTCGAACCTTGACTGACGATACCAAAAACCGGAGTGCTACCGTTACACCATGGGTCAGTTTTTGTTTTTTGCTTTAAGCAGGCGCAAATTTACGGTAAAGTTTTAAATCTGCAAATCTTTTAAAATATTATTTTTTATCTTTTAACAGAATTTTATAGCTCAATTTCTTTAGTAATTTATTTTGTTACTTTATTATTTATTAAATTCGCCCACAGTCTAAAACACAAAACATGTCTGATTTTAATTATAAAAAAACTAATTCCATTTTAGGATGGTTGGTTTTTGCAATCGCTCTTTTTACTTATGGTAGCACCATAGAACCTACTGTAAGTTTTTGGGATTGTGGCGAATACCTTTCTACTGCCATAAAATTACAAGTAGGGCATGAACCTGGAGCTCCTCTTTTTCAAATGCTTGGTGCCTTTTTTGCCATGTTTGCCAGCGACACCTCTCATATGGCTATGATGGTTAATTTTATGTCGGCTTTAGCCAGTGCCTTTACTATTTTATTTTTATTTTGGACTATTACACGTCTTTCTTTTAGTTTATTAAAATCTAAAAAAGAAAATGTTACTCAAGCCACTAAAATAGCTATTCTAGGAAGTGGTTTGGTAGGTTCTTTAGTCTACACTTTTAGCGATACATTTTGGTTTAGTGCCGTAGAAGCCGAAGTTTACGCCCTATCATCTATGCTTTTAGCCTTACTTTTTTGGTTAGGATTGCGTTGGGAAGCAGATATGGATACACCTCGTGGCAACAAATGGCTTTTATTATTGTGTTTTGTTATTGGTTTAAGTTTTGGGGTACACGTTATGTCGTTATTAGTTATTCCAGCAATAGGATTTATTTACTACTTTAAACACTACAAAACTATTACTACTAAAAATTTTATTTGGGCTAATATTTTAGCTGTTTTAGCTTTGGCTTTTGTTTTTAAATTTTTATTTCCTTTTACATTAAAATATTTTAGTGCACTTGAATTGTTCTTTGTTAATTCCATTGGACTTCCTTTTAACTCGGGCAGTATTATTGCTGGTATTATTTTAGTTTTCGCCTTTTATTACGGTTTAAATTACACAAGAAAGCACAAACTATACAACGCCAATACTATAATTTTAGCTGTGTTATTTGTAATGTTAGGCTTTTCGTCTTGGGTTATGTTACCTATCCGGGCAACGGCTAATCCGGTTATAAATATGAGTAATCCGTCAAGTGCCAGAGAATTATTAGCATATTATAATCGCGAACAGTATGGTGACGCTTCTCTGTTTTACGATACTTACTATTCTGTATCTTTTGATCGTGATTTAGATAAAAAACAACCTTATATAGACGGTAAACCACACTATGAAAAAGACACCGTCCATAAAAAATATATAATTGTAAATAATTATAAAGACGATTTACAAAACTACTCTAGCAAACACAAAGGTTTTATGCCGCGTATGACGGCTACGTCTGCAGAAGCTATTCAAAATTATAAATCTATTGCGGGTATAAATCCCAAAAGTAAACGCCGTCCTACTTTTGGCGAAAACTTAAAATATATGATTCAGTTTCAGTTTGGCTATATGTATGGTCGCTATTTTATGTGGAACTTCGTAGGACGTCAAAACGATATTCAAGGTAAACTCGATATTTTAAATGGCAATTGGTTGAGTGGTATTAACTTTATAGACGAAGCCCGGTTAGGGCCTCAAACTAATCTGCCATCAGATATTAAAAACAACAAAGGACGCAATGTGTACTTTTTCTTCCCTTTTATTTTAGGGATTATAGGTTTGGTATTTCAATCAAAATTCGACCTAAAAAACTTTTATGTTTTACTGCTGTTTTTTGTCTTTACAGGATTGGCCATTATCTTTTATACAAATCCAAAACCCTTTGAACCCCGCGAACGCGATTACGCTGTAGTGGGCTCCTTCTACGTTTTTGCTATTTGGATAGGCTTTGGCGTTTTAGCTATTTACGAAAGGTTTAAAAATAAAATTAACAAACAATATTTGGCTTTAGGAATCACTGTACTCAGTTTAGTAGCAGTTCCGGCCTTAATGGCCAATCAGAATTGGGACGATCACGATCGCTCTGGAAAATATTCTGCACGTGCCATTGCTTATGACTATTTAGCTTCCTGTCAGAAAAATGCTATTTTATTTACCATTGGAGATAATGACACTTATCCACTTTGGTACATCCAAGAAATTGAAGGTTTTAGAACAGGTATTAAAATTGTAAATACCAGTTTATTTAACACGGCTTGGTACATTGATCAAATGAAACGCAAGACTTATAAGGCAGAGCCCATTCCTTCTCAATTAACACACGATAAATACAAAAATGGTACACGCGAAATTGTGTATGGTATGAACCGAACTGATAAACGTTGGGATATTAAAGATTTTATGAATTGGATTGCTAGCGATGACGACCGCACAAAAATTGAAGTAGGTAATGGTCACGAAGAAGTTTATTATCCAACAAATAAAATTCGCATTCCTGTAGATAAAGCAGCTGTTCTTAAAAATGGTATTGTGGCTTTAAAAGATTCGGCTAAAATTGTACCTTATATCGATATTGACATCAATGAAGGAGGTATAACCAAAAACCGTGTTTTAATGTTAGATATAATAGCTAATAACAATTGGAAACGTCCTATTTATTTTACAGGTGGTAGTTTTGATCCTGAAGAATATATTTGGTTAAAAGACTACTTACAAGTAGATGGACTCTCTTACAAATTAGTACCTATACACAAACCTGATAATGATTTGGGCCCCTTTGATTTAGGCAGTATTAATACAGATGTTATGTATAAAAACATCAAAAAATTTGATTGGGGCAACATGAATGACCCAAAAATATATTTAGATGTAGAAACACGCAGAAATAGCATTTCGTTTAGAGGACGCTTAGAACGCCTTGTAAATGCTTTAATTGCCGAAGGTAAAAACAAGAAAGCCGAAGAAATATTAGATTTATCAATTAAAGAAATGCCCGTAGATAAGTTTGGCTATTACTCTTTAATTTTAGGTCATATAGAAGATTATTATAAAATTGGTGCTAAAGATAAAGCGCGAAACATAAGTAAAATCCTCATAAAAAAATACAGTGAAAACCTTGAATATTTTGCGCAATTTGACAGACAAGATATCCAATTGGTTTTTGATGAAATAGAAAACAATTTAAGACAATATCGAAATTTAGTTCAAACAGCCTTAAATTATGACGATGAAAAATATGCCGACAAAATAAAGGATAACTATATAGGTGTGATTGATTTATACAAAGATCTTATAGAGTAATTTAATGGGTTCTTTTGTAAAAACATCCCAAATTATTACCTCTATTTTTAAAAACTATAAATGGCATTTTTCTAGAGATACCAAAGACATTTATCTTACTTTTGATGACGGTCCCTTAGCCGAAACCACACCTTGGGTTCTTAAGCAGCTTAAAAAATACAATGCCAAAGCCACGTTTTTTTGTATTGGTGAGAATGTTCAAAAACATGCCACTCTTTTTAACGACATTATTAATGAAGGTCACCAAGTGGGCAATCATACCTTAAATCATTTAAACGGATTTAAAACAAAGACAAGCATTTACATTGAAAATATAGAAGCGGCTCACAATATTTTAACAGGTATTAACCCTCAATTTGCTAATAACAAACCGCTTCTATTTAGGCCACCATACGGAAAAATAAGACCTAAACAAGCTAAAATATTAAGAGAGAAAGGGTATGAAATTATTCTTTGGGATGTATTGAGTCGCGATTTTGATATAAAATTAAAAGGTAAAAACTGTGTAGAAAACGTCATAAATAATACCCAAAACGGCAGTATCATAGTTTTTCATGACAGCTTAAAAGCCTCTGAAAGACTCTATTTTACATTGCCAAAAATTTTAGAATATTATACTGAAAGAGGTTATGCTTTTAAAACAATTTAAAGATATTGTTGTACTAAATTAATAAGTGTATTGGCGTCTTGCTCGCCAGATTGACGCCATTTCATCTCGCCATTTTTGTAAATAATATAAGTAGGATTCCCTTTTATACGCAGTGCATTTGCTAAGGCTTCGTTCTTGTCAATATCAACTTTTATAACTTTGGCTTTATCGCCAAGCGCGGCAGCCACATCGCGTAAAACATCGTTTAAAGCGTCTTTTGAGTCATCCCAATGGGCAAAAAAATCTATTAGAACAGGGATATCAGCATTAATTAATTCACCAAACTTTGCCATATAAAAGCTGTTATAATTTACAATATCTAGGCGGCTTTACATTACATAACCTATAATTGTTATAGACAAATATACAATATTATTCAAGAAAATAAGCTAAAAAAAATGTGGGTGTTTAAGAAATATAAAAATCCTTGCACATAGTTTGACTATTTAACAGAAGTGTTGTTAATAATGTTTAAAGTTAGTAATTTGTTTTCGACAAAGCTAAACCATCTATTTCCCCAGTATCAGTAATAAATACTTTTACAAAGATGGTTGTTATTCATGCACATGTCTACTGTACGCTAACAACCTCACCCCTCAACGAAGTTTATTCTTTTGAATATTTTAAACATTTATGCAAGGATTCTATTTGTTTATAATTATGATGCTAAGATACTAGGAGTAAATATTTTGGCTATTAGTAAAAGTAGGTATTTTTTAAATTACCCCTTTTTACCTATACAACATCTTTATATTTTATTTTACTGATTATAGGTGCTTTAAGAATGATTTTTAAATTTTCGTCATTTTTTTGCTGTAACACAAAACCTAAAATAGCCAGCCTGTGTTTTAAATTGTTATAGCCGTGTAAAAGGTTCTTGTCTAAATTCTTATATTTTGAATACAATCGTTTCTGATTTATCTCTATTTTAACTAATGTGCCATACGAGTAGCCTATTTTTATATTAATTCCTTCTTTACTATTACTTTTTAACACTTGTCTTAAAACTATTTTAAGACCATTATATATTTGATGTTTTTTAGTGATACTTAATTTTGATTCATTAAAATTAATATCTTTTGTTAAATTTATTTTTGTTGATTTATTAAATGAGAGGGTACTTATCAGATTTTGTAAAGAAGAAAAAAGACTTTTATTCGACAATTGATTATACATTAAATCATTTGCAATTTCTTTTGTGACAAATAGCGCGTCGTTGGTTAGTTTTTTAATCTCTTTTAAAAAAATTGAATCCTCTCTTTCACTTTTTAAAAAATCCTCTCTTTCACTTTTTAAAATAAGAGCATCTAAATAAAAATTTAAAGAAGCAAGAACTTGTTCTAAACTATTACTAATTTCTTGTCCGTAATAATTTTTTTCTGCATTGTTCTCTTTTATGATGTAATTAAACAATTCTTGATTAAAATTAACATCAGCATCTTTTTTAAAAATTTTTAAAGTGCTTAATGATATTAACTTCTTTAATTTGTTTTTATAAGAAAGTAATGGTTCAAAAGAGGACTCAGATAATTTTTTAAAAAAAACCTCTTCAAACTCATCAAACTTATTATATGTATAGGATTCTAATTTCATTTGCTAGATAATACTACAAATTTAACACCCTTATCTTACATATATGATGGTAAAAAACCTTGTTTTAAACTTTACCCCTTTTTACTAACTTAATCTATACAACATTATTTTTAGCTGCAAAATTTACCAAACCTATTACATTTTTAGATTCTGTTTTCTCGTATAAAGCATTTCTGTGTGCTTCTACAGTACGTGTACTTATAAATAAATTTTTGGCTATTTCTTTTGTAGAATATTCTTGGGCAATCATTTTAAGAATTTGAAACTCTCTTTTAGATAATGAAGCTATAATTTCTGGATCTTCCATACCTTCTTCTTTTAAAGGCTTACCGAGCAATGAATGCATTATTTTTTTATTTATTTCATCCGTAAAATATTCTTCTCCTTTTAAAACTTTATGAATAGCTTCTGTTACATGAATACCCGCTGTTTTTTTTGGTAAAAATCCTTTAGCACCCAAATCTAATACGTCTTTAATTGTCTTTACATCATCGTAACTTGTAAGCACAATTACTTCTGGTTTGTCTTCTATATCTTTGAGTTGTTTTAAGACTTCTTTGCCATTACAAATAGGCATATTAATATCTAATAATAAAATATCGGCGTGGTTTTCTTTAAACCATTTTATAGTTTCTTTACCGTTAAGCGAATGTGCTATAACTTCTAAATCGTCTTCAATATTTATAACGGCAGAAATACCGTCTATAATTATTTTATGATCGTCTGCAATGTGTACACTATACTTTTTCATAATTTCTAGTATTTAATTCGTTTATAAGATGTTTAATATTTCTAAGACTAATGGGATTTTGATTGTATATTTTGTTCCTTTATTGGGTTCTGATTGTCTTTCTATTTTACCGTTTAGCAATGTAACACGTTGTTGAATGTTTTTTAAACCAAAACTTTTTGATTTATAGGTTGTTTTTTTAGAATCTATACCAATGCCATTATCTTTTATTTCTAAAATAAACCATTTATTATTTTTTATAGTAAAATTAATATGAGCTTTTGAGGCGGCAGCGTGTCGAATAATATTAGTGGTAATTTCTTGAATAATTCTATAAATATTCTGTATTGTTTGAGCAGGTAAAATTCCTTCTTTATAACCACCCTTTTTAAATGTAAATTTAATATCTCTAGACACATTATAATTTTCACAAATTTCGTTAACAGCCGACACTAAACCACCCATTAATAGTTGTTTAGACATTAATCCGTGAGATATATGACGCGATTCGCGTAAAGCATCTACAGACAGTTCTTTAACCTTTTCTAAATAACCTAATTTTAAATCTGTTTTAGTGTTATTTGGATTTAAACATGCATCTAAATAAAATGACATAGCAGATAAAATCTGACTTAAGCTGTCGTGTAATTCTTCTCCAAACTTAAGTTTTTCATTCTCTTGGGCTTCAAACAAAGCGTATAAAAATCTTTTTTCTTGTGCTTTTTTTTCTGTTATATCTTCTTTAAGGGCAATAAAATTTGTAACAATTCCTTCTTCATTTTTTACGGGTGTAATAACTGCTTTTTCCCAAAAAAAATCACCGTTCTTTTTCTTGTTTTTTAATTCGCCATGCCATGTTTTACCAGCTAAAACAGTTTGCCACATTTTAGCGTATTCTTCTTTAGGTGTATAACCTGTTTTTAATATTCTAGGGTTCTTACCTATAACTTCTTCTTTAAAATAGCCTGTAACTTCTTCAAATTTTGAGTTAACGTACTCTATATTGCCTTTAATATCTGTAATCATTACTATAGTAGGGCTACTTTCTAAAGCTTTAAATAATTTGGTGACTAAAAATTCTTTTTCTTTTTCTTTAGTTATGTCTATAGCAGAACCTATAATTGTATTTTCTGCTCCTTTAGAAAATTGCCAAGAAAACCATTTAACTTCACCGTTTTTACAAAGTATTTTACGTTCGTATCTTAAATTATTTATATTGCTCGTTTTACCACTTAAAACACTTACAAAACGCTCTTTAGCCTTTACTTTTTCTTCAACAGAAATATAAGATACATTCCACCACCCTTGTCCCAAAACATCAGAAATATCATAACCTGTCAATTCTTTTACAGAGGGAGATACAAAAATAAAATCGGTATTTTTATCAAGAACCATAACCAAAGAACTCATCTGATTTAAAATAAGCGAGTGTTGTAACAAACGGCGTTCTCTGTTAATTTGATTAGTAATATCTCTAAAAATACCCAATAATTTTACAGGTTTATTATTTTTATCAAAAAGAACTTGGGTTGTACTAGTTACCCAAGTTATGGCACCACTAGGCAAAGCCAAACGGTGGTTAATTTGAAACGATTTACTATTTTCTCTTGCTTTTTTTATGGTGCTTTCTAATTTTTCTTTGTCATCTGGGTGTGTTCTAGAAAGAATTTCTTTTAAATTACATGTGTCTTTATCAATTTCAAATATCTCTTTTGCTTTACCTGAAACTTCTACAGTATCAGTTTCAAAGTCTAGTTCTAAAAACCCAACATTGGCAATATCTATGGTTAACTTAAGTTTTTGTCTTTGTTTTTCTAAATCGTGAAGTTCATTTTTCCTTTCAGTTATATCTATAAAAGTACCTATAAGAGATTTATGACCTCTTTTATCATCTACATAAATGTCAGCTAAAATATTTATCCACCTTATGGTACCCTCTTTATAAACAACTCTTACATCTATGGCCAGTTTAGACTTATCGTTAAGTGCTTTTTTTATGGCTTTTAATAATCTTATCTTATCTTTTGAGAAAATTAATGATTTAACAAAAAAATCTGACGTATATGATTCTTTATAAGGAAAACCAGCAAGCTTTATAAATTCTTTATCTAAAACTACTTTATTTGTATTAAGAC
The DNA here is from genome assembly GCA_045046885.1 of Flavobacteriaceae bacterium. Classification (GTDB taxonomy): domain Bacteria; phylum Bacteroidota; class Bacteroidia; order Flavobacteriales; family Flavobacteriaceae; genus CG1-02-35-72. Next base: position 70,295 of record JASFYX010000017.1, read on the forward strand.
TGATATCTATAAAATGAACTTCAGAAAGTTTTTGGGCACTTTCTAATAGCCTTTGACTTTTAATAGCTGCTTTTCTTATATTTTCTTTATCTGTAATATCTTCTACAGTAGAAATAACACCAATTGTTTTGCCATCGTTATTTTCTAAAATGGTATTATGCCAATGACAAATAATAATCTTGCCACTTTTGGTAAGTGTTTCGTTTATATTATCTGCTGTCCCTTTTTGTGATATTAAATCATTAAAAATTTCTTTGGCTTTGCTTTCTAATCCCTTTGGCACTGTAAGCTCTAAACAATTTTTACCTATCGCTTCTTTAGCAGAATAGCCAAAAGTATTTATTGCAGCTTTATTCCAAAGTGTGACATTAAAATTTAAATCCCAAGAGATGGTTGGCAAAGGTGTATTTTCTAAATACATTGTAGAAACCTCTTTACTTAATCTTAGTTCATCTAAAATTTGTTTGTTTTTTATTCTCTCTGCAAAAGCTTCAATTTCTCTATTAATAGCCGGAAAAAGCCTTGAAGTTCTTGACGAAACTACATAATCTTTAATACCCTTATTTATTAATATTTGTGCTTTTCTTTTATGTTTCTCATCTGTAATTAAAATATGTGGTGCCTCATTTAAATGACTTAAAAATGAAGTAATTATACTTTTATCTTGTAATTTAGAACACACTAAAACACAGCCTATATCTTTTTTAAAAAGGAGGTCTTCATATTCATCAATACTCTCGGCTATAAAAACTTTATATTTTGATTCTAAAGTTTTTATAAAGCCATCAGTCTGATTGCAAACGTCATTAGCTACAGATAATATTAAGATGTTTTTACCTATTTTATTCATTCAACTTTTATAAAATATTCATAAACATTAAACAAATATAACATGTAAACTGGGGAAGTGAATACTATTATATCATGGCATAAAGTTACTAACAAAGTATCTATTAAACAAATAAGAACTTAAAATTACCGTCTTTTACTAACTAAATTTTTCTAATAATTTAGGTTATCTTAGAGGCCTATTTTACCTAATATGACTACAAAAAAACGACTCTTCTTAATAGATGCCTTTGCTTTAATTTTTAGAGGCTACTATGCGCTTATAAAAAATCCCAGGATTAACTCAAAAGGCATGGATACTTCTGCTATTTTGGGCTTTATGAATTCATTATTAAACGTTATAAAACGCGAAAAACCAGACCATTTAGCTGTGGCTTTTGACAAAGGGGGTTCTGTTGCCAGAACAGAAGATTTTGCTGCCTATAAATCTAACCGACAAGAAACACCCGAGGCCATTAAATTGGCAATACCATATATTCACAGTATTTTAAAAGCTATGAATATCCCCATTATAGAAGAAGCTGGATTTGAGGCAGACGATTTAATTGGCACTTTGGCAAAACAAGCCGAAAAAGAAGGCTATCAAACATTTATGGTAACACCCGATAAAGATTTTGCACAGCTGGTTTCCAATAATATTTTTATGTACAAACCCGCCCGTATGGGTAATGATATTGAAATTTGGGACGTAGACAAAGTAAAAGAAAAGTTTGAAATTGACAATCCTTTACAGGTTATAGATTATTTGGGTATGATGGGCGATGCTGTAGATAATATTCCCGGCCTACCTGGCGTTGGCGATAAAACAGCGAAAAAATTTATCAAACAATACGGCAGTATGGAAAATCTTTTGGCTCATACCGATGAAATTAAAGGAAAACTACGCGAAAAAATTGAAGCCAATAAAGAACTGGGGCTTTTATCAAAAAAACTGGCGACTATAATGCTCGATTGCCCTGTAAAATTTGACGCAGATTCATTTGAAGTATCCGAACCCAATTTAAGTGAAGTTTCAGAAATATTTCAAGAACTCGAATTCAGACGTATGACAGAGCAATTTGCACGCCTTTATAAAAAAACGGAAGCTGAAATTGAAAATAATTTAGAAACAAAAAAGGACACAAATACACCAAAAGAACCTTTAAATTTATTTAACACACCTCAGCTAGATTTGTTTAGCAGTCCTGCCTCTGATGTTGAAAAAACAGACTATTTTTATCAGTATGTAGACACCCAATTGGCTCAAAATTTATTACTTAAAAATTTATTAAAACAGAAAGCTGTATCCCTCAGTTTTTTTACAAGCACCTCTCATTTTGATACGCAGATTAATGGCTTGTCATTTAGCTACGAAAAAAACAAAGGCTATTTTGTGCCTTTTACAGATAATCAAAATTTATTACAATTTTTTAAACCTTTTTTTGAAGATACAAATATTGTAAAAATAGGAAGTAATCTTAAGTCTATCATAAAATTACTCAAGTCTTGTCAAATTGAATTAAAAGGCACTTATTTCGACATCACATTAGCACATTATCTTATAAATGCCGATGGCAGACATGATACTGATAGATTAGCACACAAATATTTAGATAGAATTTTAAAATCAGAAGAGTCGGTTTTAGGAAAAGGGAAATCACTTAAAGAACTAAGCACATTAAGTTTAAAAGACCAAGCTAATTTTGCCACACAAGAAGCCGCTGTAAACTTCGAAATTTGGCCTATTTTTAAGAACCTTCTTAAAAAAGATAATTTAGAGTCCTTATTTTATGATATCGAAATTAAGTTGTTAAAAGTGCTGTCTAAAATGGAATTGGAAGGTATAAATCTTGACGTAAAATTTCTAAAAACACTTTCGACAATTCTTCAAACTGATATTGATTCTTTACAAAAACAAATCTATACAGAAGCAGCCGAAGAGTTTAATTTAGCTTCTCCTAAACAATTAGGCATTGTCCTTTTCGAAAATTTAAAATTGGTTGATAAACCCAAGAAAACAAAAACAGGTCAATATGCTACTGGCGAAGAAATTTTGTCAAAATTAGCTACTAAACATCAAATTGTGGCTAATATTTTAGAATGGCGTGGGCTCGTTAAGTTGCTCAATACCTATGTTGACGCTTTACCGAATGAAGTCAATCCGCAAACAAAACGCGTTCACACAACTTTTAGTCAGACTGTTGCTGCAACAGGGAGATTGAGCTCTTTAAATCCAAACCTGCAAAACATTCCCATCCGTACAGAACGCGGTAAACAAGTCCGTAAAGCATTTATCCCAAGAGGGGATAATCATATTTTATTAGCGGCAGATTATTCACAAATAGAATTGCGATTAATTGCAGAAATGAGTGGCGATGTTGCCATGAAACAATCATTTTTAAACGGCGAAGATATCCATAAGGCAACAGCGTCAAAAGTATTTAATGTGCCTTTAAACGACGTTACAAAAGCACAACGCAGTCAGGCTAAAACAGTTAATTTTGGAATTATCTATGGTGTCTCTGCTTTTGGATTAAGTCAACAAACAAATTTAAGTCGTACAGAATCTAAAGAATTGATAGAAGCTTACTATTTAACTTATCCTACTTTACGCAATTATATTGCCAATCAAATTGAATTTGCACGAACCAATGGCTATGTAGAAACACTTTTAGGACGTAGGCGTTACCTCACAAATATAAATTCTCAAAATTCAATTGTACGTTCTGCTGATGAACGCAATGCTGTAAATGCGCCAATTCAAGGTTCAGCAGCCGATATCATTAAAATCGCTATGATTAATATTGACAAGCGATTAGCAGATGAAAATTTTAAATCTAAGATGCTTTTACAAGTACACGATGAGTTGGTTTTTGATGTTTTAAAAGATGAGCTTGAAAGTATTACACCCATTATAAAACACGAAATGGAAAATGCCTACAAAATAAGCATTCCTTTGAGCGTTGATATTGGTACAGGAAATAACTGGCTAGAGGCACATTAAATTTGTAAGGAGAACAAAACGTTACGACTTTATATTTAAGCAAAGTAAAAATATGAAGTTTAAATTTCTCTTAATAATTGTCCTTTTTAGTAATTTATCAATTATTTACGCGCAAACTTGTTGTTCGGGCGGTATTCCTCTTTCTAACAGTATTGGCTTAACAAGTGCTACAAAAGGTGTGGCTCAAATTGGTCTACAGTATGATTACAATAATTTAAATACCTTAAATTTTGAATCTAACAAATTAGACGACAATTCTAGATTGCGTATTACACACTCTGTTTTAGTTAATGCCGATTATGCTATTTCTGACAGATTTTCTGTAGAAGCATTGTTTACCTGGGTAAACCAACGCCGATTGATATCGCAATTTGGCAATGAAAACCTAGACGTTACCTCCGGTATTGGTGATGCTGTGCTTTTATTTAAATACAACTTTAAAGATATATTAGCCGAAAACAGTAGTTTAAATTTAGGCATTGGCACAAAAGTTCCTTTGGGGTCTTCAACCAAAAAAAGCAGTCGCGGTATCACTCTAAATGCCGATTTACAGCCAGGTAGTAATGCTTGGGACGTCATTTATTGGTCTGTATTTTCAAAGACTTTTAATTTTAGGCCAACATTTAACGCCTTTACAAGATTTATTTACAGACAAACAGGCATTAATAAATCTTATTTTGGCGATTCAACTTACGAGTTTGGCGATGAATTTCAGTTTTTTTTAGGGGTTTCAGATCAATTTTCAGCTTTAAAAACCAAAATTTTCCCAGGTATATCATTTAAATACAGAAATGCACAACAAGATAAAGTTGGAGGCGTTGGTTTTGACAATACAGGTGGGAAATGGGTAAATATGATTCCTAGTTTAGGCATTAATATCACCCCAAATTTAATTTATTCTGTCAAAGCAGAAATACCGATTCACAGTACAGTTGTAGGTACGCAATTAACACCAACATACAGACTAACTACAGGAATACTATTTAAAATCACACCAAAAGTAAAAGTTCTTAATTTAAAATAAACGTTATGAAAAAAATTCTCTTAATAATATTTGCTGCAACAATAGCTTTGTCTTGCGGTGGCGGAAACAAACCTAATGTTACCGCAATAGATAATAATGGCGGTGACACGAATGGCGGAGACAACTCTGGAGGTGGAGATACATCAGGTGGTGGAGACACATCAGGAGGCGGTGATACATCTGGCGGTCTTACAGGAGGCAGCGACACAAGTTGTAATGACCAATCTACTGCTATAAATGGTTGGTTGCTACCTGTTGATGAAGTTAAAGATGGCGGCCCCGGAAAAGATGGCATTCCTTCTATAGATAATCCTGTTTTTACAGATGTTAGTGGTGTTGATCCAACTATACTTAAAGATGACGATTTGGTTATGGGAATAGTTAAAAATGGAGAAGTAAAGGCTTATCCTTACCCCATTATGAACTGGCATGAAATTGTAAACGATAAATTTAATGGCGAACCAGTCGCTATAAACTACTGCCCTTTAACAGGTACGGCTTTTGCTTGGAACGGTGAGTCTAATGGTTCGCCAACTTCATTTGGCGTATCAGGTTTATTGTATAATAACAATTTGATTTTATACGATAGAAGTACCGATACCAACTGGTCTCAATTAAAACTACAAGCTGTAAATGGCGCTGTATTGGGTGAAAAACCAACATTGAGTAATGTTGTAGAAACCGATTGGAAAACGTGGAAAACACTTTATCCAGACACAAAAGTATTAACAACAACAACAGGTTTCGATAGACCTTATAATATATATCCGTATGGCGATTACAGAACAAATCAAGATTTATTTCTTTTTGCTGTAAATCCTTTAAACAATGACTTACCACACAAAGAACGTGTTTATGCCATTATAGCTTGTACGACATCTAAAGTGTATCGTTTTCAAAATTTTACAGATGGTAAAGTTTTAAAAGAAACTTTTGAAGGTGTTAATTATTTAGTTGTAGGCAATGAAAATCTTATCAACTCTTTTGTTTTAAATGACAGTCAAAAGGATTTAACCTTTACTTTTAGTTTTACCGATTCTGAAGTTTTCTTTACAGATGACGAAGGTAATAATTGGAATGCTTTTGGCACAGCCCTTTCTGGCCCTAGAACTGGCGAAATTTTAGAAGGTGCTAGATCTGTTGTGAGTTATTGGTTTGCCATAGCGGCTTTTTATCCCAATCCGGTTATAAGTACAGATTAAATATTTCTATAAAAACCTATACGTCATTTTAATTAAAAAAGTGTTTTCGGCTTTTTCTTTAAACTGATTATTTAAGCTCGTAAATAAAGTATCTGTTGGGTCTTGCAAGCCAGTATTCCCTTGCGACCATACCACAAAAATCTCTGACCCCGGTATGTATTCCCATCGTAAAACCAAATTCGAACGGAATTGGACAAAAGATAAATCAGGATTCCCAATGGTATAATCTGTATTGCCATCTGTATCTTCGTCAATTAAATAACTTGACCCATCAAAAGAAATTTGTTGATCGTTATATAAATGAAAACGATCGTATAGATTATCAGCAACAGGGTTTGTAATGTAGTTAAAATTCTTATAGCGTGCTCTAAATACAAAAGGCTGTCCGTAATATTGAATAGTCAAATTCGGGTTTATGGCATAATTTATACGCAATGAAGCGCTTAATGTTTGTTGGTCTATTTCGGCATTTATATAACGTGCTGTTCCATTAAAATCGGTTGTTGTTACATATTGCGTTTTGTTGGGGTTTTTAGAATACTCGGGATTAAATGAAACACTTAAAGCATTGGTAGGCTGATACGTAAAACCTGTTTCAAACCTTAAAAGAGAAAAATTGTTTTGCTTGGCTTGAGAATAGACAAAACCAGCTCTGAATTTAAACTTTTTTTGAGAGTTTGTCCCCGAAAAAAACCAAGTGGCATTCTCTCTAGAGAATCTAAATCTAGGGCCGCCTCTTAATATTGTATTTATATAAATTCTAGGTTTATGCATAAATCCAGTGCTTAACCAAGAATTGTTTTTAAAAGTGGTATTAAAAGAAAATTGGTATTGCATCCGGTTATAATTACCGTCAAAATCGTAGGTTGTAAACTGTTGAAAATTGGCATTTATACTTCTAAATCTCCCAAAAGGCTTTAGTGTCTGGTAATAAACATCAAGATACTGTTTCATATCATCCGCTTGACGGAGAAAACCTATATCGTTTAATTCTAATTCGGGCGAACGCCAAATAAAACCGGCATCGTAAGTCCAACGACCCACACTGGCTTTACCTATTTCAAATTTACCGCCCGTACCTGTAAGTGAAGTTTTATTAGGATCTACAGATACATGTCCGGCATCAACACGTTGAAAGAGATGTGTTAATGACCTTTGTGTATTTTCAATAGCTTCTCTACTCCCTTCTACTTTACTCACAATAATATTGCCTAAGGCGTAATATTTTCTGTTTTTCCACTGATGTTTAAAATCTAATCCACCTGTATAAGCGGCTTTTCTTAAAAAATCTAAGTTAGGAGTAAGATTGCGGTTTGTAGCCGTAAAAATACCACCTATATAACTATTTTTGTCGTTAAAATCTTTTTGTAATCGTCCTACAAAGTAATTTGTTTCCGGCTCAACAATTTCTTTTCGTCTTGTACCACTATTATCAATTTCTGCATATTCTTTTGACGTTAAGCTTTCTAAAACACCTATACTCCAACCATCTTTTGTTTTACCACTAAATTTAGCCGCTCCTAAAATTGTGGTATTTTGAGGCTGATTAACAAATTCGCCCGCACTTGTATTGGGATAACCTTGCGGGCTTCGCCCGATACGCCTAGAAAAAAATAAATTATCTTGACTATCGGCAAAATTAAAATCAAATATGTTTTTATTTTCTACAAAAAATGGACGTTGTTCTCTAAAAAATATTTCGAAACCGTCTAAAGTAATAGCCGAAGGATCGGCTTCTACCTGCCCAAAATCAGGATTAACGGTTAAGTCTAAAGTCAAGTCGTTTGTAACACCAATTTTGGCATCAAGCCCAGCATTTATATTAAAATCTTGACCATCTCTAAAGGGATTTCCTGCTTCTTTAGGAAATGATTTGTACTCTAATACCGTAAAAGGCTGAATTTCCAATTGCTTTTGAGGTTTTAAATCTATTAACCCTCTTAATTCACCTTCTTCACTTACAAAACCGGGGGCATCTTTTGGGACACGTTGCCAAAGTGACATTTCGTCTTTTCTAAAAATTTGTCTTACAACATTTAAACCCCAAACTTGTTCTTTAGCTTTACCAAAGCGCAACTGACTTAGCGGGATTTTCATTTCTGCTAGCCATCCTTTATCATCTATTGAGGTTTTGGTGTACCAAATAGGATTCCAACTGTCATCAATATTATTACCATTATCTGTGGCTATTTCGTCACCTTTTACACCGGCTGCCGTAGTTGTAAATAAAAAAGCTGTTCTTTTATCATAATAGCTATCAAAAACAACATTTACCCTATCTCCTGCAAACCCGTCCCTACGCGATAAACGCTTTTCAATTTTATCGGGGTCAGCATCAAAAGCACGAATAGCTACATATAAATATTTAGCGTCATAAATTATTTTAAAGGCTGTTTGATAAGTAGGTAGCGTGTTTTCATCGGGGCTATTTTCTATAAAATCTGTACTCCACTCAACAATATTCCAAACAGGTTCATCTGTTTTACCATCAATTACAGGGGCTTTTAAATTTTTTATACTTTTAGTAGTATAAATACGTTTTGGAATGGGTTTTTTTTGATCTTGAGCCTTCGCCATTTGAAATACTAACAAAAATAATATTCCAATTGAAAGTAATTTTTTCATTTAACAAGTTCGTTTAACATTGGTTTATAGTTAAGACTTATTATTGCTTACATTGTTACACTTTACGCCTTAAAAATATCAAAATATTTTTATAAATAGATTTCAAAAAGACATAATATTTATTGCTGTCCGAGTAAAAAATTAAACAAGTTGCTAAAGTATTGTGTTTGTTGTGTTTTAGAGATTTTATAAAATTGACACCTTGTTTTACTCTTAAAAAAAATACATATTATTTAGCCTTATAGTTTTAACTAGAATATTATCTATTAGTTACAATGTAGTCTTGATTCTTTGTTCTTACAGCGAAGCGGTCTTATGTCTTTAGTCGGACACTAATGCATAAGATTATCTCTTCAAAAATTATATCTAAAACACTGTTTGCTATCTTAATAAATAGTATTATCTTTGCACACCTTTTTTAAGGTATAAAATTATTTATTAATCACAAAAACTAATCGTTTGAACACATTAAGTTACAAAACAGTATCGGCTAACAAAGAAACCGCCAATAAAGAGTGGGTATTAGTTGATGCGGACGGACATTCATTGGGTCGTTTAGCTTCTAAAGTCGCCATGCTAATTAGAGGTAAGTACAAAACCAATTTTACACCTCACGTTGATTGTGGTGACAATGTTATTGTTATCAACGCAGAGAAAATTAATCTAACTGGAAAAAAATGGACTGATAAGACTTATATCCGTCACACAGGCTATCCAGGAGGACAAAGATCGTTAACTGCTCAAGAGCTCTTCGACAAAGACCCAACACGTCTAGTAGAAAAAGCTGTAAAAGGCATGCTTCCTAAAAATAAATTAGGCAGTGCGTTATTTAGAAACCTATATGTATATGTAGGTAATGAGCACAAACAAGAGGCGCAAAAGCCTAAAGTAATTAACATAAACGATCTTAGATAATGGAAAGAATTCACACAATAGGAAGACGTAAAACAGCCGTTGCACGTATTTATCTTTCAGATGGTAAAGGTAAAATTACTGTCAACAACAGAGATTTTAAAAAATATTTTTCTACAGCAACTTTACAGTACAAAGTACAACAACCTTTAGCGCTAACCAAAACAAAAACAGCTTTTGATATTAAAGTAAATGTTTTTGGCGGCGGTGTTACCGGTCAAGCCGAAGCTATTAGATTGGCTATTTCTAGAGCTTTAGTAAAAATAGACGAAGAAAATAAAGCCGTTCTTAAACCAGAAGGATTACTTACTAGAGATCCTAGAATGGTTGAACGTAAAAAATTCGGTCAGAAAAAAGCCCGTAAAAAATACCAATTCTCTAAACGTTAAAATTAAGATATTGGTTACATTAATAAATAACCTGTTATCGTTTAGTATAGCATCCAAATAATTAAGACTGTAATTATTACACTACTTATTTATTGCTACCTAACGGAACGTAAACTAAATTAAAAAATGACAGAAAAAATTGACATTAAAGAATTAATTGACGCAGGTGTACACTTTGGACACATTACGCGTAAATGGGACCCCAATATGGCACCATACATCTACACAGAACGTACTGGTATTCATATTAT